>NZ_JBOTRC010000050.1:0-708 GCF_050936095.1 Rheinheimera sp. WS51
AAAGTATCGTTTTTAATTTCATGGGTATGATGCCTCTCTTGCTATCTCTGCTTGAATTTTAGCTTCAAATTTATCCTTAACCGCCTTGGTAAAAGGCTTTATTGATAAGTTTCCTAAACAGTAAATCCAAAATTCGTCTTGCATTTGATGCAGGTTTTCTCCAGTGTAAAATGAGTGACGTTTTTCTATGTAATCACGTAATAGCCACTTGGCAACTAACTTTCCATAATCAGGATCACGAATTTCGTTATCGTCCATATCCCTCATACCCTTATCTGACTCTGTAAATTTAACCTCTTCAGGGTTAGTTTTAAATGCTATTAACCAATCCTCAACATTACGAACGGTTTCAGTTTTACAAGCACTCATCTTTTCATACATATGAAACTGACCATTGGCGATAGCTTCATACATTACTTTACGCTCTATCTTTTTGTTCCAATGAAAAATTTGATAATACCTAAAGTCTTTCGGTTGCTCTTTTTTGGGCATAAGCGAACGCGATTGCGCAGTAGCATAAGGAATTAACAGTGTACAAACAGCGATAAAAAATACTTTTTTAAGCATTAAATCTCCAAACATGATCATTTATTACAACACGCCAGCGCTAATAAGCAGTGGCAGTACCGTTTTATTAGACGGTGCTAAGGTAGTTTGCCAAAATGGGTTATATAAATTGGCATATTCACGTAAACCATCGTGGCGGCT
>NZ_JBOTRC010000051.1:0-701 GCF_050936095.1 Rheinheimera sp. WS51
GGCGTTAGCCTTACAGGAGTTTATTTTGAGTATTGAAATTTGGTTGGCCTTTGTAACGGCATCATTGGTCTTGTGTTTAACGCCTGGCCCGACAGTTTTTCTGGTTGTAGGTCAAGCATTAACGCATGGTAAGTGTTCCGTCGTTCCTTTGGCTGTGGGGGCCTTGGTGGGAGACATTATCTTAATGTCACTGAGCTTCATGGGGTTAGGTTTGTTGCTCACAATCTCATCTACCATGTTTAACCTGATTAAATTTGCTGGTGCGGCTTATCTTATTTACTTGGGTATCAAAGCGTTTCGTACCAAGAGCATGCCAGATAGTCAGAGTGCTGAAATAACTAAAAAGGGCGGTTCATTTTCAATTTTTCGGGATGTTCTGATTGTTAACGCACTAAATCCAAAGGGTATTTTATTTTTCATGGTATTTCTGCCACTATTTATTACTACTTCAGAGCCAATTATTCCTCAAATGTTGATTTTGGCAGTTTCATTTTTAGCAGTGTCGTTGTTCAGCGTAAGCTGTTATGCGTTATTGTCAGGCTATCTTCGTGGGTATTTAACTAAACCCAGAATTCAGGATGGTTTTAATAAAGTTGGTGGTAGTTTGCTTGTCAGTGCGGGCGTAATAACTGCCAGTATGCAAAAAGGCTAACAAGGCGCAGCAGTCGCGGCCTGCGGCCGCTGGGACGCAAAACCGCTGA
>NZ_JBOTRC010000052.1:0-697 GCF_050936095.1 Rheinheimera sp. WS51
TCACCATTATCAAGTGTATATAAGGTTCGGTTGCGAATACGACCAATATAGTCCCAGCCCATGCTTAGTACCTGGCGGAACCAGGGTACCTGGAAGCCTGCATCACTGACGATTATAGGCTTACACTGCTCTGGCAGCATGGCTTTAAGATGCTGCAAAAACGCAAGATGCACTGCTGGCTTTTCTTTGCGGCATAGCGGATGGACTTGCTCATACAGCGTTATCGCGCGGCCATCAAAAGCCAATGATGCCCTCAGTAAGAAGTGACGTCGACTGGCGTCTAAATCAGACCAATCCACAAGAATAACCGGCCGTGGCAGCGACGAGGCGACAAGTCGAACCAAAGCACCATAAATCAGTGGCAGTTCACGGTGTAAATGTCCGTTAGAGCATAGCCTGTCAGCACGTTTAATCTTATGTTTTTCAAAAGCTTTACCACGAATTCCACGACCAAGCTGGGTAATGGTTAGCTTGTTCTGATGTATTGCACTTTTCACACAGGCTTCAAGCGCCTGACGGCGCTGACTGTGCATATTGGGCGTGACGGCTTTCACAAAACGGGTTAGCATTTGCAGAACATTCATGGCGTATCCTTGATAGGTTTGTTTGGCGATAGATCTGATCACCGAACGCCATGAATGTTCCTTCTGAGTTCATCTTTTTGTTTTAGCTAGTAATTTTGTGGGGATACCTCAGG
>NZ_JBOTRC010000053.1:0-651 GCF_050936095.1 Rheinheimera sp. WS51
CCAAAGCAGCGGCGCGCGTTAGCGCGTCCAGCCCGCAGGGCGATGCTGCCTTTGCTTGTTATGTGTTTACTCACAGTTCTCTAGCCCACATATTGGTGTGCCATTATCATTGTGTTTGCCGACCAGACTAATACACTTAAATGTTTCACCACCGTCAGTAGACACTTTAACTTCGAGATCTTGGTTTTCGAATGTTTGCAGCTCTTTAATTAGCTGCTTGATTGTCTTTCCACGAGTAACCCACTCAGGGTTTTCATTTACTTTATCGTTCACTGTACTCACTTATTAGACTGACACATAACGCCTTTGTATGCCGCCAACGGAACGGAGGTCGGACATGACAACCTTGTTAAGTGTGTTTTGGCATTAAAGTAGCAATACATGATTTATATTGGCTGCAAACTAACAGCTGCATACCTTAAAATATATGGCTCAGGTTTTTCTTCAGATTCAAAATTTGGTATTTCATGCCCCCAAAATGCAACATAGCAATCTTTCATATGATCAATTTCAGGGTTACGCCAAGTGGCAATTACAATGCCATACTCATCTTTTTCACCCGGGCATGACAATCTCACTCGTTGGCCAACTACAATTTTGTCCTCATGCTCTTTTTCGGAACTCATGCTTTTTCCTTGTGACACTTAACGC
>NZ_JBOTRC010000054.1:0-605 GCF_050936095.1 Rheinheimera sp. WS51
AAGGGTTTACTCATGGCTAAGGCTAAATTTGAACGTAATAAACCGCACGTTAACGTAGGAACAATTGGTCACGTTGACCACGGTAAAACTACTTTAACTGCAGCAATCACCAACGTATTAGCAAAAACATACGGCGGTCAGGCGTTTGCATTTGATCAAATCGACAAAGCGCCAGAAGAAAAAGCACGTGGTATTACAATCAATACTTCACACGTAGAATATGATACACCGACACGCCACTACGCCCACGTAGACTGCCCAGGCCACGCCGACTATGTTAAAAACATGATCACTGGTGCTGCGCAAATGGACGGAGCAATCTTAGTAGTAGCGTCAACAGACGGCCCAATGCCACAAACACGTGAGCACATCTTATTATCACGTCAAGTAGGTGTACCTTACATCATCGTATTCATGAACAAATGTGACATGGTAGATGATGAAGAGTTATTAGAATTAGTAGAAATGGAAGTACGTGAATTACTTTCAGACTACGACTTCCCAGGTGATGACTTACCAGTAATCCGCGGTTCAGCGTTAAAAGCGTTAGAAGGCGAAGCTGAGTGGGAAGCAAAGATTGTAGAATTAGGCGAAGCGTTAGATAC
>NZ_JBOTRC010000055.1:0-508 GCF_050936095.1 Rheinheimera sp. WS51
GGCGTTATATGCCTTAAGGATTACTATCAGGAATGGATGCAATATCTAAACTCCAGAAAAAGAATGATGAATCCAAAAGACAGGCTGGCAAAGATAGGCTGGATTTCATTGGGTTTGCTCTAATACTTAGCCCTCTGTTATTCAGCTACGCATATGGCTTGTATTTTTGGCTCAACGGACAGGAAGTTGAAATTGAGCAATTTTGGATTGCTATTGGTACAGCAGGTTTTGGTGTTTCTTCGTCTTTCTTGCTTAGCTTTCAACTATTTAGGCCAACAATTAAGCTGCTTTTGTTATTTATCTGTGTGGCTTGGTTTAGTTACTTCTGGGTTGTTGTTTATCTGTCCTGGTATGCTTTTATTCCTTTAATAGCGTTGTACGTTTTACTGCTATTAAATAGGCAAGCTATCGCTAAAAAGTTAAACAATGACGCCGGCATATAACAAGCGCCATCAAAAACGCGCCCTTTGGGCGCTCGACTCGCAACACGTTGCTCGCGTTTGTGGCG
>NZ_JBOTRC010000006.1:0-173340 GCF_050936095.1 Rheinheimera sp. WS51
TTCTATATGCGCTTAAATGATGATGGTAAGACCGTTGCTGCAATGGACGTTTTAGCACCGGGGATCGGCGAAATTATCGGTGGTAGTCAGCGCGAAGAGCGTTTAGAAGAGTTTGACAAACGTTTAGCTGAAATGGGCTTAGATAAAGAAGATTACGGCTGGTATCGTGACCTACGCCGTTATGGCACTGTACCTCATGCTGGCTTTGGGCTAGGTTTTGAGCGTTTAGTTTCTTATGTAACAGGTGTTAGTAATATTCGCGATGTTATCGCCTTCCCTCGCTCACCAGGCCATGCTGATTTTTAAGTGTAGAGTTTTATGAGTGTTAAGGTTTAAAAAAGCGCTGTTAGTTAAAACTAACAGCGCTTTTTTTTATCGCTAATTAAAATAACAATTTATTATAATTCGCTAAAGTAATCGTCTATTGCCACAGGATGACGTTTAGCTGGCTCGGCAGCTGGGGTGCCTAAATATAAAAAGCCAACAATCTCATCATCATCGGCTAAGCCTAAGCTTTGTTTTACAAAGTCATATTGAGCATAACCCCCTGTACGCCAAATGCCAGCAAAACCTTGAGCAAATGCCGCTTGTTGCATTGCCATAACAGCACAAGCAGCAGAGTAATGCTGCTCTAGTACTGGTATTTTGGGGTGCTCTGTAACTTTGGCAATACAAACAATCACCATTGGCGCTCTAAGCGGTAGCTCTCGTGCCCGCTCAACTAGCTCGGTTGCCATAGTAGGGTTATCTTCAATCGCAGCCTCAGCAAAAATATCGCCTAATTTTAATAAGGCCTCTCTGTTCTTAGCGACTATAAAACGCCAAGGCCGTAAATGACCGTGATCAGGCACTTGCAAAGCCGCACGCTGGATATTCTCTAGCGCTTCACCTGACGGCGCGGGTGCGGTTAAACGAGATAAGGAATAACGAGTTGTAAGTAACGTTAAAGCATCCATAAAAAACCTCAAACAATTAAGCTAGTTAAAGCCTAGCAAATTTATCTGAGGCTGACACCTGATTCTAACGACTTTAGATCTAGTTGCTCTGGAAACAGACAGTTTGTTGATTATTGCATCAGCACACTGCCTACAAACAAATAACTTAGATTATTGCAGCTAATTCTGCCCCTTGGCGTATTGCCCGTTTAGCATCTAATTCTGCTGCAACATCAGCGCCACCAATTAAATGATATTTTACGCCTTTCGCCTCTAACTCAGACACTAACTGGCGTTGTGGCTCTTGGCCGGCACAAATAATAACATTGTCCACATTTAAGCAACGCTCTTTACCTTCAATTTCAACCCAAAGGCCATGATCATCTACTTTTATGTAATTAACACCAGCAATCATCTCTACGCCTTTTTTCTTCAAAGTAGTGCGATGGATCCAGCCGGTTGTTTTGCCTAAGCCACCTCCTACTTTACTGGTTTTTCGTTGCAATAAATAAATTTTTCGCTCGGCTAGTGTTGCTGGCGCATCAGGCAATAATGCCCCTCTAGAATGGAAGTCTTTATCAATACCCCACTCTTTTAACCAAGCTTCAGGTTGTAATGTTAACGATTCAGGTTCACTTAAAAACTCTGCAACATCAAAACCAATACCGCCAGCGCCAATAATAGCAACATGTTGGCCAACAGTTTTGTGATCACGCAACACATCTAAGTAACTAAGTACTTTTTCATGATCGCCCCCCACTAAACCAATATCACGCGGTACTATACCCGTCGCCAGAACCACTTCATCAAAACCGGCATCAATTAGACTTTGAGCGCTTTGTTCCGAGTTTAAATGCACCTTAATAGCATGTAGGCTTAGCATACGATCAAAATAACGTAGCGTTTCGTGAAACTCTTCTTTACCCGGAATTTGCTTAGCATAGTTAAATTGGCCACCAATTTGGCTGGCTTTATCAAAAAGATGTACCTCATGGCCACGTTCAGCAGCATAAACACTAAACGCAAGTCCTGCAGGACCTGAGCCAACAACCGCTAATTTTTTTCGCAAGCTTGCAGCTGTAAAATTAAGTTCTGTTTCATAGCAAGCTCGAGGGTTAACCAAACAGCTTGCCCGTTTATTTTTAAATACATGATCTAAACAAGCTTGATTACAAGCAATGCAAGTATTAATACTATCAGCTTGATCTGCTGCGGCTTTATTTACAAAATCTGCATCGGCTAAAAAAGGTCTCGCCATACAAATCATATCAGCTTGACCACTGGTTAAAATGTCTTCAGCTACTTGTGGGTCATTAATTCGGTTGGTTGCGATAACAGGCAGGCAAACTTCTTTACGTAAGCGCTCTGTGATCCAAGTAAAAGCCGCTCTTGGTACACTCGTATTAATAGTAGGCACTCGGGCCTCATGCCATCCGATACCGGTATTAATTAAAGTAGCACCGGCTTCTTCTATGGCTTTGGCTAAAGTAACGACCTCTTCATAACTACTGCCATTTTCAACTAAATCTAGCATTGATAGGCGGTAGATAATAATAAAGTTTTGGCCGCATTGTTCACGCACAGCCTTAACCGTTTCTATAGCAAAGCGACTACGGTTAGCAAAACTGCCGCCCCATTCATCATGACGTTGATTAGTTCGAGAGCAAATAAACTGGTTGATTAAATACCCCTCAGAGCCCATTATTTCTACACCATCGTAGCCAGCTTTCTTAGCTAGTTTAGCCGCATGAGCAAAATCGGTTATCGTAGAGCGTACTTGTCGGCCAGACATAGCAGAGGGAGTAAAAGGCGTGATAGGCGACTTCACTTTACTTGGTGCAACACTAAAAGGATGATAACCATAACGGCCAGCATGTAATAATTGTAAGCAAATCTTAGCACCGTGCTCATGCACGGCTGCAGTAACTTGTTTATGCTTATTAACTTGCCACCAAAAACTTAACTGGCTGCCAAAAGGGACTAAGTTGCCACGAAAATTAGGACTTATCCCTCCGGTTATAATTAAGCCAACCCCACCTTTAGCTCGTTCTGCATAAAATGCGGCAAGTTTGCTAAAACCCTGTTTTTCTTCTTCTAAGCCAGTGTGCATTGATCCCATAATGACTCGGTTGCGCAAGGTCGTGAAGCCTAATTCTAATGGTTGTAATAATTTTTCGTATGCCACGCCTACCTCTCTGGTCGTACCTGTATAGTCTGACTAAAACTTTATCTGCTTTAAACGGCTTTAGCAAGCAACAGCAATATGTTATTAAGCATAATACATTTACTTACAAATTCAGCTTAGCCTTTATTAATAAATTGGTTAGCATATAACAACTATATTTGTATCTATGGAAGTAACTATGACAGAAAAAAAACCAGGTCTAATTCGACGTATACTGCGTCCATTTGTTAATATTTATCGCGGCTTTAAGCGGGTAGTGTTAAATTTATTATTTATTTTTATTGTTATCATTATCGGCATAGCCTTATTTAGCGATAATAATAAAGTTGAAGTTCCGGCCACTTCAGCTTTAGTATTAAATTTAACCGGTAGCTTAGTAGAAGAGAAACGCTGGGTTGATCCTATTGCGGCAGCCGTTAATGAAAGTTTAAGCGGCCAAGAAGAAGCACCTGAGCTTTTAGTTCGTAATGTTGTTGATGTTATAAAACATGCGACAACAGATAACCGGATCCAAACTATGGTGTTAGATTTATCGTCGTTTAACGGTGGCTCTATAGATAAATTACAAACTGTAGGCGCTGCAATCGAAGCATTTAAAGCCTCAGGTAAAAAAGTGTTTGCTTATGGCGCTTTTTTTGGCCAAACCCAATACTTCTTAGCTAGCTATGCTGATGAAATTAGCTTAAGCCCTATGGGAGCTGTGATGTTTGAAGGCTTTGGCAGCTATCCTATGTATTATAAAAATGCATTAGAAAAGCTAAAAATTAACAGCCATATTTTCCGTGTTGGTACTTATAAGTCGGCAGTAGAGCCCTTTATGCGTAACGATATGTCTGAAGCAGCTAAAGAAGCAAATGCTGAGTGGTTGAATTCATTATGGTCTGACTACAAACAGCAAGTTGCCGCTCGTCGTGATTTTTCAATCGATAATTTTGATGAAACTTACGATGCCCTTTTAACCAAGTTACAAGCTGCTGATGGCGACACGAGTCTTTATTCATTAAACAGTGGTTATGTTGATAATATTGCCACTCGTGAACAATTTAGAACTAAAGTTATCGATATCGTCGGTGAAAACGACAAACATACCTACAACCAAGTATCTTATGCTGATTACGCCAAGCTAGTTATCCCTAAGCACACTATAGATAACCCAATTACCGATAAGGTTGCAGTGGTAGTGGCTCGCGGCATGATTGTTGACGGCCACGCTAAAGCCGGTACTGTCGGTGGTGATTCTACCGCAGCATTGCTAAGACGTGCTCGCCATGATGATAAAGTTAAAGCCGTTGTATTACGTATCGACAGCCCTGGTGGTAGTGCCTTTGCCTCAGAAGTTATTGGCCAAGAAATTACCCTATTAAGAGAAGCTGGCAAGCCTGTAATCGCCTCTATGGGTGCTGTAGCCGCCTCAGGTGGTTATTGGATTGCAGCACCAAGTAATGAAATTTGGGCAGCGCCTACTACTATTACCGGTTCAATTGGTATTTTTGGTTTATTACACACCGCTGAAGATGCCATGCAAACCTTAGGTTTAAATGTAGATGGTGTAGGTACAACTGAACTGGCTGGCTTATCAGCAGGTTTACCTTTATTTAAAGGATTAGAGCCTAAGGCTAAAGATGTTTTCCAATTATTAATTGAACGCGGCTATACCGAGTTTTTAAGTTTAGTTGGCGAGCACCGTAATATGACTAACGAGCAAGTTGATGCTGTAGCGCAAGGCCGTGTTTGGACTGGCAGCAAGGCATTGGAGTTAGGCTTAGTCGATAAACTAGGCGATTATAACGATGCTATTGCTGCTGCCGCTGAAAAAGCCGGTTTAAGCCATTATGATGTAAAAGTATTGCAACAAGAGCTAACACCAGCAGAGCAAATGATCAATGACATTTTAGGCTCTGCCAAAGCTGCTGGTTGGTTACCGCAAAGCGCAATTAGTAACGAGCGCGCTATGTTAAATAAATTAACTAAGCAACTAAAACAAGATTTTGTATTGTTAAACCAGTTTAATGATCCAAACGGTGTTTATTCTTACTGTGTAAGTTGTACTGTTAACTGACACTTAGGCTAAACTGTTTTACAATGCCCAGCATGTCTGGGCATTTTTTTGGTTAAAATAAATTACAAAATGAATAATAAAAAACGAATTTACGTTGCTTATACTGGCGGTACTATAGGCATGCAGCATTCTGAGCATGGCTATATCCCTGTTCCTGGATTTCTAACCAATACAGTAAAAAACATGCCAGAGTTTTATCGTGATGAAATGCCTCTATTTCATATCCATGAATATGATCCCGTCATTGACTCATCCGATATGACCCCATTACATTGGCAAACTATTGCTGATGATATTTATGCTAATTATGATGACTACGATGGTTTTGTTGTCTTACATGGCACTGATACCATGGCTTATACGGCATCGGCTTTATCATTTATGTTAGAAAACCTCGCTAAGCCTGTTATCGTAACCGGATCGCAAATACCCTTAGCGCAAATGCGCTCAGACGGCCAAGTAAACTTATTAAATGCTCTGTATTTAGCCGCTTATTATCCGATTACTGAAGTGAGTTTATTTTTTAATAATCAGTTATTTCGTGGTAACAGAGCCACTAAAGCCGATGCTAATGGCTTTAACGCTTTTGCTTCGCCTAACTTCCCTGCCCTTATTGAAGCCGGTATTAAAATCAATTTAATCGCAGGCAAATTGCAACAAGAGCCTGTAGCAACACCATTACAAATAGCTAAAATTGTGCCGCAACCTATTAGCGTTGTTACCCTATACCCTGGGATAAGTAATGATGTGATCGAGAATATGACCAGCAGCCCAATTAAAGCATTAATAATAAAATCTTTTGGCGTAGGTAATGCGCCACAACGACCAGAGCTATTAAAAATACTGACTCAAGCCAGTGAACGCGGTTTAATTATCGTAAACTGCACTCAATGCTTTAAAGGTATGGTGAATATGCAGGGTTACGCAACCGGTAGCGCGCTTGAACAATGCGGTGTTATAAGTGGCTTTGATATGACACTAGAAGCGGCATTAACTAAGCTGCACTATTTACTTAGTCAGTCTTTAACGCCTGCACAAATTCGTCAACAAATGCAGCAAAACTTACGCGGTGAGCTCACCTCAGCATAACTTTAATCTGACTAAGTTACTGTTATCTAAGCTTAGTCAGAATTAAATAATTAAGAACGAACTGAAACAACCTTAGCTGCCATCTTGCTATATCGAGTAAGCAAATCAGGTATTGTTTCAACATTTTCGACTATGCCTTTTTCTGACAAAAATTCAGGATTATATAACTTAGAATAAGAGCGCTCGCCTAAATCACAAGCAAATGTCACTATATTACGGCCTTTTTTACCCTGCATAGCAGCCATAACAGCGCCTGCCACATTTAAAGCTGAACTACTGCCTAACACTAAACCATCATAATCACGAACAAAACGAGATATCGTCACTAAATCTTGATCGGGTAAGGTAACAGCGTGGTCAATTTTGGCTTTTTTAAAATTTTCAACTAGGCGCATAATACCAATGCCTTCAGTAAAAGAGCCCCCCGCTGCTTTATACTCACCATATTGCAAATAATGTGCTATCCCCGAACCTTCAGGATCTACTAACCAGACATCAATATCTTTGTTTTGTTGTTTTAAATAGTCCGAAGTGCCAGCAATAGTGCCACCTGTGCCACAGACTGATACCAACACATCAACCTCGCCCGATGTTTGTTGCCAAATCTCGGGGCCTGTATGCGAAAAATGCGCCTTATAGTTGCTTAAGTTTTCAAACTGATTCGCCCACCAATAATCACCGTTCTGTTCAGCGATACGCCTCGCTGTATGATAAAAATGGTTCTCGTTGGCAAAGCCACAAGCATCAACTAATTTAAGCTCTGCACCATGTAAGGTTATCATCCGTTCTTTTTCAGGCGTTTGCCCCTTTGGCATGACCGTTAGCATATTAAACCCTAGCGCTTTTGCCACTAAGGCTAACCCTATCCCAGTATTACCAGCAGTGCCTTCAACTATGGTCATACCCGGCTTTAAATCGCCACGCTGCACAGCATCGCTCACTATTTGTAAAGCAGCTCTGTCTTTAACCGAGCCACCAGGGTTCTGAAATTCACATTTAATATAGATATTACAACCGGTTAAAGTAGATAACGACTCTAGTTTTAGTAAATCTGTATTACCAATAAGATCAGTAACATTGTTTTTAATTTTTGACATAAATAAACACCCAAAAAAACCTTAAGACTATTTTAACACATTACTAATCATTCACTGTTTATAGCGATGGCTTGAACTAGAATATCAGGGAAATTTACAAGCAAAGTTAAAGTTATAGCATGAGCGCTAATCACTCTAGCCATGCCATAGTAGCAACTAGAATATAACCGATGGCGCCAAATAAATAAGCACTATATATGATTGGATTCTTAACTCGTTGATAAACGGCATTTTTGCCCAGTGCGTACCCTGTTTTATGGATGCTATATGCATAATAACTTGCTAAAGGTATCGAAACAGGGAATACCCCTCAGGCAGGATAGTTGTCACTATTTAAAACTTAAACAACTGGGCGTCAAGAGCAAATTATGACAAGTTACAGTGAATAATGGAAAAAAATGATTATGAGGTTATTGTTGCTAAATAGTAGTACCTAGAGCATAAAGAGACAAAGATATCGAAAACTCTTGTTAATGAGGTATTGAGGCCGTGGTAAAGTTGCTAAAACAGCGATTAGTTAAGTTAGATGCAACATATTTAGTCGCATTAGGTTTGGCCACATTAATAACGTTGGCTATGAGTTGGTTTATGCTATCTTCTGGATTTTATATGATTGTTCAGGAGGCGTTATATCCATATAGCAATTATCCTGTAGTGTTTTTTTCTGCTGGCAATATTTCTATGATCCCTATTTGGTTTGCAATGTGCTTAGCAACATTTATGGGTATTAACGAGGTTGCTCTAACATTACTTGAAAAACCTTTGCTGGCAAAAATAAAAATGAAGTTAGTCACTGGCATTGCCATTATGATTGTCGTTTCAGGTGTCACTGTTGTAGTAGATTATATAGTTTGGCAAGTCGCCGCGCGCAGTAATGGCTATACTCAATGCCCATCGGGTACGCTTTTGCTTGGCCATAAAACATCATCGGCTTGGGCTAAAGATGAAGCGTTATGCTATAGCAAAGAAGTTAAGTATTTTCTGCCTACAGGCACCCATTAGCAGATAGTTGAAGTTGCAGAGTATTTAAATAAAAAGCACTGATATTATTGGCTATTTTAGGTATTTAACCTAGTAGCTGAGCTTTTTAGCAAACTTTGATTTTGCCTAACAAGCACGTTAATTTCGCTAGCCTAGCGCTAACAGGTTAGTTTAATCGTAAGCGTAACGTCAATCATGCTGCTAGGTGTGGTTATCGTTACGCTTACATTTATACCGCCTATTAACCCTATTGGGTCTTGGCTGATAAAGCGGCCTGTTATAAGCTCGTAGTGGCTAAATCGAAGTATCTAAAGTGCTTGTAGTATAACCCGCTTTCGTTATGAAAATAGCGGATTGGGTTGTCAATTTCATTTATGGTTACTGTGGCTTTGCCAAATACGCTATACTGGGCTTGCCATACAATATTGTTTTCGCTGTCGGTTAGGCTTAGTGGCGTGCCTAGTTGGTCTAGCTGATAACTTGCGGATTAACTGCCCCCCTTTCATACACTCATTTATTAATGCATCATAAGTAAAAACATCTTTAGACGCTTAATCCCGTAGTCTAAATCTAGGCATTGCCTAGGAGTTAGCCCACCTAACTTTGAAATCCCTTTTTTATCAAGCCAATTAAAAGCCCTCTGCCCAAAAAAATGGTAAATAACAATTGCTAATTCAGCATTATCATTCAACTCACTCAACAGCTGCTTTTTAATTTTACTATTTAAGAACTCTTCTTCTCCAAGCTTCACGAAGCTGCGCCACCACTCATCTACATTTGAATAATAATCTGTTGGGCGACTACCATAATTGTCATAGTCCACTTCAAATCCTTTACCTTCTGGGATAATTTCTACTTTACTCATTAATCCTTCCAAAAATAACAAAATTCGTTCCAGATTTATTCCTTGCAGATGGAGCTAGTATAGTTTTGAGCCAATAACTAATTGACACTGGCATCTCCCAAATCAACAAGGCACCATCTCCCCTGCGATCATATCCGGATTATGAACTTAAAGACGTCTAATTAGTTTGTAAAATTCAATTTTTGGCAAGCTAAAAAGGCATATTTGAAGCAACTATAGAGTTTAGATAAGATAATTTACCTTATCTAAACTCGTATCCTGAAAAATTCAAAGCCTTTAGTCGATATATGGACAGTAATCCTGAAACCCAAGTGAATTATGCCATTTAAAACAAGTACCCATTAAGTTTTAACTGATTTTTAACTGAAAATCACCAAGCTACACTGCCTTTAATCATAAGGCAAAAAAAATAAAAACAACAAACATAATTCATAATGAATTTCAAATACTTAACCTACCAACTGTTAATGTAACACTAAAAGTAAAATGTTTAATTGTAGCATGAACTATTGATCAGCGCCTAATGAAGTTGTATATTAGGTTAAATTTTTGTGCAATGGATAGCTAGATTTGAACTATTTATCAATAACGCCAAGCAATTTGATTAACAAGTTATTGGGTAAAAAACAAAAAATAACAATTTATGATCGCTTTGGTAACTCTTTTTGTGGAATGCTTGTACATTTCTGTTCAGAATCTGGTGCATTAGTCCTTAATGGGTTAGAAAGTGATGATTTTGTTAGCTTTCATAATAGAGAGGATATTTCTTCTATTGTACTACATGGCAATTTATCAAAGTTTGATTGGTTAACAGAGGGCTCTATTCCTGAATCAGGCGCCTCCACCTCTACTTCGACAAGTAATGACTTTGATCTTGATGATTTTATATATCAGGCAGAGCAAATGCTTAAGGTTAATTTCTCTTTATTTTACAAAATAGTAATAGAGCAAGATAAACTTGTGAATTTAAATGATAAACTTGCTATAAGACGTGTTCTTGAAGTAACACTCACTGTAATAAGCCATATTGCAAATGAAAATTTAGGTTCTGAGTTATTAAACGAATTCAGCCAGCTTAACCTTGTACTTAATAGTGACAGTACCATAAAAGTCAAACGTATAGGTACGAGTCTAAATATATTTTTTAATCCTGAAAATTTAGCTAACAAAAATCTAAAATCAGAGCTAGAACGCGGGATAGAACGAATTTTGTAACACAGTTGTAACGAATGGTGATAACACCTGAAATTAAACAAAGGAGTAAATTATGGGTTTAGCCGAAAGAAAGGCATCACGTGAATTCCAACAAAATCGCATGGAGTCACTACAACAGCAAATTAATAAAGAAGCTGGTTTTGATGTGGAAATTGAAGTGAACTGGGACACGCTAGAAGTTGACAACTATGGTCACTTATACGATGAAGCATGGCCAAAAGTATACTTTCAACCATTAATGAAAGCTTTTAGAGCAATATGCACAGATGATTTTTCACGTGAGATCCTGCAAGAAAATCTTAAAAAAGTAGTTATTCAAAACTACAGTGATAACTATGCAGCTGACAGATTTGCTGAGTTTAAAAAAGGTGTATTAACTTTAAATCACTCTCCGATCACAAATATCCACCACTTAGAAGATCGTGCGGCTAACATCCAACAAGTTGTTGAAAAAGAGCTGTAATTACTTCTACCCTACCTCTAGCTTCTTTTTACAAGAAGCTAGAGGTAAGCCACTAAATAAGTAAGCATTATGAATATTTATCTTTGCCTTATTGTTACACTGTTAATTTCTTTTACTAGCCAAGCAAAAACTTATCGTAGCTTTGATGCTGAAATAGATGCAAGGTTAGTTATTATTCCTACAGATAATAACAATCAATTTCTAATCAGTTTTGATGGTTTTGAGCATCCATTTGATTCACAAGCTATGCTTTATACTGTCCGTGATATTAATAGCGATCCACGTAATGGCTCTGTCTATCAAATGGAAGGCACGCCATTCACAAACGTTCGTAACAACAAAAGAACAACTTTACTTATGGGCAGCGCAGTTCCTTATATAGAAGTTTATTTAGCTGATCGCGCCCCTATTAAAATGATATTTACGGATCACAGCGACACTGCGATGATACAACGAGTTAAGCAGCGCTACGAACAAAGCCAAGGATATACTATTAGTAAAATTGCGGCTAAAAAACAGGTTAAACAAGCTGTATCAAGCTTTAAAAATCAATGCCATCCCAGCATTAAAGTAGATATAGATTGGCCAGCATTTTCATCAGAAGCAGATAAAACCACCCCCGCAATTGCAGCCCGTTATATCCAATCACTAGCTAAAATCTGCCTACAAGACGAAGATTACAAACAAGCAGTGTTAGAGCTAAACGAAGTAAACTTTACGCTTTCTGAAGATAAAACCACACACATTATTAAGCGTGATGGTGCGAAAATTAACATCGGCCTCGCTAAAGATAACCCTAATAATTTAGAAACTTCGTATATTGAATTAATGAAATTATTTTAACTACAACAATAAAGGAATTTAACCCATGAAATTTAGTGTACTAACAATGATGGTTGTCGCATTCTTTAGTCAGTCTGCTATAGCGGCTACAGTGGTAGAGAAAAAAGCAATGCGTCAAGCAGAAGCAAAAATTAATGCAGCGGCAGAGCAAACAAAAGCAGCTTGCGGCAATGCAGAGATAAAAATAAATGTAGACTGGGAACAGTTTAATAGCATGGTTTCTGCTAACGATAAAGCATTGCAAGAACATAGATACCAAAAGCAATGGGTACTATCACATGCTGGTGATCGTAATGCTGCGGCTTTAGAGTCAATGCAAGCTATTTGTAAAGATGATGCTGATTACAAAGAAGCAATAGCAGAAATAACCAACGTAACTATTGCCCCTAAACCTAACTTTTCTGACTCTGATAGCAGTTTTAAGCTTGATGGTACAACTTTAATTATTGAATCAGGGCACAGAATGAACCGCAGTGCCTCTGATTTTACCAAAGATATAAAACGCTTATTTTAATGTCTGCCAATTGAATAAAATTGTGTTCCATCCATTTTAAAAGTAAAGATTTAGAAATCTGTGTCATTCCCGTATTATTAAGAAACAGGAGTGACACATGACTCAATCTGTCGAATTCAATATCGCATTAGCTAAACTTCATTCTGGTAAAGGCCTTACTAGTGAAGACGGTGTATTATTAAACAATTGACCGAAGCCACACTTAAAGCTAAGCGAGACCAGAATCGACAATTAGAGACTCCAGCTAACCGTAAATATGGTTCAATTAAAAAATGGGAACATCATTGAGAGGCCAACTCGAATTAGAAGTCCAAGTGACCTTGCTGGCTGATTAAGCCAAATCTCTTTAAGAAAAATCTAAACTCCCCTCTGAAATAATCAAAAATTCTTATCTATGTTTACGCTTGGTATTAGCCCTCGTGATATTCGTGGTCATGTCCAAGAACGATTTAAAGCTGAAGCTCTTAAACTGGCTGATAAAATTGGCGTTGCAGCCACAGCCAGAGAATTAAAACTGCATGAATCTCAGTTATATAGTTGGCGTACTGCCGCCGAGAAAAAGTCTACCACCAGTGAACGTGAATCAGAGCTTGCTGCTGAAGTTGCCCGTTTGAAGCGCCAATTGGCTGTGCAGCGCATTGAACATGGCGTTGTTCCGTCGCGGCTTCGCAAAAAAGGTGATCGTTCATAGTGATCGTGGCAGCCAGTACTGCTAGCATGATTACCGTGGCTTGATTAAAAAGCACCAGTTGGTGCAGAGCATGACATAGGAGCGTCAATGCCTGTGCGGAAAGCTTCTTCCATTCATTGAAAGTTGAAGCGCTTCAGGCAACCCTGCTTAAGATTCAGCTCAAAACAGAGACTTAAACTAATATAACAGCATAGCCTTAGCCAATATGTTATAAATTATCTCTCTACTATATTCATAATCAATTCATAAGCTATTCATAACATTCTACTTATACTCTGTTAACTTGCTAAGGAATTACACTATATGTTGCAGGTACATGTTGCAGACCATGTTTAAAGTTATTGCTAAGGCAAGATTATGACTAAACTAGCTAAATTCATTCTGCTGTTTTTTTTACTGTTAGCTATAAGCTTAGCTGCGGCTGTTGGCTATGTGCAACATAAACTAACTAATTTACCAATAACTAATTTAAAATATCATATTGATAGCATTAGCTTTAGGCATATTCAACTTAGCCAATTAAGCTTAACCTTACTGCAGCCGCAACTCGATATTCAGTTTGAGAAAGTAACACTCCACTGGCAGTGGCTAAGTGGGCTAACACCAAAAGTGGATATAATTGAGTTCAAGCAAGGCCATTTAAATTTAAAACAATGGCCTCAAAATAAAGATATAGCGACAAAAGATGCTGGCAATGATAATACTTTTCAGCTTCCCAAAGACTGGACCTGGCCGGCAGCCTTGCCTAATACCATAAAACTCACCCAGATCCAGTTGCAAATTCCCTGCGCACAACATCAATGCGGTTATTACTTAACCGCAGAGTTAAGCAATAAAACCAACTTATTAAATTACCAAATACAATTAGCTGACAATACACAGCAACCAAGAGCCAAACTATCTGGACAAATACAGCTTCAACAAGCCTCAGCTAAGCTAAGTAGTGAGCTAATTGTGGATAACACTATATCGCTAGTGTTAGAACAAAGCCTATCTCAACAGCCTGATACCTTGTTATCGGTTAGCAATATAGCATTAACAGCCCAACCTTTATCTCCTTGGTTAGTGCAACAACTACAAAATTGGCAAATAGAATTACCTAAACCGGCAATAGAGCAATTAACCGCTCCTATAAAGCTAGATAGCCACGCTGAACTAGCAATAGCGCTACCTTTAAATAATGCTAAGTCTTGGCAACAGATAAGTGGCCAGTGGCAGTTAAACGCAAACCTACCCAACCAAGTTAGCTTACCTAAAGTAGGCTTAATTAAAGGTGACCTATCTAGTCAGCTTAAGCTAAATAAAGGTCAAGTAGAGTACTATCAACTACAGACAAAACTAAATTTACAGCCTGTACCTTTATCTCCATTTTTAACACAGTATGGAATTAATCTAGCCGGTCTAAATGTTGATGAAATACTGATTGAAGCTGCAGCAGATGGTAGCCAGCAACCAACACTTGCGGCTTTACCTATTACAGTTGACATTAATACTTTAGGCTCGACACAGGCCAAGTTTCACAGCCAACTTATAGTTAACGCCAGTGAAAATTATGGCGTTAAATTCAATAAGACAAAACTAAAACTGCAACAACCTAAATTAAGTTACCCAATCACTGACACTGAACAACTTCTAGTAGAACAGTTTGCCATAGACTCCGAGTTTACAGCCCACTGGAGTTCTAACGTATGGCAACTTTCAATAGCGAAATTCAAAGCAAACGCTGCAGCACTGCAACTAAATGACATTTATGCTAAGAAAGTTACTTTGACACTACAGCCAAGCACACTGGAAAATCAGGAAAAGATGAGTATAAATAGCCAATTTAAACTCATTGCTGCCAGTGTAGAGCAACCTAATTTAGTGCCCCAGTCATGGCAGTACCAAGGCACTATGCAAGGCCCTTTAGATAAGCTGGAATTAGATGGCAGAATTGCTAATGCCGCTAATTTAGCGCTCACACATCAACTCACTTATACGCCCGAGGTTACTCATATAGAGTGGCTACTAGACGAAATATTTATCTTAGCCGGCAACCCTATTGCCGCTAGCTTTAAGGCATGGCCAAACTTATTGGAGCTTAACCGCGGTAAAATTCAGGCCAATGGCAGTGCTGAATTTAAAGAAAACATGGCTCAAATCAGTGCCAAGGTAAACTTGAATGCGTTATCTGGTGTCTATGATAGAACCCTATTTAAAGCGCTAAGCAGCGAGGTTTTAATAAATGCTAATAACGATAATCTGTTTATAGATATTCCTTTTGCCAGTTTAAATGAATTTTCACAAGGCGTTGAATTAGGCCCTATTAATTTTCGCGGTCACTATAAAGCTAAAACTGTTGACGCTATGATAGGAGTAGCCGAAATAAAACAGCTAACTATCAATGCCATGGGTGGACAAATCGCAGCTGAACCCACCGAGGTTAACCTAGCTAAGCAACAACATGTTATTAAACTACAACTAGATAAAATCGATTTAGCCAAAGTGTTACAGCAGCACCCTACTTCAGATTTGTCCGGCAATGGCAAAATATCTGGCACTATTCCTTTGTTGATTAGTCAAAAAGGCATCAGTGTAGACCAAGGCTATCTAGCCGCTGAAAGCCCTGGAGGTCAGTTACAATACCGCCCAGCGGCAGCATCTAGCATGGCAGCGGGTAATAAAAACATGAAAACTGTGCTTAATGCGTTAGATAATTTTCATTACTCAGTATTGTCTAGTAATGTCAGTTATGATATCGCAGGGAAACTTAATTTAGCGTTGGCTATTCAAGGTAATAACCCTAACTTTGAAAAAGGCCGAGCTATCAACTTCACGATTAATTTAGAAGAAGATATCCCAGCTTTAATAACGAGCATGCAGTTGAGCAGCCAAATTAACGACACAATAAAAAGACGAGTACAACAACGTTTACAGCAAAAATCTGCTAAGGATCCTAATGGAGAATCGCCATGATTAAACAAAGTGCCATCGCTTTTAGCTTAGCGCTATTGGCCACGGCTTGTACGCCTAAAGTACAAGTAGAAATGCCCGCCGAACCGATAAATATTAATTTGAATGTAAAAATTCAACATGAAATATTTATTAAAGTTGACAAGCAACTAGATGAATTATTTAGCGATTCTAGTGGTTTATTCTAAGGAGCAAGTATGAAATATTTAACTTATATAAAGGTATTACTCGTAGCTGCAGCTTTAACCCTTAGTTTGCCTACATTAGCAATAAACTTACAGCAAGCTATGTCGGCATTAAGCGAAGTTAAAGAGCAAGGCCTAGTAGGTGAGCAAGCAAATGGCTATTTAGGCTTAGTGACGCCAGATGCGCATGCAGAACAAGTGATTAAATTAATTAACGATGCTCGCCGCGCTGAATATACAAAATTAGCCCAGCGTAATAGCATAGCGGTATCTGATGTTGAAGCTTTAGCAGGAAAAAAGGCTATCGAGCGCACTAGCTCTGGCCATTATATTTTATTAGAGGGGAAATGGGTTAAAAAGCACTAAAGTATAGCCTAGCTAAGTTGATTTAGTTTGATTTACGCTAGGCTACATTTTTTGTATTAGTTCAGTTATTCCCAATAAACTGATACTTGCTTTTTTTCTGCTTTTGTCAGTAACTCAATTAAAGGCTGAGCTCGAGTTTGCATAGAAACATGCTCACGGTTTATAGTATCGGGTTTAGCCTTGTCTGCCACTTCTTTCAAACGCTCTTTCTCTTCTTGCTCTAACCTAGCCAGCTCTTGTTTTAATGCTTGTAAGGCCGCAGGCACGTCTTCAGCATAGAATGCAGAAGGAACTTTATTATCTCTTCCCATCATGGCGAGTAATTTAAGGGCTATATTTGCAAAATAGGCAGTATCACTACCCGCTTTTGATTTAAAAGTTACAATCATAAACGCCTCTTTTTAGCTATAGGCACAGTGCCTATTTATTGATAGTCTAAATTAACTTGTCAATAGTAGATTATAAGCGATGTCAGAATATATTCTTGCAATAGATCAGGGTACAACCTCCAGCCGAGCTATTATTTATAATCGACAGCTTGGGGCTATCACAATAGCGCAACAAGAAGTTACGTTAATCTACCCTCATTCTGGCTGGGTTGAGCAAGACCCAGAGCAAATTTGGCAAAGTGTTTATTCTTGTATAAATACCGCCCTTAAACAGACTAAATTACAGGCTTCAGATATTGCTGCGCTAGCTATTACTAATCAACGTGAAACCAGCGTTTTGTGGAATAAACACACAGGTGTGACGCTTTATAATGCAATTGTTTGGCAGGATAGACGCACTGCCGATACTTGTCATCAATTACAGCAGCAAGGCCATTTAACCGATATTCAGCAGCGTACGGGGCTGCGAATCGATCCTTATTTTTCGGCGACTAAACTAGCTTGGCTACTAGATAAGGTCCCTAATGCTCGTAATCTGGCCGATAAGCATCAATTATGCTTTGGCACAGTAGATAGCTATCTATTATGGCGCTTAACTGCTGGCAAGGTTCACGCAACGGATGCTACTAATGCTAGCCGCACTTTGTTATTTAATATCCATACCCTAAACTGGGATCCTACATTACTCGAATTATTTAATATTCCAAGCTCACTACTGGCTGATATAAAAGATAACGCAGCCGATTTTGGTCATACTGATCCAAGTTTATTTGGTGCTAGTATTCCAATCTACGCCATGATAGGCGATCAACAAGCGGCTTTATTAGGTCAAGCTTGTACCCATACAGGTATGGCTAAAAGCACCTATGGTACAGGTTGCTTTACTATGATAAATACCGGCAGCAAAGTGTTTACCAGCCAGAACCAGCTTATTAGCACGCTAGCTTGGCAAATTAATGCTAAACCAACCTATGCGATGGAAGGCAGTATTTTTATGGCTGGCGCTATAGTGCAATGGTTACGTGATAAGCTAGGCATTATTCAGCAAGCTAGCGAAACTGAAAGCTTAGCTCAAGGCGTCCCCTATCAGCAATCTGAGTTACTTATTCCTGCCTTTACTGGTCTAGGTGCGCCCTATTGGCAACCTAATAGCCAAGCGGCTATTTTTGGTATGACTCGTAATACAGGTAAGGCCGAGCTAGCAGCTGCAGCTTTATTAAGTGTGTGTTACCAAAGTCGAGATCTTTTAACTGCAATATCAGCAGATGGCATGCAACTTGATACTCTTAGAGTTGATGGCGGCATGACAAACAATAATTGGTTTTTACAAGCATTAGCAGATTTAACGCAACAGACGATACAATCCTGTCATACCGCAGAAACCAGCGTACTAGGCGCTGCATTTCTTGCAGGCCTACAATTAGGTTATTTCAACCAGATAACTGATATTGATACGATGTGGCATCCAAATAGGAATTACATTCCTATTATTGAGCCGCAACAAGCTAAAGCGTTATACCAACGCTGGCAGCATAGTGTTAATGCCGTTATTAAGTATTAAATATAATTATCCTTGCTTATAAACCAGCAATGATTAGAATGCGCGTCCAAGAAAGGCAAGTCATCTGAAAAGGTGTACACGCAAAGCTGCGGATCTAAGGCATGAAATCATGCTAGGGTGGCCGGGCTACCATCGTTAAATCGATGTTTAATCTGTCTCTTTCAAGAGTTAAGCAGCGTTAAACCTGTCCTTTCATAACGTTTTATTACTCACTCTTTTGGAGCCATATTATGAACATTAAACTTACTTTATTAACTGCTGCTTTTGTTGCTAGCTCTTTTGTTGCCACACCTGCAATGGCTAATGACCAGCTAGCCTTATCAATTTGTTCATATGTAGCTGACGATAATAAAAACAGCTTAAGAAAAACCTTATCTGACAATCGTTTACGCTTACGCAACGTCTATGATTCAATTGTTTGTGATGGCTTACCTTTAGTGCGTCATGCCATAAAAAGTAATGCTGTTGACTCAGCCAGCTTTATCATAAGCCAACTTCCGAGCAGCCAAGTTGCCGCTTATGGTGATATTGAATGGGCACAAACAAATGGTTTTGCCAACTCAGAAATACTTAATGCTATTAAAGAACGTAGTGCGAGCTAAGTTTTAAATTAAAAAAAAGACGCTATACGCGTCTTTTTTTTCACTATTTCATAAATCATTAAGCGGCATTGCTATTATTACTAAAACACCGTTGCTTAACATGTTCGGCAATACCGACTCCGGCTTCAGACATAGTTAGATAGGTTTCATTAGCACCAGCAACGATAATGGCATTAGCCTCATCATCGTGCATACTGTGTGAAATTATTTCACCAGTAAAGCCTATTTTTCGTAATTTTTGAGCTGCTATTACTTTAGCTTCAACATCATTTAAACTTAAAATAACCGCTTGCACCGAGCCAAAATCCAGCCCTTGCCAGAACACCTGATCCTCAGCATCAGCATAAAACACATTAAAGCCTTGCTCTTGCAAGTTAACTACTTTTGCCGGATCAGAGTCCATGGCTATTAATGAAACATCTTTTTCAAGATGATTATAAGCCGCCTTACCGGTACGCCCTAAGCCCATAATCAACACTTGGGCAGTACCTAATGAAACCGGCTGTTCATCAGGGTGATGTGTATCTCTTTCGAATTTAAATAATTTATTACTAATTCGATCATAAATAGGATGGGCAAAACGATTCAGTGGCGCTGAAATAACAAATGACATAGCCACCGTTAACGCCAGTGGAATTAACCATTCAGGTAACACAACACTGGCTACTATTAAACCAAACTCGCTATAATTGGTTAAACTTAAACTTGTTAAAAAAGCACTTCGCGACCGTAATTTAAAGAAGATGAGTAATAGGAAAAGCAATACCGCTTTTAATGGTAATAATAACGTCATCACCCCTGCGAACAGCCAAGCATTAGCATCAGGTAAACCATCTATACCTATTTGTAAAAAGAAACCAACCAAGAAAACTTCTTTTATACTCCACAACGATTTAGATAACTCTTCTGCTCTTGGATGCTTAGCTAACATAGCGCCAAAAACTAAAGCCCCCAACTCGGAACTCAAACCAACTGCTTCAAAACCAGAGCCACCAATTACTAAGGCTAACAGTAAACCAAATAAAATTAATAAATCTTCATGACCGCTGGCATCAAACAATCTAAATAGTATCGGCCTAAATAGCGGCAGCGTAAAAACAAGAAGCGCCCATGGTGACGGTACTGTGCCATTAGCTAAGCTCATCACCAGTAATGCAAGTAAGTCTTGCATGATCAAAATACCAATAGCGACTCGGCCATGAAAGGCGCGTAACTCGCGTTTAGCTTCCAGTACCTTAGCGGCTAATACGGTACTAGAAAAAGCTAAAGCTACTGCCAGCATTAAGGCTTGATAAAAACTCACATCAAAAATAAAAAAAGCAGCCGGAAAAGTTAAAATAATAGATAAAGTAAAATGTAATAAACTTGAACCAAACACTTCTGGTTTACCTAAACTGCGCACATTTAGCTTTAAACCAACAGTAAATAGCAGCAGTAACACCCCTAAATGCGCTACATGATGAACTATCGTTGTCCCATTAGCGGGAAGACTTAACCCCGATGCACTCGCTGAGATTAAAAAGCCTGCTAATAAATAACCAATTAAGGGTGGTAACCCAATGGTACGCACTAATAAACCGAGTGTGAAAGCGAATCCTATCCATACAGCTTCTAACATCTTTAACTACCAATTTTTTGTCAGTGCAGTTATTGCACATATTTATCATATTTTAGTTTTTTTATTCAGCTTTCTGCGCCGAAATAAACGGCCCTTTCTTTTACCAAACCACACCTTATAAGTTTGATGAACTCCTCGGCGCAGTATGGATGACGAATCTTCAAGAAAATCGATACCTATTAATATAATGACCACTAAAACAGACAGCTTTACCGCCACAAGTCCATGACCAACACCTATTGATACACCGATAGCAGCTAGCACCCAGATTGTAGCAGCCGACGTCACCCCAACAACAACACCATCCCGACTTAACATTACCCCCGCACCAAGAAAACCTACGCCAGTAATCACTTGGCCAATAATTCTTGAAGGGTCAATCATCTCACTATTAATAGACATTGACGTTGCTATAAAAAGATAAGTACCTGTAACGATCAAAATAGACGTGCGGATCCCTGCGGGCTTGCCCCTTAGCTGTCGCTCTAAGCCAATAATAGTGCCACAAAGCAAGGCTATACCAATATCAGTCCAACTATACGGCGCTATAGCAAGAGCCGCAGACCAATCTAACATCTTTCTTCCCTTACGACTTTTTTAATAGAATTCATATTCTACAGCGCCATTACTACTTTTTTTGTTTAATAATTTATAGTTATGGCTGCTATAAAGAAAAAAATAACTGATTTATCTATATTTTGTGCAATTGTAACGTATTAGCTTACTTTTCGCCTTAACTCAATGCTATTGTTTAAATCACTCTATTAGATAAATTGACTAATCATATTAAAACTTAAAGGATGGCACTCATGAAGCTATTTAAACCCTCCATTCTCGCGCTAGCATTAAGCAGTTGCCTACTGCATGCCGAAACCACTAATGTAAAATGGGATGTGAATGCTCCCCAAGGAGAGTTTAAAACAGTTAATATCAATGTCTCTCAGGGCAGTTGGATGAATATTGATATTAGCCCTGATGGTAAAACCATTGCTTTTGATTTATTGGGTGATATTTATATCATGCCCATACAAGGTGGCAAAGCAACCGCACTTACCCAAGATATAGGTTGGCAAATGCAGCCTAAATTTAGCCCTGATGGTAAATATATCGCCTTTACCAGCGATCAAGGTGGTGGCGATAATATCTGGATTATGAATGCCGATGGCTCTGAGCAAAAAGCGGTTACTAATGAAACCTTTCGTTTATTAAATAGCCCTGATTGGAGCCCTGACGGTGAATTTATTATTGCCAGAAAGCATTTTACTGCTAGCCGCTCCTTAGGCGCGGGCGAAATTTGGCAATATCATAAGTCTGGTGGTGCTGGCATTAAATTAACGACACGCAAGAACGATCAAAAAGATTTAGGCGAACCGGCTTTTTCTCCTGATGGCAATTATATCTATTTCTCACAAGACGATACCCCGGGTAAAACCTTCCATTACAGCAAAGATTCTGAAGCCGGTATCTATGCCATTAAACGCTTTGAGCGCAGTAGCGGTGAGTTCGAAACCATTTTAAAAGGCCCAGGTGGTGCGATTAGACCTACCCCTTCACCTGATGGTAAGTTTTTAGCCTACATCCGCAGAGTTGATTTTCAAACTAGCCTGTTTCTATATAACTTAGAAAGTGGTGAAAATATTAAGTTATTCGATGGCTTAGATCGCGATATGCAGGAAACTTGGGCTATCCATGGCGTATATCCAACCATAAGCTGGACACCTGACAATAAGTCATTAGTGTTTTGGGCGGGTGGTGAAATTCATAAGCTTAATGTCGTTAAAAAACAATTAGAAAAGATCCCCTTCTCGGTTAATACCGACAAACAAGTGCAAACGACAGTTAGAGTTCAGCAAAACTTAGATCACGATTATGTCGATAGTAAAATGCTGCGCTTTGTTCAGGTTTCACCTAATGGTAAGCAAGCGGTGTTTTCTGCCATGGGCTATTTATATATAACCGATGTTAAAGATCCTAAGCCTCGCCGATTAACTAAGCAAGTTGCTGAATTTGAGTTTTATCCGCAGTTTTCGCGCGATGGCAAACACTTAGTCTATACAACCTGGAATGATCAGCAGCAAGGTACAGTTAAAATTATTAACCTACGCAATGGTCGTGTAACAAAACTGACTGAACAGCTGGGGAAATATGTAGAGCCCGTATTTAGCCCTGATGGTAAAACGATAGTTTATCGTAAAGTTTCTGGCGGTAGCTTATTAGCTAAAGAATGGTCACTGAATACCGGTTTATATCAAGTAAGTCATAAAGGTGGTGATAGCCGTTTTATTAGCAAGAATGGTTATGCACCTATGTTCACAGACAACAATGACTATGTTTATGCGATGGACTATGGCAGCGCTCCAAGTTTAATTCGTATAGACTTAACTAAGCATAGCCAACAAACACTCTATACTGCTAAATTTGGTACTGAGTTTAAATTATCACCCGATGGCAAGTATTTAGCTTTTGCAGATCGGTTTAAAATCTTTGTTACGCCTTTTACCGAGCGTGGTAGCCCAATTGATATTAGTGGTACCGATAAACAGTTCCCGGTAAAACAGTTATCTGTTCGAGCCGGTGAGTATATTAGCTGGAGTAGCGATAGCCGTAATCTCTACTGGAGCTTAGGTCCAGAGCTATACCATGCCAGTATTGAGGGTATTTTTGACGATATTAAAACAGAAAAATTTGCAGTAGAAAATGGCACTAACTTAAGTGTTAAAGTGCCAGCTGATATACCTAAAGGTGTAGTGGCTTTTGTTGGTGGCCAAGTTATTACTATGAATAATGATCAGGTTATTCAAGATGGTGTAGTTGTTGTTGAAAATAACAAAATTATTGCCGTGGGTAGCCGCCAAGATATTGCAGTACCCGTTAAAGCGAAGGTCATTGATATTAGCGGTAAAACCATTATGCCCGGCTTATTTGATGCCCATGCCCATGGCGCCCAAGGCAGCAACCAATTGATCCCACAGCAAAACTGGAAAAATTATACGTCACTTGCGTTTGGCGTCACAGCTATTCATGATCCATCAAATGATACCCGCGAAATTTTCACCGCAAGTGAAATGCAAAAAGCCGGCATTATTGCTGGACCACGTATTTTTTCAACCGGCACCATTTTATATGGCGCTGAAGGTGCAGGTTACACCTCTCATATCGATAGTTTAGACGATGCTAAATTCCACTTAGAGCGTTTAAAGAAAGCAGGTGCCTTTAGTGTGAAAAGTTACAATCAGCCTAGACGAAATCAGCGTCAACAAGTGATCCAAGCTGCCCGTGAGCTAGAGATGATGGTGGTACCTGAAGGCGGCTCTTTAATGCAGCATAACTTAACCATGATTGTAGATGGCCATACCACTATTGAGCATGCCTTACCGGCTGCTGCGATATATGATGATATCAAACAACTTTGGTTAGGCAGTGAAACAGCTTATACACCTACTTTAGTTGTTGCTTACGGCGGAATTTGGGGTGAAAACTACTGGTACGATAAAACCGATGTTTGGCAGCACCCTAAACTAAGTAAGTTCGTCCCTAAAGATCCATTAGCAGCACGCAGTATGCGCCGACCTAAAGCGCCTGATCACCACTATAATCACTTTGCTGTAGCAGAAACGGCAAAGCAACTATCTGATCAAGGTGTTATAGCCAATATTGGTGCCCACGGCCAACGTGATGGTTTAGGTGCTCACTGGGAAATTTGGATGTTTGCCCAAGGCGGCATGTCACCATTAGAAGCACTAAAAACAGCAACCATTAATCCAGCTAAAACCTTTGGTATGGATCATCAATTAGGTAGCCTAGAGGTTGGTAAGCTAGCAGATTTAATTGTTATTGACGGTGATCCATTACAAAATATTCGCGTTACCGATAAAGTAACCCACACTATGGTCAACGGTCGTTTATTTGATGCTAATACCCTTGATGAAATTGGATTGCGTGATCATAAACGTCAACCCTTTTCATTTGAAAACAAGGCTAATTAACTAAGCGAATAAGTGCTATTATCAATAAAAAGCTAACTGTGATCAGTTAGCTTTTTTTATTGGACTTAAAAGTAAGATCAAACGGTTTCGCTGTGACTCTGAGTCTTGGCTAGAAAAAGGCAAAATAATATCTTGTTTATTATCGTTATTTAAATCAACTACTTTAACTTGCTTAGCATCACGCGGTAGGTCTACTTTAATCGATTGGCTACTTCGCTGAAAAAGGCGATCATTATCAGGTAAATAAAATTTTAACTTCGCCAAACCGTCGCCCATAATTAAGCTAGTGCTGCCATCTGCGCTTAAATCAGCCAGTTGTAATAAGGGCATATCAAACCTAAAATCACCTATGCTTACGTCAATAGTGGCGCGCTGGCGAAAATTTGCCTTAGTATTATATCGGCGATTATTATCAAGCAAATAAAAGTCGACATCTAAGCTAGCACTGCCGCGCAGTAACACCCGAATAATAGTACCAACACCAAAATGCGTACTCGAAATATAAAAATCTTGTTTACCATCGCCATTAATATCGGCAATTTTAACAGCGATTGGTGAAGAGTCTGTGTTAATAGTGGTATCTGGCTCTAAGTTAAACTTAATTCCCCGTTCTCCTTTGTGACCAAAGTGAACCCTAAAACTGGTTTTACGCTCTAAAGCATCAATAAAGTGTTCGCGATTAACTACAATATCAACCACACCATCACCATCAATATCGGTAATTTTAGCTAAAGTATCAATGTTTTTACCGGCATAGGTCGCCCCCGCATCATTACGTTGATCTGCTTCTTGCTCTGTAGACATAGTTATTGGCCAACCAAGTTTCGCAGCGCTAGTGCTAAAACTGCTATCGGCTTGTTGTAAAAATGCATAAAATTGGCCATGCATAATAAAGACGATATCTAAGTAGTCATCGTCATTGGCATCAAGGATAAAATACTCTCTGGGTTGATAATTTGGATCTTGCTGCCAACTTTTCACTAATGCCGGCACTTCAAGTTTGTAATGGTTAAACTGGCCATTGGCTTGTTGGCGAAATAAATGAAAATAATTAAAATCAGGTAATAAAAAATCGCTTAATTCAGAGCCTAAATTAAGCACAAAATCACGTTGGCGCAACCTTGCGCTATCCACTAGCCGATATAAAGACTTGCTTTGTATTAAAGGCTTAACTTTACCACTAGGGCTAAGCCAACTAACCCCTTGTGTAGTTAAAAAAACAAGTTGTTCAGCATTTTGATTAGCTAAAATTGCGCTAGAGAAAAACTGAGCATCACTTGGGATCTGTAGCTGGGTAACGGTAAAGTCGGTTAACGAAACCTGACTTAACCAGCGTTCAAATTGGCTAAAACCAGAAACTATTAACTGTTTTTGCTTAGGCATAACCAATAAACTGCCATTGGCAGGATGGCTCAAGCTAACATCAACTTTATCAAAGCGTAATGTGTCATCAGCACCACTGTAAGTAGTGAACAGCGCCACAGCTGCAATGCCGACAATTCGTATTCTGCTTAGTAAAGCCATTATTAATCCTGTTTTTTATCCATTAAAAACTTAGTGTTTACGCAGCCCACAAAAAAAGCCAGCAAGTTGCTGGCTTTTTATAACATGAAAACAATAATTTAACGATTAGATTTTAACAATTATAGATTAACGGGCGTTGGTGCTTTCAAAAATTTTATCAGCAGACGCTGCCACAAAACCTGTATATAAATTCCCATTGGCCATTGGATAACGACGGGCAAATTCATAAAAACAACTCGGGATAGTGGCGGTAGTATCACTAAATTTAACTGGATGTAGATCAGCTAGAGTAGAAGACTGCTCTAAAAACACCTCTGGTGTGCCCTTAATTTCGCCACCTGACGTATTTAATAAATAGCCTGCATTTTTCAGTGTTTCATTTACTTGCTCTAACGTTTTAAAACTATGTAAATCGTTTACACTCACGGTGAAATGGTTAGCACGGTAACCCCAAGCAGCCACCCAAGCAGCATATTCGCTTTCAGCTAATAACTTCTCATAAGTAGCTTGGCTCACCTGCCAATGCGTACCAGAGTATAAGAAGTTATCTGCCGTCACGGCTGATTCTGGAATTTGCTCAACTAAAGCAGTGATAGTCTCACGTAAATAATCAGAACATTTATCTAACAGTAACTCAGAAATAAAGACTTTAGGTAAGCTAGTATCAGCATGCTCATAATGCTTAGCATATAATTTTTTAGCTTCAAAGTGGTATTCACCACATTCTTTATAACCTAAAGCGATAAAATGAGCGGCAAGCTTTTCTAAGTTAACTTTATCAATATTAAAAGTACGCAAAGCAATATGATCATTGATAATATTATCAAGTTGCGACGTACCTAACAGTTTATGAACACTTTTAGCTGAAGGTGTCACTTCAACATAGTTCTGCCATAAGTTATCAAAAAGCACTTTTACATCTGTATGCATGGTAAAAAAATCTCACAAATTAATTATTAATACGATTTAATGCTTAGCTCAACTTACCTTTTATCTAAATAGATAAATCTTGCCATATCACCTTGTTTAAGCTTAAGTAACTCTGCAAATTCTGGGCTTAACAGTAAAACCTGCTCTTGTTCATCATATTGTGCTTGTTTTGAGAAACTAGCCCTGAAGCCCTCTAGCTGAGTATTTGCTACAGCTAAAGTAAAATCGCCAGACACCTCTGCTATTCTCACCGGAGCGCTGATACTTTCAGCAACCGATTTAATTTGTTTTAATTGCGCTTCAACCGTCGGCCCAGCGTCAAACAAATCAATATAGCCTTTGTGTATAAAACCTTCATTTTCAAGCATCTTAAGTGCAGGCTTTGTGTTTTGATGCACCTGGCCTATCACTTGCTGTGCCGTTTCTGGCAATAAGCCAACATAAATTGGATGTCTTGGCATTAATTCGGCAATAAAGGACTTTTTACCCACACCAATTAAATGATCGGCTGTTGGAAAATCGATAGTTAAAAATAGCTTTTGTAGCCAATGCCAAAATGGCGGTTGGCCATTGTCATCTGCAGCACCACGCATCTCTGCAATAACGCGATCAGAAAAGCGCTTCGGGTGTTCAGCCATAAATAAAAATCGAACTTTAGATAAAAACCGCCCTGCATGATTACGCCGATAGCTTTCTCGTAAAAATAAGGTACAAATCTCTGATGCCCCTGTGTAATCATTACACAGGGTTAAGGTTCTTAATTGATTAAAAACATTAAGCTCAGCACTATGGTGGACTATGGTATTTTGTTGAAAGTGATATAAAGGCGTGCTGGTACCTACAGCTGCTTCAATGCCTGTAGTACCAACTATTTCACCGGTTTCACTGTCTTCTAATACAAACAAGTAGCCCTGATCACCTGGCTGATTGACATCAGAACGAATACTTTGCTCAGCATGGCTGATTTTTTGCTCTAAACGTTGGTCATTGACCGGTAATGACGTAAAGCCATGACCGGATTCAATTGCAATTTGCTTTAAAGCCGCAAAATCAGCCTTAGTGATCGGTCGGATCACTAACATCTGCTTAGCCCTTAACCATTTTAGCAACGGCTTGCTCAAAACGAGCTAAACCTGCTTCAATGTCCGCATCTGGGATCACTAAAGAAGGTGCAAAACGGACGATATTAGCACCAGCAACTAGTGCCATTAAGCCTTCATCAGCCGCAGCTAACATAAAATCACGCGCCTTACCGGCATAGTCTGCTGTTAATTCAGCACCAATTAATAAGCCTTGGCCACGCACATCTGCAAATACATTATATTTTTCATTAATTTTAGCTAAACCATCGCGGAATAATTGTGCTTTAGCCATTACACCATCTAACACCTCAGGGGTATTCACAGTATTAACGGCAGCTAAAGCAACAGCACAAGCTAATGGATTACCACCATAAGTAGAGCCGTGCGTACCTGGTACTAAATGCTTAGCAATTTCATCAGTAGTCAACATAGCGCCGATAGGGAAACCGCCACCTAAAGCTTTAGCCGTTGTTAAAATATCTGGAACAACATCATACTGCATATAACCGTAAAGCTTACCAGTACGACCTACACCTGTTTGCACTTCATCAAAAATTAATAAAGCGTTATTAGCATCACATAATTCGCGAACGGCTTTTAAGAACTCAGGTGTTGCTGGTAAAACACCGCCCTCACCTTGCATAGGCTCAACCATAACAGCACAAGTTTTATCGCTAATTAGGGCTTTTAAACTTTCAATGTTGTTAAATTCAGCATGTGCAATCGCTGCAGGTTTAGGACCAAAACCATCTGAATAAGCAGGTTGGCCACCTACAGTGACAGTAAAGAAAGTACGGCCATGGAAACCTTGTTTAAAGGCGATGATTTGATCCTTTTGCTCACCATATTTGTCTTTAGCATAACGACGGGCTAATTTTAAAGCTGCTTCGTTTGACTCAGCGCCTGAGTTTGCAAAATACACTTTATCGGCAAAAGTATTATCAACTAACACTTTAGCTAAAGCTAAGGCTGGCTCGTTAGTTAAAACGTTAGACAAATGCCAAATTTTATCTGCTTGATCTTTTAATGCGCCCACTAAGGCTGGGTGACAGTGACCTAAACAAGTAACCGCAATACCACCAGCAAAATCGATATATTCACGACCTTCTTGATCCCAAACACGTGAACCTTTGCCTTTAACAGGAATAAATTTAGCTGGAGCGTAATTAGGAACCATCACGTCATCGAATAAGCTTCTTGTAATTTGCATCGTTACCTCACTGGACAGGTTAATTAAGGCACACTAAGAGTTTTTATTTACTTTATAGTGACCATTGGTAATTTGTGAACTAGTATACTGGTTAAAGATGTCAATTTGCAGAGACATAATTAGCAATATAATCGGTTTATTATACATTTTAACGGGCAATTAAAACGAAATGATAACAAAAGAAGATGAAAAATTGTTGGCTCTGTTAAAAAGTAATGCCAGAACCAGTATTTCAGACTTAGCACGAGCCTTAAAGGTGTCACGTTCGACCGTACAAACACGTATTACTAAGCTTGAACAAAGCGGTGTGATTAAAGGTTATTCTGTTGATTATGGCGATAAGTTTTCTGCAGAGTTAATTTCAGCTCATGTCAGCTTAAAAGTAAAACAAAAGCTAACTGCCAAAACCAATATAGAGCTGAAGCAACTGCCACAAGTATCAGCGCTTTATGCCATCAGTGGTGAATATGACTTAATTGCCATAGTACAAGCTCAAAGTACCGAGCAACTTAGCCATATTCTGGACGATATTGGTAACCTAGATGGCGTTGAACGAACTAACTCTTCCGTTATTTTAGAAACCAAGTTTAAGCGTTAAAGAAGCCATATCTGTTATCAATCTATTATGAATTTAGCTTTTAAGCATCATAACTAGCTTACCTAGCTATGAGCTGGGTGCTGGCCTTAAATTAAAGTACTTGGCTAATCTGTTCAGCTAAGGCTTTAATTTGCTCCATATCTCCCTTTTCAGCACTATGGCCTTTTAAATTAGCTAAATGCTCAGGAATTAAATGGAAATGTAGATGAGGTACGGTTTGCCCTGCGTCTTTGCCATTAAGCTGCATCAGTACAACGCCTTCAACGCCTAAGGTTGTTTTTTGCGCCGACATCACCTTTTGCACTGTAGTCATAGTATGCGCCAGCATATCAGCAGGGATCTCTAATAAGGTTTCAGCGGCAAACTTAGGTATCACTAAAGCATGGCCCTTCGCTTGGGGCATAATATCCATAAAAGCTAGGCTGTAGTCATCTTCGTAAATTTTAAAGCATGGCAATTCACCACGCAGAATTTTGGCAAATACATTATTGTTATCATAGCTATTATTTTGGCTCATTGACGGCTCCTTCTAGCGGATAAAATTTGATTATACCCTTGTCAGGAATAAAGAAAAGCAGCTATAGGCTGTATCACCTTAGCTGCTTTAGTTCAGACTCTACGTCTAAGTTTTAGTTTAGGCTTATCTTTGTTTAAGCAAATAAATGCTTAGCATGAAAGCGTAAATGAGATTCAATAAAACTAGAAATAAAGTAATAGCTATGATCATAGCCTTCTTGATAGCGTATTTCGATATCGGCATCATGGTGCTGTTTCGCAGCCTCAATTAAGCTTTCTGTGCGTAATTGATCGGGGAAAAAGTTATCAGCAGTGCCTTGATCAACTAAAATAGGTAATAGTGATTTTGCTTCTGTTAATAATAAAGAGGCATCGTACTGCTGCCATTGTTGCTTATCTTCGCCTAAGTAACCTGATAATGCTTTAATACCCCAAGCAGCATTCATTGGATTACAAATAGGTGAGAAAGCCGAAATACTCTTATAACGCTCAGTATTACGCAAACCAATAACTAAAGCGCCATGGCCACCCATTGAATGGCCCGTTATCGCTCTATTTTCAGAAATAGGTAATTGGCCTTCAACTAATTGCGGTAACTCATGCAAAATATAGTCATACATTTGATAATGCTTAGCAAAAGGTGCTTGGGTGGCATTAACATAAAAGCCTGCACCTAAACCAAAATCGTAAGCTGCATTTTCATCATCTGCGACACCTTCACCCCGCGGGCTTGTATCAGGAATAATTAAGGCTATTCCCAACTCTGCCGCAATGCGTTGAGCGCCAGCTTTGCTTGAGAAGTTCTCATCATTACAGGTTAAGCCTGATAACCAATAAACTGCTGGCATTTTTTTAGTTTCAGCTTCAGCGGGTAAAAACACCGAAAATTGCATTTTACAGTTAAGGCTATGCGAGTTGTGTTCAAAGCGGATTTGTTTACCAGCAAACACTAAGTGTTCGCTGACTTTAGTTAATTTATCTTGACTCATAAAACCTTCCAAAACACCGAAATAACTAACTATGAATTTAAGTAATATAATTAGTAATATTTAGCTAATAGATAGATTAGAACCTCATTTTGTTTGACACAGGTTGTCTGAGAGAGCGCTTACGCGAACGAGTTACTGTGGCAATCAAGACTGAGTGTTGTAATCTATAAACTAGCCTATCGCTAAAGTTAATATTGAATCAGCTTAAAAATGAATAACAGTACGAATTGACTTACCTTCATGCATTAAGTCAAACGCCTTATTAATATCTTCTAACGGCATAGTGTGAGTAATAAAGGTATCTAGCTCAAACTCACCTTGTAAGTAGCGTTCAACATAATCAGGTAATTCACTGCGGCCCTTAACGCCACCAAAGGCAGTACCACGCCAAACACGACCGGTAACTAATTGAAATGGACGAGTTGAAATTTCTTGGCCGGCCCCAGCTACACCAATAATTACCGACTCACCCCAACCTTTATGGCAACATTCTAATGCTGAACGCATAACGTTTACGTTACCTATACATTCAAAAGAGAAATCAACGCCGCCATCGGTCATTTCAACAATAACCTCTTGAATAGGCTTATCATAGTTTTTAGGGTTAATCACATCTGTTGCACCCAGCTGCTTAGCAATTTCAAATTTATCTTCGTTGATATCAATGGCAATAATACGGCCCGCTTTAGCCATCACCGCACCAATAATGGCTGATAAACCAATGCCACCTAAACCAAATACCGCAACGGTATCGCCCGGTTGCACTTTAGCCGTATTGATTACAGCACCCATACCCGTTGTAACACCACAGCCTAATAAGCACACTTTCTCTAATGGCGCTTCTTTATTGATTTTCGCTAATGAAATCTCTGGTAGCACCGTATATTCAGAAAAAGTTGAGGTACCCATATAATGATAAATTGGCTTACCATCTTTCGAAAAACGCGTTGTGCCATCTGGCATTAAACCCTTACCTTGCGTTTCACGAATGGCCTGGCACAGGTTAGTTTTGCCTGATAAACAAAACTTACACTTACCACATTCTGGTGTGTATAACGGAATAACATGATCACCCACAGCAACAGAGGTTACGCCCTCACCTACGGCTTCAACAATACCACCACCCTCATGGCCTAAAACGGCAGGAAAAATACCTTCAGGATCATCACCCGATAAAGTAAAAGCATCAGTATGACACACACCCGTTGCAATAATTTTTACTAAGACTTCACCTTTTTGCGGTGGCATTAAGTCAATTTCTTCAATTGATAACGGCTGGCCTGGACCCCAGGCAACGGCTGCACGTGTTTTAATCATTTCCATTTTTGTATCCTTTTAAATAATAACGAAATTTTAGATATGGCTAAGTATAACCTGAAATCTATCTTTTCTAAATCCATACAAATAACATAACTAGGTAATTCAGTTTTACCTTACAGTAATAATAGCGATATCATGGGTTAGCATGAGGTACTATACTTGAGACTGCTTTACAAACAGCCTATGCTGGCTTAACTGTAGTTATAAACTTTTAGGATTGCATTAATGCAACAGATTAAAATAGATTTAGTATCAGATATCGCCTGCCCTTGGTGCGCTATTGGCTATGCCCGCTTACAACAAGCTTTAAGCAGTTTACCGAATATTAAAGCAAAGCTTGAATGGCATGCCTTTGAGCTAAACCCAGATAAAAATGCGCCACAACAGCCTATTTTAGAAGCTTTAAGTAAAAAGTATGGCCGTGATATCAATGAAATGCGTGCGGCTCAAGATAATATGATCACCATCGCAACTGAGCTTGGGCTTAACTTTGCAAAACTTCAGCAGCGTAATACTTGTAATACCTTTGATGGCCATCGGCTAGTAAAGTGGGCAGCTACTCAGCAAAAAGCTGATGCCATGAAGCTAGCATTATTCGATGCTTACTTTGGTCATGCTAAAAATGTGGCAGATCAGCACGTATTAGCCGACTGTGCAGAACAAGCTGGCTTAGATAAAACCGAAGCAAGTCACATCTTAGCGTCAAACCAATATGAAACGGAAGTTAATGACGATATTGCAAAATATCAACAAGCCGGAATTTCATCGGTACCCGCTTTTATTATTAACAATAAGTATTTAATCTCGGGTGCTCAAGAGCCTGCACAATTAGCCGCATCTTTACAACAAATTGCTGCTGAAATGGCTTAAAGCTAGTCTAATGCTGGCTGATAGCGATAATGGCCTGTAATAGGATAAGTAAACAACATATCAGAAAGCTCTGGCCCTGAACCAATATTATGGACAATTAAGGGCCTTTTTTTATCAGCCGATAATTGGTTAGCCACTATGCCAATATGCGGTAAATTACCAGGTAACATCCAAGTGACAATATCCCCAGCTTGATAATCACTGCCTAACTTACTTTGCTTAAGCCGCTCTCCATGCTGGCTAAAAAATGCTTGTAAGTTAGGTACTCGACGATGATCAATATTGCTATCTGGCTTGGTTAGGCCCCAAATTCTTTTTGAAGGATAACGGGCGAAAGACTGCTGCATATCTTGATGCACTAATTGTTGTAAATCTATACCTAGAGCGCGATAAGAGCGAATAACAACATCTGTGCATACCCCTATATCTGCTGGCACATCACCATTAGGATAGGCAATACGTAAATAACGGCCATCATATCTAACTTGGTGTGCCGTTCGCTCTAAGGCTGCAGCGGCTAATTTTTCACTAAAACTTTGCGCTAGTGCTAAGTTTGGCAATAAACACAGAAGTAAAAATATATTTTTAATCTGAAATAGTTTGCTGTGGAATAAATTAGTTCGATACGGCATAGCCAGCATTAAGCAGTCCTTGCAAATAGAATTAAACCTAAGGCAACTTAGGCTAACAAAAGTTCCAACTAGCGTTAAAGTGGCTATCTATAGTGGTAACCTTAACATGCATTCTAGCGGATATTGCCGCTGCGAAAACTAAGATCACCACTTTAGATAGTTGTAATCAGATAGCGCTGTCTCAATTATTTAGCTTGAGTATATTTTTCTAGCCACTGAAACACTTCGTTATACCAACGCACGCGATTATCTTTATTTAAAATCCAGTGATTTTCATCAGGAAAGATAACTAACCGTGAATCAATACCTTTGCGCTGTAAGTTAGTAAAAGCACCTAAACCTTGTGCATAAGGAACACGATAATCTTTTAAGCCGTGAATAACTAACATGGGCGTTTGCCATTTGTCGGCAAATGCAGCTGGGTTATATTTATGATAGTCAGAACCCTCTTGCCAAACTGGGCCGCCTAAGTCACGCTCTGGAAACCATAGCTCTTCAGTGCTGCCATAAAAACTTGGCATATCATATAAACCGGCATGATTAATTAAACAGTTAAAACCAGTTGGCCAATTACCTGCAATCCAGTTCATCATATAGCCACCATAAGAAGCACCTAAGGCACAGGCACGGTCGCCATCAATCCACGGCTGTGCTTGTAAAATGTAGGCATAGCCTTTTTGTAAGTCTTGTAACGGCTTATCGCCCCAATCGCGACTAATAGAGTCGGTAAAAGCTTGGCCATACCCTGTAGAGCCGTGGAAGTCTACCATGACCACCGCATAGCCTTGAGCGGCATACATCTGGGCATTCCAACGCACATTAAACATATTACCAAAGCTACCTTGGGGGCCGCCATGAACTAAGAATGCCATTGGATATTTCTTGTTAGGATCAAAGTTCCAAGGCTTAACTAAGTAACCATAAACCGTTTCATCATTCGCGCCACTAAAACTAAACTGCTCATAATCACCAAATTGCACCGCATTACGCCATTCGGCGTTAATGTTGGTTAATTGAGTTAACTCAGTACCATCTAAATTAAGTTGAAATAGTTCGGTTGGAAAATCTAAACGATGATTAGTAAAGACTAGTTTTCCTGCAGCAATTTGTAATCCGCCGGCGGTACCGTCACCATAGACTTTTCGCACATCACCAAAACTGGTGTTAATAGCATAAATACTGCGTTGGCCTACATCTTGGGTTGTCACAAATATAGTCCGGTTATCAGGACCAAATTTATAATCAATAATAGAGCGGTCAAAATCAGCGGCGAGCTCTTTGCGCTGCCCGGTCACCATATCCAGCAAGATTAAACCAAAACGATCAGCTTCTGCTTGTGGTTTTTTCATGGCTTTATATGCCATAAAACGACCATCAGCCGAGAAAGATGGCGCTGCATCCCAAGCGGGATTAGCTGCCGTTAAGTTTTGCTTTTCACCACCATTTATCGACACCATAAAAATATCAAAGTTAGTGTGCCAAGCTTGATCAGCTGATGGAATTTTGGCACTAAATACTAAGCGTTGATTATCGGGAGTAAAAGTTACCTCAGTAATACCGGCGATATCCGTGTCCCATTCAGGCATTAAGTTACGTGCATCTTTAACAACACCTTGGTCTAAAGGCGCTATATGTAATTGATTACGATACCCATCCAGCCACGTATCCCAATGTCTAACCATTAGCTGATCATACGCCATGGCACTGTCTTTTTTAGCACTATCGGCTTGTTTGGCAGCCACAGTACAAGCTAGCTTTTCACAACCCGGCTTAACAGTTAACTCTAACGCAATCTGCTTACCATCAGCTGACACTATAAAACCCGAAACGGGCACCGGTAAGTCGGTTACTTGCAGTGCTTCACCGCCCGATAAGGCCAACTGCCATACTTGATTCGTACCACTACGATTAGTAATAAAGTACACGCTATCGCTCTGAGCTGACCATTGCAGATTATGTTCACGGCCTTGGCTTTGCGTTAACCGCGTTAAAGTATTTTGTTTGGCTAAGTCAATTAAATATAAATCACTGCTAGTATCAGCTGGGCTAAAGCCACCATTACTTTGGCCATAAGCCACATAGCGACCATCTGGCGATAATGCTGCATCATAAAGATTATTAACTTGGTTTAAATGCTCGACACTCAATGGCGCATTAGCTAACGCTGTACCACTGAAAAATAGTGATACCAGCAAGGCTGAATATTTCATGCTAACTCCAGTTTTATAAGAGGTATGTTATTAAAAGCGTATGTTTCTATTCTAGTTTTAACCTAATGTATAATGTAAGCTCGGCTGAATAAAGTCCCATTAAACAAAAAGGCTACTCAGTATCTAGTAGCCTTTTTATCACTATTATTTCGCTGCCATATTTTCTATGTTAACTTTCCAGATAGCAGGCCCTTGTTGATGGACATTATTTCCTTCGGAGTCTACCGCCACGGTAACCGGCATATCTTCAACATCAAACTCATAAATGGCTTCCATACCTAAATCGGCAAAAGCAACAACGCGTGACTTTTTAATCGCTTTAGACACTAAGTAAGCCGCGCCGCCAACAGCCATTAAATATACGGCTTTATGCTGTTTAATACTGGCAACGGTTTTATCGCCCCGCTCTGACTTACCAATCATGCCTAATAAACCGGTTTCACCTAGCATCATATCGGTAAATTTATCCATCCGTGTTGCGGTAGTTGGGCCAGCTGGGCCAACAACCTCATCACCCACTGCATCCACTGGGCCAACGTAATAAATAAAGCGGTTTTTAAAGTCGACACCCTCTGGCAAGGCTTCGCCTTTGCTTAGCATATCAGCAATGCGTTTATGCGCAGCATCACGGCCGGTAAGCATTTTACCGCTTAGTAAAACAGTTTCGCCCGCGCGCCAGGTTTGTACTTCTTCTGGTGTCACTTGGTCTAAGTTAACTCGGCGTACTTTGCTACCAAGCTCCCAAGTCACTTGTGGCCAGTCCTCTAATTTAGGCGGCTTAATATCTGCAGGGCCACTGCCGTCTAAATGAAAATGCACATGGCGAGTAGCAGCACAGTTTGGGATCATCACTACAGGTAAGCTTGCAGCATGGGTTGGTACACTATTAATTTTAACATCAACAACCGTTGTTAAGCCGCCTAAACCTTGCGCACCTATACCCAACTTATTGACTTTTTCATACAGCTCTAAACGCAGCTTTTCATCAGCCGTTTCTGCGCCTTTATCTATTAACTGTTGAATATCAACAGGATCCATTAACGACTCTTTGGCTAGCACAGCCGCTTTTTCTGCCGTACCACCAATACCTATACCTAACATACCAGGTGGACACCAGCCGGCACCCATTTTTGGTAAGGTTTCTAATACCCAGTCAACAATAGAGTCGGATGGGTTAAGCATCGCCATTTTAGTTTTGTTTTCTGAGCCACCGCCTTTAGCTGCAATCATCACTTCAACTTGATCGCCAGCCACCAAATCAATATGGACAACGGCAGGTGTATTGTCTTTAGTATTTTTACGTGCGCCAGCAGGATCAGCAACAATAGAAGCACGTAATGGATTGTCTGGATTTAAATAAGCACGACGCGTACCTTCATTAACCATTTCTTGTACAGTTAAATCCGTTTTATCCCATTTCACATCCATACCAATTTTAACAAAACACGTTACGATCCCCGTATCTTGACAAATAGGTCTGTGGCCTTCAGCTGACATGCGCGAGTTTATTAAAATTTGCGCTATTGCATCTTTAGCCGCTTGGTTTTGCTCTTTGTGATAAGCCGTTTCTAATGCTTTAATAAAATCCAGTGGATGATAATAAGAGATATACTGCAATGCATCTTCAATGCTATCAATAAAGTCTTGCTGGCGAATGACCGTCATAATTACTTGTCCTCTGCGCTGTCTGGAGCTATCTGCGCTAGCTAATTTATAATAGCTAGCACTATATTTAACTATTGTTGTAAGTGCTGCTATGATACCGCGCATCAGAAACAGCGGCTAGTCCCATTCATGCAGCAACATCTAATTCAAGACGAAATACCAAACAATTTACTCGATTATTTTAGCTATTTTGCTGATAAGCCTTGGTCTATGCTGTTAGACTCAGCAGCAAATCAGCATATTAATAGCCGATACGATATTCTCGTTGCCAAGCCTATTGCTACTTTGCAAGCTAGCAATGGCCAAGCGACTTTAGTTGATTTGCGAACAAATACCCAAATACAAGGCGCCCCTTTTGCGTTATTACAGCAAGGCTTAAATCAGTTTTTTCCTCATAAAGTTGCCAGCGAATTACCCTTTATAGGCGGCGCTTTAGGTTATTTTGGCTACGATTTAGGCCGCTATATTGAAACCCTACCTAGCCTAGCCAAACAAGATATCGACTTACCCGATATGGCTATCGGCTTTTATACTTGGGCGCTAATATTAGATAAACAGCAACAACAACTGTGGTGTGTAGACTATAACGGTAACGCACAAGAGCGGTGGCAAAACCTAAAACAGCTTTTTAACTCAAATAATAATGCAAGCACAGCTGCACCTAAGCCCCTGCCCTTTAGTTTAACTAGCCAGTGGCAATCTAATATGGATAAAGCGAGTTATCAGCAAAAGTTTGAGCAAATTCAGCAGTACTTATTAAGTGGTGACTGTTATCAAATCAACTTAGCCCAGCGCTTTAATGCTCACTATCAAGGTGATGAATGGCAAGCTTATTTAAAGCTACGCGATAGTAATTCCGCCCCTTTTTCGGCTTTTATTCGCACAGAGCAAGGCTGTGTATTAAGTGTTTCACCAGAGCGCCTGTTGCAGTTGCATAATAAGCAAGTTGAAACCAAACCGATAAAAGGCACTCGGCCGCGTGGCTTTTGCGCTATGACAGATGAAATAGAAGCCGATAATTTACGCAATTCAGCTAAAGATCGCGCCGAAAACGTGATGATTGTCGACTTATTACGTAATGATATCGGCAAAGTATGCCAACCAGGCAGTGTGGCTGTACCTAGCCTATTTGCTATTGAAAGCTTCCCTGCAGTGCATCATTTAGTCAGTACCATAACAGGCACCTTAGCGGATAATTACACAGCCGCTGACTTGCTACATGCTGCTTTTCCTGGCGGCTCTATTACAGGCGCGCCAAAGGTACGGGCGATGGAAATAATAGAGCAGCTAGAGCCACATCGTCGTTCAGTTTATTGTGGTAGCATCGGCTATATTAATGCTAACGGCGACATGGATAGCAATATCACTATTCGCACCCTTGTGTGTAATCAGCAACAAATTTATTGTTGGGCAGGTGGCGGAATTGTAGCCGACTCTAATGTTGACAGTGAGTTTCAAGAAACCTTAGATAAAGTCAATAAAATTTTACCTACCTTGCAATCGAACAGGTGTGAGTAAGCCGCAATGCAAGCTGATGAATTTCGACAACGCTTTATGTTACATCAAGCAGCCCAAGCTGAAGAAGGGGGAGCAATCGATATAAAGCAAGCTGCGGTTTTAGTGCCTATTATCGATTACGGCACTGAATTAACCTTATTATTTACCCAGCGCGCCTTACATTTACGGCATCACCCTGGCCAAATAAGTTTTCCTGGCGGGCGAATAGAGCCTAATGAAACACCGGCTGAAGCCGCGTTACGTGAAGCAAATGAAGAAATTGGTCTGCAAAGACAAAATGTTGACCTACTCGGCTCTTTACCTATACAGCCAACAAGCACCGGCTTTACCATAGTGCCGTGGGTGGCTTTAGTTAAACCTCAGCCGCGCTGGCATATCGAGCCAAATGAAGTTGCCGATATTTTTGAAGTACCTCTACAACACTTTTTACAGCAGCAAAACCGCCATCAATTTAATTTGCCTCTTGCCGGCAAAATAAGACAATTACACGCGATGCCCTATCAGGGGCGGTTTATTTGGGGGGCGACAGCCGCAATTATGCACCGGCTGTGTATTCAGTTGCTTTAATCTAGCACCAATACAAACGGGGCTATCACGGCCCCGTTTTATTTCATCTAACTTTTTAAATTATGTATTTACAACGTTTTACAGCTCAACTTATACTGGCTTTTTCGCCCATGCAGCACACCAACCATTACTATGCACTAGCTTGCCGGGGAAAATTGCACAAGGACGCCATTCCTCACCCTCTGCCCCTTGAATTAAAGCGCAATTAGAACAGTGAGCCCCTTCTTTTTCTGACTCATGGGTATATTGCATTGCTTTAGCTTGTGCATTATCTAAAGACAATTGCTCAGCAGCAAAAGCTTTTAAGCTAATACCGCCGACACTTAAGCCTACAAGACCACCGGCGGATAACTTTAAAAAACGTCTTCTATCAGTTTTCATACTTTTTCCTCTGCTTATCGTTGTTCAACCGCAAGTACTTGCTATTATTATTGTTATTTACAGTAATAAATGCCTTTACTTAATGCACCATTATTTAAGCACAAATCCGTACTAAACCGAAGAGAGAAAAGCGTTATACCCCCTTTTTAGTCGATTATTTTCCTAAACTCAGCTTGCGGTAAAATTAAATAATTGAACTAAGGCAAATAGCTTAGAAACGGCTTAAAATAAGCACTTTATTTAACACCCTAACTGGCTATTCTGCTATTATAATTTATGGCTATAATTCTAGCCGATAAGTCTTCTTCAATAACTTTTGTGTTCGCAGGAATAATAATGATTAATCACTTTCGGGTACTGGGTATAAAAACCAATGCCACAGATGATGAGATTAAAAAAGCGTATAGGCGACAGGCAAACAAATATCATCCAGACAAATTACATGGCTTATCTGAGTCTGAGCAACAATATGCAGCAGCGCAATTACAGCGTGTAACGAATGCCTATAATATATTGTCTGATCCAAAACAAAAAGCGGCTTTTATTAAAGATTTTAATAACGTAATCGTACCCGACCCAACCTCTGCTATGCAGGAGCTCTGGGATCAATTTTATCCGTGAGTCATTTATGTCAAAAAAATTAAATATACCGCGTCTTGAGACACTAAAAACTGAAGCCTTGGAAAATATTCATTCTTACGATGATCCTGAGTCGCCAATGGCGTTACAGCAATTTACTAGCAAAATGAAAGCAATTCTATTAGACGATCCTTCTATGCTAGGCTCGCTACCGGAGTATTTACCTATTGCCTTGTATGGCCAAGTAAAATTCCCCCCAGCTGCAACAACACAGTGGCAACAATGGTTAGCTAGCGCCACTATGCCAACTTGGGATCAATTTAAAACTAGTGTTGCTTTTAATAATGCCGATCTTCCCTTTGTTAAAGCCATTCGCGATTATTCAGAGTCGGTATTAATTGAAGCTTGCGCTGTAGTATTTATGATTAATCAAGATACCAACACCGCTATCAATTATGACGACGCTGACGAGCATGAAGATGATTATCAAGATAATGACTATGATAGTGATTATGACGACCAATCAGGTGATAGCGACGAAGAAGGCTATGACGATCAATTCGATGATATCGGCTTTAAAGGAGAAGATGCTTAATGACCAATTTAATTGAAGTTGCAGCTGCAGAAATAAAGCAACTTGCCGTAATTGAACCTAAACAAGCCAGTAAAAAATTTGAGTTAATTGCTAATACAATGTCAGATCAACAGCTTGTTGAAGTCATTGAAAATATTGACATTGTGACTTTAACCCAAATTAATAGCCAACATGACTTATCTTTTCCGTCGATAATTTCTGAGTTAATGACACCAGAAAAAATTCGCGATATTGTCTGTCAACAACCCTTATATTGGGAAGAACAAATTAAAAGTAATGCTGAAGAGCTACAACAACATACTTTTGATTTTTTAACCTATTTAATTCGAAACCAAGACAGCGAAGAAAAACAAGCTGAAATTTTACAATGCATTGCTGACGATCCAGCCGGCCTATTTTATTTATCTATTCCTTTTATAGAGCTATATCGCGGTGAGCAACTGCATGAGGATGATATTTATAACGACACCCAGCACGATGCAGAAGAAGATTTAGAAGAAGCAACTCGTTTTACTGAACGCCATCGTAATGAAGATGTACATAATATTAGCTATGATGATCCTCGCAGTTTATTAGCACTTATTCGTTATTTAACCCCAAGAGTTGAATCAGCCATTAAAGCGCTTATTCGTAACGAAAACTCGGGGTGGGAAGGTATTATTAATAAGTTTGCAACTGAACTGGTAATGCAAGCGAAAGAAAATAATAAAGCCACTGACGAGTATACTGAAGTCGACGATATGTTTAGCTTTTTAGATTAAGGGTTCTCGCATGCAGTTAATGCTCCGTGATGGCAGTAATGGGCCTTTTCTTACTCAAGTTATTGCTAAAGGCCAAGCCGAACAACAACTTGATGCAACAAGCCTTGCTCAATTAAAGTCAAAAGCGGTTTTAATGAGCTTAAAATTTGCCGATAAATTTTATAATAAATATAAAATGCATTTATTAGAACAAGCGGCTAACGATATTATTGGCGTAGTCAGCTTAGGCTTAAGAGAGTTATCTGATAATGATCTAGATAAAGCCTTAGCTATTTTATTAGCACCCGAAAGCATTATTAAACCATTTCAAAAAGGCTGGAGTATGCTAACTCAAGTAAGCAAGAACCAGCGCGCTAAGTCGTTATACGGCGAGGTTCAGCAAAGCTTACTACAGAATATCTCAACACCTGCCGATGCAGAAGACTGGTTTGGGTGGCAACATTATCAGCAAGCGCTAAGCGAACATTTACACACTGAAGCAAGACAATTATTGCATCAGCAGTTTTTTATTCGCACTAGCTACGATGAATATGAGCACTTTGGTTTAGAAGATGTGTTAGCCGAAATTGTATTCTATCGTGCCCTCACCTCAGACGACAAGGTTAAGCACGATTTAAAACAGCGTTTGCGCAATATCACTTTACAGCCACATTGGTTTAATACCCACTATTTTGCGATGCAAGCCGAGTCGGTATTTGCCGAAATGCCACAAAATATTGCTGATGCTATTAAAGCAGATTTAGGGCCGCACTTTATACCGGCCTTAGTACGCACCTTAGAGTTTGCTAAAAGTTACCAAGCACTAGCCCTTAACGATGCCTCACCAGAAAAGTTAGATGCACTTGAAAGCCAACACGGTTTAAGTAATCCATTATTAGGCTGGCCGCAGTATTTAGATCTTTAACCTGCTTTATAAATAGCTTAAAGCTTAATTAAAGAGCCAAAACTACATTTACTGTTATTTGGCTCTTTAACATTAAATTAGCTGGCTAATCTTTTTTTGTAGCAGCGGCAGCAACTGCTGTTCAAACCAAAGGTGTTTCTTTAACCAAATATTATTTCGAGGACTTGGGTGCGGCAGTACTAGGGTGTTGTTGTCGCAGCCATCAGCAAGCTGTTGTAAGCTTTGTTCCACTGCGGCGGTAACCGTGCCTTTAAACTGAGGCTTGTGCCATTTAATTGCGTATTGGCCAATAATAACAGTCAGTTTAATTTGAGACATTTGATCTAACAGCTGTTGTCGCCAAGCTGGGGCACATTCAGGTCGTGGCGCTAAATCACCACTTTTTCCCTTACCAGGGTAACAAAAGCCCATCGGTAGTATGGCAATAAGTTCTGGATCATAAAACTGCTCTGAATTTAGCCCCAGCCATTGCCGTAAACGTTTACCGCTAGCATCATCAAAGGGAACACCGCTGTTATGGGCTTTTACTCCAGGTGCTTGACCGGCAATTAGAATTTTTGCATTAACACTTGCTTGTAAAATGGGTTTTGCCAATAAGGGTAAATTATCCTGACACAAGCTACATTGCCGCACTTGCTGCATAAGCGTTGAAAAGTTAGCCACTATCCCTCCTGTGTCGAATATTAATTATTCATTTTTACTAACCAATTTTGTTGGAACTCCTCAGCGAGTAAAGGCTTGGCATAAAAGTAGCCTTGGGCATAGTCACAGCCTAATCGCGTTAATTCATCTGCTATAAGTTTATCTTCCACGCCTTCGGCTAAAGTTTTCATACCAAATATTTTAGCGGTAGCTATAACGGTTTTAACAATAGCATGATTAGTCTTATCAGTTAGTAAGCTTCTTACAAAAGACATATCTATTTTTAAAGTATCAGCATTAATATTTTTTAAATAACTAAGAGATGAATGACCCGTGCCAAAATCATCAATGGCTAAATTAAAACCAGCTTGTTTCAGCTGATGTAATACTTTAATTGCCTGGGTAGGATCACGCATTAACCCTGTCTCGGTTAACTCGATTTCAAAATCCTGCGCTGACAAGCCTAACTGTTCAACTTTTTCATCTAGCCACATAGCAACATTAGGCATTTCTAAGTTTTTTGCTGACACATTTATTGCTAGTTTAACCTGTTTATCTGGTCCCGATAGATGACCTAATTTTTGCCAGTCAGCTAATTGTTTACCTGCTGTATTAATAACCCAAGCTGTAATTGGGTTAATTAAACCTCTATCTTCGGCTAGTGGTATAAAAACATCTGGCGCTACCCAACCTAATTCATTATCAAACCAGCGAATAAGAACTTCAGCACCACTTAATTGACCTGTTTTCAAATTAACTTGTGGTTGATAACGCAAACTAAAATTAGGTTGTCCTGAAACTATACCATGCTCTAAACGCTGAAATATTAATGCACGACGCTGAACTCTATCGCCGATAACTATATTATAAAAACTATGACTCAACTGTTGCTCTTTAGCATGACCACGGGCGATGTTAGCCCCTCGTATTAATGAGTCATAATCAGTAGCATCATCAGGATATAAAGCACCACCGGCACGAACAGAAACAGTCAATTGATTGCCCATAATATCTAGGGGCTTTTTAATAACATTCTGAATACGTTCAGTAAGCTTAGCTGCGGATCCTGAATTAGTAAGCACCGCAGCTAAAGCAAATTTATCAGCATGGATCCTAGCTAAGGCATCAAACTCACGATCAACTGCGTTAACATTAACTTCAGCATGATGACGAAAGTCTTCATCCATAAACTTCAGTGCTAAATCAGCATGACGAATTTGCTGAGCAAAACGCTTTGCAACAGCTTTAATTGTAATGTCACCACCTTTATAGCCCATAGTTTCGTTTATTTCGGCTAGCTTGATAATATCGAAATAAATGACTGCGATAGTATAGTTACACTGCTTAGCCGCTTTTAATAAGTACTCCAAACGCGCTGTAAATAAATTGCTATTTGCTAATCCTGTCAATTCATCAAAATAGGCTAACTGTTTTATTTTTCTTTCTTTTTCTTTTATTTCAGTTAAATCTCGCCAAACAACCTGCAAGCAAGCATGCTTTTTATAAATAACCGGGGTTAAGGTAATTTCAGTTGGAGTTTCAGTACTTTTTACTGTGGAATATAACCAAGTATACTTTTGATAGCCTTGCTGCCAAGCTATATCAATCTTTTCTGAACGTTGTGCCGCTGCAGTATTTATCAGGCTATTTGCTATTCCAAGCTCACTTAATTTTTTATTAATTAAATCACTCTGCTTAGTAAAACCAAATAACGATAAAGCTGCTGCATTGCAGTCGATTATTCTCTGCGATTTATTAATTATTGCTATAGGATCATCTGAACGCTGAAGCAGGTTATTAACATCTCGCTCTTGCGCATTATGCAATCGTTCAACTTGCTGCTGTACTGATATATCTCGAATTAAATTAATAATAATATCAGCACCAAAGGCTGTGCTTACTAACTGCATTGTTACTTCAACAGGTAACTTTTTATCTGAGGCTGTTAGATGCCAGGTACTGTAATTTAGCGTTTCAATCTCTTTGTTTACTAAAGGAGCAACTAAAGCTTTAAATGATGCATCATTTGAATTAGCATTAATATTAAAAGGCTTTAAGGATAATAACTCTTGCTCAGTCATTCCTAATTGCTTTTGTGCGCCTGAGTTTGCATAGATAATATTAAAGCTATCGACATCGACAAAATAAACAGCATCATTCATATTGTCTAACACGGTTTTATAATGTTGTAATAACTGATTTTGCTGATTAACCTTAGTGGTATCAAGCTCAACTAAGACAAAACCAAGATGTTGCCCATTATTTGCATAGGTTGGGTTACAGCTTACTCTGGCCCAATAAGGGGTTTTATCTTTTTTATATTTAATAATGTCTATATCAATAGGTTTAAGTGCCTTCACTGCAGACATCAATTGTTTAATTTTCTCTTGGTTAGATTTTGGCCCTGTTTGTAATAAAAGCGGTTTCTTGCCTATAACCTCTGCTGCTTTATACCCTGTAAGCTGATAATAACTAGGGTTACACCATTGAATAACAAAGTCAGGATCTGTTATTACTACGCCATTAATTGTTTGTTTAGCCACTACGGCTAAACGCGCATTATCCGTTAGGGTTTTCCCCAGCTCTCTTTTTGTTTTACGTGCAATAGCTAACGTTTCAAGCGCATCTGTTATCGGTTTTAAGCCCAATGCAATGCTGTCATTATATCCTTCAGGCCTATTTACCAGCACTAAAACCGCACTCACTTGCTGGTTTATACGGATGGGTAAACCTAAAAAGGATTTTGTATCTAGATAATTTTTATATAATTCGCCTGACCGAGGGTCATTTTCAAGATCATTAGATATAACTATATCTTGAGTTAACAGTACTTCGCCAAGTAAATTATCTAGCTGGTGAAATTCTAATCCTAAATCTTTATGAGACTTTTGTTGCTCAAGAGACAAGTTGCTATCACTTATAGCTTTAATTTTTAAATAGGGTTGATTTTGTTCACTGGTTTTAACAAGGGCTAATAAACCTGCTTTACTTTCTGTAAGTAACAGCATTTCATTAAGCAGAATAAATAACTCAGAATCATCTGAAGAATCAGTAATATAAGCGGTTTGAATACGGTTAATTGCGTCTTGCAAACGAAGCTGATAATTAAATTGCTCTGATACTTTTTGTTTACCTGCAATTAGGCTTTGATGGCTAGCATACATGTAGGCATCAAAGGCTAATGTTATATCTAGCAACGCAACTTTATATAACGCAGTTAGGGTCGCGGGAATAATCTGAGGCTGTTGCTGTAATATTTCAGATATGGCTTGGCTAGCTAAAGTTAAATATGCACCATAAGCGCCAATATACCACTGGGTATTTAAGCCAACTTGTTCGTGTGCAATACCAACTTTAAGCCGATTTTCGGCATAAGTTACATCATAGATACCTGCCGTTAGCCGCCGAAAATACATTGCCTGTTTTCGTTTTAAACTTTCTAAAGAACCAGATTTTATTAAAATAGACTTTAATTCATTAAATTTAAATAAATGCTGATAAAAAGCATCTATTAGCTTAGTTTCGTATTGTTGTAATGGAAGATGGACTTGCTTTAATAAGTCCACCTCCTGTTGGCTTAGATCAATTAATGCTTTACGATCCACAAATTGCTTATTCGAAAACTGTAAGTACTTAACAATCTCTTGTAAGTTTTGCATTAATTAATCCTGTAGCTTATGACTTAACTATTTATATAGCAGCTTAAACAACTTAATAAACTTAATGCTTTTTAAATCTAACCACTAATTCATACAATTCATCTGCAATATTTTGTAAGTGCGAGATAGAAGTAATCGCATCATTTGCACTGTCGGTACTCACATCAGCGAGTGTTGAAATGCTAACCACTTGCTTATTAATATCTTCGGCAACATGCGTTTGCTCTTCTACTGCCGTCGCCATTTGTGCAGACATATTGGCAATATTTCCTACTGCATCAGCAATGCCATTTAACATTTCTGCACTTTCTAACACTCGAGCTAAGCCTTCTTCTGCATCTTCACTACCCGTATTAGCAACCGTCACTGCTGTTGATGCTCTTTGGGTTAAAGAGTTAACAATAGCGTAGATATCTTTAGTTGACTCTTGGGTACGCTGGGCTAAATTACGCACCTCATCAGCCACTACGGCAAAGCCTCGACCTTGCTCACCGGCTCGGGCGGCTTCTATTGCTGCATTTAATGCCAGTAAATTAGTTTGCTCTGCAATTTGTTCAATTATTTGTGCTGCTGCAGCAATATTTTTGGTTTGCTCCGACACTTCTGTGACAGATTTACCAATATTAAGTACTGTATCTCGTAATTTTTCGATTGAAGCTTTGGTAATATCAGACACTCTATTGCCATCTTTTGTTAATTGATAAGCAGTACCGGCTTGCGTCGCTGTATTATTAACATGCATAGCAACTTCAGAGATAGTTGTTGTCATTTGATTCATGGCTGTTGCTACTTGGATAGTTTCAGCCTGTTGTTGATCTAGCTTTTCACTTGCAGTTTTAGTCAGGCCTAAGCTTTTAATTGACTCTGCAGCGACTTGTGCTGATGAATTTTCAATTCTGTTCAAAATGGTATCTAAATGTGCATTTTGGCTAAGTAATGACACCTTTAGTTTACCCATTACACCTGCATCATCAGTATAGCTAAGCACGGCTAGTTGGTCTGAAAAGGCATGTTCTAATAAGTTATCTAAAACCCCTAAATCATTATTACGTCTTAGGCTAATCCAAATGGAATAGACTAAGCTAGACACTAAAGCTAACCAAAAAGCCGCACTAGATTGTTCGGTTAAGAAATACAGGCCTAAGGCAAGTAAAGAGGTAACAATTAGCATAATGGTAGGTAACGACACTGGTGCAGCCGTTTTTAGCGGTTTACCTTGCTTAATTTCAGAGTATAGTTTTTCAGCTCTAGTAATATCTTCCTGTTTTGCAGCAGAGCGAACAGACTCATAGCCAACAATTTTGCCATTGTTAGTCACGGGAGTCACATAAGCATTTACCCAATAATAATCGCCATTTTTACAGCGATTTTTAATTATGCCCATCCACGGTTTTCCCGTTTTAAGCTGTGTCCATAACTGTTTAAAGGCCAGTTCAGGCATATCGGGATGACGTACAATATTATGCGGCTGCCCTAGTAATTCTTGTCGAGAAAAACCACTCACGTCAACAAAGACATCATTACAATCAATAATATTGCCCTGAGTATCAGTAACAGAGATCAAACGCAGCTCTGAATTAAAAGTACGTTGATTGTTAGTAACTGGATGATTTGTACGCATAAAAAAGTCTCTGAATGATTTAAAGTCATTATACTAGGGCCAAATAAATAACCGCAATATAAATAAGGTTAATTTATCTAATTTGTTGTTTTAATTAATTTAAAAACAAAGTATCAACATTAATTAACTTTACAGACTCATTAAAGTTGCTGCTATTTAACTATAAAGTTAGCCACCAAACTAAATTAATCAATCTTAGCCGGTTGCTGCTGAAGCTGATGATGTAATTGCTCTAATATCTTATTATCAAAATCATTGGCTAGGCCACTTTTAGCCCGAGCCAAAGCAAGCTTTGAATGCCTAAGTGCTTGTCGTTGGAACTCACCTCCAATATAGGCTAATGCAATAAAGGTCTTTTGCAACCTTATTTGTATCTCTACTAAACTAGCGCCATCACGGGCAATTGGCGTAAAAAAATCATCAAATAAATCGGCTAATTGAATAGGTAATACAGATACTAAGGGATACTCTACTTCATCTTTACTAGGAACATTTTCTTGCGCAGTAACTTGCCAATTAGACAACACGCGCATGCCACGCCCTATAATTTCAATAGCCGTGCCAGGATCATTTACCGCCGGTGATAAAGCCCGGGATGCAATTTCAGCTAACACCAGTAAACCAAAGCGAGGGTCTTGATCAAAAGAACGTTGATCATTAATAGTAAACGCATTACACAAGCCTAGTGTGTCGGCTTTGGGTAGTGCACTCATCCAAAGTAAAGGCCTACCCGGATGAACAAAGGCGCCGGGTAAACTGGTAATAAAAACTTCAATATTATTAGCGGCACAAAAATTATTGATTTTCTTTATATCTACATGTTGAATATAACCAATAGTCTCTGTCATTAACGGTTTAGCATCTGGGCTAATATCATCCATAGAAGCTAATTTATTACCGCCTAGCCATGGATATTTAACTTGTCTTTGCACTGCGGCAAAAGCCGCATCTTCAACTCTATCGGATGTTTCACCTACCCTACCTAATGATGATAAGTGGTTTATCCAAATTAGAATGGTGGCAACAATTAATACCACTACACCCACAGTGACAATAAATAAGATTACCCGGCCCTGATCGCCATATGCACCTGTACTTAATGCAATAATACTGACAATACTATACAAAAAGGTTCCTACAAAAGTTGCTAATGCATTTTGGGTCGTACTGTCTTCCATTAATAGCCTAGTAGCGCGAGGCGACACACTGTTAGTAGCAGCGCTAAAAGCGGCAATCATAACGCTAAGCGAAAAAGTGGTTACAGTTAACATACTTGAAGCAAGTATGGTTAATATTTTATCTACCGCATCAGCACCTATAAGACCAGCTAACTCAGGGGGGATCATATCTTTAAATAGTATTGCAGCTAATGCAGTTACGTTGGCGAGTACGGCAAAAAGTACTGTTCGCATCCAAAGCTTCCTGCTTAACTGCAATAACTTCCAGCCCCACTTTGTTACCATATTGTCGTCCTGTTATTATTGTTTTATGCTGAGTGCTTATCCACTTAGTATAAAATATTAATTTATTAAAAAACCTTATAGCACAGCTTAACATAACTTATGCCGTTGTCAGTTTATCGGTTATTAACTTGTCGCTGGCAACTTAATGGCAGTACACTGCAGGTACTGAATTAATAAAGGGTCACTTTTTATGTCTATTCGTCATCACCTTTTTGCACTATCTGCTTTAGTTTGTGCCTCTGCTGCACAGGCGTCTGTTAGTGATAACCTAACATATGCTAACTATGATCAAGTGAAAGTAGACCACCTCTACCTTGATTTAACCGTTAATTTCGAACAAAAATCTTTGTCTGGCTTTGCTGATTTATCGCTTAACTGGCTAAATGATCAAAGCCAAGATATTTATTTAGATACTCGTGATTTAATTATCGATCGGGTTTATGCCAAAAGAGCAGATGGCAAATGGCTAAAAGTACCTTACAATTTAGCCGCTCGCGATGATGTTATGGGGTCTAAGTTAAGTATTACTCCTAGTTTTAAAGCCGATACAGTACGAATTTACTATAGCTCTACTGATAAAGCTTCAGGTTTACAATGGTTAACGCCAGAGCAAACCGCAGGTAAAACGCAACCCTTTATGTTTAGCCAAAACCAAGCTATTCATGCTCGTAGCTGGATCCCAATCCAAGATACGCCAGCCGTACGTATGACATACCAAGCTCGCATTCATACGGATGATAATGTACTGGCAGTTATGAGTGCTAATAATGATCCTGATACCCTACGCGATGGTGACTATAGCTTTGATATGCCCCAAGCCATCCCGCCTTACTTAATTGCTATTGCCGCTGGCGATTTGCACTTTAAAGCCATGAGCGACCAAACCGGTATTTATGCCGAGCCCTATATTTTAGACGCCGCAGCCAAAGAGTTCGTTAGCACCCAGCAAATGATAGATGTTGGTGAGCATTTATATGGTGATTATCAATGGGGTAGATACGACTTATTAATGCTACCGCCTAGCTTTCCATTTGGTGGCATGGAAAACCCTCGATTATCATTTATCACACCAACAGTTGTTGCCGGTGATTCCAGCTTAGTTAACCTCATTGCTCACGAACTAGCCCACTCTTGGTCAGGTAATTTAGTCACAAATGCGACTTGGCGCGATTTATGGCTAAATGAAGGTTTTACTTCTTATGTTGAAAACCGCATTATGGAGCAAGTATTTGGAACCGAACGTGCGGTAATGGAGCAAGTGCTATCGGTTCAAGATTTAAAAGCAGAATTAAAAGACTTACCAGTAGACGACAGCATATTATTTGTTGATTTAAAAGGCCGCGATCCTGATGCAGCCTTTAGCGGTGTGCCTTATAGCAAAGGCCAATTGTTTTTAATGTTTTTAGAACAAAAATTTGGTCGAGCCGTGTTTGATCCTTTTGTAAAGGCTTACTTTACCGAACACGCCTTCCAAAGCATGGATACAAAACGCTTTGTAGCTTATTTAAAACAAAACCTACTCGCTAAGCACCCTGGTGTGGTAAGCGAGCAAGAAATAAACGAGTGGATTTATAGCCCAGGTTTACCCAAATCGACACCTAATCCAACATCAGACGTCTTTAACAAAGTTCAAACCCAAATAGACGCTTGGTTCTCGGGGTCTATCACTGCTGATCAGTTATCGACTGAAGCTTGGACTGTACATGAATGGCTTTATTTTATTAATAACCTACCTTTAAGCATTAATTTGCAGCAAATGGCGTCTTTAGATAGCGCTTATGATTTAACTCATTCCACTAATGCCGAAATTGCTCATGCCTGGTACCTGTTGGCACTTAAAGCTGACTATAAAGAAATTACAGCACCACTAGAGCAATATTTAATTAATATTGGCCGTCGTAAGTTAATTATTCCACTTTATACACAGCTGGCAACCACGCCACAAGGCTTAGCCTTTGCTAAAGAAGTTTATAGTAAAGCTCGCCCTGGTTATCACCCGCTTGCCCAAAGCACTGTGGATGAAATTTTAAAATAATATACCCTTGTTTTATGTGGCTCTTAACAGGTGCGTTTGTGTTAAGAGCCCATATTAAACCTATTTTAAGCAACATTTAAAGCAACGTAAATTTTACAATTAGTCAGAAAGTATTCCATATTCCATTCTATTTTTCTTCTACAAACTAGATTATTCAAATTACATCTTTTCAATATAAACTATTTAAATTCATCAAGTTAAATTAAAATCAAAGAACAAAGTCACTCTGGCCTAATTACTGCTTTATCTAACTTGACACCAGATAAGTCGTTATCACTTAAGCAGTCATAACGGCAGTTTGTTAATTACTGACGGAGATAAAATTTATGAGTAACTTATCAACTACTGAAGTAAAACACGTATCTGATATTGTTCAAGTATTAAATAGCGGTATTGAATTTTATCGTGATGCAAAAGAGCAAGTCGATAACCCGCAATTAGCAAGTTTTTTTGATCGCATGATAAATGCACGCAGGACAGTAAAACAAAACTTACAACCTTTTGCGGTTGCAGAAGAAGGTGAAGTAGAGCAAGGCTCAGCTTTTACTGTCGAAGTTCGCAATATTTATACTAAGATTATAGGCGTCATGTCTAGCGATAAAGAGCATACTTATATCAGCCAACTTGAAGAAGTTGAAGATAAAACATTGGATGAAATTCGTACCGCATTAAACAAAAAACAATCAGCAGATTGTGAAGCGGCTTTATTAAGCTCACTTGCCACTATGCAAGAGTGTCACGATGAAATGAAAAAGTTGAAGCGCCTTAGTTAATAGCGTTTTTACTCTATAAATATAGCCAGTGTAACTGGCTATATTTATTAAACGGAGAGTTTATATAAAAATATTTACTAAAATGGCAACGGATGCTGTTGTAAGAAGTTTGCAATATCTGATTGCATCGCTGGGGTAATTTCTAGCTTAAATGCAGCAATATTCTGCTCTAATTGGCTCATAGACGTGGCGCCAATAATGGTTGATGTGACCCCTTCTACCTGATTTACCCAAGCTAAAGCTAATTGACTAGGTGCAACATTATGGCTTTTTGCTAACTCAATAAATGCAGCTATAGCTAGGTTAGATCGTGTTGTATCACGAAATAATCCATTACGTTGCAACATACTCCAACGCGTACCTTGTGGCCTAGCGCCATTAAGGTATTTTCCGGTTAAAGCCCCTCCAGCTAAAGGTGACCAAGGCAAATAAGCAACCTCTTGATGCTGGCATTGCTCTAATAAATACGGCCAATCTTTAGTATGTAATAAACTAAACTCATTTTGCACCGACACCATAGCAGGCAAAGCATATTGCTGGCTTAATTGTAAATACTGGCTTAAGCCCCAAGGTGTTTCATTAGATAAGCCACAGAAACGTATTTTCCCTGCTGCAACACAGCCTTGCAGTGCCTGTAATAAACCTAACATTTCTTCTTGTTGTTGCTGGCAATCAACTTGTTTAAAGCTTATATGACCAGGAAGATGCTTAGCAAAGTGCGGGGACACTCGGTTTGGCCAATGTAATTGATATAAATCAACATAATCTGTTTGCAGGCGCATTAATGACTGATCAACGGCTTGGATTAACCCTTCAGGTGTCATCGGGCTACCATCACGAATATAAGCTAAACCGCTACCGGCCATTTTGCTCGCCAAGATAATTTGTTGTCGTTTTGTTGAATTACGCGCTAACCAATTACCAATTATTTTCTCTGTAGCGCCATAAGTATCAGCCGAAGGTGGAACAGCATACATTTCAGCAGTATCAATAAAGTTAACGCCCTGTGCTAACGCATAATCTAATTGTTGATCAGCATCTTGCTGCGTATTTTGGTTGCCCCAAGTCATAGTGCCTAAACAAACGCGAGAAACCGAAACGCCACTGCAGCCTAATAATGAATATTGCATTGTTATACCAAGATTTACTTTAATATTGGCACCTTAACCAAATTGTCTTTTTCAGGCAATGCGAAAGTAAGCCCATAAATTATGCTAATTTAACACTGTTCCTGCAGCCTGAGGGTCGCTATTATGCTAATCTTAAAACGAATTTTATAACTTACCGAGCTTCAACATGACTTATAAAACCACTTTATCATTATTGATGGCAGCCACGCTGCTAGTTGCTTGTTCAGACATACCTAGCGAGCGCCATATCGAACAGGCCTTACAAAAACAATACAACGATTTATACCCTAGCCTAATTGATATACAAGATGTCAAAAAACTTAACGGTTGGTCTGACAACGACAATCATTACGCGGCCGAAGTGTCTTATACCCTAGAGTTTAATAAGTCGTATCAGCAGTACTTAGAAGAAAAGACGGATCAACCCGGTAATCCGTTAGAAAAAATAACTTCAGGTATTAGCGTTGGTTTACTAAAATTACAATACGGTGACTTTAAGAAGAAAGATCAATACCAAATAAAAGACGAAACCCTAACATTTAGAATGACTGAAAATGGCTGGGTCTTAGTTGATTAAATAGCATTAACAAAGCCGTATTTCTAATACTAGGTTAAAAATTCATTTCGACTACCCTTTGCTACTAGTCGAACCATATTGCACTTTAGTAGCCAATACATTATGGTAGCTTCATGCATACTTTAATTACATATAGCGCTATAAGTATTAAACCTTATAGCCCCAGTAATGTTGATCCTGCCTGCCATTTTTTGGCCGGTTTCGTCATGGGCGAAGCCGGCTGACGGCCGTTTATTCAATTTACGGCTAAATTAAATAATAAATAACTTTTCCGATGAATAATTCATCACACTAATTTATCTGCACTCTGTCGTTATAATACTTATATGTTAAGTCACGTTAGCGTGCTATAGGAGCTTACTATGTCAATACCAGAATTAACCATCTCAACAACAGATTTTGATCGCTTAGAAACATTACTCGATAGCCTACCAGAGGATACTGTAGGCGTAGATACTCTAAGTAAAGAGTTAGATCGTGCCAATATTGTTGAACCACAAGAGCTCGCTGCTAATATTGTTAGCATGAACTCGACTGTTCGCTTCTCTTGGGGTAATGGCAAAAGCAGCAGCTTAACCTTAGTTTATCCAAAAGATATTGATAAGTCGGGCACCACGATTTCAGTATTAGCCCCAGTTGGTAGTGCCTTACTTGGTTTAAAAACGGGTGATACTATTAACTGGCCTTTACCTAATGGTGATATGTCTACTATCACTATTGATGAAGTGATATATCAGCCAGAGCGCGAAGGAATTTATCATCGTTAAAATAATGCCGGGAATTTACCCGGCATTATTTTTATAACAAGAATCACTTGCTTATAATTAGTATTACTCATCCTGTCACCATAGGACTATTACACAGTGTCAGATGCCATCTTTTTGCAACCTCTCGTCCCAGCAGAAGCCAACTTAGACATTAAAAAAAGCCGCTTTATCGCTAGCGCTCTACCTGTGACTACAGAATTAGCTGCTAGGCAATTTATACAGCATCATAAAAGCTTAACACCGTCGGCGAATCATCACTGTAGCGCTTTTATTATCGGCGCACCGCGGTTAACGCAACAGGCGGGTTATAACGATGATGGTGAACCCGCTGGTACAGCAGGTAAACCTATGTATCAGGTACTAGAGGGGCAAAATATTGGCAATATTTGTGTTGTCGTTACCCGCTTTTTTGGTGGAGTAAAATTAGGCACCGGTGGCCTAGCGCGGGCTTATGCCGATAGCACTAAAGCTGTTTTGCAGCTCCTTAAATTACAACAAGTATCGCCTAGCTGTACCCTTAAACTCACTTTTTCCTATGCACATAGTGCAGCAATAGACGCCCTATTACATAGCAGCAACATTAGCCTAATAGACAGCAATTACGCTGAGCTAGTTAGTTTAACAATCCGCTTAGCGGTTAACGATGTAGAGGGTTTAATTGCCAATGTAAAACAACGCACCAGTGGTGAAATTAGCATTGAACAGCAGCCATAAGCCTAACTTAGTCAAATCGAGACTGCTGCTTAAGCCAGTGACCTAAATTGATTAGATCATTATGATTGGCATCACTTTGCCGATAAGTAAAATAGAAGTCATCTCCAGTTACCAGCTCATGCATAGGAATAGCAACTAAACCATGACCAGACTCCTTTGCACCTAGCATAAATTGGTCAATTAAGGTGATGCCTAAATTATAACGCGCAGCTTCAACAGCAAGCAGCACATGGCTAAACTGATTAATTTTAACCTGCTTGGGTAATTCAAAACCGCCATGCTGACACCATAAACGCCAATCATCACCTACTTGTTGATGGTTAGCATATTGCACCGATAACAACGGAAATTGCCATAAGGCGTCAGGTAAGCTGTGTTGTTGCATTTGCTGCCACAGTTGCGGGCTACAGGCTGGAAATAACTTTTCAGTAAATAGAAACTGCTTTATAGCGCCCTGTTGTGGAGGGTTAATAGTAATAAAGCAATCTATGTCATGATCATAAAAATCAGGATCTTCAGTCACCATATGTAAGCTTAAATTAATATTAGGATATTGCTGGCGAAAGTCTGCCAATTTAGGGATCAACCATTTAACCGCTAAAGAGCTATATAACGCTAAGCGGATACTGCCCGATTTACCATGCTGCACCTGCTGGCTAGCTTGTGATATTTTATCTAAAGCGCCAGTTATTTCGGCAAAGTAGCGCTCTCCCACCGCAGTTAAATACAGATTACGTCCTTGGCGAATAAATAAGTCTGCAGTTAAATATTGCTCTAATAATTTTACCTGATGACTAACCGCACTTTGGCTCACATATAACTGCTTAGCTGCAGCAGAAAAACTGTTTAACCGGGCAACCGCTTCAAAATACTGTAGCGCGCGTAAAGGCGGCAATTTCATTATTAGTTTATCTCATGCAAAAACAATTTTAATCATTATACGTCATAATTAAGTTTATTTACCATTAGCCAGTGATCTGAAGCAATTTCATCGCTGCTGTATCTAAATCATTCATCTCGTTTCTTTAGCTTCGCTAAAGCATATCAATATTTTGCTTTAAGGATTATTTTGTGGCCAAAAATTCAATTAAATTCGCCATTGCGTTATTAGTTATCGGCAATATTGTCGCTGTTTTTTCTGATGCACTAATCAAGACCCTATCAGCTGACGGCCCTGTTTATCAATTCGTGCTATTTCGCCAACTAAGCGCCATTATTATTTTATTACCATTTTGCCTATTTAATCGCGAACACAACGTATTAACAGGCATTAAGTGGCATATATTACGTGGCCATATTTGGTTATTTGGTGCTGTCTGTATGGTACTGGCGCTAAATAACATGCCTTTGGCTACAGCTAACGCCATTTTTTATGCTGCGCCTTTAATTATGTTGCCTTTAGCCATGTTTATGTTTCAAGAGCGCTTAACTAAAACCACATTACTCGTCGCTATACTCGGCTTTGTTGGTGTGCTAATTGTTATTAAACCAACTCAAATTAGTTGGGCGGCTATTTTTGCCTTTATTGTGGCATTTACTATGGCCTTAAATAATATCTTAATTCGCAAGCTGCCAAAGCAGTTGTCTGTTTTTCACATATTACTGCTAACTAACCTTGTCGCCTGCCCCGCTGCTTTTGCTTTGGCAATGTGGGAGGGGATGCCCTGGGATTGGAATGCAGCAATAACAGCAGCAGGCTCTAGTGGTTTTATTTTAATTTATGCGGGGATCTGTGTTTTAGTCTATCGCTCTATTGAAACCAATAAAGTTGCCAGTGCTGAATACACCGGTTTATTAGCAGCTGTGGCAGTAGGTATTATCTGGTTTGATGAAATACCCGATCTAAGTATGTTGCTAGGTGCTGCTTTTATTATATTACCCTTACTTTGGTTAGCTAAACAAAATAGCAAGCAACATAGAAAACCAAAACAGAGCACGCTATGCGACAGCTCAAACTAGATAATTGCGCTATATTAGTTACTTAACAACTTAGTCCAGATGACAGTTAATTATTAATAGCAATTTAAGCTTAACCATTTAATCGATTTTATCAATCAAGTTTATAAAAATAAACCATTTGAGCTAATGCTAAACTAACGCCATACTTAAGCGGTATTCAAAAGCAAAGGAGCTAACAATGCTAAAAGATATTAGTGGTCAAACTGTACCTAAGGTTACCTTTAACTTACGTAAAAATGATCAGTGGCAAGCTGTCACGTCAGATGACATTTTCAAAGGTAAAACGGTCGTTGTATTTTCATTACCAGGCGCTTTTACCCCTACCTGCTCATCTACCCATTTACCACGTTATAATGAATTAGCTAATGTATTCAAACAAAATGGCGTTGATGACATTGTATGTCTTTCTGTTAACGATACTTTCGTCATGAATGCATGGGCAGAAAGCCAAGAAGCTAATAATATTACACTAATACCAGACGGTAACGGCGAGTTCACTGACGGCATGGGCATGTTAGTTGAAAAGAAAGATTTAGGTTTTGGTAAACGTAGCTGGCGTTATTCTATGCTAGTTAAAGATGGCGTAATCGAAAAAATGTTTATCGAGCCAGATGTACCAGGTGATCCGTTCGAAGTATCTGACGCCGACACTATGCTTAACTACATAAATCCAAACCAAAAAAAGCAAGAAGCGATTAGTATGTTTACTAAGCCTAATTGCCCATTTTGTAAAAAAGCAAAAGCCTTACTAAGCGAAAAAGGTCTTGATTTTGAAGAAATAATGATGGGTAGCCAAGCCTCATTAACAAGCTTAAAAGCCATTTCAGGCCGCGATACCGTACCGCAAATATTTATTGGCGGTAAACATATTGGTGGCTCAGACGATTTAGCAAACTACTTCGCTTAATTAACTTCACAACAACAAGCATGCGCCAAGTAAAAGGCGCATGCTTACATCCTTATTTGCTCATATTCCATTAATCACCAAAGTACATATAGGCCTTTAAGCCACATAATGAGTATGAGTTATCTCAGCAGTTATGGTATTCATGTGCTGCGCCACTTCTTGATTGTAGAAGCCAACACAGCAACAACGCTTGCGACCACTGCAAACTGACCTACCATTTGAAGAGCGAGTTTAGGCCAGAAAGTGAGTTCCTCAGTAAAAAGTGGATGCCATAAGTGAACAAGTGTTAGATTTCCAGGAAAAAGCAGTATTTGAACACCTGGCATTGGGCCAGCAAAAAATTCCCACAAATTCCAACTTAAAGTAAAAGTGACTAAACCGATCACTACAGACATTAGCCCCGAAAGAATCGCTATTGTTGCTGTATTACGCTGGTTCATTTTGTTCGCAACTGTCTCTATTAGCGATTTAATCTGTTTGTTAGGCACGTTTTTCTACTTTCCATGGTGGATTTAAACGATTTTGTCCAGCCCAATATAGTTTAATTTTATTACCCGAAGGGTCTTTAACTATAGCTTCTTTCCAGAGATAACGCTGCTCTGTTGGAGCTTGTTCAAAAACAATCCCCTTTTGAACTAATTTTTCACACAGTGTATCAAGATCTTCGTGTTCGAAATAAATAACTGCATGATTTTCAAATTGTTCATTTTCAAGTGAAAGTGAAAATGTCGAATTGCCATCAGGACAGGAAAATCTAGAATAATGTGCTGTATCGACTATTTGAGTGAAACCCAGTTTAAGATAAAACTGTACAGCGTCGTCCATATTTCTAACGGGTAAAGTGACCTGATTAAGTTCCATCTATCCTCCAAGCGTATAACCAAGCAGTAAAAAGTCGATACTAGCCAATTAATGCGTCATTTTATCAATGATATAACAAGCATAACTTTGCCTTTAACTACGAATTCTAGCAGCAATTTTTAAACAAAACATTAACTTTAGATTGTATATTGCAGTGACTACGACAAGCCATATAACGAATTTAGTTGCTGTTTATAAAATAAATATAAAAAAATACCGGTGTTTTGCACCGGTATTTTATAAGTAAAACTAGATTGGCTATAAAAGGTGTAGCTTAGGCAAATACCGCTTTTATTCTAGTTAATAAAGTTTGTTCGTTATCTTTAACTTGGCCAAATTGTAACCAGCGGTGCAAAAGTTCTTCTACCCCGACTGATTTTCCTTGGTTATGCTTATCAGATAATAACACTAGCTGAACTTGCTGCCGTTGGCTTTTAAATTCTTCAGGCGACGGTTTATCAGCAAGGATCTCTAATGCAAGCGTTAACTCTTCACGGCTAAATTGTTGCTCTTGCTGTTTATTAAAGCTATCGCTATAGGGTGCGGGCAAGTCTGATGCAACAAGCTCTGATGAGCTTAGTAGGTCAAACATGGCATTGAACTCTGCTTTTTGTTGGCGTTGTTCAATTTGCTGCTGTTTTAACTTAGCCGTTTCTAATAAGCTTTTTACTGCCTGTTGGTTATCCACTTGGTGCAATAAAGTTATAACTTCTTCAATTGCGGAAATACTTTGTGCTGTAGCAAGTTGAACGCTTAATTGTGCAACTTTAATCTCAATAGCGGCTTTGTCAGCTTGATCGACCAACTGTTGTTGTTGATATTGCTCGGCTCTAGCTGTAAAGAAACCATCACATAATTGCCTAAACTCTTGCCATAGTGCTTGATCTTGCTTACGCGCAGCAGAGCCTAATGTTTTCCATTGTTGTTGGCTTTCTTTTAAAATACTGGCCGTCACTTGAGGTTGCTCAAGCGATAGCGCATTTTTAACTTGCTCTATTAATTGCTGTTTTTGCTCAGAAACTTGCTGCTGCAAGGCTTTTATTTTTTGCCGTATAGGTTGAGTAGCGGCTTGATATTGCTGATATAAAGGTTGATAGTTTGCTTTATCTACTACGCCAGCTTGCTGCCAAGCTTTGCGTAATTGATTAAACTGTTGCTCTAATTGTTTTATATCTAATGCTTCAATCTCAAGTTGCTCTGCTTGTTTAATTATAGCTTGGCGCTGTGCTAAATGTTCCGCACGTTGCTGCTCTAAGTTAGCAAAATAACTACGACAAGGTGAAAATGCTTTTTCACAAGCAAGATCAAAGGCACTGTTTAACTCTGGTTCTAATTCAGCCGCGGCTTTACCTAAACTATTCCAAGTTGCCCGAGCTTGTTTAACTTGCTCTGCCCGCTGATGAATGTCTTTATCAGTGACTTGTTCCGGTAGCTGCTGAACTTCAGCTAATAAAGCCTGTTTGCGTGGTGTTGCAATATATTCTTGCCAATCACCTAATTCAGCTATTTTTTCTCTTGCATATTCAATATCTTTTGTTAACAAGGCTTGTTGTTGAGCAGTAAGCTGCTGGTAATCTTGCTCTATTCCCTTACTTAAGCCAAATAAGACATTAAACTTTCCTGCTTGATATAAACGCTTAAACTGAGCTAGTTTGCTACGACACTGCCTGACCACTTTATCTGTTTCAGCTTTAGCTTCTTGATGAAGCTTGCGCCATTTTTGTTGTAACTCTGTTTTTGCTTCAGCTAGGCTTTGCGGAACCGCAATAGCCATTTGTTTGCTAATTTGCCGCCATTGCTGCTGCCATTGCTGAATTTTAGGCTCAAGCGCCATAATAGCGCTGGTTTCTTCTACTACAGGTAAAACGGCCCAATCAGCAACAATTTGTGTTAATTGGCTAAGCTGCTCGGCTAATAAAGGTAAATTAGTTAGTTGTTGTTGTAACTTTGTCGCCTTTTTTAACAATGCTGAAGGCGCGTTAGCGGTAGTTAATTCTGATAGTAATGTCGCTATTTTTTGCTCTAGCTTCTGGGCTGCATTTACATCTGTTGCAACCAAGGCTTGCTCTAATTCTTGTTCTAAACTTGTTAAACGCTGAGTTAAGCTAGCTAGAGTTGCAGCTTTTGCATCAGCTTCAGCTTGCGCTTCTTGCTGTTTCGCTAATTCTGCTAACTTAGGCGCTAGCCACTGCTGTGTCTGATGTAATAACTTATTATATTTAAGCGTATACTCTTCAGCTTCTGCACCTAAGCAGTTGATATCTACAGATAAGCTCTGCCACTCTTGCTGGTATTGATCTAGTTTTGTTGGCAATTCAGCTATTGCGTATCGTTCGCGAGATGCATTTAATTTCGCTAAAAATAAAGTAAGCTGCTTACGTAATTTAATTGGAAGTTGTTTCTTTTGCTCTAATTGGTCTAGCTTAGCAATAACAGCTTGTTGTAACTCACCTGTTAGGCGTTTTACTAGTCGCTCTAATGTTTTTTCATCATTAATTAGCGTTAATAATTGCTGTTTTTGATCGGTGGTTAACACGCTGTCTTGCAGGGCTTGCGTATAAAGCTCTAACTTATTTAAACGCTGTAATAGATTGAATTTTATTTTAGGATCGGTTTCAGCTATAGCCAGTTGCTCTAAAATAGAGCTGCGATTACATTGCAAAATAAAGGTTTGCTTTAATTTAGTATCTACTTTATTTTGCAACAGCATTTCTATTAAACGTTGCTCAGACAATAGCTGTAACCGCTCGCTATTATCATGTTTGCTTGCTTGCCACCAAAGTGAAAAATCATTTAATTTTGTTAAAGCTACCCTGCGCACGGCTTCTGAGCCATCATTAAAAGCAAGTTCATGCAAAATCGTTTTATGTGGCGGTGTTTCGGCATTGAGCTCATTAATAGCGGCTTGGCGTACTGTGGCATCTTTGTGTTGCCATTTGGGCTTAAAGAAACGTTTAAAGATCATCGTGTGAAAACCTTGCAATAGAGGACTGTGTTTCGTTTTGCTTTTGTATTTCAGATTTTGTTTTTTGAATCATTTGTCCATCAGCACCTATGGTAAAAAGCTCTTCCGATTTTAATACCACTGCTTGATAAGCCATTACTAATTGTAAGCTATGGGCTAATTGAGCTTCTGATAGCAGATTGCCATCTTCCCAACGCTTTGTCGCCACCGCTTGTGCTAGCTTTTCATAAGTTTCAGGCGTCATAGCCTGAACTAACGCATTAAAATTCATTGATTATTTTCGCTTCTTTAAAAATAAAATACGACCACGGGTAATAATGTACCAACAAAAGCCAATAGCTATACAGCCATAGGCGATAGTTTGCTGCAAGCTACCTGGTAAGGGGTCCCACCAATACAATAAGCCAAACCCTAATAAAAATAACACTAACGCCAACATAGACTGGGTAATTAAGCTTTGTACTTGATCAAATTTTTTATCCCGCACTATTGCTTGCATTTTTTCTGCTGTCATTGCCGTTAAGTCTTTTTTGCAATGATTACATTCAGCGCTTTTATCTGAAATTTTTTTGCCGCAAAATGGGCATGCTATAATTGCCATCGTGTTCCAACCTACCAATATTAAAATCTGTAACAGTTTAGTTTGACATTACTAAGTAAACTTTACCCATAACGCCACTTTTAAGAGCTGTTTTATTAGTAACCGCAGCAAGATAATAACTGTTAATCGCTAAAACTGGGCTGTAGTTTTTTTAATTTGCTATTACTTTAAATCAGCAATTTTAACTAATGCCATGCCCTTTTCCAATGACTTAGCATATTGTTTTAACGCGGCCATAGATTGCTACAACATACCGCAATATTATTAGCCTGCACCATGCAACTAAAGTTGTTATTAATCAAGCCTCGTTATTAGATAACCCTCAATTACTTTTGTTATTTTTAGCAAAAACTCGGTAATTGTTATCTAGGTATAGGTTTGTGCTGTTGTAACAGTGCTAGGTGCCAAGGCTAACTAGCATTGTAAAGGGCTGTATTAATAGGTTTACTAACAACCGAGAGTATTAAACAACCTGTTACTTAGAATACGCGACAGGTTGTTTTTATAAAATTAACGCTAATAGCAGCATTTATATCAAAAGCCACTATTAGCTTGTACTTAATAAAACTTAACGTAGGTCGTCAACCACAGCTAATATTGCCGTTAGCATATCTTGGCCTAATTTCATTGAGCGAATGTCTGACCAGCCATAAGCTTCATCAGGTAAGTTTGCGTTATCTTTAAATGGCATCTCAACTGTGTACGCTAAGCATTTAAAGTGATCACCAACCCAAGCTGAGCCTACCGTCATATTCGCTTCACCTGGCGCATCTATGTCGTAGCCATATTTAGTCTGAAACTCAGGCGTTACAGTAACTAAGGTTTGTTTAAAGGTGTTTTCTAATTGCTCAATGCGTGAATTATAAGATGGCACACCTTCTGTACCCGCAACAAAGTTGTAAGGTAAGTTTTCATCGCCGTGAATATCTAAGAACATATCAACGCCAATTTCTTGCATTTTCTTACGTACTAAAAATACTTCTGGGCTCTTTTCCATGCTTGGCGTTTGCCATTCACGGTTAAGGTTACTCCCAACAGCATTAGTACGTAAATGGCCACGAACTGAACCATCTGGATTCATATTTGGTACGATATAAAATACCGCTTTTTCTAGAAGCTGACGAGATACACCATCATCTTCATCTAGTAAGCGGTCTATTAAACCTTCTACTAGCCATTCTGCCATGCTTTCGCCTGGATGTTGACGAGCTGTGATCCAAATGTTTTTCTTGCCTTCAGCTGGCTCACCAACAATAAGCATGCTCATATCACGGCCATCTAACGTTTCACCTAACTCTACTAACTGACAGTTATAGTCAGCTTGAGATTGATGCAATAAGTCCATATGGCGCTCGTAGCTATAAGGCGCAAAATAAGCAAAGTAGCAAGACTCGGCTTCAGGGAAATAATTGATGGTAAGTACCTGGCCATCATATTCAGTATCAACTCTAAACCAAGTTTGGCGATCATAAGACGCTACAGCTTGGTAGTCTTTCCAGCCGTCTGGATAAGCAGCACCGCCCGCATTCATAATCATCATTTTATGCGGTTCAGCATGAGGCGTATTTAAACGAAAGTGAAACCATTGATAAAAATCAGATTGGTTATCTTTACGGATGGCTAATTGAATATTATCTGGGCTTTCAGCGCTTAGTACTTCGATATTGCCGCTATCGAAATTGCTAGTGATTTTCATGTCGTTTATCCCTACTTAAAGTGAAATACGGCACAGTACAAAGCTGTGCGATAAAGTAACTCGTTATTTTGAGAACAATTTGTATGGAGTAGAATTGCGGTTGATTCTATCAGGTTATAGTAAAACAAAAAGCCGCTTTCGCGGCTTTTTAAAATAAATTAGCTATTAACGGTTAACCGGTAATGTTGGATATTTAATACCCGCCATTTCGTTCATAACGCGAATAACCTGAGTGCTATAACCAAACTCGTTATCATACCAAACATAAAGTACACAACGATCGCCATCAACGATGGTAGCTTGTGAGTCAACAACACCTGCGTAACGTGAACCCACTAAGTCAGAAGAAACAATTTCTGTTGAGCTTGTATAATCAATTTGATCTTGCAACTCAGAGAATAACGAAGTGCGCTGTAAGAAGTTATTTAACTCATCACGGTCGGTCGCTTTATCTAAGTTTAATGATAAAATTGCCATTGAAACGTTAGCCGTTGGAACACGGATAGCATTTCCTGTTAATTTACCTTTTAACTCAGGTAACGCTTTAGCTACTGCACTGGCTGCACCTGTTGAGGTTAATACCATATTAAGCGGGGCGGCACGGCCACGACGATCAGCTGAATGATAGTTATCAATAAGGTTTTGATCGTTAGTGTATGAGTGAACAGTCTCAACATGACCATTACGAATACCGTATTCATCATGTAATGCTTTTAACACAGGCGTAATAGCATTGGTTGTACAGCTAGCTGCCGATACAATTTTATGCTCTGGTAAAATCATGTGTTCGTTAACACCGTAAACGATATTAGCAACATCACCTTTAGCCGGAGCAGTTAACAATACTTTGCTGCTACCTTTGCTCTTAAAGTGAATGCTTAATGCTTTATCGTCTTTCCAAATACCTGTGTTATCAACAACTAGGGCATCATTGATACCATATTGGGTGTAATCAACCGCTTCTGGAGAGCTTGCATAAATAACTTTAATAAAGGTACCGTTAGCTTTAATACCTTGGTTTTCTTCATCTACAGTAATGCTACCGTTAAATGGACCATGGATAGAGTCACGACGTAATAAGCTAGCACGTTTTTCTAAATCACCTTTTTTACCACCACGAACAACGATAGCGCGTAAGCGTAATTTTGCACTTGGGCCAGAGCGTTCTAACATTAAGCGTGCTAATAAACGGCCAATACGACCAAAGCCATATAACACAACGTCAGTTGATTTAACGGTGTCTTCATGGTTTAACAAGCTAACAAGTTCACGGTTTAAGTAATCTTGTAATTGTAACGACTTATCGTCATTTTTATAAATAAAGCTATAAGCTAATTTAGCGATATCAATACGACCTGGAGCCAGGTCCATTTTACTGATAGCTTCTAATACAGGGAAACATTCACGCAGACGCAGTTTTTGTCCTTCAAAACGTTCCACACTTTTATGTGCTTTAATAATTTCAATTGTTGTCGCATTAACAAGTGGACGGCCGTATACAACTACTTCTATACCTTTATTCCGGTATAAGCGTCCAATAATTGGTTGCATGTTTTCGGCAAATTCCTGGCGTTCCTGCCAGCTTTTTTGATACTGTTCTTCGTGCGATAGAGTCATTATTAGGCCTTTTACTTCAATAAAATGAATTAATCGGAGATCATTTATAACAAGCACGGCCTAAGCCGCGGCTATTTAACGGCGCGTATTGTAAAGGATGTTGCCAAGATACGCCAATAATTAGCGATTATTTATGTTTACTCAGCTTCTTTAAACTGTAAAGAAACCGAGTTTACACAATAGCGATCACCCGTTGGCGCTGGGCCGTCGGTAAAAACGTGCCCAAGATGCGCATCACAATTTTTACAGGTTATTTCTACTCTTTCCATGCCATGACTCGTATCCGTTTGGTAATGCACCTTACCCGAAATGGCTTGATAAAAGCTTGGCCAGCCGCAGCCGGCATCAAATTTAGTGGTAGATGAAAATAAAGACTCGCCACAGCATAAGCAGTGATACGTGCCCTCTTTGGTATTGTGTAGTAACTCACCTGTAAAAGGCGCTTCTGTGCCTTTTAACCGAGTTACGCGATACTGCTCAGAGTTGAGTTCTTGCTGCCACTGGGCTGCTGACTTTTTCATTTTTATTCCATTAAATAGTTGCTATCAATTAAAAACTATCAGCCGGCACTCTTACCCAGCCTTCCATTAATACTCTGGCACTTCGGCTCATTATAGCTTTAGTGACTTGCCAATTATTATCAATTAACTTTGCCTCTGCCCCTACTCGTAATGTACCTGAAGGATGGCCAAAGCGTACGGCTTCACGCTCAACACCACCGGCTGCATTATTAACTAAGGTGCCCGGTATAGCGGCAGCTGTGCCAATAGCAACGGCTGCAGTCCCCATCATGGCATGATGCAACTTACCCATAGATAATGCTCTAACCACTAGGTCAATATCCGTTGCTGCAACCTGTTTACCGCTAGATGAAACATAGCCTGTTGCGGGCGCAACAAAAGCGACTTTAGGCGTATGCTGGCGGGCTGCGGCTTCTGAAACGTCTTTAATTAAGCCCATTTTCAGCGCACCATAAGCACGAATAGTTTCAAACATGGCCAACGCTTTAGTGTCGTTATTGATAACATCTTGTAATTCAACACCAGTATAGCCAATATCGGCGGCATTAATAAAAATGGTTGGAATACCTGCATTAATTAGCGTGGCTTTAAAGTTACCTACACCTGGCACCTCTAGTTCATCAACTAGGTTGCCGGTAGGAAACATCGCGCCGCCGCCGTCTGCTTCGTCAGCGGCTGGGTCTAAAAACTCTATTTGTACTTCTGCCGCGGGAAAGGTAACGCCATCTAATTCAAAATCACCGGTTTCTTGTACTTCACCATTTGTAATAGGCACATGGGCAATAATCGTTTTTTTAATATTGGCCTGCCAAATACGCACAATACAAACGCCATTCTCTGGAATGCGATCGGCGGCAACTAAGCCATTACTAATAGCAAAAGAGCCAACGGCTGCCGTTAAATTGCCACAGTTACCACTCCAGTCAATAAAGGGCTTATCTATAGCAACTTGGCCGAATAAATAATCTACATCGTGATCTGGCTGGCTGCTTTTACTTAAAATAACCGTTTTACTGGTGCTAGAGGTTGCCCCGCCCATACCATCAGTATGTTTAGCATAAGGATCTGGGCTGCCAATTACCCGTAATAATAAGTTATCTCGAGCCGCGCCAGCTTGTTGGGCACTGGCTGGTAAGTCATCTAATTTAAAAAACACACCCTTACTGGTGCCACCACGCATATAGGTTGCGGGTATTTTAATTTGTGGAGCGCTCATAATCACCTATCTTTTAATTAACTTTTAATAGTCATAGAGTCCGAAGGTTAGAACCTCTGAATTGTTGGCACAGGATGTTTGAATCCTGCCGAAGGCATTAGGACGAGTTACTGTGACAAACAATTCTGAGTGTTGTAACCGAAGCAGCTAAAACGCTTTTAACTATTTCGACAAAGTTCGAGACGACAATCTATTTTAGCTCAGCCTTTCGTGTAACAGACTATAACTCTGGTGCTAGCGCACCTTCAGACAGCCTGTGCTGACATAAAACAGACGTCGACTCTACCTTGTCTATATCTGTAATAGATTTCGTTTAACTCTAGTTACTCAAGCCTAAGGTTAGAACCTCTAAATTGTTGGCACAGGATGTTTGAGTCCTGCCGAAGGCATTAGGACGAGTTACTGTGACAAGCAATTAAGAGTGTTGTAACCGAAGCAGCTAAAACACTTTTAACTATTTCGACAAAGTTCGAGCCGACAATCTATTTTAGCTCAGCCTTTCGTGTAACAGACTATAACTCAGGAGCTAGCGCCCCTTCAGACAGCCTGTGCTGACATAAAACAGACGTCGACTCTACCTTGCTAACTCTAGGTTCTTAACCGAAACCAAACACACCTTAGCTTTTAAACAGCACCTTGTAAAAAGTCCTGGGCAAAACGCTGTAATACACCGCCTGCTTCATAAATCGAAGCTTCTTCTACTGTATCAATACGGCATAACACTGGTACATTAACTGTTTCACCGTTTTTGCGGTGAATAGATAACGTCATCTCAGCCTGTGGCTTAGGATCGCCAATAACATCGTAGGTTTCGGTGCCATCTAACTGCAAGGTTTCACGCGTGGTACCTGGCTTAAATTGCAGCGGCAATACCCCCATGCCAACTAAGTTAGTGCGGTGAATTCGCTCAAAACCTTCAGCGGCAATAGCCTCAACACCGGCTAAACGCACACCTTTTGCCGCCCAGTCCCGCGAAGAACCCTGACCATAATCGGCACCGGCAATAATAATTAACGGTTGTTTGCGCTGCATGTAGGTTTCAATGGCATCCCACATCCGCATCACTTTGCCTTCAGGCTCTAAGCGCGTTAACGAGCCTTGTTGCACTTTACCGTCAACCACTGCCATTTCATTAATCAACTTAGGATTAGCAAAGGTAGCCCGTTGTGCCGTTAAGTGATCACCACGGTGGGTTGCATACGAGTTAAAGTCTTCCTCTGGTAAGCCCATTTTATGCAAGTACTCACCTGCTGCACTGTCTAACATAATAGCGTTAGATGGTGATAAGTGATCTGTAGTGATATTGTCACCCAACACGGCAAGGGCCCGCATAGCTGTTAAGCTACGCTCGCCAGCAAATGCGCCTTCCCAGTATGGCGGACGGCGAATATAGGTACTCTGAGGGCGCCAGTCGTATAAAGGATCAATTTTGTCACCGTAATCTACAGCAACATTAAACATTGGCTCGTACACTTTACGAAATTGCTCTGGTTTAACGCTTTGTTTTACCACCGCATCAATTTCTTCATCGCTTGGCCAAATATCAATTAAACGCACTTCGTTGCCGTCTTTATCTATTCCTAGAACATCTTTTTCGATATCAAAACGAATTGAGCCGGCTATTGCATAAGCGACCACTAAAGCTGGTGAAGCTAAAAAGGCTTGTTTAGCATAAGGATGAATGCGGCCATCAAAGTTGCGGTTGCCAGATAGTACGGCTGTGGCATATAAATCACGCTCTACCACTTCTTTTTGAATTTCAGGATCAAGGGCACCACTCATACCGTTACAAGTAGTACAAGCAAAGCCAACTATACCAAAGCCTAATTTTTCTAGTTCTGGTAATAGTTTAGCGTCTTCTAAATAAAGCTGTACCGCTTTTGAACCTGGCGCTAAAGAGGTTTTTACCCACTCTTTACGGGTTAACCCTTTAGCATTAGCATTACGGGCAATTAACCCTGCGGCAATAACGTTGCGAGGGTTACTGGTGTTTGTACAGCTGGTAATAGCCGCGATAATAACAGCACCATCTGGCATTTTACCTTCTTCTTGCACATAACTAGCAGCAATACCGCGAGCGGCTAAATCAGAGGTGGCTAAACGTGAATGAGGATTCGACGGGCCAGCCATAGTGCGGCCAACCGAAGATAAGTCAAACTTAAGCACCCGCTCGTATTTAGCTGTTTTTAGGCTGTCTGCCCATAAACCCGCTGTTTTAGCATAAGTTTCAACCAGCTTAACTTGCTCGGCGTCACGTCCGGTTAGGGTTAAGTAATCTAGCGTTTGCTGATCAATATAAAACATGGCTGCTGTGGCACCGTATTCTGGTGTCATATTCGATATTGTTGCCCGGTCACCTAAACTTAGGCTTGTTGCACCTTCGCCGTAAAACTCTAGATAGCTAGAAACCACTTTTTGCTGACGCAAGAACTCGGTTAAGGCTAACACTATATCAGTTGCCATAATGCCTGGCTGTGCTTTACCGGTTAGCTCTACCCCGATGATTTCAGGTAAACGCATCCAGCTAGCACGACCTAGCATAACGCTTTCAGCTTCTAAGCCACCTACACCTATAGCAATAACACCTAAGGCATCAACATGCGGGGTATGGCTATCTGTACCTACTAGGGTATCTGGATAGGCTACCCCATCTACAGCATGAATAACCGGCGACATACGCTCTAAGTTAATTTGGTGCATAATGCCATTACCAGGTGGAATAACATCAATATTTTTAAAAGCTTTTTTAGTCCAATTAATAAAGTGGAATCTGTCATCGTTACGACGATCTTCAATAGCACGGTTTTTATCAAAGGCATCGGCTTCAAAACCTGCATGCTCTACTGCTAAAGAGTGATCGACAATTAATTGCGTTGGCACAACCGGATTAACTTTAGCCGGATCACCGCCTTTAGCGGCAATAGCATCACGTAATCCTGCTAAATCCACTAAAGCGGTTTGGCCTAAAATATCATGACAAACAACTCGGGTTGGAAACCACGGAAAGTCTAAATCGTTTTTACGGTATATAAATTGTTTTAGAGCGTCGGTTAATAATTCTGGATCACAGCGGCGCACTAAGTTTTCAGCAAAAACCCTAGAAGTATAAGGTAAGCTGGCATAAGCCCCCGGCTCTATGGCATCTACGGCCGCTTGGGTGTCAAAATAGTCTAATGGCGTACCCGGTAGTGGCTTGCGATATTCGCTATTCATAATAAGTACCTGTATTTAATTTGTTTAAAGCTATCTACGCAATTAAGCCAAGCTGTCTTATCGTTCAGCTAAAGCTTTAACACTACGTGGCTCTACCCCGATATAATCGGCACTTGGACGAATAATACGGTTATCTGCACGTTGTTCCATTACGTGCGCTGCCCAGCCTGTTAAACGGCTACAAACAAAAATAGGCGTAAATAACTTAGTTGGAATCGACATATAGTTATAGGCTGACGCATGGAAGAAATCAGCATTACAAAATAATTTTTTCTCGCGCCACATCACGGCTTCACAACGCTCGGAGACATCATATAAGGTTGTGTCGCCATTGGCTTTAGCTAACTTTTCTGACCATTGCTTAATAACAGCATTACGCGGATCAGACTCAGAGTAAACAGCATGACCAAAGCCCATAATTTTTTCTTTACGCTCTAACATGCCCAATAATTTTTGCTCTGCATCGTCTGGGTTGGCCATTTTTTCAATTAATTCCATAGCCGCTTCGTTAGCACCACCGTGCAATGGACCACGTAATGAGCCAATAGCACCGGTAATACAAGAGTGCATATCACTTAAAGTTGAAGCACAAACACGAGCGGTAAAGGTAGAGGCATTAAACTCATGCTCAGCATATAAAATTAATGATGCCTGCATCACTTCAACATGTAATGCTTCTGGTTTTTTATCGTGTAAAGTCCATAAGAACTGCTCAGCAATAGAGTCTGCATCGGTATCAACATTAATACGCTTGCCATGATGACTATAGTTGTACCAATAGTTAACTAAACCGGGGAAAATAGCCAATAAACGATCTGTCGCATCTTGTTGTTGCTCAAAGCTCGCTTCAGTTTCTAAGTTACCCAACATTGAACAACCGGTACGCATTACGTCCATTGGGTGAGCTGATGCCGGAATACGCTCTAATACTTCAGCTAAAGCTGTCGGTAAGCTGCGTAAAGCTTTTAATTTCTTTTTATAAGCCGCTAATTCTGACGCTGTAGGTAATTCACCTTTTAAAATAAGGTAAGCGACTTCTTCAAACTCACAGTTTGCGGCTAAGTCTTTTACATCATAACCACGGTAAGTTAAGCCTGAGCCGGTTTTACCTACAGTAGATAACGCTGTTTTCCCTGCGACTTGACCACGCAGACCCGCACCAGTAAGTTTTTTTGCATTTGTCATTATGTTGTCTCCGTATTCTTAGTAATAAATAATATTATTTAGATTTTTCACTAAACAGCGCATCTAGCTTTTGTTCAAAGTTGTGATAATTTAAAAAGTCGTATAACTCAGCACGTGTTTGCATACTGTCAACAACCGCTTTTTGATCGCCCTGCTCTAATATAGATTCATATACGTTTAAGGCCGCTTTATTCATGGCTCTAAAGGCACTTAATGGATAAAGCACCATCGCCACGCCAACCGCGGCTAGTTCCGCTTTATTAAATAAAGGGGTTTGGCCAAATTCAGTGATATTTGCCAGTACAGGAATTTTTAACGCGTCGCTAAAGGCTTGGTATTGCTCTAAGGTGTAAACAGCTTCGGCAAAAATAGCATCGGCACCTGCAGCTTCACAGGCTAAGGCGCGCTCAATGGCGGCTTCTAAACCTTGCTGAGCTAAGGCATCGGTTCTAGCCATAATAAAAAAGCTTTCGTCTGTGCGGGCATCAACACTGGCTTTAACCCGATCAACCATTTCATTTAAACTAACAATTTCTTTGTTAGGTCTGTGGCCACAACGCTTTTGGGCAACTTGATCTTCAATATGAAAACCTGCAGCACCAGCACGTGTCATCTCTTTAACGGTACGAGCAATATTAAAAGCACCGCCCCAGCCTGTGTCAGCATCAACAAGTAGTGGTAAAGAACTCGCGGCTGTAATACGGCGAATATCTTCACATACATCATTTAATGATGTCATGCCTAAATCCGGTAAACCAAAAGAGGCATTTGCAACACCAGCACCAGAGAGATAAATTGCTTTGTGACCGCTTCGTTCGGCCATCATAGCGGTATAAGCATTGATAGTACCGACTATTTGCAACGGCTGATTTTCACTAATAGCTGAACGTAATTTGTTTCCTGCTGTAACTGTTGTCATGAAAATTCCTCATTTAGGTTTAATCGTTGTTCTATATTTTGTCGTGACGCTGCAATATGGCGACGCATTAACAGATCTGCTAATTCTGCATCACGATTTTCAATAGCATTAAGAATAGCTTTATGTTCATCAAATGCACGTGATACACGCGGTCCATTCATACCAAGCTGTACTCGGTACATACGGACTAAATGATATAGCTCGTCACATAAGATATTAATTAAGTAGGGGTTTTTACTGCCAATGATCACTTTATAGTGAAAATCTAAATCACCGGCTTCTTGATAATAACTTTCGCCTTCACGCACTCGTTGTGTCGACAGATGTTGATCCAGCAACTGCCGCACTTGAGCAATTTCTGCCTCACTCATATTCTCTGCGGCTAAACGACAGGCCATACCTTCTAGCGTTTCGCGTAATTGATATAAAGATATTAATCCTTTTGGAGACAATTTAACTACACGTGCTCCTGCGTTAGGAATACGTTCAATTAAATGGCAGCGCTCTAACCTTGCTAACGCCTCACGCAAAGGCGCACGACTTAAGGTAAAACGCTTGGCTAATTCAGGCTCACTGATTTTACTGCCGGCAGCGATAGTGCCTTCAACAATGGCTTGGCGAATTTCAACTAAAACCCGATCTGCAGCAGTAATGGGTAAGACAGTGGAGTTGTGCAAGATAACCACCAATTGTCGACATTTAATTTATTTGAAACTGTTTTAACGCTTAACCATGCCATTGTCAAGCATAATGGAGAACATATTGTCGACAATGAGTCTTTTGACTAGCAAATAATGTTTTTGAATGTGAAGTGAAATATATACAGCCACCTTTAGACTTTTTTATTATAAAAAGTAAGAATGCTAAAACATTAGTGTATAAAGAAAATCTGAGTATGCTTTTTCTCAACTACAGCAATAAAGGATCTCAGGGCCGTAAAATAGGCTGTTTTAGCTGCAAAATTTGCAAAAAAACATTTTAGATAAAACTAAAAACAGGAATTTACTTTAAATGATTTGCACTTTTAACAAAAAATAATTGAGCAAAAAACAAGCTATTTACTAAACTGAATATTCAACTTGTTTTAAAGATTTGATTACGACACGATAGCGCACGGCTCATTCCCTATGAGCCATTCCCCTAGCCCAGAACAATGCAAATTAGTTCTGGGTTTCTTTTTTTACAAAATGAAAGAGGAAATGGCCAAACATTAGTTGGGTTTATTGACCGCTGTGAACAATTGATAGAAGTTATCCGTTGTGACTTGCGCTAAATCTTCAACAGAAATACCTTTTAGCTCAGCAATAGCTTTAGCGACAGCAGTTACATAGGCAGGCTGATTTGTTTTGCCTCGAAATGGCACTGGTGCTAAATAAGGTGCATCAGTTTCAATTAATAAACGATCTAAAGGAATTTTTTTAACTACATCGCGTAATTCATTGGCATTGCGAAACGTCATAATACCGGAAATGGAAATATAAAAGCCCATATCCATTGCAGCTTTAGCCATATCCCAGCTTTCTGTAAAGCAGTGCAATACACCACCAGCATTTTCAGCTTTATAACTACGCATTAAGTCTAAGGTATCTTGGCGTGCTTCACGAGTATGTATTATTAAAGGTTTATTAACCCTGTTAGCAACGGCAATATGGTTAACGAATGCAGCTTGCTGTGAGGCTTTGGTTTCGGCAGAATAAAAATAATCTAAGCCTGTTTCGCCAACAGCAACAACATCTGATCGTTGGCAATATTTAAGCAATAAGTCAGGATCAACTTGATCGTGTTGGTGTAATGGATGCTCACCACATGATATCGATACCATTGGATAGTCAGCAACTTGTTGAGCCATTTGCTCAAACTTACTTAAGCTAACGCAAACACAAAGCATATGTTGAATTTTTTCGGTTGTAGCTTGAGCAATAACTTGGTCCAAACTAAGACCAAGCTTATCAAGTTCTAATAAATCTAAATGACAATGTGAATCAACAAACAAGGGAAATCCTCAGCTAAAAGGTTAATAAAAATCTAAAGAAATGCAATTTACATAGTATGGGTAGTTTCACCAGCTGCCGCATACTCACCAACTAGTTTTTCTATTTTGGCACTTAATTGATGTTTATCATCAATAAATGCAATACCAATCCCCGCTGGCATAGCACTTTGCGAACCATGTGGTGAAATCCAAGCTACCTGGCCCGATACAGAAATCGCATCAAACTCATCTGGTAAGGTTACTGATAAAGCGACAGATTGCCCCATCTTATAACCAGAATTGGTTCTAACAAATAAACCGCCATTTTTTAAAAATGGCATAAAGCTACGATATAATTCTTTTAAATCACTAAAACCTATTGATAATTCGTCCATCTATAACTCCGCTAAAGACATAATCGTCTTAGATCCGTTAATAAACCGCTTAGTGCAAGTGACTTATTTTGCCCTAAAATTTGCTGCTCGTCACGACACCAACGTATATAGTATTGATGCGCTAAGGGTATACGTTCAGCATTAAGCTGTAATAACTGTGGCATAAAGGTTTTACGCAGATAAAAACCTAAAATACCAGCCACTTGTTCAGTGGCTAATAATTGTTTTACTGTTTCTTGTTGTGATTGTTCACCAAAAAAGTAATGTTCAAGTGAACTAAGTGATAACTGAATCGCATCAGCTTTGCCTGACTCGAGCAAGTCTAAGGCTTTTAATGGCCCACCACTGCAATAGCTTAACAAAAAGTCAGGCACAACACGATTTGAATGCTGCGCTAACCACTGAGCTGCGTTTTGATCAAACTGAGCAGGCAGCGGCCAAGCTTGCAGACGGCTGAGTAAGGTTGCACTCAAACGCGCCGAATAAGCACTGAGTAAAATTAAATAACCGTTTTCAGGCGGCTCTTCTAATGTCTTTAAAAGTGCATTTGCTGCCGCCTCTGTTAGCCGCTCGGCATTTGCCAGCAATACCACCTTTTTATGTTGTTGCTGAGCTGTACTTTGCATAAAGCGCGTAATTTGACGCACAGCATCAACACCAATACTACTGCTGCTGGCATCGATAATTAACAAATCAGCATGATTTCCCGCTTTGCGCAGTAAACAACTTTTACACTGCTGACAGGGGTTATGCTGGATGTCGCTATTGGTACAAAGCAAGTTGGCAATTAGCCAATCAGCCAGCTTAGTTTTACCAACCCCCTCTGGGCCGGTAAATAAAATAGCATGAGCCAAATTGCTCTTAGTTACTAGAGTAGTAAGTTGGACCTGATAAGGCATTAACCAAGGCAACATTTATTAGATCACTCGCTTATTAAGAGCAGCTAAGATATCAGCATGCACCTGCTCTATAGGCTGGCTGGCATCAATGGTCACAATATTGGCTTCATTAGCAGCAATTTGTTGATACTTTGCTCGGGTGCGCTGAAAAAAAGCCAGTTGCTCTTGCTCTATTCTATCTAGCTTGCCTCGCTCTAAAGCACGTTGTAAGCCAATTTTTGGATCAATATCTAAATACAAAGTCAGATCAGGTTGCTGATCAGCCAGTACGGCACGGCGCAAATCGTTAATAAAAGCTTCATCTAGTTGGCGGCCACCACCTTGATAAGCGCGTGATGAGAGATCATGGCGATCAGCTAATATCGTTTTACCCGCGGCTAATGCTGGCGCTATTACATTAGTGATTAGCTGCATCCGAGCTGCATACATTAACAGAAGCTCTGTGGTGGGAGATACTATTTCATCAGACACCTGCTTAACTAAATTGCGTATTTGCTCTGCCATAGGAGTGCCGCCTGGCTCTCGAGTACAAACCACATCATGACCTTGCTGCTCTAACCACTGTTGAACTAAAGCAATCGCTGAACTTTTACCCGCGCCCTCAAGCCCTTCTACCACTATAAACCGTGCTTTCGTTAGCATATTAGTTTCCGAAAATATATTTCTGCACAGCAGCATTATGCTGCTTTAATGTTGTTGAAAATTGATGGCTGCCATCGCCTTTACTAACGAAGTAGTATAAGTCTGTTGTCTCAGGTTGTGCTGAAGCAAGCAAAGCACTTTGGCTAACCAAAGAAATTGGCCCAGGTGGCAAGCCAGCATGACGATAAGTATTATAAGGGTGTGGGTCGCGTAAATGTTTACGCGTTAAATCACCATTAAAATTTTTAATACCATAGATAACCGTAGGATCGGTTTGCAACCGCATATTTTTGCGTAATCTATTAATAAATACTGAACTAACTAACCGCCGTTCTGGTAAATAACTACTCTCTTTTTCAACAATAGAAGCCAATGTCAGTAACTGATACGGATTTTGCAATGGCAAGCCAGTATCACGCTGTTGCCAAGCGACTGATAACTGTTTGATCAAGGCATCAGTTGCCCGTTGAATTAACTGACTAGCCGAACTATTTGCAGTGTAATAATAAGTATCAGGAAATAATAATCCTTCAACAGAAGTAGGTTTTTCTCCCCACTCCTTAGGCCAGTTAATTAATGCTAAAACTTGATCAGTAGATTGGATATCTAGCTTAAGGTATTCAGCAAATTGCAGCCGTTGTATAGCTTGTTCTACAGTTTGGCCTTCAATAAAGGTTAAAGAAAACTGAGCCACTTTACCATCACGAAATAAACTAAGTAAGGAAAATAATGGCATATCACCCGACACCCTATAACTGCCTTGTTGTAAGGAAGCTAATTGAGGCTTTAGTTTGGTATATAGCTTTAGTAATAAACAGTCACTTGAGGATAACTGGCCTAACTTTACCCACTCTCTACATAAGCCCTGCACTGATGCACCTGATTTTACGGTATAAATAGGCTCTGAAAAATCAATAGTTAATGAATTTAAGTGTTTAATACTAGCAAAGTACCCAGCCAGTGATACAAAGATTAGCAAAATAAGAAAAAGAATTTTTTTTAGCATAGAGGCTGCTTCATTAAGGTGAATACCGACGACATATCAAGTTGCTTAGCCATAAACTGGCGCACTGGCACTATCCCCATTAAGGCATTACAAATAAAAATCGCATCAATATGATCAAGCTGATCTAAGGTCCAGTTTACTTGTTGTACCTTAATCTGTTCCATCAGCTGTTGACGCATAACGCCCGCGACACCTGCACGAGTTAAACAAGGAGTATACCATTGGTTTTGACGATGAAAAAAAACATTTGCCGCTGATGCTTCGCAGGCAAAATTCTGTTGATCAAAAACCAGTAAATCATCATATTCGCTTTGCAAAAGTTGCTGCTTAATTAGCACTTGCTCTAAGCGACAGGTATGTTTTATGCCCGCCAAAGCCGGTTGAATCGCTAATTTTAGCTCTGCTATACCTAAATGAATTCCCTGTTGTTGCCAAACACTATAATTAGGAACTTCGGCACAACTGATGTAAATATTAGGCTTATCTACATTGGCGCTACTGTAACCTCGCCCCCCTTGTCCTCTGGAAATTAGCACTTTAATGACTTGATCAGTTTGAGTGATAGCAGCACGGACATCTTGCGTTAACTGTGGCCAATTAATACTAGAAAAGTGCAGCCGTTGTGCTGCCTGTTGAAGTCTGGCGAGGTGCAAAGGCCATAACTGAATTTCACCTGCTTTTACTAACATGGTAGTGAAAAATCCGTCGCCATAGTTGAAGCTACGATCTAAAGGGCTAACGCTTAAGGTCACTTTGGGCTCCATAAAAAAGTTACCGCCACAGTATGCCTTAATTAGTCACTAACACAATAGCAAAAATAAAGGCTGCATAATGCAGCCTTTATCTATTAAAACAGTCAATTAGATCTTTTTAAATAATATAGAACCGTTAGTTCCACCAAAGCCAAAAGAATTACAAAGTGCATAATCCATTTTAACTTGTCGGCCTTCATGAGGGACATAATCTAAATTACAGCCGTCATCAGGATTATCTAAATTGATGGTTGGTGTTACAACCTGATCTTGTAAAGACAATACCGTAATTATAGATTCTACTGAGCCCGCAGCACCTAATAAGTGCCCAATCATCGATTTAGAAGAGCTCACCATCACTTTATCTATATTGCTGGCAAATACCGATTTAATTGCTTGAGTTTCAGCAATATCGCCCGCTGGAGTAGAAGTACCATGAGCATTAATATACGCCACTTGATCCGCATTTACGCCAGCGTCTTTTAACGCATTGGCCATAGCTAATGCCGCACCAGCACCATTTTCAGGTGGTGAAGTCATATGGTAAGCATCACCGCTCATACCAAAACCAACTAATTCAGCATAGATTTTGGCACCACGGGCTTTAGCATGCTCATATTCCTCAACAACCATAACGCCAGCACCATCGCCAAGAACAAAACCATCACGGTCTTTATCCCATGGCCGACTTGCTTGTTGTGGCGCATCATTGCGAGTAGATAATGCTCTAGCAGCGGAAAAACCGCCCATACCTAATGGTGTAGACGCTTTTTCTGCCCCACCGGCAATCATCACATCTGCATCACCATAAGCAACCATACGCGCAGCATGACCAATATTGTGCACGCCTGTAGTACAGGCAGTAACAATACTAATATTAGGCCCTTGCAACCCCAGCATTATAGATAGCTGCCCTGCAATCATATTGATAATGGTTGAAGGCACAAAGAAAGGTGACAATTTTTTCGGGCTGTTAGCAAGTAATTTAGCATGATTTTCTTCAATCAAACCTAAACCGCCTATACCCGATCCAATTGCTGCACCTATACGCGGAGCGTTTTCTTCAGTTATCTCTAATCCTGAATCACGAAACGCCTGTATACCAGCCGCAACGCCATATTGAATAAATAGATCCATTTTTCTGGCATCTTTCGCCGAAAAATAAGGCTCTACATCAAAATTTTTAAGTAAACCGGCAAATTTAGTGGTGTACGCGCTAGTATCAAAGTGCTCTATCATAGAGATACCACTTTTACCTTGCTGTAAACCTTGCCAGCTTGAGGCTACATCGTTACCTAATGGTGTTAACATGCCTAAACCGGTAACAACTACACGACGTTTTGCCACAAAACCCTCCGCCATGAAAATTATTGAAGTCTTAAAACGAAAACGGGTAGCTTAGCTACCCGTTCTGTAAGCACTTTGCTTATTCAGCATGTGCCTTAACGTAGTCAATAGCAAACTGAACCGTTGTAATTTTTTCAGCTTCTTCGTCAGGAATTTCAGTATCAAATTCTTCTTCTAACGCCATAACTAGTTCAACAGTATCTAGCGAATCAGCACCTAAGTCTTCAACAAAAGAAGCTTCATTTTTAACTTCTTCTTCTTTAACACCTAGTTGTTCGATAATGATTTTCTTAACGCGTTCTTCGATGTTGCTCATCTTTGTTTCCTTTTACTCATATAAATCGCAACAGTTCGTGCAATTTTGTGTGGCGCTAGTTTATGCGTAACCAAAGTGTGTTGCAAGCTTGAGAAACAGCATTTTTTGCTGGTCAAACCTGATAAACACCCAATAGTTACACCATATACATACCGCCGTTTACGTGAATAGTCTCACCTGTAATATAGGCAGCCTGATTTGAAGCTAAAAATGCCACGGTAGCAGCAATTTCTTTAGGATGACCCAAACGATTTGCTGGCACTTGGCTAAAAATAGCGTCTTTTTGCTCTTCTGATAAGTCTTTCGTCATATCAGTATCAATAAAGCCTGGTGCTACAGCATTCACTGTAATACCACGCGATGCAACTTCTTTTGCCAGTGATTTAGTAAAACCTAATACACCCGCTTTCGCTGCTGAATAATTTGTTTGCCCTGCATTGCCCATAGAACCTACAACAGAGCCAATATTAATAATTCGGCCAAAACGTTGCTTCATCATTGGACGCATAACCGCCTTGCTTAAGCGGTAAACTGATGTCAAGTTAGTTTGGATAATATCAAGCCACTCTTCATCTTTCATTCGCATCAATAAGTTATCACGTGTGATACCGGCATTATTCACTAGAATTTCGATATCACCAAGCTGTTGTTTTATTTCGCTTAAACATTGCTCAATTGACTCATTATCAGCAACATTTAACACTAGTCCGAAGCCTTTGTCACCTAAATAACTACTGATTGCAGCTGCACCTTTTTCTGAGGTTGCAGTACCCACCACTTTAGCGCCTAAAGCGGCTAATTGTTCAGCAACTGCACGGCCTATACCACGGCTTGCACCTGTTACTAGGGCGACTTTGCCCTCTAATGAAATAAAATTTGTCATTTTATGCTTTTCCTGTGCCTATTCTTATGCTTACTCTTGAGTAAGAGCCGATTCAAGCGAAGCTTGATCGCCCACTGCTGCAGTGCTAATGGTTTTATCTATACGCTTAATTAAGCCGGTTAATACTTTGCCCGCACCAAACTCTAGAACTTGATTGACACCTTGGCTAGCTAAAAATTCAATTGTTTCTGTCCAGCGCACTGGGCTGTATAGTTGACGAACCAGCGCATCTTTAATTTCAGCGCTATCCGTTGCAGCCACTACATCAACATTATTTACAACAGGGACCTTAGTGCCACTAAAGTTAAGCTGGTTTAAATCAACTAATAGCTTTTCAGCAGCTGGGCGCATTAACTCACAATGCGATGGGACACTAACAGGTAAAGGTAAGGCACGTTTAGCACCTGCGGCTTTACATAGCTCGCCTGCACGCTCAACAGCCGCTTTATGGCCTGCGATAACCACTTGACCTGGTGAGTTATAATTAACAGCTGCAACCACTTCACCTTGAGCTGCCTGTTCACAAGCTTGAACAATAGCGGCATCATCTAAACCAATTATGGCTGACATAGCACCAACACCTGCTGGAACCGCTAATTGCATATACTGGCCGCGTTTTTCAACTAAAGTAACGGCTTCAGTTAAAGTTAAAACGCCGGCACAAACTAAGGCCGAATATTCACCTAACGAATGCCCTGCAAAATAAGCAGGTTGCTGGCCATTTTGTTGCTGCCATAAACGCCAAACTGCTACTGATGCAGTAAGTAATGCAGGCTGAGTGCGGTGGGTTTCATTTAAGTCAGCTTCAGGACCATTAGTGACTAAAGCCCATAAGTCATAACCTAACGCAGCAGAAGCCTCAGAAAAGGTTTGTTTAACAATGTCATGCTGCTGATAAAGCTCGGCTAGCATACCGACACTTTGTGAGCCCTGACCTGGAAAAACAATTGCAAGTTTTGTTGTCATTGTATGTCCTGCAAAAAATTAATAACGAATTAAGGCTGATGCCCAAGCAAAACCACCACCAAAAGCTTCAAGTAATATCGTCTGACCTCGTTTAATGCGGCCATCCCGAATTGCTTCATCAAGGGCTGTTGGTACTGTGGCGGCAGACGTATTACCATATTTATCAAGGTTTATAACAACCTGTTCCATAGGTAAATTTAACTTTCTAGCTACAGCTGCAATAATACGTAGATTAGCTTGGTGCGGTACCAACCAATCAATTTGCGATTTATCTAAATTATTAGCCGCTAACGTTTGCTCTACAACTTCAGATAATTTAGTTACCGCCACTTTAAATACTTCATTACCTTTCATGGCTCCCCACGAGCTATGAACAGAGGTTTCTATTCCACGTATTGGGTTATCTACATAAAGCAACTCAGAGTATTTACCATCTGCATAAATATGGGTAGATAAAATACCTGGCTTTTCTGAGGCTTCTAAAATAACAGCACCCGCTGCATCACCAAAAAGAATGACCATGCTGCGGTCTTCTGGGCTAACTAAACGAGATAAGCAGTCTGAACCAATCACCATAATACGCTTGGCCATGCCACTTTTAATATATTGATCGGCAACGCTAAGCGCGTAACAGAACCCCGCACAGGCTGCTGCAACATCAAAAGCAGGCATAGGGGGTAAGCCTAGTTCACGCTGAATTTCACAAGCAGAGCTAGGTAGCGATCGGGCACCACTTGTTGTAGCGCAAATCAGCATATCTATACTGTTTTTATCTATATCGGCAGCTTCTAATGCCTTTAAACCCGCTTGCGCACCCATTGTAGCGACTGTTTCGTCATCACCAATAATACGTCGCTCTTTAATGCCAGTACGCTCCATGATCCATTCATCAGTAGTTTCTACCATAGTTTCAAGATCAGTATTAGAACGGACTTTTGACGGGAAATAGCTCCCGGTACCTATAATGCGTGAATACATAAGAACCTACGCTTTATCTATTAATAAGTGTTCCAATCGACGTTTTATTTTTGCTGGCACTTGGCGTTCAACCTCTTGCACAGCTTGTCGGATGGCACTAAGAAATGCATCTTTCGTTGCATTACCATGACTTTTTACAACAATTCCGCGCAATCCTATCAGACTTGCACCATTGTAGTGGTCGGGGTTCACAGCTTGAGAGAGATTTTTAATGAAAGGTTTCATTAACCAGCCCAATAATTGAGCAGTTAGTTGTTCTTTTATACTAGACTCTAAACGACTTAAGATGAGTTTTGCTACACCTTCACAGGTTTTAAGTGCCACATTACCAACAAATCCATCACAGACAATAACATCCGCCTTACGCGAAAAAATGTCATTACCTTCAATGTAACCAACATAGTTAATGTCCTGACACTCACTAAGCAACATAGCGGCACGTTTAATTTGATCAGAGCCTTTGATTTCTTCTTCACCCATATTCAATAAAGCAATACGCGGTTTATTAATACCAATCACCTGCTCTGCCATAACAGAACCCATTACAGCAAATTGAAATAAGGTATCAGCGTCACAATTAACGGTAGCCCCTAAGTCCAGCATATAGACTGGCTCTCCTTCAATTGAAGGAATAGTGCTAATTAATGCGGGTCGTTCAATGCCATCCAGCATTTTTAGTACATAGTGCGCAATGGCTATTAATGCCCCGGTATTACCAGCGCTAACGCAAGCTTGCACATTACCTGAGTCAACTAAGTCAATGGCTGCCCGCATAGAGGAATCACGCTTATTGCGCAAAGCATATGCCGGTTTTTCAGACATACTGACAACTTGACTACAATGTTTAATGGTAAATTGGGGATGGCTAGAAACGCCGTGCTTTTTTAATTGCTCGGTTAAAATGGTTTCATCACCACACAATATTAGGTGAAGATCAGAGAATTCATCTATCGCAGCCAGGGCGGCAGGGATAGTTGATCGGGGGCCATGGTCGCCCCCCATCATATCTAAAGCAAGTGTTAGCTTTAGCGGCTGCACTAGGTGCATCCAAACTTACTTAACTTTACGGCCTTTGTAATAACCATCGGCAGTAATGTGGTGACGACGGTGCGTTTCACCAGTAGTAGAATCAACTGACAGCGTAGGGCCAGTTAACGCATCGTGTGAGCGACGCATGTCGCGACGAGCGCGAGATTTTTTGTTTTGCTGAACAGCCATGGTATTTCTCCTAAACTCACTTTTTCTTTAATTCTTGCAGTATAGCGAATGGATTGGGTTTTTCTGCTTCTGGCCCTATATCACCAAAGCTCATCTCTGCCGCTTTCACAGTACAAACTGCTTCATCATGCATCGGGAACAATGGTAGAGTCAAAATCAGCTCATCTTCCACTAACTGCCGTAAATTTATTTCGCCGTGTTCGTCTCTCTCGATCACGTCATAGCACTCTGGGATGTTATCCAAAGCTGCTTCGTTACCCGGTTTTACCGGTGTATATGCAAAATTGCAGTCTAACGAAACATCCATGGGTTGACCACAGCGCTCGCAGCTTACACTCACTTCACAAGAAGCGCTACCCTGTAAAACAGTTAGGCCTTGTTGGTCAGTACTGCATTCAATTCGAACCGTTACAAGATCTTGCGATGTTAGCAAGTTCTCATTTAATCGAGTTAATGTTTCTGAAGCATATATGCCTTCATACTCTGAGCGTTTTTGCGCTGCTTTAACTGGATCTAGGGTAACTGGCATTTTTACTTTTTGCATAAGGCGCGCATCATATAGAAGCCCCCCTTTGCTGTCAAAGGGTTCAGGCAGTTTTTTACTTTTTTTCTCGCTGCCAACAAGGATTACCGTTATAGTAGCCCTCAAAAACAGCTAGAATCGAATTGCAATGACCCAAACCACAACAGCTAAACTTTGGTTAGCATCAAGCTCAGAATATCGTAAAGCTATTTTGAGTAAACTAACCAAAAATTTCAACAGTCAAGCCCCTAATGTTGATGAAACGGTGCATCCGCATGAATTAGCATCAACATTAGTCAGTCGCTTAGCTTTAGCTAAAGCACAAGCAGTAGCAAGCTCCTTAACAGAAGGCTTAGTTATTGGCTCTGATCAAGTTGCCTTGTTTCAGGGCGCTATTATCGGCAAACCGCACAGCTTTGACAAGGCAATTGCGCAACTTCGTCGCTTTAGCGGCCATAAAGTACAATTTTTAACCGGCTTAGCGGTTGTTAATGCCGCTGATAACTCAATACAGCAACATATAGACTACTTCGATGTTTGGTTTAGAAGCCTAACCGATGTTGAAATAGTGCGTTATGTGGAAAAAGAACAACCCTTAGATTGTGCTGGAAGCTTTAAAGTAGAAGGTTTAGGAATTTCATTATTTGAAAAACTCATTGGAGATGATCCAAACAGCTTAGTTGGTTTACCCTTACTGAAATTAAATCATATGTTAATTAACGCAGGCTATAACGTCTTATTAGAAGATGAACCAACTTAAAAACATAGTTAAGATAACAGGTTAACTGTGATGGTTCTTAATCTATTAATTAAGAACCATCACTAAAACGGCTATAACACGCCAAGTAATTCGGGAATAGAGTCAATAATTGCTTTAGGTTGATACTGATTTAACACCTCAGCATCGTGCACACCATGAGTTACACCAATACGTGGCATAGCAATAGCTTGCGCCATTTTCATATCATGACTTGTATCACCAACCATAACAGCTTGCTCAGCTGGAATCGCTAACTTAGCCAAAATTTGCTTTAACATATCAGGATCGGGCTTAGACTGAGCTTCATCAGCACAGCGGCTAAAATCGAAATAACTTGCTAAGCCAGTTTCATCAAACATACGCTGTAAACCTTTACGCGCTTTACCTGTAGCAACCGCCAGCTTAATATTATTATCTTTAAGCTGCTTAAGCACGGTTTCAACACCATCAAATAAAGGTGTTGGTGTAGTATCATGTATCAAATATTGATCGCGATAATGTTCAAATAACTGTTGGCGTTTGATGGCCGTTAAATTTGAAAACAAAATATCAAAAGCCGGATCCAAACTTAAGCCAATTATCTGTTTAACAGCGTGATCACTTGGCACGACTAACTTGGTTAATCTTGCTGCAGATTGCATAGAAGACACAATACGGCCAATAGAGTCCATAACTGTGCCATCCCAGTCAAATACCACCAAAGAGACCCTAGCATTATTCATTTTATTTTCTCGTCAATTTTTCAAGAGCCTGCTCTAAAACAGTCTCTAGCGGTGCTTCTATACGTAAAGTCGTTTCGGTATTCGGATGCATAAAACTTAACGTTTTGGCATGTAAAAATAACCTATTAAGACCCAGCTGCTGCATTTGTTGTGTAAAAGCATTATCACCATATTTATCATCGCACGCGATAGGATGACCTTTACAGGCTGTGTGAACCCGAATTTGATGAGTGCGCCCTGTTACAGGAAATGCCTCAACAAGGGTCCCCTCTTGATAGCGTTGTAAAATACGAAACCGGGTCTCAGATGGCTTGCCGTTAACCTCATCAACTTTGACTACTCGCTCGCCTGATTGCAGGGTATTTTTACGCAAGGCATCTGTGACCTTACGTACTTTATTATCCCAATCACCAGCAACTAATGCCCAATATTTTTTTTCTACAGTTTTATCACGAAGTTGCGCATGTAAATGGGTTAATACAGAGCGTTTTTTGGCAATAAGTAAACAACCTGAAGTATCCCGATCTAGGCGATGAACTAGCTCTAGGTGCTTGGCTAATGGGCGCAGCGCTCTTAAGGCCTCAATAACACCAAACTTTAGACCGCTTCCACCATGCACAGCCATGCCTGACGGCTTGTTTAGTACAATTAAATCTTTATCTTCAAACAAAATATGCTGTTCGAGATTTTTAACTAAAGATAATTTAACCGATACCGCTTCACCCTCAGGTGCCACAGTAAAGGGTGGGATCCGAACTGTATCACCTTGCTGCAATTTATACTCAGGTTTAATCCGTTTTTTGTTTACTCGCACCTCACCTTTTCGTAAAACACGGTAAACAACACTTTTAGGTACGCCTTTTAGCCGAGCTATTAAATAGTTGTCTATTCGTTGGCCAATAAAATCGTCTTCAATTTCAACAATTTGCACCGGCAATTTGATTTCATCAGTCATGGGATTAGAATACTCTGCTAATATTACATTTCAGTTGCTATCGATAGCCAATTAGTGGGATAATCTTCACGCTAATTAAGCCAGCATTGGCAATTAGGGCGCTCAAAGTAACATAAGAGAACTTGTGCGGCACCGTTAGGGGATGTGATCATACCGAAATCGTTGCGAAAACCAACGTTTTTTATACCCCCTGCGTAAACCAGACGCCATTTGCCTGAGATAATGTTGCGTAATCTATTATCAAAAGCGGCAAAACATGAGTTCCCGTTAACCAGAGCATATAAAAAAGATTTGCTATAACGCAGCGCTGTTAGGCGATGTGTATCAGATATAAAAAAGAAAACAGCATTAACTGTAAAAGTTACAGTGACAATTTGATTTCCACAGACATTCCAGTCGTGAGACTGCATTAATTAGTGTTTGCAAAACATCTGAACACGCAGTGCCCTTTGGGTTGCGTTGTGGCTGCAAAGATACGAGTCAGCTACGATGAAAAGAATGTTAATAAACGCTACGCAGGAAGAAGAGATCCGCGTAGCTCTGGTTGATGGCCAGAAACTTTATGATTTAGATATTGAAAGTCCTGGTCATGAGCAGAAAAAAGCCAATATTTACAAAGGAAAAATTACCAGAGTAGAGCCCAGCTTAGAAGCTGCTTTTGTCGAATATGGTTCAGACCGCCACGGATTTTTACCATTAAAAGAAATTTCTCGCGAATACTTCCCTGCTAACTATAGCTTCGATGGCCGCCCTAATATCAAAGAAGTGGTAAAAGAAGGTCAAGAAGTTATTATTCAAATTGATAAAGAAGAACGTGGCCAAAAAGGCGCGGCGTTAACTACCTTTATCAGTTTAGCAGGCTCTTACTTAGTATTAATGCCAAATAACCCTCGCGCTGGTGGTATTTCTCGCCGTATTGAAGGCGATGAGCGTCAAGAATTAAAAGATGCGTTAAATCAATTAGAAATGCCTAAAGGTATGGGCTTAATTGTTCGTACAGCAGGTGTGGGTAAGTCGTTTGAAGAGTTAGATTACGATTTAAAAGCACTATTAAAACACTGGTCAGCTATTACAGATGAAGCACAAAAGCGCCCTGCTCCTTTTTTAATTCATCAAGAAAGTAATGTTGTTTTTAGGGCTATCCGTGATTATTTACGCCGTGATGTTGGTGAGATACTGATAGATAACCCAGCGATATTTGAAGAAGCTAAAATATATATTCAGCAATTCCGTCCAGACTTTGCTCACCGCGTTAAATTATACCAAGGCGAAGTGCCTTTATTTATGCATTTTCAAATTGAAACTCAAATTGAATCTGCTTTTCGGCGTGAAGTACGCTTACCTTCAGGCGGCTCTATTGTAATTGATAGTACCGAAGCGTTAACGGCAATAGATATTAACTCGTCTAAAGCGACAAAAGGCGGTGATATTGAAGAAACCGCATTTAATACTAACTTAGAAGCGGCTGATGAAATTGCCCGCCAACTGCGTTTACGTGACTTAGGTGGCTTAATTGTTATCGATTTTATTGATATGACACCAGTGCGTCATCAGCGTGAAGTTGAAAACCGGTTAAAAGATGCAGTAAAACAAGACCGCGCTCGGGTGCAAATTGGCCGTATTTCACGTTTTGGCTTGTTAGAAATGTCTCGCCAACGTTTACGTCCATCATTAGGTGACTCTGCAACTCATGTCTGCCCTCGTTGTCACGGCCGTGGCACAATTCGCAGTACTGAATCAACTGCGCTATCTATTTTACGTTTAATTGAAGAAGACTCAATTAAAGACAATACAAGCCAAATCCATGCCCAAGTGCCGGTATCTGTAGCCACTTATTTAATGAACGAAAAGCGTGAAGCTGTTCGTCGTATTGAAAAACGTCAAGGGATCCGCGTATTTGTTATACCAAATGAACATTTAGAAACGCCGAACCATGAAGTTATTCGCATACGCATCGATGAAGAAATTGAAGATGTCAGCTACAACATGGTTAAAGCGCCTGAGTTAACATCTGATCTATATCAACCTGCCTCTGATGCAGTAAAAGAAAAGCCGGCTATTTCTGCCATCAACATAGCCAATAGCTCCCCTTTACCAGCGGCTAAACAAGCCACAACAACTGCTAACAATACACAACCTAGCTTGTGGAAGAAAATTAGCACTTGGTTTGAGGGTTTATTAGGTAGTGACGAGCCCAAGCAAGAAGTTAAAAAAACTGCCACTAAAAATGATCGCAAAGCTGCGGACAATAAGAGTCGTAACGGTGGCCGAGATAATAAACGTGAGGGTAATAAAGACCAACCGCGCGAGAATACTCGTCGTCGCAACAATAAATCTCGTCGTCGTAATGAAAATGATGATAAGGCAGTTGCAACAACAAATGAGACGCCGGCAAATCAACGTACAGAACGTCAACCTCGTAATCAACAGCCTCGCAATACTAATGAAGTAAAGCCAGCTAATGATAAACCAGCAGCTAAACAAACTGAGGCGGTTTTAGAAAAACAAGCCTCCCAGAAAGTTGTAGAGCGTCGTCAGCGTCGTAATGCCCGTAAATCAGTTCGCTTAAACCAGCCAGAAACGGCTGCCGCAACTTCTTCTATTGCATCTAATGAAGCTGTTGTAGAAAAAAATACCGTTTCAGCTGAGGTAAAAGTAGATTCTAAGCCACAACAAACCACAACAAGCAAGGTTGAACAGGCTGTTGAAGCTCAGGTCACTACTACTGCAAAACCAGAAACAGTAGCAAGTGCGGCCCCTGTAAAAGAAACAACTGCTGAAACATCAGCTGCTGACTCTCAATCAGTACAAAACGAAACTGCAAGCGCTGAAAACAAAGATACCCCTGAGACAACAGAGCCTCGCAGTCGTAATCGTCGTTCACCGCGCCATTTACGTGCAGCCGGCCAAAAACGTAGAAAAGAGCAATCTGATTCGCAAACATCAGCGGCTGATTTAACTGCTGACGCAGCGCAGCCTGCTGTAACTACACAGCCAGCACCTGCTACTTCTGAGTCTTCTGTTACAACAGAGCCAAGTGCAGTATCAACAGAGGCAGCGACTGTAGTAACCGAAGCTAATAGCCAAAAAGCTACCGCTACAAATAATGACGTTAATACTGAAACAGCTAAAGTAACTTCTGACGAAACACCGGATGTCAATCAAGCTGCAAAAACGCGTAGTCGCCGTAAGGTTGTAGAGAAAAAAGATGTAGCAACAGACACTAATGATACTGTTACGTCTAATGTTGCTACACCTGAAGTCGTATCATCTGAAATAGCATCACCTGCAGCAGAAAAGCCTGCAAAGTCGGCAACAGCTGCACAACCTGCTACAACACAAGAAGAGCCAGTGACACCAGAGACTGCCCAGGTTGCTGAACCAACAGCTACTGCGACTAAAAAGCCTGAACCTGCTGCAAAACCGGCGACAAGTCGTTATGCTCAAATGGTTGTTGCTACAACGACTAAAGCAACAGCAGTGGAATCCCCCCCTAAAGCAGAGCAAACCGAAACAGCTGTGCCAGTTGCTAAACCAGCGGTTGAGCGCCCGGCTGTTGCAAGTTCGCAACGTCAAGCGGGCTCAGCATTCGCCCGTCAAGTTGTTACAGCACCAATGACTAAAGCTGCAACTAAAGATGAGTAATGCAATTTAGTTTATTTGCTAAACCTGTTATTTAGCTATAACGTTAAAAAGCCAGTTATGATTTAACTGGCTTTTTTTATGCTTTAATCTACAGCAATTAATTTATGGGCTATAGTTAAAATTACGATTATTTTCAATGCTATTGCTAATATTAACTTTAACTTATTAGACTAAGGTCTAGTATTCAATTGGCTTTAACTTAGTTAGAAAGATCCTAACCAATTATAAAAAACAACAGGGTAACTTATGTCACATCCAACCTTATATCCGGTCCCTGCTGCTGCAGCTAGCCGCTCGCATTTATCGAATGAGCAATATCAGCAAATGTACAAACAGTCCGTTACTGAGCCTGAAAAATTTTGGGCCGAACAAGGTAAACGCCTCGATTGGTTTAAGCCTTTTAGCCAAGTAAAAAACACCAGTTTTAAACCGGGTGAAGTTAACATTGAATGGTTTAAAGATGGCGTGTTAAACGCCTGCTTCAACTGTTTAGATCGCCACTTACCACAGCGTGCTGATCAAGTTGCTTACTTTTGGGAGGGTGACTCCCCTGAAGTTAGTAAATCTATTACTTATGCGCAATTGCATCAGCAAGTGTGTCAGTTAGCTAATGGCATGAAGCAATTAGGGGTAACTAAAGGTGATCGTGTCACTATTTATTTACCTATGATAATTGAAGCTACTGTCGCCATTTTAGCTTGCGCCCGTATCGGTGCTGTCCACTCTGTCGTTTTTGCTGGTTTTTCTCCCGATGCATTAGGCAGTCGGATTTTTGACTGCGACTCAAAACTGGTAATTACTGCAGACCAAGCACTTCGTGGCGGGCGCGCTACCCATTTAAAACAAAATGTTGATATAGCGATAGATCATTTAGCTGATAAATCACCTGTTAAAAACATCATTGTTATTAAGCATGTTGGCCAAAATATCCCTATGCAGCCAACACGCGATCTTTGGTATCACCAACTTATAGCCTCACAAAATACTGACTGCCCAGCTGAGCCAATGCAGGCTGAAGATCCTTTATTTATTTTATACACCTCAGGCTCAACCGGTGCGCCTAAAGGTGTTTTGCATACAACGGGCGGTTATTTAGTTTACGCTGCTATAACTCATCAGTATGTATTTGATTATCATGATAAAGATATTTATTGGTGTGCCGCAGATATAGGTTGGGTAACCGGTCATTCATATATTATCTATGGCCCTCTTGCTAACGGAGCAACCAGTATTTTATTTGAAGGTGTGCCAAATTACCCAAGTGTTATGCGTATGGCACAAATAGTCGATAAATATAAGGTTAATATTTTATACACCGCACCAACAGCAATTCGGGCATTAATGGCCCACGGTAACGCGCCAACCGAAGGGGCAGATTTAAGCTCTATCCGTACCTTAGGTAGTGTTGGTGAGCCTATAAATCCTGAGGCTTGGTATTGGTATCATCATCATTTTGGTAAAGATCAATGCCCAATCGTCGACACTTGGTGGCAAACTGAAACTGGCGGGATCCTAATCACACCTCTTCCTGGTTGCACAGAATTAAAACCAGGTTCTGCTACTCGGCCTTTCTTTGGCATCGTTCCAGCTATAGTTGATAACGATGGTAATGAACTAGAAGGTGTAGCTGAAGGCAACCTAATTATTAAAAACAGTTGGCCAGGCCAGATGCGTACTGTTTATGGTGATCATAAGCGGTTTGAGCAAACCTACTTTGCAACCTACCCTGGCACATACTTCACAGGAGATGGCGCTAAACGAGACGAAGACGGCTATTACTGGATCACAGGCCGTGTTGATGACGTACTTAATGTGTCTGGCCACCGCTTAGGTACAGCAGAAATAGAAAGCTGCTTAGTTGCTCACAATGCCGTTGCTGAAGCTGCTGTGGTTGGTTATACCCATGATATAAAAGGACAAGGGATCTATGTCTATATTACACCTCGAGTAGGTATTGAGCCTTCTGATGAATTAAGCCAAGAATTGCGGCAATGGGTAAGATCAGAAATATCGCCTATTGCCACGCCCGATCTTATTCAATGGGCACCTACTGGTTTACCTAAAACACGTTCAGGTAAAATTATGCGGCGTATTTTAAGAAAAATTGCCGCTAATGAACATGAGCAACTGGGTGATATGTCAACTTTAGCCGACCCATCAGTAGTGGATATACTCATTAGTAATAGATTGAATCGTAAATAAAACGGTTTCGTCTTTACATAGATGCTAGTTATCACAACCAGAATATAAAGACCGCATCTGCGGTCTTTTTTATTATATAATCAATAAATAACTACAAATTATACCTTGCCGGAGGAATTCGATGGCCAAGCTTATTGTTGCTGACGACCACCCTTTATTTCGAAGTGCGTTAATAAATGCCATCAGTAATAATTTTTCTCTAACCACAACCATTGAAACCGATAGTTTTGAAACAACCTGTACTGCCCTAGAGCAACACCCGGATACCGATTTGCTGTTGCTCGATTTACACATGCCGGGAAATTGCGGTTTTTTAGGCCTTATTCAGTTAAGAAAAAATCTTCCCTGCCTACCCATTGTTGTTATCTCAGCCAGTGAAGAGCTTGATGTTATTAGGCGCGTAATGGCTTTTGGCGCCTCAGCCTATATACCAAAGTCTGCCACACCCGTTGATATCGCTGAGGCATTAAATCAAGTTTTAGCCGGAGAGCTTTGGGTTCCTAACCATTTAGCTAAAGCCGTTTTTAATCATAGTAATCACGATACAGAGCAAGATATGGACTTAGCGGCCCGCGTTGCGCAGTTAACCCAGCAGCAATATAAAGTGCTTTATTACCTAACTGAAGGTTGGTTAAACAAACAAATAGCCTATGACTTAGCGATATCTGAAGCGACTGTTAAAGCCCATATTACGGCCATCTTTCGCAAACTAGGTGTATCTAATCGAACTCAGGTAGTTATTCAAGCACAACGTTTAACCTTAGAGGCACCGGTAAATAAAGCTATCGCTAAGTTTTCACCATCTCACCGTTAATTATTTATTTTTGTACCTAGTTAAATGATTTAAGCTGGCCCTTAAGGCCGCAGGTTTTATTGGTTTTGCTAAAAATAATAATCCGTGCTTTTTCGCTTTCACTGCTAGATCAGGATCTGGCGAAGCTGAAACAATAATGCCGTTTAATTTTCCCCATATAGGCTGTATTTTTTCATAAACCGATAATCCAGTTACCTCTTTAGCTAATTGATAATCTAAAATTAAAATATCAGGTGCAGGATGGTCCTTTGCATAAGCTATAAAACTGGCTTCATCGTAAAAGCATACAACCTTGTTTATTTGCCATTGTTTTAATAACACCGTTAATGCCGTTAAATTAGCGTCATCATCATCAATACATACAATAGATAATTCAGGAAAAGGCTGAGGTTTGGTATAACTTACAGGCTTTGTCACACTGGTTTTAGATTTTGCAACAATAGGTAATTCAATACTAAAAACTGAGCCTTTTCCTAGCACAGAATTTACGCTTAGTTTATGGTTTAATAAACGCGCCATTCTTTGTACAACCCCTAAGCCTAACCCAACACCTTGCTGGCCCCTTGCTGTACTATCAACGCGATAAAAATCGTCAAATATTCTTTTTAAATCAGCGTCGCTAATACCCGGTCCTGTATCCCACACTTGAATTAACGCGCTATCTCCACGCTTACGACAGCTAACGAAAACACGACCCGTTACGGTGTACTTAAGCGCATTTGATACTAGGTTTTGTAATATTCGCCGTAAATAAGTAGCATCAGTTAATACCTGTACACTTAGTGTTTTAGCCGTTAAAGCTAGATTTTTTTGCTTAGCTACTAGGCTAAAACTATCAACTAAAGAGTAAATTAACTCGTCAATTGAGAACGTTTGGATTTCAGGCGTTAAGTTGCCATCATCTAATTTGGCAATATCTAATAATGTGGCAATTAATTCTTCAGAGGCTTTTAATGAGTTATCTAGCTGATTTATCACCGACTGTTGCTGCAGATTATTTGCATTATTTTCTAATGCAGCAGTAAAAAGTCTCGCTGCATTTAACGGTTGTAATATATCGTGTGACGCTAACGCTAAAAAGCGTGTTTTGGAGGCGTTTGCTGCATCTGCTTCTATTTTAGCCTGTAATAATTGCTGCTCTGTTACCCTGCGTCGTCTAATTTCAGTTAATAACTCCTCATTAATCTGTGAAATAGTTTGGGTGCGCTCTTGTACCCTATCCTCTAAGTGCTGTTTCGCCTCAGCAAGCGCCTTAACAGCAGATACATGTGCTGTAATATCGGTAAAGCTTGTGACAAATCCACCACCTGGAATTGGGTTGCCACGCATTTCAACTACTTGACCGCTGGGCCAAACTCGCTGAAACACATGCGCGGTACCCGCTTGTAAATGCTTAAGCCGCTTTTCTATCTGGGTATTAACATCCCCATCACCACACATTCCTCTTTTGGCATTAAAACGGACAATATCTGCAATCGGCCGTCCAACTTTAATTAAGGCAGCTGGATAGTCAAACATAGTTAAATAGGCTTTATTCCATGCAATAAGCTTTAATTCAGCATCGATTACGCTGATACCTTGGCTTAAATTTTCCAGGGTGGTAAATAATACTTTTCTCGAAAATTGAATAGCTTGGCTGGTATCATCAAACAGTGTAACAACGTCTTCTAAACCAAGCTGACGGCCATCTACTAGCGCATTGACCATAGTCGAAGCCGATGACGAACCTATTACACCAGCAAGCTCACGTTCAACATGTTCAATTAAAATGCTCATGGGCAAATTAAGAGGATCTAATACTGCATGCTGTTTAGATAAATGCACAAGACTTTCTTTGGCTTTATTTACACCAAGAAATTGCTCTAATAAGATCATTAAGTCGGCATGTTGAACTTTAATCTGTTTAGTTGAAGCGCTAACATAATTAACGGGTAAATTAGGCTTCACAAAAGCGACAGCTTGTAGCCTATCTTGTAATCTAGTGGGTGTAACTAGCGAAACAATAAAATATAAAAAGCTATTTGCGAGCACTGAAATTAAAACCCCATGGCTTAAGTTATCAAGCTCAAGTGCAAAAATTGAACTTGGCTTAAACCAATGCCAACCAAATAGTCCGGTGTTTAAAATAGTACTGTTAATAGCACCTGCATTCACCAGCTGCGGCAGCATTAACGTAAAAAACCACAATATAAAGCCAATACTTAGCCCCGCATAAACTCCCCAAACATTACCTCGGCGCCAATATAACCCTCCGATCACAGCTGGAGCTAGTTGTACTGCTAAGGCAAAAACAACTAAGCCAGTTTCGGCTAACTCATAGTTGCGAGCAAAAACATCATAATAAAAATAAGATAAAGCCATAACTACAAAAATCATACTACGGCGAAGCCATAAAATAATTAGGCTAAAATTTTGCTTACTCGATTTTCGTTTACTCGCTCTTAGTAAGCTTGGCATAATCATATCGTTTGTGATCATGTTTGATAACGCCAAAGAAGCCACGATAATCATGGATGTAGCAGCAGCAAAGCCGCCAATAAAAACAAATGTACTTAAGGCATTCCAGCCAGCATGAGATGGAATTAATAAAACAAAATTATCGGCATTATTGTTCGGGAACAGCTGTATTCCTGTTAAGGCAATAGGCATTATTGCCAGCGTTATAAAAATAAGGTAGCCACAAAACCAAGGTTTCGCCTGTTGTAAATATTTAGAAGATGTTTTCTCGATAAAAGTAACATGAAACTGCCAAGGTAAGATAAATACGGCTACCATTGCTAAGCAGGTTTTAATAGCAAATTCAAAAACAGTAAAATTGCCTTGTTGGCTGTTTTTTGCATGCTCTGCAAATCGTTGTAATAGTAGATCACCAGGTTCAAGTAATAGCCAATAAGCAACTAGAGCTAAGCATAATAAAGCAAACAATTTAATGACGGAGCCAAAAGCAATTGCCAACATTACACCTCGGCGTTGCTCTGTAAGGTAAAGCTTCCTAGTGCCAAACCAAATAGCAAAGCACGTTAAAGCCGCTGTGCTTAATAGCGCACTATCTTGCCACCAAACAACACTATTTGAATTAAACTCACTGCCTAAAATTATATGGTATGAACTAGCAACGGCTTTTAGCTGTAATGCGATATAAGGGATAACGATTATTAAGCAAAGGATGGATGTGATTAAAGCAAGATTTCTGCGTTTACCGTACCGCGCGGCTATAAAATCAGTTACAGAAGTGACATTTTGTTTTTTGCTCAGGTGAAATAATTTAAACAAAAAAGGTTGAGCAAATAAAAAAAGAATTATAGGCCCTAAAAAAATGGCAATAAACTGCCAACCTTGCCGAACTGCCGTTCCCACCGCGCCATAATATGTCCATGATGAGCAATATACAGCTAAAGCTAAGCTATATAGTAGGCCATTAAATTTATTAAGAACGCGATTAGTAGTGTTACGCTCTGCCCAGCCAGCCAGTAAAAACAAAGTTGCAAAATAGAATAAAACTAATGCTGCAATTATCCAGGCTGACACGTCTGTCTCCTCTACACTATAAAGGCAATAAAAGTATGTAGGCTTGCTAGTTAAATATAAAATAACACTAAGCCGTCAAATTAATTAGCGAGTGAAATAATGACAGATCTTTATAGAAAACGACACTAATTAGCTTTACTATGTTTTAATCATATAGTTTTAATCATATAGATCGCATCTTTGTCAGCATAAGTTTGCAGTGCCTCAGCAGCCTCAGGCGATAGCCGTTCAATTGTTTGAAACCCTTTAGTTTGCCAATAGCTTTGTGCACCTTGCACTGCAACTAATGCTAACTTATCAAAGCCCGAATCAGTTGCAAATTGCTCTGCATGCTCTAGTAATTTATTAGCAAGACCTTGCTTTCTAGCATAAGGAGCAACGGCTAAATCATGTAAATAAAGTAAATCTGCTTGTACCCCTTGCTTAAAAGGGCTTCCTAATGCTGCAATAAAACCTTGTTTAGCTGGATAACTTAATAAATAAGCTTGAACTGTATTATCGGGTCTTGTTATAACCCAGCAGCTTGCAGGCTGCGTACTTATGCGCTGGGCTAATAACTCAGGAGCTTCATATAAAGCATCACCATAACAACTATCTTGGATTTGTATAACCGAAGATAAATCGGCTGACTCAATTGATTTTATAATTGCAGGCATAAAAACTCAGTATTAATAGAGTTAATAAATACAGTCAGTAAATTGTTGAAAAGTAGCTGCTGCTATTTGCCTAAGTTCAGCTTGTAATGTTTCTGCAACATTTATCTGCGGAATATAGACTAGATTTTCAACTGACTCGCCAGTAATAACTTGATAAAAAATTAAAGCTGTTAGCAAAGTGCCATTAATAGAGGCATGATTACCATCAATGTGAAAAGATACATCAGGTAAGTTTTTAATAGCTAAATCCCATGCTGGTCCAATAGGTGCGACACATGCTGCAGCTCTACTTGTTATATCAACATGTAATGCGTAAATACGCATACCTTCTTCCTTATTTCCTTCGCGAGGATGCTCTGGAAATAGAATTGGCGTAGCACCTTGTTGTTTTGTTAGTTCAATCCAATACTCTGCTGCGCTTGTTGGATATGTATACTTTCCTGATGTTGAATATTTTTGCGCCTGCCAAATAACATGACTCCATCGACGGGACTCTATTGTTTCTGCCGTAACACCATCGTTAAAACGTGAGTCAAGATAGCCCATACCTGGACCTACTATCGAAATAGCATATTTATCGGTGCCTTGTTCTAATAATAATTGTATAACATCAGCTAAGTTATGAACTCTAACATGACTATTTCCAAAAAGTAGTATTTGATAACTGTCAACATAACGGTTATCTGGAATTGGTAGATTTTCAACCGTTGAAGGAGGGGGCGGGGGTGGCAAAGTTGTATCCGTTGGATTATCGGATACACTATTATTATCATTACAAGCAATTAATAAGAATAAGAATAAATACAAAAACTTCATTTTTGTTAAAAATAATCGCATAAGTTTCCCAAATATGATCAAGATTACCACATTGTAAATCAATAAAAAAAATACGCAATTTTAAATAAAAAAACAAACAACCAATTAACAATGAAATTATTGACTAATATCCGATCAGGTTTGAGCATTGGTAAATGCTGTGATGGTATCTGGTATATCTTTCGCAATAAGCATAGCCCCATCTATACCTGATAAAGTTGCACTATAGTGTGACTAGCACTATCACTTCAATGGCCGACTATAAGTTAAAAATAGGTTTTATTGTTTCGTAACCAAGACGTTATTTCACTTTCACAATACAACTCTATCGACATAAAGGTATTATCTACCAGCAAAAATATCTAGCCGATACACCATCTATTTTATCGACATATTACAGAGCATTATGATACCTCGCACCGCCCGAATCATCTGCGCCAAAGGTCATCAGCCAAGCTATAAAATTAACAGGACAGCTGATTACTAATTCCCTCCTGATGTAGCAAAAAAGCCTACAGAGGTTATTCTGTAGGCTTTTATTTACCAGCCAATGGATCTGTAAACCAATCTTGAATTGTTATTTAATCTACATTACGCCTTAGCGCCTTTTTATTCAAAATTAAAGTTATTTAGCACGGCCACGGTATTCGTCGGTGCGAGTGTCAATTTCAATCTTGTCACCTTCTTTAACAAAATCAGGAACCATAATTTCGAAACCAGTTTCAATTTTAGCTGGTTTCATTACTTTACCTGAAGTATCACCACGCGCTGCTGGTTCAGTGTAAGTAACTTCACGCACAACAATTGTTGGTAAGTCAACAGAAATTGGACGCTCATTGTAAAACACAACTGAACACTCCATGCCATCAACTAAGTATTTTAAGGCATCAGTCATATTTTCAGCTTCAACTTCAAACTGATTATATTCTTCATCCATAAATACATACATTGGATCAGCAAAATATGAATATGTCACTTCTTTAGTTTCTAAAAGTACTTGCTCAAACTTATCATCAGCACGATAAACTGTTTCCATACCTTGGTTGGTTAATAAGTTTTTCATTTTCATTTTAACAACGGCAGCGTTACGGCCTGATTTATTAAACTCGGCTTTTAAAATTACCATTGCTTCTGTACCAACCATTATTACCTGGCCAGCACGTAGTTCTTGAGCTGTTTTCATCATGATTTTAATATCTTCTTGTTAGCGAAAATTTCGGGTTATTATAAATTTTTTTTCAACAAAGTGCACGAGGTTGTGTGCAAGATCACCGTTAAGGTTCAGTTGTTGTTGCCACTTAATATTATAACCTGCGATTTCAGGTAAAATATCAATAAAATCAAGCCATACCTTAACTAAAGACTGTTGCGTATTCCAGGCCATATACATATTCTGCAGTTTTTCTTTTACACTTTTAGGCATATTTGCGCAGTAAAGTTGCAAAAAAGACTGTAACTTTATTAAGTGGGCATCATCTTGCTGGCGATAAATTTGCCAAATAAACGGCTTATTAGCCCAATGTGCTCTAATAATAGAATCTTCGCCACGAACAAAGTTAATATCACAGGCCCATAATAAATAGTCATAATCGTCTTGTGGTAAAAAAGGTAAAACAACTAAAGTTAAATTGCCTATTTTGCAAAGCTTTTGCTTAGCTTGATTACTATTTAAGCTTGGTAAAATAGACGCGACTTGCTCTGCTAACATACCTTCAGGAATAACACATAATACGGGCTTTGTATTTTGTTGCCAGCACTTAAGTAAATCTGCAAGTTGCTGATGATCATAGGCAAATAGTGATACTTTATACTGATATTGCTCAGGCTGAGTAATTAATAGCTTTTGCCAAAAGGCCGCTTGCTGCTGGGGGGTATTAATAAAAGTATCCCGCTGCATCGCTAAATATTGCTCTTTCAACAAACCGCCAGTTGCAGGGCTAAAACCAGGAAAAAAGAAATATTTATTAATAGCCAGCTGAGGTTGTGGTGACGCTAAGCCATGGCAGCCCTCTACCCAAGTTTCAGCAGATAAATATTCTAGGTTTAGCCATAAAGGTTGCACAGTTTCAGCTGCCATCTTTAACTGATAAGACTTAGGAATAGTACAGGCTAACGCTTCTATAACTACATCGGGGATCTGCACTTGTTGCCATTGGGTTTGTTCTGACCATAAACAAACACTCACCCCATTAATCAGTTGCTCTTTGGCTGCAGTATTAATTTGTGGGCAGATGCGTTTAAAGCTAACTAAATCGTCAACCCATAAACGAACTTCTAGGTTATATTCACTCGTAAGTTGTCGGCTTAGCCGCCAACAAATACCGATGTCACCAAAGTTATCAATTACGGCACAAAAAATATCCCATTTTAGCGCATTACTTTTCATATTTTGCTGTTTAGTTAAAAAATAGGCTGCGGATTATACCCAGTAATGCACGTAACCCTATAAATAAAATTGCGCAAATGAGTCCGGATAATAAAAGTGCTATTAAATATTTAATTGTCAGCTTAAGTCGATATTTAATCTTATCCAGTAGCCCTACATCGGAGCTGACTTGGGTTACAGGCTCAATAAATAACAAGCTGATAAGGTATGCCTGCACGCTCGATAACAAAACGACGACACTGCTTAGCTGCCATTGCTGTGCTAAGTTTGCTTCAGCAACAGTGATTAAATAAATAAAAGTGCTCAGCGCAGTTATGCTAATTAATATAACTAACCAACGTATTTTAGCTAATTTCACAGCCAGTTTATGATAAAAATTCAACATTAAAATAGGCCTTGTTTAGCCAGTTTCGCAGGAAATAGCGCGATTAAATCTGCATCATTATGTTGCGCAGAGATTAACCAAATTTGCTCAAAAGGTTGAGACAAAGGCACTTGTAACTTGGGATACAATTGTTTTATATCCTTAGTACTCCATAGCGGGTTTAAGTTACGAATAACCAACCATACACGTTCAGAATCATAAGTTTTAACTGACTTATTATTTAGCAACCTATTTAAAGCAGTTAATAAGCGTGTTTCTGCCGGCGAGTTAAGTAGTGCAATAAGCTCTTCACGGGTGCTATCGTCAAGATCGCGACCTAAGATCTGCATAGCTTCTATTTCACTGCCATATAAGTGAGCTATCTCCAAATCAAGCCGTTGCTCATTTAAATAACAAGACACATCGGGCTTAGCCGGCTCATTATGCCAAATATGGCGCATTGTTAAGCCCATTTTTTGCTCGTATAACCGCATAAATTGCTTAGCAGCTTGATGCTCAAGGCGGTGTTTCTCGCTGTTAGACTGCATTTTAGTCTGCTATGAGTTGTTCGTATCCACCTTCATTAGTGACATTTGTGTAACCTAAAGCACTTAACGTTTCTAAAGCGACACCTGCACGGCGGCCACTTTTACAATAAAGATGAATGGGCGCATTTTTATCCGTAGTCACAGCACTGATATTATCCGCTATAACATCAAATGGAATATTAACCGCTGTTGGCAAATGACCAGCTTCATATTCTTGAACCGTGCGCACATCAATCCAAATTGCTTGTGTTTGTGTTTGTGTTTGTGTGCAGCCTAGCATAACTAACACTAGACCAATTAAAAGCATAAATTTTTTCATCAAATACTCCTAAATAAAGTTGTTAAAAATAACGTCTTAATAAACTCAGTAAAAGTTGGCTTTATTATTTAATTAAAATAATAAAGCCAAAGCTCGCTAATCACCGGTAAAACAGACAAAATTAAAATAATCGCCATACTAATATTAAAAACACGTTGGAAAACCGGTTTGGTTAAGACTCTACGTAGTAGCGCCCCACCAATTAACCACAACCCCACGCAGGGAAAAGCGACAGCTAAAAATGCCAAGGTTATAATAACAACTTCTTGCCAATATACCCCATCTAAAGTAGTAAAAGCAGCAATAGCACCCGATGCCATAACCCAGGCCTTGCCATTAACCCATTGAAAAAGAACAGCTTGCATAAAGCTTAAAGGCTTACTTGTACCCTGCTCTATTCGTTTTGGCTCGGCCGTAGCAATATGCCAAGCTAACCAAACAAGATAGATGACACCAATCAATTTAATTAACTGGTGTAAATTAGGGTATTGTTCAAAAACAACGCCAAAGCCTAAGCCAACCAGTAATACCATAAAGGGGAACCCTAAACAGATCCCTAGTAAGTGGCCTAAACTCGCTTTAATGCCATAATTAACGCCAGATGACATTATCATGACATTATTTGGGCCCGGCGTAATGGTAGTGGAAAAAGCAAACAATATCACAGCTAGAAAAATAGCCATATAAGCCTCATGTTTTACTATTACAAATTATTAAAAACTAAATTTTTCTCGAAATTACTAATATTTTATAACATACTGATTTGCGTTAATTAATTTTAACGCTACGCTTAATGCATAAATAAAGGAGAATGTATGAATAAAATTATTGGTTTAGCCTTATTAGTTGCCGGCGTTATTTTACTTTACTTCGGTTACAACGAATATAACTCTACCGCATCAGAAGTAACAGAGCTAGTTACAGGCAGCCCTACTGACAATGCAATTTGGTTTTTGGTCGGCGGTGCTATAGCGGCAATTATTGGTATTGGCGCCCTATTAAAAAAATAAACCCTATTTTTATAGGTTAATACTATTAAAAAAGCCTGCATATTTAATGCAGGCTTTTTAATAAGTATGAAGTAACCTTGTTACAGACTAATTATCTTCTTTGCCCCAGCTATCACGTAAACCTACAGTACGGTTAAATACTAACTTGTCAGCAGAAGAATCGCGATTGTCAGCACAATAATAGCCTTCACGCTCAAACTGATAAGCAAATTCTGCAACAGCTTGTTGTAATGAAGGCTCAACTAGCCCCTGTTTAATAACTAATGAATCAGGATTAATCACAGTGAAGAAATCGTCAGCCGCAGCAGGGTTTGCAACACTAAATAAGCGATCGTATACCCTAAACTCAGCCGCAACCGCATGCTTAGCTTCAACCCAATGGATAACACCACGCACCTTGCGACCATCGGCAGGGTTTTGCCCTAAGGTTTCAGGTAAGTAGCTACATTTTAATTCAATGATCTCGCCATTTTCATCTTTAATCACTTCATCGGCATGAATAACATAAGCATTACGTAATCTAACGTCACCGTTTAACACTAGACGCTTATATTTTTTATTCGCCTCTTCACGAAAATCGGCTTTATCAATATACACTACAGGACCAAAAGGTAGTTTGCGTGTGCCTTTAGTTTCATCTTTGGGATGATTAGGCGCATCTAGCCATTCAATGCCATCTGCTGGGTAATTAGTTATAGTAACTTTTAAAGGCTCAAGCACCGCCATAGCACGAGGCGCATTAGTATCAAGATCTTCACGAATACAAGCCTCAAGTGCGCTCATTTCAATGGTATTGTCTTGTTTGGTTACACCAATGCGTTTGGCAAACTCACGAATAGCAGCAGGTGTATAACCACGACGGCGTAAACCTGCGATAGTTGGCATCCGTGGATCATCCCAACCTGTAACAATATTAGCTTCTACTAGGGTTTGTAACTTACGCTTACTCATTACCGCATATTCAAGATTTAAGCGTGAAAACTCAATTTGCTGTGGATGACAAGGAATAGTAATGTTATCTAAAATCCAGTCATATAAACGGCGGTTATCTTGAAACTCTAGAGTACATAAAGAATGCGTTATGCCTTCTAATGCGTCGGAAATACAGTGCGTAAAATCGTACATTGGATAAATACACCATTTATCTTCTGTTTGGTGGTGATGAGCAAACTTGATCCGATAAATAATAGGATCGCGCATACACATAAAAGAAGACGCCATATCAATTTTAGCTCTTAATGAGCATTCGCCTTCCTTAAAGCCACCCGCACGCATTTTTTCAAATAAGGCTAGATTTTCAGCCACTGGCGTATCACGGTATGGACTATTTTTACCCGGCTGAGTTAAGTTGCCACGATACTCACGCATCTGTTCGCCATTTAAGAAACAAACATAGGCTAAACCTTTATTTATTAACTCAACTGCAAACTGATATAACTGATCAAAATAATCAGAAGAATAATGAACATCACCATGCCATTGAAAACCTAACCAATTAACGTCTTGTTGAATTGAGCGTACAAAGTCGATATTTTCTTTTTCTGGGTTAGTATCATCAAAACGCAAATTACATTTGCCTTGATAATCATTAGCAATACCGAAGTTTAAACAAATAGATTTAGCATGACCTATATGCAAAAAACCATTAGGCTCAGGCGGGAAACGAGTTTGCACGGCATTATGTTTACCTGATGCAAGATCTGCATCAATAATTTGTCTAATAAAATTAGTTGGGCGCTGTTCTAAATCCGCCATAGAATCATGTTTCCTTGTATAGCTGAAACTCAGTTAAGATGCGGCATTATAGCAGCGAAAATGCTACTGGCTACTGCCTTTTCAAACTTGCACTAAGCATATTCATTAAAGTAAAAAATTTGAATTAATAGCGACTGTGTTAAAACCAATAAAACGAGATCGTACCGCTTCTGTAGGTAAAATACAGCTTTGCGACTGACCAAACCAACGGTAACGACGTTTGGCAAATGAACGATATAAGTAATCGCGCAACCGTTTAGGAATAATACTAAAAACTGCACATAAAAACCAAAAGCCATCTAATTGTTTGCTAATAGCAATAGCCGCCGATGAAAACGTGTAAAGCCGATGCCCTTGCAGCAAATAGAGAGTATCTTGCGTGGCCATGTCTACTTTATACTGTTGCAGTAACTGTGTTGCTAACTCTGTTTGCACTGGACAAAATAAAAATAAAGCCTTGCTGTCACGCTGAATAATAAAGTTAACCGCTGCATGGCAAAAATAGCACTGTCCATCGTAGAACACGATATTGTGTTTTTGTAAATTTAAAATGAGTTTTTGCTTATCCGCTTGCATATATAACAGTAAAGTCTGTTTTAGAACTTAGGTTAGTATAACGGTTAAGCTTAATACTATATTAGCTATAAAATTTAGCGATAAAAAAACCCGCTAAAAGCGGGTTTTTTATAAGGCTTAACTTACCAGCCTGTAATTTCACGTACTGCTTTACCGATATCGGCTAAAGAACGCACCGTTTTAACACCTGCGTCTTCTAAAGCACGGAATTTATCATCCGCTGTACCTTTACCACCAGAAATAATCGCACCAGCATGGCCCATGCGTTTACCTTCTGGCGCAGTTACACCAGCGATATAAGATACAACAGGTTTAGTTACGTTAGCTTTGATATAAGCTGCCGCTTCTTCTTCTGCCGTTCCACCGATTTCGCCAATCATAACGATAGCTTCGGTTTGTGGATCTTTTTCGAATAACGCTAAGATATCAATGAAGTTTGAACCAGGAATTGGATCACCACCGATACCAACACAAGTAGACTGACCAAAGCCTTCGTCTGTTGTTTGCTTAACAGCTTCATAAGTTAAAGTACCTGAACGAGATACAATACCTACTTTACCTGGCTTATGGATATGGCCTGGCATAATACCAATCTTACACTCACCCGGCGTAATAACACCTGGGCAGTTAGGACCGATCATGCGCACACCTTTACGATCAACATATTCTTTAGCAAATAACATGTCGATAGTAGGAATACCTTCAGTAATACATACGATTAATTCTAAGCCTGCATCTGCCGCTTCAATAATCGCATCTTTACAAAATGGTGCTGGTACATAGATAACTGTTGCAGTTGCACCTGTTGCCGCGACTGCGTCTTTAACTGTATTAAATACAGGTAAATCTAAATGCTTAGTACCGCCTTTACCAGGACTTACACCACCAACCATTTGCGTACCGTATTCGATAGCTTGAGTTGAGTGGAAAGTACCTTGACTACCAGTGAAACCTTGGCAGATGACCTTAGTGTCTTTGTTGATAATAATAGACATTATTTGCCCTCCGCGGCTTTAACAACAGCTTGAGCAGCTTCAGATAAAGAATTTGCTGCAATAATGTTAAGGCCACTATTTTGTAACTTCTGTGCACCTAAATCTGCGTTGTTACCTTCTAAACGTACAACAACAGGTACGTTTACACCGACCTCTTCAACAGCGCCAATAATACCTTCAGCAATCATGTCACAACGAACAATACCACCAAAGATATTTACAAATACCGCTTTAACTGCAGAGTCTGATAAAATAATTTTGAACGCTTCAGTAACACGCTCTTTAGTTGCACCACCGCCAACGTCTAAGAAGTTAGCAGGCTCGCCACCGCTTAATTTAACAATGTCCATAGTACCCATTGCTAAACCTGCGCCGTTAACCATACAACCGATGTTACCATCTAAAGCAACATAGTTAAGTTCCCACTGCGCAGCACGTGCTTCACGCGCATCTTCTTGAGAAGCGTCATGGAAATCACGTAATTTAGGCTGACGATACATAGCATTGCTATCTGCAACTAATTTTGCATCTAAACAATGTAAATTACCGGCAGTAGTAATAACTAAAGGGTTAACTTCAATTAAGGCAATGTCTAAATCTACAAACATTTTAGCTAAGCCTAAAAAGATTGTAGTAAATTGCTTAATTTGTAACGCGTTAAGACCTAGTTTAAAACCAATTTCACGCGCTTGATATGCTTGACCACCTACAAGTGGATCAATTTCCATCTTGATAATTTTTTCAGGCGTTTCTTCTGCTACTTTCTCGATATCAACACCGCCTTCAGTCGATGCCATAAAGACGATTCGACGGCTTGAGCGATCAACAACTGCACCTAAGTACAATTCTTTTTCAATATCAGTACAGGTTTCAACCAGAATTTTACTGACAGGTTGTCCGTTAGCATCAGTTTGGTAAGTTACTAAGTTTTTACCCAACCAATTTTGAGCAAAAGTACGAATCTCTTCTTTAGAAGAAACTAACTTCACACCGCCCGCTTTACCGCGGCCACCTGCGTGAACCTGAGCTTTAACTACCCATTTGTTACCACCAATACGATCAGCAGCTTCTGCAGCAGCTTGTGGAGTTTCTTCCGCAAAGCCTTCAGATACTGGTAAACCGTATTCGCGGAACAGCTGTTTTGCCTGATACTCGTGCAAATTCATGGCTTATTTCCGTTCATTTGAATATTAAAGCTGCCCAACATGGTACAGCCTGTGTTTAATCGGCGCGTATTATACTGCCAATTGATGAAATACAAAATGCTGTTGTTAAAAAACAACAGCATTTTTTTACTCGTTACTGAGTATTAGATATCTAACAAGATACGGGTTGGGTCTTCAAGTAACTCTTTAATCGTTACTAAGAAGCCAACTGACTCTTTACCATCGATGATGCGGTGATCATAAGATAACGCTAAGTACATCATTGGTAAAATTTCCATTTTACCATCTACCACCATAACGCGATCTTGAATTTTATGCATACCTAAGATAGCAGATTGCGGCGGGTTAATAATTGGCGTTGACATTAATGAGCCAAATACACCACCGTTAGTAATAGTAAAGTTACCACCGGTTAAGTCGTCCATAGCTAACTTACCATCACGACCTTTTAACGCTAAGGTTTTAATAGCTTGTTCAATTTCGGCTAAGTTCATTTTGTCACAGTCACGTAGTACAGGCGTAACTAAACCACGTGGTGTTGATACCGCGATGCTGATATCAAAGTAGTTGTGATAAACAATATCATCGCCATCAATAGCAGCATTAACTTCAGGGAAGCGTTTTAAGGCCTCTGTTACCGCTTTAACATAGAACGACATAAAGCCTAAACGAATACCATGGCGCTTTTCAAACGTCTCTTGATATTGCTTACGTAAGTTCATAATCGGCTTCATGTTAACTTCATTAAATGTTGTTAACATAGCCGTAGAGTTTTTCGCTTCAAGAAGGCGATTAGCAATCGTTTTACGTAAACGTGTCATAGGTACACGTTTTTGGGTACGATCGCCACTCACTGTCGCAGAGGGTGCTGCAGCAGGTGCTGATTTAGCTGGAGCAGAAGCTAAGAATTTCTCAACGTCTTCTTTAGTTACACGGCCATTTTTACCTGTGCCTTTTACTTTAGATGCGTCTAAACCTTTTTCAGCAATTAAGCGACGTACTGACGGGCTTAACGCATCATCACCGGCTTCATCTTTAGCAGATTCTTGCGTTTGAGCAGGTTTATCTTCTGCTTTTTGCTCAGATTTAGTTTCAGCATTAGCCGCTGGTGCACCACCAGCCTCCATTTTACCGATCACTTCTTCAGCGGTTACTGTAGCGCCGGTATCATGAATGATCTCGCCCATTACACCGTCTGCTTGAGCAACAACTTCAAGTACCACTTTATCGGTTTCAATATCTACTAATACCTGATCGCGAGTAACAGCTTCGCCTGTTTTTACGTGCCAGGTTGCGATTGTTGCATCTGCAACTGATTCTGGAAGTACGGGTACTATAATTTCCACTTTGTCACCTTTTACGGGTTGGTCTTATTAAGTATAAATGGCCTGCTAGGCAGGCCAAGTTAATTTATTTTATTGTTAGCGCATCATTAATTAAGGCTTGTTGCTGTTTATTATGAACAGACAAATAGCCTACTGCTGGTGATGATGAAGCTTCACGTCCGGCATAAGTTAAATTGCCAGCTTGCGGAATAGCACCACGGAAATGATGCTGGCTACAATACCAAGCGCCTTGGTTTTGCGGCTCTTCTTGACACCAAACAAAATCAGTAACATGTTGGTAATCGTTTAATACTTTGGCCATTTCATCATGTGGGAATGGGTACAATTGCTCAACACGGATAATCGCAACATCTTTTTGTTCACGTTTACGGCGCTCTTCAAGCAGTTCGTAATAAACTTTACCACTACAGAATACAACACGTTTAACATCTGATGGGTTAATATCATCTATTTCAGCAATTACATTATGGAACACACCGCTGGCTAATTCGTCTAAGGTTGACGTTGCAAGTGGGTGACGTAATAGAGATTTAGGTGACATAACAATCAATGGACGACGCATAGGACGAACCATTTGGCGACGCAGCATATTAAACACTTGCGCTGGCGTAGTTGGAATACACACCTGCATATTATGATCAGCACACAGCTGTAAGAAGCGCTCTAACCGAGCAGATGAATGCTCTGGGCCTTGGCCTTCATAACCATGAGGTAACAATAAGGTTAAGCCACATAAACGGCCCCATTTTTGTTCCCCTGAACTTAAAAACTGATCAATTACAACTTGAGCACCATTTGCGAAGTCACCGAACTGCCCTTCCCAAATAACCATAGTGCGTGGTTCTGCAGTAGCATAACCATATTCAAAAGCTAATACCGCTTCTTCTGATAAGGCCGAATCAAAAACTTCGAATGGCGCTTGTTTATCACTAACGTGTTCCAGTGGAATATAAGTAGAACCATCAGTTTGATTATGCAATACCGCATGACGATGGAAGAAAGTGCCACGGCCAGAGTCTTGACCAACAATACGGATCCGATTACCATCAGATACGGTTGAAGCGTAAGCTAAAATTTCAGCAAAGCCCCAATCAACTTTTTTCTCACCGGCTAACATCAAGGCACGATCAGCATAAACACGGCCTACTTGACGCTGCAATACAACAGATTCAGGTGTTTTAGTCGCGTTTTTACCTAGTTCTATTAATTTATCAAGTGAAATACTGGCATCATAATTAGCATCCCAGTCATGACCTAAATAGGGCGTCCAGTCGACAGAGGCAGCAGTAACAGCCACTTTTTCTTCAACTACGCAATCCCCTTTATCTAATGCATCGCGATAATCTGCAACTAAAGCAGAAACTTCATCGGCTGTGAATACATTCTGGCCAATAAGCTTGTTTGCATATAACTCACGCGGGGTTGGATGTTTTTTAATTTTTTGATACATCAGCGGCTGTGTTGCATTTGGCTCATCCGCTTCGTTATGACCGTTACGACGGTAACAAACTAAATCAATAACCACATCACGTTTGAAAGTATTGCGATAATCAACAGCTAGCTGTGCTACAAACACAACGGCTTCAGGATCATCACCATTAACGTGGAATATTGGTGCCTGCACCATTTTCGCAATATCAGTACAGTATTCAGTTGAACGGGTATCTTCTGGATTAGATGTCGTAAAGCCAACTTGGTTGTTGATAACAATACGCACTGTACCGCCAACCTTAAAGGCACGGGTTTGCGATAAGTTAAAAGTTTCAGCAACAACACCTTGGCCGGCAAATGCCGAGTCACCGTGAATAGTTACAGGTAAAGCGTATGAGCCATCACTGTTATCACGACGGTCTAAACGTGCACGTACTGACCCCATTACAACGGGGTTTACAATTTCTAAATGCGATGGGTTAAACGCTAGGGCTAAGTGAACATTACCGCCGGCTGTTTTAAAATCAGAAGAGAAACCCATATGGTATTTAACGTCACCCGCACCCACTACTTCGTACTTACCGGCAAACTCATCAAATAACTTAGATGGATTTTTACCTAAAACGTTAATTAGTGTATTTAAACGACCGCGGTGCGCCATACCAATAACGCAATCTTTAGCACCCTGTTCGCCAGCGCGATGAATCATCGCTTTGAGCATAGGTACCATCGCATCGCCACCTTCTAAACCAAAGCGTTTAGCACCTGGGAATTTTGACGATAACGCTTTTTCTAAGCCATCAGCAGCAATTAAGCCTTTAAGAATAGCGGCTTGCTCTGATTTGTTATAAGAAGGGGTTGATTGAATGCTTTCTAAACGCTGCTGGATCCAACGCTTTTCATCTGTAGAGACAATGTGCATATATTCAGCACCGATTGACCCACAATAGGTTTTCTCTAATGCTTTATATAAGTCTCCCAGTTTCATGGTTTCTTGGCCACTGGCGAAAGATCCCACATTAAACTCGGTATCAAAATCAGCTTCAGATAAATCATGGTACGACAACTCAAGATCACGAACTCGTGGTCTTTGCCACAGCTTTAATGGATCAAGATTTGCCTGCTGATGGCCGCGAAAGCGGTAAGAGTTAATCAGCTGCAACACTTTAACCTGACGACTATCTGCTGCACCGCCATTATTAACCACCACGACTTCGCGATGTTTGTTTTTAGCTAAATCAGCAAATTGCTGCCTAACATCAGCATGACGAACTTCTAAATCTACCCCATCCAATTTAGGTAGTTTGGCGAAAAAATCACGCCATTCATCAGAAACGCTGGTAGGTTCAGCTAAGTAGGATTCATAGAGTTCATCAACATAGGCCATGTTTCCACCGCCTAAATGAGAAGACTCTAGCCACGCCTTCATTACACCTTCGTGCATTTAGTTTCCCTTAATTTCCGCGCACCTGGAAAAAGTAGCAAAAAAACGCGCATTATGCTTTAAATGCGCCGTTTTTTATTCACAGACCAAAAGCAGGCGCATTAAAGCGCCCGATTTAACAACATAGATTTAATCTCACCAATTGCTTTAGTTGGGTTTAAACCTTTAGGACAAACATTAACGCAATTCATAATGCCATGACAACGGAATACGCTGAAAGCATCATCTAAATCGTTTAAACGCTCATCTGTCGCAGTATCACGACTATCAACTAAGAAACGGTAAGCATTAAGCAAACCGGCAGGACCGATAAACTTATCTGGGTTCCACCAGAATGATGGGCATGAGCTTGAACAACAAGCACATAAAATACATTCGTATAGACCATCAAGCTTATCACGCTCTTCAATTGATTGCTTAAACTCACCTGCCGGTGGAATTTTACTATCATTAATTAGATATGGTTTAATTTTTTCATACTGTGTATAAAATTGGCCCATATCAACCACTAAGTCACGAACAACTGGTAAACCAGGTAAAGGTCGAACAATAATCTTGCCACCTTTAGTGCCTGCATCAGTTAATGATGTTATACAAGCTAAACCATTTTTACCATTAATATTCATCCCATCTGAACCACAAACACCTTCACGGCAGCTGCGACGGAATGACAATGTTGGATCTTGTTCTTTTAACCTGATCAGTGCATCTAGCACCATCATATCGCGGCCTTCAGGATTATCTAAAGTATATTCCTGCATACGAGGCGCTTTATCAACATCAGGGTTGTAACGATAGATTGAGAAAACTAATTTCTTCATCGCTGAGCCCTCTTAATAAGTACGTGCTTTAGGCGGGAAAGCATCTCGGAACTTAGGCTCCAAGTTAACTTTACGCTTAAACATTGATTCAGTTTCTGGCGTATAAACACTGTGACATAACCAGTTCTCATCATCACGATCTGGGAAGTCAAAACGAGCATGCGCGCCACGACTTTCAGTACGGAAATTTGCTGCCACAGCCGTTGCTACCGCTGTTTCCATTAAGTTATCTAGTTCTAAGCACTCAATACGCTGAGTATTAAAATCAGAGCTCTTGTCATCTAAACGGGCATATTTTAAGCGTTCACGAATTTGCTTAAGTTCTTCTAAACCTTCAGCCATTGCTTTACCTTCACGGAATACCGAGAAGTTTAATTGCATACATTTCTGTAGGTCTTTCTTAATTTGGACCGGGTCTTCGCCTTGACCAGGTTTAGAATCTTCCCAACGTCTAGTACGACTTAACGCCGCATCGATATCTGATTCTGTTGCCACACGTGGCTCTGCTGTTGCTGCTAAGGCTTTACCTAAATGTAAACCTGTTGCACGACCAAATACCACTAAATCTAATAGCGAGTTACCACCTAAGCGGTTTGCACCATGAACAGATACACAAGCAATTTCACCACAAGCAAATAAGCCTGGGATAATTGTCTCAGAGCCATCAACATTGGCTTTAATTACCTGACCATCAACATTAGTTGGAATACCACCCATCATATAGTGGCAAGTTGGAATAACAGGAATTGGCTCTTTCACTGGGTCAACATGAGCGAAGGTACGAGATAAATCACACACGCCAGGTAAACGACTTTCCAATACATCTTTACCTAAGTGATCAAGTTTTAACTTAAGGTGAACACCCCAAGGACCTTCACAGCCGCGGCCTTCACGGATCTCTGTCATCATAGAACGAGCTACAACGTCACGGCTAGCTAAGTCTTTAGCATTTGGCGCATAACGCTCCATAAAGCGCTCACCGTCTTTATTTAATAGGTAACCACCTTCACCACGACAGCCTTCTGTTACTAAAGTACCAGCACCAGCAATACCGGTTGGGTGGAACTGCCACATTTCCATATCTTGTAATGGAACACCTGCACGCAACGCCATACCAACACCGTCACCGGTATTAATGTGGGCATTAGTAGTAGAAGCAAATATACGGCCTGCACCACCTGTCGCTAAAACGGTTGCTTTTGATTTAAAGTAAACAATTTCACCTGTTTCAATATCAATCGCAGTACAGCCAACAATAGCACCATCTTGATTTTTAACTAAATCAAGCGCATACCATTCGCTAAATACTTGGGTTTTATTTTTTACGTTTTGTTGATACAACAAGTGTAATAATGCATGGCCGGTACGGTCAGCTGCTGCAGCTGTACGCGCGGCTTGCTCACCACCGAAATCTTTAGACTGACCACCGAATGGACGCTGATACACTTTACCGTTTTCTAAACGTGAAAAAGGTAACCCCATATTTTCAAGTTCAGTAATGGCTTCAGGGCCGGTTTTACACATATATTCAATTGCGTCTTGATCACCGATGTAATCAGAGCCTTTAACGGTATCAAACATGTGCCACTCCCAGTTATCTCGGTGAGTGTTACCTAAAGCAACTGTAATACCGCCCTGCGCCGACACGGTATGTGAACGGGTTGGGAATACTTTAGATAATAATGCACAGGTTAAACCTGATTCTGTAATTTGCAATGCAGCGCGCATACCCGCACCACCTGCGCCGATTACTACGGCATCAAATTCTCTTACTGGAATAGTCACTTAAGCACCCCACAAAACAAACAGGCCAACCGCAACATAAGCGAATGCCAGTGTATAAAGGAAAAACTGTAAAACTGCACGTAATCTTGCTGACTTAATGTAGTCAGTTAATACTTGCCATAAACCAATGCGGGTGTGCACGGCAATACAAACTAATGCCAATAAAGTGAATACCTTCATTAGAGTATTAGCAAACAATGCTTGCCATACTTCAAAGGTCACTTCTGGTGTACAAATAAAGAAACCAAGAATAAAAAAACTGTACAGCATCAGCACAACGGCTGTTGCTCTCAGTGATACAAAATCCTGCACGCCATCGCGTTTTAGGCTTGCTTGATTTAGAACCATAACCAAACTCCTGCTAATACTGATAATACAGCCCATAGTGCAATTGAAAGTTTTGCACTTAAGTTACCCGATTGCAGTTCTTCCCAATGGCCTAAATCCATAATCATATGACGGATTCCGCCAACAATATGGTAAGTAAGTAATGAGATTGAACCCCAAGCAATAATTTTGGCGAAGTGTGACGTCATTAGCTCTTTTACGTAATCAAAGCTTTGCTGGTCCTGTAACGAATACGCCCAGGCCCAAATAACGAATATCAACGCGAAAAACATTGCCACGCCGGAAACGCGGTGCAGAATTGACGCTATGGCAGGTGCCGGAAACGATATGGTGGAAAGGTCGAGATTAACTGGTCTTTGTTTTTTCACAGTGCTTGCCCATCGATGCCCATAATCGAGCTCTTGTTGTCATTGTCGTTGTTATTGCTGATTAAACAGCCAATACTCAATATTCAATACACTTTTTTGCTCAAGCTGGATCATTGTTCCCAGATTCAGCAAAAAAATATTACTGAGTGAACCGTTTAAAACAGCCATAGTATATATTTCACTGACCATTATTACAATTTTAGTTTACGCTAACATTGTAAAATGTCGATTTTGACCATTACACAATTTTATAGATAGAGCAATAAGACCTCTGTCGTATACATTATCAGCAAATATTGATTAAAATTGACTTATGGGGGGCATTTACAGGTAGAATAGCGGCCATTGTAAATAATTCCTTTAATTCGATACTACAACAACAGGAGAAATCCAATGGCAGATAAAAAGGCCGTCGTGCAGGTTGATGGGAAATCATTTGAGTTACCCGTTTACTCAGGTAGCGCCGGCACTGATGTGATTGACGTTCGTGCCTTGGGCCAACAAGGTTTTTTCACATTTGACCCAGGCTTTATGTCTACGGGTTCATGTGAATCTAAAATCACTTACATCGATGGCGATCAAGGTATGTTGCTACATCGCGGTTATCCGATAGAACAACTAGCCGACCATTCAGATTATTTAGAGCTTTGCTATTTGTTACTCGAAGGCGAACTGCCAAGTAAAGATCAATACGAAGATTTTAAAACCACTATCACTCGCCATACTATGGTGCATGAAAAAATTGCTGCGTTTTATCAAGGCTTTCGTGTAGATGCTCATCCTATGGCAATGCTTTGTGGTGTTGTTGGTGCTATGTCTTCTTTTTATCATTCAGATTTAGATATTAATGATCCTGCACAACGTAAACGTAGCGCACACCGCTTAATTGCTAAAATGCCTACTCTAGCTGCTATGGCGTATAAATATACGGTTGGCCAACCCTTTGTCCATCCACGCAATGATTTAAGCTTTTCAGCTAACTTCTTACATATGATGTTCTCTGTACCTGCTGAAGAATATAAAGTAAATCCTACCTTAGCTAAGGCGATGGATAAAATCTTTATGCTGCATGCTGATCACGAGCAAAATGCCTCTACTTCAACTGTACGCTTAGCGGGCTCATCAGGTGCTAATCCGTACGCATGTATTGCTGCGGGTGTTGCATCGTTATGGGGACCTGCACACGGCGGTGCTAACGAAGCTTGTTTAAAAATGTTACAAGAAATTGGCTCTGTTGATCGCATTCCAGAATACGTTGCACGTGCAAAAGATAAAGATGATTCTTTCCGTCTAATGGGCTTTGGCCATCGCGTTTATAAAAACTTTGACCCTAGAGCTAAAGTGATGCGCGAAACTTGCCATGAAGTACTCAAAGAGTTAAATATTAAAGATCCATTACTAGATGTAGCAATGGAGTTAGAGCGAATTGCGCTTGAAGACTCTTACTTTATCGAGAAGAAACTGTACCCTAATGTCGATTTCTATAGTGGTATTATCTTAAAAGCAATTGGTATTCCTACCAGTATGTTTACAGTTATTTTCGCTATGTCACGTACAGTTGGTTGGATCTCTCATTGGGATGAAATGTTAGGTGAAAAAGGCCATAAAATCGGTCGCCCTCGCCAACTTTACACCGGTTACACTAGCCGTGATTTCGTTGATTTAAACAAGCGTTAATTCTCAATCCTTAAAAAGCGGCTTTGGCCGCTTTTTTTATTTCTAGCACTTGCATATATTTGCGCCTACCGGGCAAAACAGGCAAAATCCTAATATTCTACTATTTGAGTCTCGTACAATTATGTCTTGCTTTGATATCCAGTTATTTCGCCGCCAGTTTCCATTTTTTACTGAACAATCTAACTGGGTATATTTAGATAATGCTGCAACAATGCAAAAACCTCAGCAAGTACTTGATGCAATAGCTAAATTTTATGCTAAAGATAACAGCAATGTTCACCGTGGAGCGCATAGCTTAAGCCAGCAAGCTACACAGAGTTTTGAAGATGCCAGAACCAGTATTGCTCAATATATTAATGCCAGCCTACCTGAAGAGGTTATTTTTTGTAGTGGTGCAACAGCGGCTCTTAATCAAATTGCTTTTGGCTTAATGCATACGGTATTACAACCTGGTGATCGTATATTACTAACTCAGTTAGAACATCACGCCAACATTGTACCTTGGCAACTACACTGTCAACGCCATGGTGTTATTATCGACGTTGTGCCTTTAACTGCGGAAAATAAAATTGACCTTGAAGCCTATAAGCAATTACTTTTATTAAAGCCTAAAGTCGTTAGTTTTTGCCACATCTCTAACGTGTTAGGTCATATTCAACCCGCAATGGAAATGATTGCTTTAGCTAAAGCTGAAGACGCAATTACGGTTATAGATGGCGCTCAAGGCATAGTGCATGAGCAACCAAATATGCAATTACTTGATTGCGACTTTTACGTTTTTTCAGGGCATAAACTTTACGGCCCCACTGGAATAGGCGTTTTATATGGAAAATATAAACAATTACAGCAACTTACTCCTATTTTTGCTGGTGGTGAAATGATAGATCAGGTTAGCTTTGCTAGCACATCATTTAATCAATTGCCTTTTCGTTTAGAAGCGGGTACACCCAACATTGCTGGTGCCATTGGTTTAGCTACTGCGATAAAGTGGTTGCAAAATGTTAATCAGAATGAGATAAAACAACATAAATTATTGTTAACCCAGCATTTACACTGTGGGTTAGCGAGAATACAAGGCATAGATATTCTTTCTAGTCCTATTCATAATGCCGGTATAGTGACATTCAATGTAGTTGGCGAACACCACTCGGATGTTGCCGAATTATTGAATCAACAAAAAATTGCTGTTCGCGCTGGCCAACATTGTGCCATGCCATTATTTAGCTACCTTCAACAACGTGGTGCGGTTCGATGCTCTTTAGCCGCTTATAATACGTTTGAAGATGTAAACCAGTGTTTGTTCGCTTTGGAGCAGGCCATGGAGATATTAACTGCATGAAACTAGAAAAATTATTAGCAGAAACACAAATTGGGCTTGAGGAAGTAAAACAAATAGATTTCCCATTAATAAGTCAAACAAAAGACTGGCAAAGTCGTTACCGCGTATTAATGCAGTTAGGAAAGAAGCTACCCGCTATTCCGGAAAAAATGAAAAATAATGATTTATTGGTTAAAGGCTGTGAAAGCCGCGCTTGGCTATTGCATTATCATGATACAGCCCATGATCAGCATTTCTTTGTTTTAGACAGTGAAGCGCGAATTGTAAAAGGCTTAATGGCGATTATGTTATGCCAAATCAATGGATTATCTACCGATGAACTAACGAAATTTGACCTAACACATCAGTTTGAAACGCTTAACTTTAAGCCTTATTTAAGTCAATCACGAAGTAATGGGCTAACAGCAATGATTAGCCACATTAAAAGCTGTATAAAATAAGATAAAATCCGTTTTTATTTAGACTTTGTCTTACTGAGTTTAAGCAAGAGTTTAGATACTGCAGCCAAACCAAAACTAGCAGTCACAACTGTTGTAGCGCCAAAACCACCGCTACAGTCTAAACGCATACTAGTGGTCATGTCTGGCTTTTGCTGACAAACACTGCCATCTGGCTGTGGGTACTTCAGTTGCTCAGTCGAGAATACACAATCTACGCCAAAGCGTCTTTTAGTATTACGAGTAAAATTGTGATCACGACGCAGCGCATTGCGTACTTTTGCTAACAAAGGATCATTAAAAGCTTGGCTAAGATCGGTCAGTTGAATTTGAGTTGGATCCACTTGGCCGCCTGCACCACCAGTCGTGATTAACGGAATTTTATTCCGCTTACAATAAGCAATTAACGCCACTTTTGCTTTTACTGAGTCAATTGCATCAACAACATAGCTAATGCCATTAGGCAGCAATGCTTGCATATTATCTGGCGCGATAAAGTCTGTTACCTGGTTTACTTTACAGTCTGGATTTATAGCTAAAATACGCTCAGCCATAACCGCAACTTTATCTTGGCCAACTGTTTGGCTAAGGGCATGCAATTGCCTATTTATATTACTTACGCAAACATCATCTAAATCAATCAGCGTAATTTCGCCAATACCAGAGCGTGCAAGTGCCTCAGCAGCCCAGCTACCGACTCCACCAATACCTATTACTACAACATGGGCTTGGCGGAATGTTTCCAAAGCCTGCTGGCCATACAAGCGACCAATACCAGCAAACCGCAATAAATATTCAGACATATTCCTACTCGACTACGAAGGTTTATTAAGTTATTAAAAACTGACTTGGCTATTTTGTCGCTTTAATTGCTTTATTTTTATAGCTTGGCCATGTTAAACACCAAGGCTTAGCCCACGGCTGTAGCTGCTGAGTTAATTGCTTAAAACGCTGGCCAATATCAGGTGGGCAAACATATGCAAAATCTTGATTAAATACAGAAAACTTAAGTGCATAAGCGTGTAAATATACCCGAGACTCAGCTTCTGCTTGATAAAGCACATCGCCGGCAATAGGCGCAGAAACACTTTTTAGCGCTACGCGTATTTGGTGCGTTTTACCTGTAAAGGGTTTAATTAAAAATGCTCTAAACGGCAAGTCAGCAAAGCCTTGGCTAATAAAATAGCTAATAGCAGGTTGATGCATCGTTTTTAGCAATTTCCAGCCAGAGCGCCGGCCTAAAACCATATCCCCTTTTACCCAGCCTTGCTTTTTTAATGGCTTGTCTAAACTAATTGCTAAATAATACTTTTCAATTTGCTGCAGACTAAAAGCTTTACTTAGCTTAGCTGCAGCTGCAGCACTTCGTGCCAACAGAATAAGGCCAGAAGTTACTTTATCTAAGCGGTGAACCGCATATAGCTTCATCTGTAACTCTTGTTCAGCTAAGACAACTAGACCGGGTCCATCATCGGAATGAAAACTGATCCCAGGTGCCTTATTAAGCAAAACAAAGTGATCTGTGACAGCCACTACTCGAAATGCCGCTTCGGTTAAGTTCGTATTTAAAGCCAAATTATTCTAAACCTTGGGCATAACGACACGCCTCGGCTAAGTCAGCGGCAGTATCTACGCCTACTGCGGGCGTTTCAAGCGCAGTGGCGACATGAATAGCTTCGCCATGCCATAACACCCTTAACTGCTCTAAACATTCAATTTGTTCTAATGCTGATGCCGGCCATTGCACATAACGGTTAATAAACTCAGCTCTATACGCATAAATACCAATATGCCGACGATACAGGCTATTAATTTGCTCTGAAAATTGTTTATCTCGATCAAATGGAATAACAGCTCGGCTAAAATATAAGGCGTAATTATCTTTATCGCAGACTACTTTTACCACATTAGGGTTAGCCACTTCTTCACTCGTTTCAATAGGCACCGCTAAGGTAGCCATATTAGCTTTAGACTGACTAGCTAAATTGGTCGCAACCTGTTTAATAATGCTAGGTGGAATAAAGGGCTCATCGCCTTGCACATTAACCACTACCGTATCAGGCGCTAGCTTTAATATGCTTACCACTTCTGCTAAACGCTCAGTACCCGAGTTATGCGCCTTCGACGTTAAGCAAACCTCACCACCAAAGCGTAATACTTCCGCTTCAACCCGAGCATCATCGGTTGCCACAACCACTTGGCTAGCACCACTTAACTTAGCCTGCTGATAAACCCGCTCTATCATCGATTTACCGGCTATATCCGCTAAAGGCTTTCCCGGTAAACGACTGCTAGCATAACGAGCGGGAATAACCACTACGAACGCCATTGTTCAACCTCTTCGCTTGACAGCTGCGTCGCTTCCTCTGCAATTAACACAGGAATATTTTCACGAATAGGGTAAGCGAGCTTATCTGCAAGGCAAATTAGCTGAGCTGAGTCTTTATCGTATTTAAGTTTTCCTTTACATACAGGACAGGCCAAAATATCGGTTAATGCTAATTTAAGTGCCATAGGTACTCCGTAACTGTGTTAAAAGGGTATTTAGTTTAGTCATTGCTACTGGGTCTAATTGTGCATTAACACTTAAACTATACCAATCAGCTTTAGCAAAATGTCTGCATTTAACTGCATCTTTTTCGGTCATTAATATTGGTGTTGTAATGTGGCTAAAGTCAGCCTCTGTAAACTGATAATGATCAATAAAAAAATGCTGTTGCAATAAAGTAAAACCGGCTTGCTTTGCTGTATTGACAAAACGGGCGGGATTGCCAATTGCAGCAACTAAACTGACAGCGCTAGGCGCTAAAGTGTTATTAGACTTCAAGCTTTTTGCACTGCCCGGTATCATCTGCATTACGCCATCAGCATAAGGTAAAGACTGACTATTGCTAATCACTAAGTCGGCCAAGTTAAGCCGCCAGCGTTTCTCTCTCAGTGGGCCAGCTGGCAACAAATGCTGATTCCCCAAACCACGCATGCCATCGACAATAATAATTTCTATATCGCGGCCTAGGGCATAATGCTGCAAGCCATCATCGCTTATAATAATATCCGCATCAGTTTGCTGTAATAGATACTCAGCTGCTTTAACGCGACCTGGATACACAACAACAGGACATCCACTGCGTTTAGCAAGTAATAAAGGCTCATCACCAACATCAACAGACTTGGCACTTTCAGTCACTAATACAGGTTCAGTTATCCTAGCACCATAGCCTCGGCTAACAATACCTGGCCGCCATCCTTGGGCTATTAATAACTGGCATAGCATTAACGTAAACGGCGTTTTACCCGTACCGCCAACAGTAATATTACCGACAACGATGACAGGAACGGCCAATTTATGTTGTTTTTTTATGCCTAAGCGAAACAATAAGCGCCGTACAGCAGTAATTAAGCTATAAAGCCATGTCAAGGGCAGTAATAACCAGACTAATTTACTGTTACCGTACCAACACTTCTCTATCCAATTCACATTTTTATCCAGTGTTAATTAACTTCGGCCGCAGCTAGCTTTAATGATCTGCACCAAATTGTAATTTATAAAGCTGAGCATAAACACCGTCTTGCTGTAATAAACTGGTGTGATCACCCTGCTCGACTATCTTGCCTTGATCCATAACTAAAATAGTATCGGCGTTTTCAATAGTTGATAATCGGTGTGCAATGACAATACTGGTGCGATTTTTTAATAACTCATTTAATGCCGCTTGGATCTTACGTTCAGATTCTGTATCTAACGCAGAAGTCGCTTCATCTAAGATAAGTATGGGCGCTTCGCGAAGTAAGGCTCGTGCTATAGCGATACGCTGACGCTGCCCGCCTGACAAACTGACTCCATTTTCGCCAATTACAGTATCAAGCCCCTCTTTTAGCGTTGAGGTAAATTCTAATACATGCGCTTTTTCAGCCACCTGCTGCAGCTGTTCTGCTGAAACCGGCTTAGTAAAACCATAAGTAATATTATTAGCAATACTGTCGTTAAATAAAGTGACATGTTGCGAAACGACTGCCATTTGCTGTCTTAATGAAGCTAATGTACAACTTTTAATTGGAATATCATCTATAGTAATATCGCCATCGAACACATCATAAAACCGAGGAAGCAAACTGGAAATCGTGGTTTTACCACTGCCAGAGCGGCCGACTAAGGCTATTGTTTTCCCTGCAGGTGCAGTAAAGCTAACATCATTTAACACCTGTTGCTCATGGCCAGGATAGGAAAAATTAACTTTTTCAAAGCGAATTTCACCCTTAATATTTTCTAAAACATGGGTACCAGTGTCTTGCTCTGCTGGCTGATCTAATACTTGATACACACTATCAGCGGCTGTTAAGCCACGCTGAAATTCACTGTTTACAGTCGTTAACTGTTTTAACGGCCGCAGCAGCATCATCATAGAGCCAACTATAGTGGTAAACTTACCGGCTGTTAAACTGTCTAGCATCTCAGGGAAACTGGCCATATAAATGACGAAGGCAAGCGCAAATGACGCTATAACTTGAATCGAAGACACACTAATTGCACGTGTTGCCTCCATTTTTACATCTTGGCGACGGGTTAAATTATTGACAGCGAAAAAACGTTCTTTTTCTATTTCTTGGCCACCGAAAGACAAAATAACTTTATGGCCATTTAACATTTGCTCTGAGCAAGTTGTTACCTCTCCCATTGCACTTTGAATATTTTTACTTAAAAGTTGAAACCGTTTTGACACTAAACGAACGATAACCGCTATTACTGGTGCTATTAATAAAAAAATGGAAGACAGCTGCCAGCTAATCCAAAACATCATCACTAATAAACCAAATACAAATACCCCTTCACGAATTAACACGGCTAAAGCGCGTGAGGTAGTTTGCTTTATTTGCTCTGTATTATAGGTAATTTTAGAGATAAGCTCGCCGGTTGAATGTTGATCATGAAAGCTAACAGGTAAGCGCATTAAGTGCTGGAATAATTGCTGACGCATTTCTTGTACTACATGAGTACCTACCCAATTTAAACAGTAACTCGCTATAAAATTAAACACCCCACGCATAATAAAAATGCAAATGATAAAGACGGGGGCATAGCGTAGGTAATCAGTATCTTTTTGATTGATACCAATATCGATAAAATCTTCTAGTTGTGAAATAAAATAAACATCAACTAAGGCATAGCCAAGCATACCAAACGCAGCCGCAAAAAAGCCTAGACGATAGGGTTTTACATAAGCTAATAAACGGCGAAAGCTTCGCTGTTTTTTAAGAGGTGAAGTCGTCAAAAGGTCATCCTACCTGAGTTTTTTGTTTATTCTAACGTGTTGTCGCTTAGGTTTCAGCATTTGAATGTGGCTTTTACTGCCACAAAGGTAATCTTTGCGGCCGATATGGCAAAATCTGTACACTATTTGGTCTTATCTGCAAACGTATAGCGCCACTAGTTGCGGTATTTAACATTGGAATGCCTAACATCTCTAAACGCTGACGTACTTGCTCAGAAGGATGCTGATGCCGGTTATATAAACTAGCACTATTTAATGCCAGCTGCGGCGACACTTGATGTAAAAACACATATTCACTTGAACTAGCACTACCATGATGACCTAGTAAGAGAACATTAGCCTTAAGATCTGGCTGCTGTGCTAGTAGTATCCGTTCTGCGCGGCTAGAAATATCTCCAGGTATAAGCAGCTGCCATCCCTCAATATCTAACTGCATAATACATGATCTATCGTTTTTGCTGGTTAAGCTAAGATCATCTAATGAAAAAAGTACCACCTTAGCCCCGTGATATCGCAACTGAATATCATGACAGGGTAACGCTTGGCTAGCATGGTCAATATTAGTAATTAACCTTAACTCAGGGTAATACTGCTGTAATAACTGCCAGTCTCCGGTGTGGTCGCTGTCGTTATGACTCAGTACAATATAATCAAGATGGCGTATACCCGCTTGTCGTAAATAGGGTAAAACCTGGCTAGAAGTCGCACTATAATTGTTATAGCGTGGTCCAACATCATATAACAATCCATGCTGATCTTTTTGCAATAACAAAGCTAAACCTTGCCCTACATCTATCAGGTGTAATTGCCAAGGAGTAGCACGGTATGCGTTGATAGCAATAACCACTACAACTAAGCCGCAATACAACACAGCTATACGCAAACGTGTTAGCCATAACACTATTATTGCCAGCAACAAGGCTAAGGTAGTTAACCAATGCATATTAGGCCATGCCCACCAACTTTGTTGCTCACTACACCACTGTAGCCACAGTAGCAGAGGTGTAAATATCCAGTCTGTTAGCTGCCAAAAAATGCCAGCAAAGGGCAGCTGTATGAGTTCAAAGATAAGCGTCACCAATAACATCGGTATAGCAATTATGCTAGAAAACGGCACAAAGACTAAGTTTGAAACCAATGCCAACCCTGAACTCCCGTTAAAAAATAGAACACTGAATAACGACATGATTAGCGTGAGGTATAAATGAAATCGTAGGTACAATATAAATTTATTGCGCCAGCCAGAAAGCTCTCTGGGTTGCTGCCAAATTAATAAAAAAATAATAGCAACGGCTAATATAGACAGCCAAAAACCAATACTTAGCACAAAAAAAGGATTAACCAATAGTAAAAAAGCAACGATGATTAACCAGTACTGAAGAAATGAAAATGAACGATGTTGAATTTTGCACATTACCAGTATCAATAGCGCGAAACTCGCTCTTAAGGTTGGAATTGAAAACCCAGCAAGCCATGCATACAGTAATGCACATCCTAAAGCGATACTGTATTGGATAACAGTTCGACAATTTACATTTTTAATTAATACTGTGTATTTTGCTAACCATAAGCTCCAGACAAAAACTAAGCCTATATGTAATCCGGAAATCGCCATTAAATGGCTTAGAGCAGAGAGTTGTAACCCTTGCCATAATTGTTGCGTAAACTGACGTTCGCCAACAGTTAGCGCTAACAATAACGATCTTGTATCAAGTTCACTTGTCGCTTGGGTCAGTTGCTTGATAAGATACGGCCTTAATAAAAACTCAGTTCCCAACAACTTTGCAACTATTGGGCTATTAAGCTGGCTATTATCCCTTTGCTGTACAATGGAACCTTGAGCAAGTATATGGTTTAGCATGGCATGACTTTCGTAGTTAAGACTACTTGGGTTAGCAAGCCCCATAATGGGTTTTAGCCTTACTTTTAGCTGCCATTTCTGACCTGCATGCAAATTTACAGGTGCAGACGGCCAATTTAAGCGAACACGATAGTCTTTAGCTACTCCGTCGTTTAACTGCAATACTATTTGGCTATAATCTAGATATATTTTAGGTGTTTCAATTATTGTACCTATAATCGTATCTGGGGCTGCCAGAAGTTGCTGTTGTGTCGTATAATAACCCTTCGTCTGTAACAACCAAAAACACAAAAATAACGTGGCGCCTAAAATAAAGGGACGCCGGTACCAAATAGCAAGCAAAACTATAGGCACTAAGATAAATAGTGTCGAAAGAGGTGGCACTATTGGAAAAAATAGCGACAATAGGCTCGCAGCAAATACACCAAGGCAAAATAACGTCATGTTCATTTTTTGTGAATAGGTTGTAATGGCAAAGAACTTTATTAAGAAATATCTACCATCTCCAGAAAAAATCAAGCAACAAAGATTATTAAAGTTGTTTGGTAGTTTATTGCACGATGGCAATTTATGGCATTTAAACCGTAAGTCTGCTCGCGGTGCTTTTGCTGTAGGCTTGTTTTTTGCTTGGATGCCAATCCCTTTTCAAATGGTAGCTTCGGCGGCTGTAGCTATCCCCCTTAGAGTGAATTTACCTTTATCTGTTGCCTTAGTCTGGTTAACAAACCCGTTAACCATGCCTTTTCTTTTTTATTTAAGTTACATCATTGGCAGTATCGTACTACAGACGCCAATGGAAGCTTTTGCTTTTGAGCCTACCCTACAATGGTTGCAACATAGTATTGCAACTATAGGTAAACCTTTTATAGTCGGCTGTTTTTTGATGGGAATTTTTTCGGCGATTGTTGGCTACTTTGGTATTGACTGGCTATGGCGCTTATCCGTTAAAAAAGCACAGACTAAGCGCCTATTAAAACGTAAAACAAAAAACTGAATTAAAGCCCCGTTATTAACCTAATATCAAGCTCTAGCGCTATACAAGCAAGCTTTAAATATCAGAAATCATCTTATAGTAACGCCTGCCTTGCCTAGTAACAATTAAACTCACTATCAGTCTAAAGTCATTATTTTTGGCCTAGTACAGCTGCCGGTTGCACTTTACTGGCACGAAGCGCAGGGTAAAAAGTTGCAATTAAGCTCATCAATAAAGCGACTAAGCATGTCAGAAAAACATCTTTTAATTGCAAAACTGACGGTACAAAATTAACAAAATAAATGCTTGGGTCTAATAAAGAATGACCGAGTAACTTACTAATTGCGGCAAAAATAAATTCGATATTACTGGCTAATAGTACACCAATAACACTCCCCAATAGAGTTCCAACAACACCATTTAGCCAACCTAGACAGATAAATATAAAAATAACACTCCGTTTAGACATACCCATAGTGAGTAAAATAGCGATATCACTTTGCTTTTCGCGCACAGCCATTACAAGCGTAGCCACTATGTTAAAGCAGGCAACGGCAATCACTAAGGCTAAGACTAGATATAAAATAGTCCGAACCATTTGAATGTCTTGATAAACATGACCTTGACTGCGAAACCAGTCTAGTAGATAAACATAATCGGTAGAAAGCTGGCCTAATTCACGTGCTGTTTCTGGTGCAGAAAAAATATCAGTTAATCGAAATGCCAGCCCTTGCACTCTAGAGTCAGGATAATCTAGCAATTGAGCGAGTGCGTCTATATCTAACCATGCCTGGCTGTAATCTAGTTGGCCACCAATAGCGATAACCGCTGATACAGTAAGCGCAACGTTACTATAACTGGCAAGACGCCCGTCTTCGGCTAACGCGGGTAAGAGTAACTGTACAGGATCACCTACCGATACAGCTAAGGCATCAGCGACACCTTGACCTAAGACTATCTCTGTCGCTGACAAGTCTTTAAGCTCGCCTGCAACAACATACTGCTTAAAATCACTGATACGCTGTTCATACTCTATAGCGATCCCTCTTACCTCTACCGCTTTTACTGCTAAGCCTTGGCGTAACATACCGTTAGTTTTTATATAAGGCGCCCCAGCTTCTACCCCTTTAGCTTGATTTAAACTTGCTAGTTTGGCTTGCCAGTTAGCAATTCCGTCATGAACTGACTCTAACTCAACATGGGGTATAACCGATAACAAGCGCTGTTTAAGCGCTTGTTCAAAGCCATTCATCACCGACAAGGCTACAATTAATATTGCTACACCTAAGGTGATACCAATAGTAGAACTTGCAGAAATAAAACGAATAAAGCCATTAGATTGACTAGTAGAGCGATACCGTCTGGCAAACTGCCAAGCCAGATTAGCCATGCCCTAACTCCAAACTACCTTCACGCATCAGATAATATTTATCTAATTTTTTCGCTAAGGTTAAGTCATGCGTAACAATAATAAAGCTGGTATTAGATTGCTGGTTTAATTGACGCAATAACTGATAAATACTTTCCGCTGTTTGCTGATCTAAATTACCTGTAGGCTCATCTGCTAAAACTAAAGCAGGCTCGGATACTAAGGCGCGAGCAATGGCTACCCGCTGGCGCTCCCCGCCGCTTAACTCAGCTGGCTTATGGCTAGCCCTATGCTCTAAACCAACACGTTTTAACATAGCCTGGGCTTTATTATTAGCCGCTTGTTTATTGTCACCATTAATTAATAACGGCATCGCTACGTTTTCTAACGCTGTGAAATCCATAAGCAAGTGGTGAAACTGATAAATAAAACCCAATTGCTGATTGCGTAATTGCGCTTTTCGCTTACTGCTCATTGTTGCAATATCTTCACCTAAAAGCTCAACTGAGCCACTGTCAGCCAAATCTAAGCTGCCTAAAATATGCAATAAGGTACTTTTGCCTGAGCCCGAACTACCAACAATAGCTAACATCTCACCGCTGTGAACGGTTAAGTCTACACCTTTTAGTACATTAACTTGTTGCAAACCATCGCGATAACTTTTGCTTATATGTTGCGCTGATAATACTTTATTCATCACGTAAAACTTCCGCTGGATTAATACGAACAGCCTTTCTTGCTGGGTACCATACCGCCAGCAACGTTAGCATAACGGCGCTTAATAAAATTAATAAAATTTGCTGTAATTGAATATCTATGGGCAAGACTCTAACAGTAGAAACCTGTAGACCAAGCAAACTTAATACATTATTTAATTGCCAACTTAACACAACGCCTGCTATAGCCCCGCTAACCGCTCCGACTACCCCGTTGCTAATACCCTGGATAGCAAAAATATTAAATAGCTGCCTATCTGTCATGCCTAAGGTTTTTAAAATAGCAATTTCAGCTTGCTTATCCGTTACCATCATCACCAGTGCCGAAACAATATTAAAAGCCGCTACAGCAACAATTAATAATAACATCAACCACATCATGCCCTTTTCCATAGCTACGGCTGAAAATAACTTACCATGGCTTTGCCGCCAATCGGTTACCTTTAATAAAGAATCTGTCGCTAATTGGCCAGATAAAACAGGCGCTGAAAAAGGATCTTTTAAAGTAATACGCCAAGCCGATACGGCTTGTTGCGACATTAAGCGCTGTAAATCAGCTAATGCAGTCACCGCTATCACATTATCAACGTCTGATTCAGTATCTAAAATACCCGTTACGGTAAATAAACGTTGGCGTGGCATCCAGCCCATAGGCGTATAACTGCCTGAGGTTGCCAGCATTAGCCTAACTTGAGCACCAACCGATACATTAAGTTGATCAGCTAAGCCTCTGCCTAATACAACAGCATAGCGTTTAGCAGCAAAATCCTGCCAGGTGCCTTGAATTAACGCATGCTGCATAAATTGCGGAAGTGCCTCTACTGTCACCCCTTGCATCATAACGCCGGTTAGCTGTCTTGGCGCTTGCACTAAAGCTTCAGTTTGTAGATAAGGGCTAACTTGTAATACCGAGCCATTAGTTTTAAGTGACTCTTGCCATTGCAGGTTATTTTTGTCAGCTTCAACAATAATATGTGGAATAACACCTAAAATTCGTTTTTTTAAATCGCCCTCAAAGCCGTTCATCACCGAGCTGACAATAGTCAACGCCATTACGCCTAGAAAAATTCCAGCGATAGAAAATAAACTAATAAAGGAAATAAAGGCATTGCCTTTACGGCTCTGGCTATAGCGCAGGCCTATCCATAAGCTGACTGGTATCTGCATCCTATTATTCAGGACAATGCCCACGTTAAATGATAAAGTGGCATCGATCATAGAGACAAATACCTGTCGTGACAAGCAGGTTGCAAAGGTAACATTATGAGCGAGCTAACTTTAACTGAACTTGAAACGCGTTATCATGATTATTTTAGCGTAGAGCATTGTATTAATATTAATATTAAGCCTCTGCCTGGTACCCTACCCGATTTAGCACAACTAGATGAGCATATCCCAGAAGCCTTTTTACTTAGCTCACAAAGTAGTGAACTTAATATGTCGGCACTGCGCTCACTTAACCGACTTGGCGAGCTTGCTGAAGAGCTAGCAAATTATCTAAAGCAACAAGCAAAAAAAATGGACTTACTTTTACAGTATGTTCTACGCCAGCAAGATATTGCCGAGCAACGTTTTTATAGCCTAAGTTACGGTGGCAGCGGCTGCAGCTATCAAGCTGACGCGCCTTTGCAGCCGTTACAGCCAGTTGAAATTAGACTATTTTTACCCAATAACGAAGGCGCTATATTTTGTTTTGGTCAAGTTGTAAGTTGCCAAAAGCAGGCTAATAACTGGCAAATAAACGTTGTATTTACCCGAATTAGAGAACAAGATCGAGAACTTATTGTTAGAGCCAGTTTGCACCAGCAATCAAAACTTCTGAAACAACAAGCTCAGCAACGGCAGCAGACTTCATCTTAGTATTATTGACTATTTAAGGTTTACTATTTTTAATGGATTTCACATCATCTTTACCGCAATTAAAATCATCTAAAGATCAGTTAAATTGGGGGAACTTGCACGGCGCAAGTTTACCTTTGGCCATTGCGAGTTTAGCCAAAAGCCAACCCGACTTTTATTTAGTGGTGGTGCCTGACACACCCACAGCTTTACGCCTAGAGCAAGAGTTGCAGGTATTTCATGATGAAAGCCAAACCCCCATATTAACCCTGCCCGACTGGGAAACCTTGCCTTATGATGTTTTCTCACCGCACCAAGATATTATTTCGCAACGTTTAAAAACGCTTTACCAATTACCGCGCTTAAAACAAGCCATCGTTATTGTTCCTGTTAGTACACTGCTATTGCGTATTACCGAGCGACAATTTTTAGAGCAACACAGTTTTATTATCAAAAAAAACCAGATAACTGACTTAGATCAATTAAAGCGCCAGCTAACCGAGGTCGGTTATCATAGTGTGGACCAAGTGATGGAGCACGGCGAATTTTCAGCCCGCGGCTCTATTATCGACCTTTACCCTATGGGCGCAACTGCCCCCTACCGTATCGATTTTTTTGATAATGAAGTTGATGGAATTCGCACCTTTGATCCAGATAACCAGCGCAGCTTAGACGCCGTCGAGAGTATAGAACTTTTACCGGCGCATGAATTTCCAACCGATAAAGCCGCTATTGAACGCTTTCGTTTGCGATACCGTGAGCTATTTAGCTCGCGCAGTGAAAAAGAATCGTTATATCAGCAAGTAAGCCAAGGCCTATTGCCCTCGGGTATTGAATATTATTTACCCCTATTTGCAGAGCAAACGGCAACCTTATTTGACTTTCTGCCTCAGCAAAGTCGTTGCTTATTGCTTGGTGATATTGAACACAGTGCCGAACGTTTCTGGCATGAGCTAAAACGTCGTTATGATGACCGAGCACATGATATTTTACGGCCTATACTGCCCCCACAACAGCTGTACTTAAATATTGAACAGGTGTTTGGCCATTTTAAGCAGTACGCTAGAATTAAATTAAGCCAAGCCGAATTAGCTAAAAAAGCCGGTCATGGCAATATGCTAAGTAAATCCCTACCTGACTTAGCGGTTAACCATCAGCAAAAAGAGCCTTTACAGGCGCTGCAACAATTTATAGTGCAATTAAAAAAACAACAAGGCCGGTTGTTATTCTTTGTTGAAAGTGAAGGTCGCCGAGAAAGCCTATTACAACTTTTACAAAAAGCGGCGATAAGAATTAGCCAATTTAGCTGCTTTGCTGACTTTTATCATTCAGACACAGATTTAGGTATTGTGGTTGGCGCCTTAGAGCAAGGCAGCTTAATTGAACAACCAACACTTTTAGCTTTAGTTAGCGAAAACGAATTATTTGGCCAAAAAATCAGTCAGCGCAGGCGGCGTAAACGCAGCCAGCAAGTATCTTCTGATACGGTTATTCGTAACTTAGCCGAGCTTAGCTTAGGCCAGCCTATTGTGCATTTACAGCATGGTATAGGCCGTTATCAAGGCTTACAGTTATTAGATGCCGCTGGCATAAGTGCAGAGTTTGTTACCATTGAATATGCTGGCAGCAGCAAACTTTATGTCCCGGTAACGGCCTTACATTTGTTAAGCCGCTACAGTGGCGGTGATGCTGATCATGCGCCTTTACATAAGCTTGGTAACGACAATTGGGAAAAATCTCGACGTAAAGCCGCCGAGAAAGTGCGAGATGTAGCCGCTGAATTATTAGATGTTTATGCACAGCGCGCTGCTCATAAAGGCTATGCCTTTGCAATTGACCAAGCCCAGTACCAAGCTTTTGCCCAAAGCTTCCCTTTTGAAGAAACCGCCGATCAGCAAGATAGTATTGATGCGGTGCTGCGCGATATGCAAACCCCACAACCGATGGACCGTTTAGTCTGTGGTGATGTGGGCTTTGGTAAAACAGAAGTTGCCATGCGCGCGGCTTTTGTTGCTGTCAATGATGGTAAACAGGTTGCCATTTTAGTGCCAACTACACTCTTAGCCCAGCAACACTTTGAAAACTTTAGCGATCGCTTTGCTAACTGGCCGGTTCGAGTTGAAGTGCTTTCTCGCTTTATAAGTGCTAAGCAACAAAAAGCGATCTTAGAAGATGTTAGTAACGGTAAAGTTGATATTTTAATTGGCACCCATAAGCTACTACAAGACGATATTAAGCTACACGATTTAGGTTTATTAATTGTTGATGAGGAGCACCGCTTTGGTGTGAGACAAAAAGAAAAAATTAAGGCCTTACGCGCTAATATTGATATTTTAACCCTCACAGCGACGCCTATTCCGCGAACCTTAAATATGTCGATGGCTGGCATGCGAGACTTATCGATTATCGCCACCCCACCTGCTAGACGATTAGCCGTTAAAACCTTTGTTAGAGAAAGTGATACGGCCTTAATTCGCGAAGCGGCTATGCGGGAAATCTCGCGCGGGGGACAGCTTTACTTTTTACATAATGATGTTGCCACCATAAACCAACAAGCCCAAGCATTAACAGAGTTACTGCCAGAAGCCCGCATAGCTATTGCCCATGGCCAAATGCGTGAACGTGAATTAGAAAACATCATGGCTGATTTTTATCATCAGCGATATAATATCCTATTATGTTCAACCATCATTGAAACCGGTATTGATGTACCCACGGCGAATACTATTATTATTAACCGTGCCGATAAGTTTGGCTTAGCGCAATTACATCAATTACGTGGCCGGGTTGGTCGCTCGCACCATCAGGCTTATGCTTATTTACTTATTCCTTCTAAAAAACGTTTAAGTAAAGATGCTGAAAAGCGTTTAGATGCCATAGAAAGCCTAGAAGATTTAGGCGCGGGCTTTGCCCTAGCTAGCCATGACTTAGAAATTCGTGGCGCCGGTGAACTTCTAGGTGACGAACAAAGTGGCCAAATAGAATCAATTGGTTTTACGTTATATATGGACATGCTTGAGCAAGCGGTAAATGCCTTAAAACAAGGTAAAGAGCCAAGCCTTGAGCTAATGCTAAGCCAGCAAACTGAAATTGAACTTAGGATCCCAGCTTTATTACCTGATAGCTATATTCCTGATGTAAACTTACGACTTTCTTGCTATAAAAAACTGGCCTCGGTGAAATCTATGGATGAACTAGATGAGGTTCAAGTAGAATTAATCGATAGGTTCGGTTTGCTGCCTGATGCGGCTAAAAACTTAGTTAAAATATCTGAGTTTAAATTACAAGCACAGCAGTTAGGCATTAAACGAATTGAAGCGAATAATAAGGGCGGCTTAGTCGAGTTTAGTGAAAAGACTCAGGTTTCTCCAAGTTTTATTATTGAGCTTATTCAAAAGCAATCGCGAATATTTAAATTAGAAGGCGGTCAAAAATTACGCTTTGCCATTGCGACTGGCAATATAGCTGAACGGCTTAATTTAATTGATAATATGCTAGCTGACTTTACCAAAAATAAGGTGTCTTAATGTTGAAAATTGCCGCTTTGGCCACACTCTGCTACTTGTCTTTAAGCACTATTGTTAATGCCAGTGAACAACGCTGGTTTGAAGTTGAAGTTATTATCTTTAGTCAAACGCCTCCTGCGGACTTAAAAGAAAACTTTGACCAGCCCATTAAGCCTATTCGCCCTGGCCGCAGCTTTGATTTAGTTACCCCGCTGTTTCAGCCTGATATTAGTACGATCCTTAATACGTTACCGCTGTGCCCTATGCCGGACTCTGAACTATCAACAACTCCGGTATTAAACCCTCGCTATTACTATAAGCTAGATAACTTATGCATTTTTGAACCCCAGAATAGCCATTGGCAGCATCAACACTTTATGCAAAGCCGTTATATTGACAACCGCTTGCCTATGCCTGATCGGATTCCAGCTGAACTGACTACTTTTGGCAAGCATGTTAATCAGGCTTATATCGTTAGCAAAAATGACTTACAACTAAGCGATATAAAACAACGCTTACAGCAACAAACTGATAAAAAAGTCTTACTACACACCGCTTGGCGACAAGTGCCGGTTACACAGCGCCGAGCCATTGCCAGCCATTGGTATGCCGGTAACAACTTAACAAAGTCTTTTGACTACTGGGGACAACCAAAGCTAAAGCAAGATGCGGCTTTAAATCAAACTAGCCAGTTAACCCCTGAGCTCGCCTCTAACCCTGAAACTGAAGCAACCGATCAAGTTGATATTGTTAGTAATATTGAGCAACTTTTAGCCCAACTCAATGCCAACCCTCAGTTGCCTTTAGCTAAAAGTATAACAACGGTAGATGAAAACAATAGCCCTAGCTTAGAGCAAAACCAGCAACTTTTAACCGGCAAAATTCCTGATTATACTTGGCAATTAGATGGCTTATTTAAATTACATTTAGATCATTACTTGTTTGTAAACACCGAGTTTAATCTACGCGTTCCAGAAGCTGACCAACTTAAAACAGTCTATGTAAAACAAAGTCGACGTGTTATAAGCGGTGAGATCCATTATCTTGATCACCCTTATTTAGGTATTATTTTACAAATTAGACGTTTTGAGCCGCCGTTAGACAATTTAGAACTAGAGTCTGAACCTAGCGCTGAGGGAGACATAGAGCCTGGGCCAGAATTAATACTGGATCAAAATTAAGCGAACAAACAAATATAAGCTATCATAGCGCTTATCACTTAGTGAGGCATAATCTACTGCGTTTATTGCATCGCTTCTCACTTACGCAATACACATTTAGGCTAAAGGCTAAAATAGATGTCAATTAACTGGTTCCCGGGCCATATGCACAAGGCCCGCAAAGAAATCGCCGAAGTGATGCCGCAAGTCGATATTATTATCGAAATGTTAGATGCGCGGATCCCTTTTTCAAGTGAAAACCCGCTTGTACCAAAACTACGCCGTGATACACCTTGTATAAAGGTATTAAATAAAGCTGACTTAGCAGATCCTGTATTAACTGCACAATGGATAGAGCACTTTGATCAACAAGCAGGCATAAAAGCCATTCCAATAAGCCAACAAAATCCAGAGCAAATTCGGGCTTTATTGCAGCTTTGCGAAAGCATGTTACCACAAAGAAATCTGGAATTACGCGGCGCAAGAGCCATGATAATGGGCATTCCTAATGTGGGAAAATCTACCCTAATAAACACCTTAGCAAAACGGACCATTGCTAAAACAGGTAACGAAGCGGGTGTTACTAAAATGCAGCAGCGGATAAAGTTAGATAACAATGTTATTTTAACCGATACCCCAGGATTTCTATGGCCTAAACTTAGCCCCCCTACCTGTGGTTACCGCTTAGCCATAACTGGGGCGATTAAAGACACAGTGTTTGATTATGCAGATATCGCTATGTTTGCCGCAGATTATTTATTACAGGTATATCCAGAAGCCGTAATGCAACGGTTTCAGCTAAATGAACTACCTGAGAATGATATTGCTCTACTCGATGCCATTGGCGTTAAACGCGGCGCAATGCGCAAAGGTGGCGTAGTTGATTTAGAAAAAGCCGGCACAATTCTTATCACAGAATTACGCGCAGGTAATTTAGGCGGCATTACCTTAGAAACACCACAGATGGTTAACCAAGAATTAATTGAAGCCAAAGCAGCTGAAGCGGCCAAGGCAGAAATAAAAGCCGAACGTGAACTCGAGCGTAAACGCAGAACACAGCGTAAATATAATAAAAAATAACAACGCTATATTATTATTAATTCTAAGCAGCGTTATCGCTGCTTTTTTGTCCACTTAACACTGTATATCAATTTTTATTCAGGTATAATCCGCCGACTTAATTTTCAGCGACCAGATGAGCCCTTATGACAGTACAGACCTTTGACCCGTCACAAACCACGACTCTTGAAACCCCGGCAAAAACACTCAAGCATCAGGTTAATGCTGACTCAACTAAAGGTCATACTATTGGCTTTGTTAGTTTAGGTTGCCCAAAAAACCTAGTTGATTCTGAGCGAATTCTAACCCAACTAAAAAGTGAGGGTTACCATATAGTGCCTAATTATGACGATGCGGCTTTAGTTATTGTCAACACCTGCGGCTTTATTGACAGCGCGGTAGAAGAATCACTACAAACTATAGGTGAAGCTTTAGCTGAAAATGGCAAAGTTATTGTTACCGGTTGCTTGGGCGCACGTGAGGATGAAATTCGTCAAGTTCACCCTCATGTTTTAGGCATTACCGGCCCGCACTCTTATGAAAACGTGTTAAAGCAAGTTCACGAGTTTGTGCCTAAACCGAAGTATGATCCTTTCACTATGTTAGTGCCAGATCACGGCGTTAAATTAACCCCTAAGCATTATGCCTATTTAAAAATATCTGAAGGCTGCAACCATCGCTGCACTTTCTGCATTATTCCTTCTATGCGAGGTGATTTAGCAAGCCGTCCTATTGGTGAAGTATTAGACGAAGCTCAGCGCTTAAAAAATGCTGGTGTTAAAGAGTTATTGGTCATTTCTCAAGATACCAGTGCTTACGGTGTTGATGTTAAATACCGCACGGGCTTTTGGAATGGCTCACCAGTTAGAACATCTATGCTTGCCCTGTGTGAAGCTTTGGGCGCAATGGATATTTGGGTTCGCTTACATTATGTCTATCCTTACCCGCATGTGGATGACGTTATTCCGCTTATGGCGCAGGGCAAAGTATTACCTTATTTAGATATTCCTTTTCAGCATGCCAGCCCGCGTATTTTAAAATTAATGAAACGCCCAGGCCAAGCTGAGCGAGTGTTAGAGCGGATAAAGAAATGGCGTGAAATCTGTCCAGATTTAACCATTCGCTCCACCTTTATCGTTGGTTTTCCAGGTGAAACTGAAGAAGATTTTCAAATGTTGCTCGATTGGTTAAAAGAAGCGCAACTTGATCGGGTTGGCTGCTTTAAATATAGCCCTGTAGAAGGCGCTAAAGCCAATGAGTTACCTGATCCTGTATCAGCTGAAGTGATGGAAGAGCGTTATCATCGTTTTATGCAAACCCAACAAGAAATTAGCAGCGCTCGGCTACAAGCTAAAAAAGGTAAAACGATTAAAGTGCTTATTGATGAAGTGGATGAAGAAGGCGCTATTGGTCGAAGTTTTGCCGATGCACCTGAAATTGATGGCGCAGTTTACTTAAATGGCTTAACCCATGTTAAGCCTGGCGATATTATTAATGCCGTTGTTGAAGAAGCTGATGAATACGACTTATGGGCTTCACAAGTAGATTAACAGCAAGCTTTACTTATTTATTAGTAACAAAGGTAGTTTCCGCTACCTTTGTTACTTTATAGCGACAATATTTTAAAGCGACTTAATTTCTAAATTAGCAAGATCTGCTTTCACTTGCCATAAAGCATTTACTTGCTGTTTAAACAAAAGCGGATCGCCACTTGTGATAAAAACAGCTTGGCCTAACGGATGCTCGGTCGATAATTTACTTTCCATATACAGCTTTTGCTGTAAACATTTAGCTACAGCCATTTCAGTACGTATTATCGTCACTTCTGGTCCGGCTTTAACGGCTATTTGCTTTGCAATAAAATTATAATGAGTACAACCTAGCACAAGTGTATCTGCACCTTGATTTAACAAAGGTTTAATATAACTGTTTAGTGAGCTATCCATAGTTTTCGACGCAAATGCTAAGGTTTCGATCTGCAAAACTAGGTCTGGGCAAGGCTGCAATAATACTTTTGCTTGGCCAGAAAAACGCTGAGTTAAATTTGCGAAGGCAGGCGTTTTTAACGTACGAGGAGTAGCTAAAACACCAATAACGCCAGTTTTTGTTGCTAAAACAGCAGGCTTTATTCCAGGCTCAACGCCAATAATTGGTAAATTAAACTCTGAACGTAATCTGGCTATAGCCGCCGTAGTTGCTGTATTGCAGGCAACAACTATCGCTTTAACATCATGCTGCAAAAGCCGTTGGCTAATATAGGCCATTCGCTGATAAATAAACTCATCTGATTTTTCACCATAAGGCGCATTTATGGTATCGGCAACATAGATAAGCTGTTCATTAGGCATGCACTGACGAATAGCATTAGCTACTGAAATTCCGCCAACCCCAGAATCAAAAATACCAATAGGTCGAGAATCAAAACTATCAACGCTGGTCATCATTTAACAATAGTCCAATATATTTAACAGCTAACACTCAATACTTACATGCCTAGTATTAAGAGGTAACATCAAAAATAATTAAGGGTGAAAATTTAGGTTTTATGTCTATAAAAGGCGCAAACTTTAGCCTTTAACTCAGTCTCTGTCAGTCTATTTTGACAGTAATTATAAAAATTCATCAACCAAAATCATTTTTTTCGGGCAAATCGTTTTTAAATCCTGTATATTATCGCACTATTTTCAACCCCCAAGCTTATAGAGATGACTATGTCCGCAGATCTATCGTTATACAGAAACATTGGTATCTTCGCTCACGTTGATGCCGGAAAAACTACAACAACCGAACGTATTCTTAAACTAACCGGTAGAATTCACAAGCTGGGTGAAACCCATGAAGGTGAATCAACTACTGACTTCATGGAACAAGAAGCAGAGCGCGGTATTACTATCCAATCAGCTGCAGTAAGCTGTTTCTGGAAAGGTCACCGTTTCAACGTTATCGATACACCAGGCCACGTTGACTTCACTGTTGAAGTTTATCGTTCACTTAAAGTGTTAGATGGCGGCATCGGTGTATTCTGTGGTTCAGGCGGTGTTGAGCCTCAATCAGAAACAAACTGGCGCTATGCGAATGATGCAGAAGTTGCACGTCTTATTTTCATCAACAAATTAGACCGTGTTGGTGCAGACTTTATCCGTGTTACTGAACAGGTTAAAAAAGTTTTAGGTGCTACGCCATTAATCATGGTATTGCCAATTGGCCGTGAAGACACTTTCACTGGTGTTGTCGACCTATTAACTCAAAAAGCTTATGTTTGGGATAACACTGGTATTCCAGAAAACTTCACTGTATCTGATGTTCCTGCAGATATGGCTGATGACGTAGAAATGTATCGTCAACAATTAATCGAAACGGCTTTAGAAGCAGATGACGATTTATTAATGGCTTACATGGACGGCGAAGAGCCTTCAATCGAAGAAATTAAACGTTGTATCCGTAAAGGTACTCGTGACTTATTATTCTTCCCTACTTACTGTGGTTCTGCCTTCAAAAACAAAGGTATGCAGTTAGTATTAGACGCTGTTGTTGATTACTTACCTTCACCAACTGAGGTTGATCCTCAGCCATTAACTGATGAAGAAGGTAACGAAACAGGTAAATTTGCTATCGTTTCAGCTGATGAGCCATTCCGTGCTTTAGCGTTCAAAATAATGGATGACCGTTACGGCGCCCTTACTTTCGTTCGTGTTTACTCAGGTGTTCTAAATAAGGGTGACACTATCCTTAACTCATTCACGGGTAAAACAGAGCGTGTCGGCCGTATGGTTGAGATGCACGCTGATGAGCGTAACGATTTAACAACAGCTCAAGCTGGTGACATCATTGCCCTAATTGGCCTTAAAAACGTACAAACAGGTCATACATTATGTGATGTTAAGCACCCTTGTACTCTTGAACCAATGGTATTCCCTGAGCCAGTAATCTCTATCTCTGTAACACCAAAAGATAAAGGTTCTGTTGAAAAAATGGGTATCGCTATCGGTAAAATGGTTGCTGAAGATCCAACTTTCCGTGTTGAAACTGACATTGATTCAGGTGAAACCATCCTTAAAGGTATGGGTGAATTACACTTAGATATCAAAGTAGATATCTTAAAACGTACTTACGGTGTTGACTTAGTTGTTGGTCAGCCTCAGGTTGCTTACCGTGAAACTATCACTCAAGCAATTGAAGATAGCTACACCCATAAAAAACAATCAGGTGGTTCTGGTCAGTTTGGTAAAATCGACTACCGTATCCGTCCTGGTGAGCAAAACTCAGGTTTCAAATTCACCTCTACGGTTGTTGGTGGTAGCGTTCCTAAAGAATTCTTCCCAGCTATCGAGAAAGGTTTTGCGACCATGATGGCAACAGGTCCTTTAGCTGGCTTCGAAGTACTAGACGTTGAAGTTGAGTTATTTGATGGTGCTTTCCACGCAGTTGACTCATCAGCTATCGCGTTCGAAATTGCAGCTAAAGGTGCCTTCCGTCAATCAATGCCTAAGGCTGGCCCACAGTTACTTGAGCCAATCATGAAAGTTGACGTGTTCACTCCTGAAGATCACGTAGGTGATGTTATCGGTGACTTAAACCGTCGTCGTGGTATGATCTTAGGTCAAGAGTCTGCCTCTACAGGTGTTCGTATTAAAGCAAACGTGCCATTAGCAGAAATGTTTGGTTACATCAGCTCATTACGTACTATGACGTCAGGTCGTGGCCAATTCTCAATGGAATTTGATCACTATGCAGCTTGTCCGTCTAACGTAGCTGAAGGTGTTATTGCTAAAGAAAAAGAAAAGAAAGCAGCTAAAGCTTAAGCTGCTTAAATTTAAACCGGTTTAGTTTAAGCTGGTTTAAATACTAAAAAGCCCCGCGAGTTTTCACTCGCGGGGCTTTTTATTTACTATAAGCACAAGTCATAAACCCATGCTTAACCACTAGTGCTACAATTTAAGGCTCAATAAGAACAGGGTATTTTAAATATTGCTGATCATAAAATGGCATTTGTTTATAAAACCAATTATAACGCTGGCGAGGATTATTACGTAAACTCTCATCTGCGGCTAACGCTTGGCTAAATTTAGTTTTAAGATCTGGCTGCTGCTTTAACATTTTTGCGATTAAAGGTTCAATTGCATAGGGTTCAAAATATTCTGTGCGTTCAAATATGCTAGCAAAAAAGCCCCAACTAAAAAAAGAATCCGGTGCACTAGGTTCAAGCAAGGTTACCGCTAAGCGGCCTAACGGCTGATCTGTACTAACTTTCACCCAGCCTTTAGTCACTATTTGCTCAATAGTGCTCGCAGTAAAGTCAGCTGATTCCACCATAAAGTGGCCTTCAAACGGCGCAGTTGCAAATTTATAATCCGTTATACTCAATTGCTGCAAAGCTATTTTTTTTGCTTTTTCAATTGTAGTTAGCTCTATACCATGGACTTTTAATCGGTTAATAATCTGCTGCTGCTCCGCAGGGATCCAATAGGCTTTAGGTATATTAATCTGCTTATCTACTGCTTTTTGCCAGTACACGGGCAACTGCTTATACAAGGTAGGTTGCCCTGTCCACTTAGTGTAAGTATCACCACTAATTTCTGACTCGATAATTTGGTAACTAATACCTTTAAAATCAATATAATCGGCTTGTTCACTGGCTTTATAACTTATTACTAACTGGTTGGGCCGCGCATTAATATCGGCTTGTCGCGCCATCATTAAAGCTTTACCCTGCTCATTAAGTAATTTAAGCGTGCGTTCAAGTAAAACGTAAGTACCTAATACTCTTTGCTTATAGGGTTTTAAACTATGATTTTCTATCAAGACTGTTGGTAGATGCCTAGCATCGCCATAGCCATTAGAATAGCGTGGGCTTGCTGTCCAGCCACTAATGCCCTTGCTGAAGTCTTTATCAACGCCAAAGACTAATGGCCCTGGTATATGTCCTGCTTCGTTTAAACTGGCATTAACAGCAGGTCGATATACTTTAGCTAGCCAACTTGCACTATTAGGGCTTATAGCCGCAAAAGGTTCATTAAAACCATACGTAATATCGTATTGGTAATCTTCACCATCAGTAACATGAATATCTAAGTATAAATCTGGATCATATTGGTTAATTAGCTGTAGCATTGCCTGCATTTCTGGTGCATCAGCCTTACTATAATCTCGATTTAAATTTAAATTCTGTGCGGTTGCTCGCCAGCCTTGCTCTTTTGGCCCGCGTTGGTTCATCCGGCTAAAAGCTGAACGTCTTTCATGACCATCTACAGATAAAATAGGCACAAAGAGTAAATCTGTGTTAGCCAATAATTCTGTTTTATCTCCATAAGCAATATCGCGCAGCAGCATCAAACCTGCATCTTTACCGTCTATTTCTCCACTGTGGATCCCAGCTTGTACCAGTAATAAAGGGCGAGAAGCATTTTTAGCCATTTTATGTAAAACTTTACTGGCTTTAACTACAACTAATGGACGTCCTTGTGGGCTTATACCAAATTGCTCTAACTGTAGCAGATCTGAGCTTGCAACCAGCTTTTCAATATAAGTCATGGTTTGCGCATAGTTAGGGCTATCGGTTAAATTAGTTAGCTCTGCGGGCGTAACCCAAGCTGATTTCGTTTTTATTAATTGCTCGCTTTTGCCTTGCCAATCAACTAATGGCGGTAGTCTATCTGCAACTAAGCTAAAGCTAGCGACACCACAAAGGCTTATTACCAGATTTAACGCACTTTTCTTCATTAGCTATCCATTGTAATTTTAATTTGATGATAAGGCCTTTTTCGGTGTCGCTATTTTAAACACACTGCAATAAAGCACCGGTAAAAAGACTAAAGTTAATACTGTAGCAAAACCTAACCCAAACATAATAACGACCGCTAGGCTGGCAAAAAAATCATCACCCAGTAGAGGTAACATGCCTAATATAGTGGTAATAGCCGCCATAGACACCGGACGAACACGACTGACTGCGCTATCAAACACCGCTTGATACTCTGCTTTACCTTCCTCTAGCTCTAGCTTAATTTGCTCTACTAATACAATACAGTTTTTAACCAACATGCCAGAGAGACTTAAGAAACCCAATAAAGCCATAAAACCAAAAGGCACGCCAATAATAAGTAAGCCAAAACTAACACCTATTACCGCCAGTGGCACACAAGCCCATATTACAAAAGCACTGCGCATTGAATTAAACAGCAATACAGTAATAATAAACATCACTAAATAACCAAAGGGTAAGGAGCTAAATAAAGCAGATTGCGCTTTTTGTTGTGCTTCATACTCACCTCCCCAAGTTAAAAAATACCCTGTAGGTAAATCTATAGCTTCAATATCTGCTTTAACTCTAGCTAACAAGGCTGAAGCGGTGTCATCACTTAAGTTGTCGTGATCAGCCATTACGGTAATGGTACGTTTACGATCGCGGCGCTGAATTTGCGCATCTTCCCAAACTAAATCAAAGCCTGTAACCACTTGGGTAATAGGGACATAACGACGTAACTTATTGCTATAGACTTGTAGGTCATATAACGCATCTAAATTATCCCGCTCTGCCAAAGGTGAGCGAGTAATAATAGGCAGTAAATGAGTACCATCTCTGTATACGCCAACGGTTCGGCCAATCATGCTGCTTAGTAAAACTTCATCGACATCTTGTTTACTTACCCCGACTCTGCGAGCCATAGCCTCATTAAATTTAGGTCGGATTACTTTGCTACGCGCACGCCAATTGTCGTGAATATTAACTGCTTGACCATCTGCTTTTAAAATTGCTTTGGCCTTACTTGCTAATTGCCTTAATACATCGGGATCTGCGCCACTAAAACGCGCTTCAATTTTAGCTGGCGTTGACGGGCCAACCTCTAAACGCAATAATTTATGTTCAATATGTGGGTATTGCTGCTTGATATAAGCACGCGTTTGTTGCATTAAATCGGTCACTAAATCATGATTTTCAGCTCGAATAATAAGCTGACTATAGCTAGGAAATATTTTTTCAGGCTGATAAGTCAGCATAAATCGCTCCGCGCCTCTGCCTGTCGTGCTCGTAACAGACTCAACCCCTTCTACTGTCATTAAATGGCGCATAATCTCGTCGGTTTGCTCTGCGGCAAATACAATATCAGTCCCTTGCGGTTGCCATAAATCAACTAAATAAATCGGCGTATTAGAAGGTGGAAAAAATACCTGTTTTACTTTACCAAAGCCGACAACTGCAGCAATTAACAAGCAAATAGTCACGGTATACGTAATAACTCTATAGCGTAAAGCAGCGCTTAATACAGTTCGATATAGATTAAAAATCGCCCCTTGATATAAGGCTTCTGAGCGTTCACTATTAGTGTTATCAGACTTGGTTTCTTTAAATAATACACTGGCAAAAAAAGGAGTTAACGTAATAGCGGTTACCCAGCTTATCAGTAATGAAACTAACAATACCCAAAATAAACTACCGGCAAACTCACCACTGGCATCGCTTGATAAACCAATAGGAGCAAAGGCAGTTATAGCTATAATTGTCGCCCCTAATAAAGGCCACTGTGTTTGTTTTACTATTAATGCCGCAGCATCTGCTAATTTTAACCGACGCTGCATTCCTATGAGTATGCCCTCCGTAATAACAATGGCATTGTCAACCAGCATACCAAGCGCGATAATTAAGGCCCCTAATGACACCCGCTGTAATTCAATTTCCATTTGTTTCATAAAAATAAAAGTGCCTAATACTGTAAGCAGCAATATAACACCGATTAAAATGCCACTGCGTAAACCCATAAAAACCAATAAGACTACAATAACAATGGCAACGGCTTGGGCTAAATTCATAATAAAACCAGACACAGAATGCTCAACTTCATTCGGTTGGTTATAAATAGTATCAACATTAACGCCAACAGGTTTATTGTACTCTAGCTCGGCTAAACGCTGTTTAACGGCAGCGCCTGCTTCGACAACATTCACGCCACCGGTAAAGGCAATTCCTAATGACAATGCTGGCTTACCTGCGAATCTAACAATATGATTAGGCAGTTCACTATGCTCACGATACACTTTAGCGACATCACCTAAATAAATAAGCTCTTTTGAGTCAGGGCTACTGATAATAAGTGTTTCTAGTTCATCTACCGATTGAAACTCACCCGTTGGGTAGATACGTAAACGCTCGGTATCAACACGAATTGAACCGGCATTAGCCACCATATTTTGGCTTTGTAATAGTGCAGCAAACTGTTGCGGTGCAACACCTAGCGCTGTTAGCCTTGGTCTTGAAATCTCTACAATAACTTGCTCTTGTTGGATCCCGCCCACTGCCACTTTGGCTACACCAGGAACTAACACTAGCTCACGGCGCAAGAAATCGACATAATCGCGTAGCTCATCGTAGGCATAGCCGTCACCGGTAAAAGCGTACAAAATGCCAAAAACATCGCCAAAATCATCTTTGATCACAGGCTTTTTCACACCAGGCGATAAGCTAGGCGCTAAATCTGAAATTTTGTTACGTAACTCATCCCAAATTTGCTTTAACTCTTTCGCTCGATATTGGTCTTTCATTTCAACCATAATTTGCGATAAACCAGCTGAAGATACTGAGGTGACATGATTAACATAAGGCAACTGTTGAATAGCGTTTTCTAACGGGTAACTCACCTCTTCTTCCACTTGAGTTGGTGAAGCACCAGGGTAACTGGTAATAATCATGGCTTGTTTTAACGTAAACTGGGGATCTTCAAGCCGTCCTAAGCCCATATAAGCCAGAATACCACCTACTAATAAAATAGTGGAAAACAGCCAAGAGGCAGTACGAAATTGAATAAAATAACGGGCTATATTCATGTTACAGCCCTCTTTCACGTGTCCAAGGGCGAACCAGTTGGCCCTCCGAAAGCTGCTGAACACCGGCAGAAACAATAATATCGCCAACACTAATACCACTAGTAATAGCTACGCCTGCATTGGTTAACTCACCCACCGTGACGGCCCGCTTTATTACCATGCCTTGTTTGTCATCAAATATCCAAACATAACTTTGTTGCGTATTTAGATTTTCATCATCAGGCATAAAAATAGCCGTTGCTGGAATATACAGTGCATTATTACTAAACCGATTTACTTTGCTCATATCAACAATAACATTAGCCGTCATACCCGATAGCACATTAAACTCTTCTGGTGACTTCATGCTAAATACCACTTTAAAGCTATTAGTGCTAGGATCTGCTCGGCTATCCCATTCACGAATTTTGGCGCGATAACTGTATTCAGGGTGAGAATCAAAAATAACTTCCGGTTGATAGTCAACATCGTGGCGTACATTAGAAATAACATCTTCAGGCACTTGGATCACTACATCAACATGACCACGCACTTGCAACTCCATAATAGGCTGCTGAGCAGCAACGTTCTCATGGTTTTCAACCAATAACCGAGAAATTGTGCCAGCAAATGGGGCTTCTAAACGAGTGTAGCTCAGTGCTGTTTTAGCGGCACTGTAATCTGCTTTGGCCACTTGTAGCTGTGCCTTGGCTTCATCAAACTGCGATTGAGAAACCAGCTTTTGCTTCATTAACATTTGCGAGCGCTGAAATTGAGTTTGTGCTAATTCATAACGCGCACTGGCTTGATCTAAACGCAATTTAAAATCTGTATCATCCAGCCTTGCTAAAACCTCTCCTTGTTCAACATTATGGCTAGGCCTCCCTGTTAATTCAGTTAGTTTACCATTCACTCTAAAGGTTAAATTTGCTCGTTTTGTTGGCTCAACTACAGCGGGGAATTGACGTGCAGATGCGGTATGCCCATTACTGACATAAAACAATTTAACCGGCCGAACAATATCTTCAGCGGTTGTTACTTCTTTTGTATCACAGGCGGTAATAAACAAAACAGAAGCTATAAAGATAAATGCACCTGCCCCTTTTAAAATTACTAAACGAGCAAGCATTCTACTATTACTATTGTGCATAATTATTCCCTGAAATAACGACATAACCGTCTAAATTAACCAAGAAGTCTGACCAGATGCTTATTTTGCCTAATTATAAACATTTTGGCATGCTTTTTTGTTAAAGATTTTCATATAAATAAAGCCTTTATATAATTAAAGACTAAATTTCTAATAATGCTTGTTTTAATAACTGAACTTTATCTCGCGTTGCTGCAGCCTGTTCAAATTCAAGATCTTTAGCATGCTGCAACATCTTTTGCTCTAATTGCTGAATTTGCGCTTCAATTTGATAAGGCGTTTTACCTTTTACTAACTTTGTTTTTTCAGAAACTAAGGCAAAACCAGGCACAGGAGCTTGACCTAAATCCATTACATCACTGACCTTTCTAGTAATCGCTGTGGGTGATATGCCATGGAGTTGGTTAAATTGTTGTTGCTTTAAACGTCGTCTATCAGTTTCATCTATAGCCCGCTGCATAGAGCCGGTTATTTTATCAGCATATAAAATAGCCCGACCTTCTAAATTTCTAGCGGCACGACCTATTGTTTGAATTAAAGAACGCTCTGAACGTAAAAAGCCCTCTTTATCTGCATCTAAAATAGCAACCAAAGAAACCTCTGGGATATCAAGGCCTTCGCGTAACAAATTAATGCCAACTAAAACATCAAATACGCCTAAACGTAAGTCTCTAATAATTTCCATCCGTTCTACAGTATCAATATCCGAATGCAAATAGCGCACCCTAACATCATGCTCAGTCAAATAGTCTGTTAGTGCTTCAGACATCTTTTTAGTTAAAGTTGTCACTAATACTCGCTGTTTTTTAGCAGCTCTTATATATATTTCGGATAATAAATCATCTACCTGTGTTGCAACCGGCCTAATTTCAATTGGTGGGTCAATAAGCCCTGTTGGCCGCACAACTTGCTCTATCACTTCACCGGCCGATTGGGTTAGCTCGTATGCTGCAGGCGTTGCAGAAACATAAATTCTTTGTGGCGCTATAGCTTCAAACTCAGCAAATTTCAGTGGCCTGTTATCTAAGGCTGAAGGTAAGCGAAAACCATAATTAACAAGGTTCTCTTTACGAGCACGATCGCCTTTATACATAGCGCCAATTTGCGAGACAGTAACATGAGACTCATCGATAAACATTAAGCCATCGGCCGGAAAGTAGTCTAATAACGTTGGCGGCGGCTCACCGTTGGCTCGACCTGATAAATAGCGGGAGTAGTTTTCTATTCCTGAGCAAAACCCAAGTTCAATCATCATTTCTATATCAAATAAGGTACGCTGGCTTAAACGTTGCTCTTCAACTAGTTTATTATTCGCAAGCAGTTCATCACGTCGTTGCTGCAATTCAACTTTAATGTTTTCAACAGCATCTAATATTTTTTCACGGGGAGTAACATAGTGAGTTTTTGGGTAAATAGTATAGCGAGTAACGACCTTTTCTACCGACCCGGTTAAGGGATCAAACAAACTTATCCGTTCAATTTCTTCGTCAAATAACTCTATTCTAACGGCAATATCATCAGACTCTGCCGGAAAAACATCAATAACATCACCACGAACACGATAGGTGGCTCGTTGGAACTCAGTATCATTACGTTTATATTGAAGCTCAGCTAATCTGCGTAAAATAAAGCGTTGGTCAATAATATCCCCTTGCTTTAAATGCAATAGCATTTTCATATATGACGCTGGATCGCCTAAACCATATATTGCAGAAACAGACGCCACAATAACAACATCGCGCCGCTCCATCAGCGCCTTAGTTGCCGATAAACGCATTTGTTCTATATGCTCATTTATAGAGGCATCTTTTTCAATAAATGTATCTGTTGAAGGCACATAGGCTTCAGGTTGATAATAGTCATAGTAAGAAACAAAGTACTCTACAGCATTATTAGGGAAAAAATCTTTCATTTCACCATAGAGTTGAGCAGCAAGCGTTTTGTTATGAGCCATTATCAAAGTTGGTCGATTAACTTGCTGTATTACATTAGCCATAGTAAAGGTTTTACCAGAGCCTGTGACACCCAATAAGGTTTGATGTGCTAACCCTGACTCGAGTCCTGACACTAGCTGGGCAATAGCGCTAGGCTGATCACCCGCGGGCGAGTAATCAGATTTAAGTTCAAACTTTCTAGGCAACTTTTTCTCCTACTTTGACTGATTTATTAACGATAATATTAAACCAACGCCACGCGATACCAGCCGTACACACATTTGCTATTACACAGCCGGCAAATAAACCTATTACTCCAAACCAATAGCCCCCTAACCAAGCAAAGGGCACATAAAATACAAATAAGCGGATAATGCTCAACCAAAGTGCTTTAGCCGGTAAATGCAACGCATTAAAAGATGAATTAGTTAAAATAGTAATACCTTGTAAACCATATCCCAGCGGCACTATCCATATAAACAAGCAAATGATACGAATAACTTCAGACTCATCGCTAAATAACGTTGCCAAAGGCAGCGCTAACAACGCCATAATGAGATATATAATCAACTGCCATACTAAGACAAATTTTACACAAAGTTGGTAACCTTGCTGCACTCTATGCCAAAAACCAGCACCAAAATTTTGGCTAATAAAAGGCGGTAATGTCATTGATAAGGTTAAAATAACTAAACACGCGATACTTTCTAAACGAGCCCCGACACCAAAGCCTGCAACAGCATGAGCTCCATAGGTTGCTATAATTGCCGTTAATATAGCCATAGCTAAAGGCGTTAGCATATTAGCTCCTGCTGCTGGTAAACCTATACGCAATATCTTTTTACTAGCAGCAAAAAACAGGTTTAAATTAGGTAAATGAATATCAATTAAATTGCGCTTTTTCAGCACATATAGCATAGCGCAGCTGCCAACCAGCCAAGAGCATAAAGTTGCTATTGCAGCGCCTTGCATATGTAAGGCAGGAATAGGTCCCAGGCCAAATATTAAAATAGGATCTAGCACAGCATTGACTAAACCCGATGCCCCCATGATAAGGCTGGGTATCTTAGTATCCCCTGCAGCTCGCAGTACGGCATTACCTATCATCGGTATAGCCAGCAATACAGAGCCAAAAAACCACAAATCCATATAAGGTTGAATGTGAAAATATATTGCGTCTGTAGCACCTAGGGTTTTAAAGAGCAAAGGGCTTAAAAAGTAACCAAGACAAGACAATACTGCAACAGTACTACAAGAAATACACAAAGCAACAGCTGCATCAACACGCGCCTCGGCAGAATTTCCTTTACCTAAGGCTTTAGCAATAACAGCTGAGGTGCCAATACTTAGGCCTATTACTAAACTAATCAATGTAAAAGTAACAGGGAAGGTAAAACTAATTGCTGCCAGTGGCTCGGTACCCAGTAAACTTATAAAAAAAGTATCGACAATATTAAAAGTCATCAAGATTAGCGTTCCAAACAGCATAGGAACTGTCATGGTGATCATTGTTGCTTTTATATCGCCTTTTAATAGGCCATTTGGAGCTTTAACTGAATTCATAATCACGACTATTTAAAATAGGAAACCTATTGTAATGAAAAGCCTTAGCAGCGACCATGACTTTTCAAGTTTTAACTAACATAGCTGTTTTTAATGCGCTATTTTTAGCCAATACTGTAAAAACAGTTCACAATTCAAGCCTAATTAAAAAATAGCCATTAAGTTAAAACAACCGCTTTAATGCGACCAAAACAGAAACATGTAAGTCATTGTATCTTATACAAAAATATTTTTATCTCATTAAGCTTGACCTTCAACAAAGTCAATGAAAATACGCCTTTACCACTGTATACACACAGCAGTCCACAGAGTTATCCACAGAATCTGTGGGTAACCTTTGCTAAGGCAGGCGCCATATAGATTTGCACTGCCTGCATTAAAATTACAAACCTAGCTAACAACAAAAACGGCAAAACTTTGTTGCATTTTGCATCGCTTTGATTAAACATTGCGCAAGTGAATCGCTAGAATGAAAATCAGTAGCGCAAACAGTTGACAGGTTGTAATACGGGCATTAGTATTGCGCCCCGTTGAAAGATGTTCCCCAATAGCTCAGCTGGTTAGAGCGGCGGACTGTTAATCCGTAGGTCGTTGGTTCGAGTCCAACTTGGGGAGCCAACAAATTTCAATATTAATAATACCTAGTTATTATTAGAGTTTTAGTGTAATTCCCCAATAGCTCAGCTGGTTAGAGCGGCGGACTGTTAATCCGTAGGTCGTTGGTTCGAGTCCAACTTGGGGAGCCAGACTAAAATAGTAGTAAATACATTTCAATCTTCCCCAATAGCTCAGCTGGTTAGAGCGGCGGACTGTTAATCCGTAGGTCGTTGGTTCGAGTCCAACTTGGGGAGCCATTAACTTATCTCTTTCTTGTTTATAGCTGTATCTTGTTGCATCTGTCTAAAATAAACGGTATTGATCGTTAATTATTTTATTTATCAATAATTTTGGTTAAACTTTCTTCCTATTATTCCTGAAAATAACTATATTATATTACAGGACAAGGAAACTAGATTAATCTGGTGGTCATAGCTTATGCGAATATTAAGAACATTATTGTTAGGCCAATTGCTAGCTGCAATTTTATTAGCTGCTTTTTCTGTTATTATTTTAGTGAAATTTACTCAGCAACAAATGGCAGCTAATCAAAAAAATGCCCACGTTGTTATTGAGCAAATATTGAATCACCATTTAACCGGCGACGGTAAAATAATCAGCCGTCAATTAGAGCGAAGCTTTTCTTTAAACCATCTTCGTATTAGCCAAACTGATGGCGTTGTTTTACACGAGCAAAGCCAAACTATTAACCGCCCAGTATTAGCTGACACATTATTAGCTCTTTTTGGGACAGAATTTAAAAGACAAACGGTTAAAAATGATGAGCAAAATATCATTGTGAGTTATGAGTTAAATCAAGCCTCCCTACTAAAACAGTTTCAACAAGCCAGCCTTTTATTTATTTTTATGCCTCTTATTATTGGATGGCTACCTGCCCTAATTGGTACCGGCGGAATTAGCCGCAGTTATCGCAGAGCGACAACTGCTATTAATCAATTAATAGATAACTTTACTGATAATACTCAAACCACTGATGCTGACTGGAGTAAAATCCCATTAGAGCTCGTTAAAATTAAAGAGGGTTTAAAGAAGCTAGAAAGCCACACGCAAAGCCAATTTCAAAGCATGACTCTTAAAGCTGAAGATATAGCTGAACAAGCTTATAAAGACTCAGTAACAGGGCTGCCTAATCGAAACCGATTTTTACAGTTTTTCGAAGAAAATATATTTAAATCTAAAGATAATGAATTTGGTATTTTTGCAATTACCCGCTGCACTGAGCTACAAACGTTAAATCAATCTCGTGGCTATCAAGAGGGCGATAATTACATCCGTGAAGTTGCTGAAATTCTAAAAAAACAAATGGGCTCTTATATTGACCATAAAATATATCGACTTAATAGCTCAGACTTTGCCCTTTTGTTACCTAGAATAACGCCAAAAGAAGCCGAAAAATTTGCATTACAGTTACAAAGCCGTTTTAATGAATTTCAAAAGCTTGCCGATTTAGACTCTGTCGCTTATACCGGCATTGTTAGTTATGAATCAGGAAAGGAATTAGGTGATCTGCTTGCTATTGCTGACACGTCAATTAGCTTAGCCCAAACCAAACAAAGTAATGCTTGGCACTTCCAGAAAGACATTATAGGTTTAGAATTAAACCGCAGCAATGGTTATGGCAACCAAAATTGGCGCAATGTTATTGATGAAGTGCTAACAAATAACCGTATTAGTTTACTCGCGCAGTTAATCCAACCGGCTAACCGCTCATCAAGAACTTACTCTGAAATACTAGTGCGTTTTAAAACACAAGAAGATCAAATTTTACCTACCGCATCCTTTTTAGCTATGGCTGAGAAATTAGATAAAATTATTGAAATTGATCGCTTGATTATAGAAACAGCATTAAGTGAAATTAAGCAAAAGAATCTGCACGATCAATATTTTGGTATTAATTTGTCAGCGCGCAGCGTACATGATGACCAATTCAGTATCTGGCTAGAGCGTCGCTTATTAAAAGATGCCAATATCGCCTCTAAACTAGTTTTTGAAGTGACTGAATTTGGTATGCAGCAAAACTTTAAAACCAGTAAACGCTTTATAGATATGGTGCATCGCGCTGGCGCACGCATTACAGTAGAACGATTTGGAGTAGGTATTACTTCCTTTAAATTTTTCCGTGATCTTAAACCTGATTACGTAAAAATGGACGGCAGCTATACCCGTAGAATTAACGAAGATAAAAACAACCAATACTTTATGCGCTTAATGATAGATCTAGCCCATCGAATAGGTGTTGGTGTCTTTGCTGAAAACGTTGAAACTCAAGAAGAAAAACATATGTTAGAGTCGTTATTTATTGATGGTAACCAAGGCTACTACATCGGTAAACCTACACCGCTTTAATTTTATAGCGACTAATATTCTATTAGTCGCTAATCCCCTACTTTTTGTCTGGTTGTGTCTAATGCGGCTTAATAGCATAATATAGCCCTTATTTTAGCTTGGGTGGGCTTATGAGCGAGTTTTTACTGTTACTTGTTAGTACAGTGCTAGTAAATAATTTTGTTTTAGTAAAGTTTCTTGGTTTATGTCCTTTTATGGGTGTATCAAGCAAACTTGAAACCGCTATTGGCATGTCACTAGCAACGACCTTTGTACTTACCTTGGCCTCTTTGTGCAGTTATTTGGTTGATCACTATTTATTAGCACCTTTAGATTTACTGTATTTGCGTACTCTTAGTTTTATTTTGGTTATTGCCGTTGTAGTGCAGTTTACTGAAATGGTCGTACATAAAACTAGCCCAACCTTATATCGACTACTAGGTATATTTTTACCACTTATTACAACAAATTGTGCGGTTTTAGGTGTTGCACTGCTAAATGTAAATGCGCGACATGACTTTATTAATTCGGTTATTTATGGCTTTGGTGCCGCAGTTGGTTTTTCATTAGTGTTAATATTGTTTGCTGCTATGCGAGAGCGACTAGCCGCTGCAGATGTGCCTACACCATTTAAAGGTGCGGCTATTGCTATGATAACTGCAGGCCTTATGTCTCTTGCCTTTATGGGCTTTACTGGATTGGTAAAAGTAACATGAGTATTGTAACGGCATTAATTGCCATAGGCTTATTAGCCCTAGTATTTGGTGCTATTTTAGGTTTTGCTGCCATTAAATTTAAAGTTGACAGTGATCCCCTAGTTGATCAAATAGATGAAATTTTGCCGCAAACCCAATGCGGTCAGTGTGGCTATCCCGGCTGTAAGCCCTATGCAGAAGCCATTGCTAATGGCGATGATATTAATAAGTGTCCGCCAGGGGGTGAAGCCACTATCCGTAAGCTCGCAGAGCTTATGGGCGTTGAAGCTAAACCATTAAATGCCGCCCAAGAACCTGCAATTAAAAGTGTTGCCTATATACGTGAAGATGAATGTATCGGCTGCACAAAATGTATTCAAGCTTGTCCTGTAGATGCCATCTTAGGGGCCTCTAAGTTAATGCATACAGTAATTGTAGATGAATGTACCGGTTGTGATCTGTGTGTTGAGCCTTGTCCTGTAGATTGTATCGATATGATCCCCGTTGCTGAAACACCAGAGCGCTGGAAATGGGATTTAGAAGCAATACCTGTTCGCGTAGTGGAGTCTTAAGTACTATGCAAAGTTTATTTGAACAAATTCAAGCAGGTAAACTGTGGGATTTTCACGGTGGTGTTCACCCGCCAAGTAGAAAGCAGCAAACAAATGGCAAGCCAATTGCTCGTTTGCCAATACCCGCTCGACTATATATACCTTTACGACAACATATAGGTATAGCTGGGCAATTATTAGTAAAAGTAGGTGATTACGTCTTAAAAGGCCAGCCACTGACAGCTGCGGATAACGCAATGACAGTGCCGATACATGCCCCTACTTCTGGTGAAGTTATTAATATAGGCCCTCACAGTAGTGCTCACCCATCTGCTTTACCTGAAGTAACCTTAACACTAGCGCCAGATGGCAAAGATGAATGGCGTCCTAGACACCCCCTTAACTTTGCCACAGCAGATAATATAGAACTAGTAAATCGCATCCACGATAACGGCATTGCGGGTATGGGCGGTGCCGGCTTTCCTACCCACTTAAAGATTGGCTCAAGTAAACCAATTGATTATTTAATTATTAATGCCGTTGAGTGCGAGCCCTATATCACAGCTGATGACTTATTAATCCAAGAGGCCGCTACCACTATAGTTAAAGGCATAGATATTTTATGTCGGCTATTGCAACCGAAAGCGGTTTTAATTGCAATTGAAGATGACAAGCCGATATCTATAGCTGCCATGAGTGCCGCTTGTAATCAACGTGATAATTACTGGGTTAAAGCAATCCCAGCCAAATATCCTTCAGGTGGTGAAAAACAACTTATCCAAATTTTAACTGGCATGGAAGTCCCATCAGGACGTCGCCCTTTAGATATTGGTGTTGTTATGCAAAATGTTGGCACCACTTATGCCATTGCTAAAGCTGTATTAGATGATCACCCGCTTATTTCACGAATTGTCACTGTAACCGGTGAGACCTTAGCACAGCCACAAAACGTTTTAGCCTTACTAGGCACGCCTGTGGATGATTTACTTAGCTTTTGTGGTTTTAACCGACAAGCTAATCAACGCGCCATTATGGGTGGACCTATGATGGGGTTCACCTTGCCACGATTAGATATCCCCGTCATTAAAACCACTAACTGCATTATAGCGCCTACAACATCAGAGCTACCGGCAGCAGAACAAGAAATGGAATGTATCCGTTGTAGTGCCTGTGCCGATGCCTGCCCGGCCTCATTATTACCGCAGCAATTATATTGGTATAGTAAGGCTAAAGATGCCGAAAAATTAAAAGAATATAACTTATTCGACTGCATTGAATGCGGTGCCTGTGCCTATGTTTGCCCAAGTGAAATACCGCTTGTGCAATATTATCGCGTTGCCAAAGCTGAGCTAAAAGAGCAACAACAAGAGGCCATTAAGGCAGAACAAGCTAAAGCACGGTTTGAAGCCAGAAATGCCCGTTTAGAACGGGAAAAACTAGAGCGGCAACAACGCAATGAACAACTTGCCGCAGCAAGAGCAAAACAACAATCAGCTTCGGGCAAAGCTAGCGTAGTGGCTGATGCTTTAGCTAGAATAAAAGCAAAGTCGGCACAAAAACAAACGGATCCCACTCAACAAGATAAAGATGAGATTATTGCCCAAAGAGAGTTAAAAAAGCAGCAGGCTCGCCAATATCAACAAGCAAAAAAAGCGCAGGCTGAAAATACAGAGACAAGTCACGTGAATGCCTCAGGTTCAGCTACTGAAGCGGATCCTAAAAAAGCCGCTATTGCCGCCGCCGTTGCACGGGCTAAAGCGAAAAAGCAGCAAGATGCCGCTACATCAGCTGACACCACAGATGCAGCCGCTGAGGCTGATCCTAAAAAAGCCGCTATTGCCGCCGCTGTTGCACGGGCTAAAGCTAAAAAGCAGCAAGATTCCGCTGCATTAGCCGACACAAAAGATGCAGCAGCTGAGACTGATCCTAAAAAAGCCGCCATTGCCGCCGCCGTTGCACGGGCTAAAGCTAAAAAGCAGCAAGATTCCGCTGCATTAGCCGACACAAAAGATGCAGCAGCTGAGGCTGATCCTCGAAAAGCAGCCATTGCTGCTGCAGTGGCACGCGCTAAAGCAAAAAAGCAACAAGATGCAGCGAAAGCCGATGCAACGGACAATCCGCAAAATACAGATATGGCAATATCAGAAAACACCACCGCATCTCAAACGCCTGATAGCACAACTGAGGCACCTGCTGATGCCGATCCACGAAAAGCCGCTATTGCTGCGGCAGTCGCACGGGCTAAAGCCAAAAAACAAGCAGATAAACAATCATGAGTTTTAAAGTAGCTAGTTCTCCTCATCAACGTTTACAACGCAGTACAGCGCAAATAATGCGACTCGTTATACTGGCCTGCGTTCCAGGTATCGTTGTCCAAGCCTTTATGTTTGGCTATGGCATAATCATTCAATTAGCGCTAGCTATTGCCACGGCTTGGTGTAGCGAAGCGATTATTATGTTTTTGCGCAAAAAACCTATTTTGCCTCGCTTAGCTGACAATAGCGCCATGTTAACGGCTGTATTACTTGCAATTGCTATCCCATCTTATGCGCCTTGGTGGCTTATTATTATAGGTACTGCGTTTGCTATTATTATTGTTAAGCAGTTATACGGCGGCTTAGGTAATAATTTATTTAACCCTGCAATGGCAGCTTATGTTTTATTGCTCATCTCTTTTCCAGTACAAATGACTCAATGGCTTCCGCCTGCTTCGCTGCAAGTTTTTGCTCTTTCACCTATGGATGCAGTTTGCACTATATTTAACCAGTTTAGTTGTAGTGGCTTTAGCTTACAGCAATTACAATCTAGTGCTGATGGCATCACTATGGCCACGCCATTAGATAGCTTACGCACAGATTTAAGCCAAGGTATGACATTAACAGAAAGCTTGGAAAAGCCCATTTTTTACAGTTTTGCCGGCGCCGGTTGGTTATGGGTAAATCTAGCTTATTTAATCGGTGGCCTTGCATTAATACAACTTAAGGTTATTAGCTGGCGTATTCCGGCGGCTATATTAGTTAGTCTAAGTGTCTTTAGTGCTATCGGTAGCTTAGCAGCGCCAGATACCCTTGCCGGCCCGCTATTTCATCTATTTAGCGGCGGCACTATGCTAGCTGCTTTTTTTATAGCTACCGATCCCGTATCTGCTTCAACAACAAATACCGGTAGACTCTGGTATGGTGCACTTATTGGCTTAATTGTTTATTTAATTAGAACCTATGGTGGTTATCCTGATGCTTATGCATTTGCTGTACTGATTGCCAATATGGCTGTACCGCTCATAGATTACTATACCCGCCCTCGCACCTATGGGCATAAGCAACCGAGGCCTAAAAATGATTAAAGCAATTCAAAACAATGCTTTCTCTCTGGCTATAGTAGCTGCTGTATGTGTTGCTGTTTTAAGCATTGTTAACTTACTTACTGCACCTAAAATAGCTGAGCAAGCCTTAGCAAGTAAGTTAGCTGTATTAAAAGAGGTTTTACCCGGAATAAGCGTCGATCATGCGTTACTGTCAGATTGTCGCCAAGTTGAGTCCCTAGAGTTTTTAGGCCGTGAGCAAGCACAAAAAATTTACCGTTGGCGCCAAGATGGTGCTGTAGCAGTTTATTTAGTAGAAGCAACAGCGCCAGATGGTTATAGCGGTAATATTGATCTTATTGTTGCGGTTTCGCCTGATGCAACAGTGCTAGGCAGCCGTGTTGTTAGCCATCAAGAAACACCAGGCTTAGGTGACAAAGTTGAAGCAAGACGTTCAAATTGGATATTTAGCTTTGCTGACAAAGCCGTTACCCCCGATAATGCTTCTGCTTGGGCTGTACGCAAAGATGGTGGCCAATTTGATCAGTTTACTGGGGCCACTATTACCCCGCGCGCTGTAGTAGCTGCGGTTAGAAAAGCCGCACTTTATGTACTGCAACATCCAGAGCTTGCCGATTTACCGTCTAATTGCGAGGCGTCTCAATGAATGACTTTAAACAACTAAGCATAGATGGCTTGTGGAAAAACAACCCAGGCTTAGTCCAGTTATTAGGCTTATGTCCGTTACTTGCTGTTACCTCTACTATTACAAATGCACTTGGCTTAGGGGTTGCTACTCTTTTAGTTTTATTAGGCTCAAACGTTGCTGTTTCATTAGTGCGTAACCATGTTGCCTCGGAAATTCGTATCCCAGTTTTTGTGTTAATTATTGCCAGTTTAGTTACCGTAGTGCAATTACTGATGAACGCTTATACTTTTGGTTTATATCAATCATTAGGTATTTTTATTCCTTTAATTGTTACTAATTGCGCCATTATTGGCCGTGCTGAAGCCTTTGCTTCGAAAAATGCGGTATTACCCTCAGCCATAGATGGTTTTATGATGGGCTTGGGTTTTTTACTGGTTTTACTCATGCTTGGGGCTTTAAGAGAAATTTTAGGTCAAGGGACCTTATTTGACGGCGCCGATCTTTTATTAGGCGATTGGGCAACAGCACTGCGCATTGAGTTATTTAGTGTTGATAGCCACTTTTTATTAGCCATGCTTCCCCCTGGTGCCTTTATTGGTATGGGGTTGTTAATAGCGTTAAAAAATACGATTGATCATAAACTTCAGCAACGCGAAGAAACTGAAGCTAAAATTTCACGCGCCCGTGTCACAGGTGCTGCCCAATAATTTGATAAGAAGCCATGAATAAGCAAAAGCGTATAGAGATTTTAACCCGTTTACGTGATGCTAATCCTAACCCGACAACGGAATTAGAATATAGCTCACCCTTTGAATTATTAATTGCCGTACTGCTTTCTGCACAAGCTACTGATGTTGGTGTAAACAAAGCCACTAAGCATTTGTTTCCCATCGCCAGAACGCCACAAGCTATGCTGGATTTAGGCGTAGATGGTTTAAAAGAATATATTAAAACCATTGGTTTATTTAATACTAAAGCCGAAAACACCATTAAAACCTGCCGTATGCTGGTTGACTTACACCAAGGCCAAGTGCCAGAAGACAGAGCAGCATTAGAAGCCTTACCCGGTGTGGGCAGAAAAACGGCTAACGTAGTGCTAAACACAGCTTTTGGCTGGCCAACCATAGCGGTAGATACCCATATATTTAGAGTATCTAATCGAACAAAACTGGCTACAGGTAAAAATGTCGATGAAGTGGAGCAAAAACTATTAAAAGTGGTGCCCGCTGAATTTAAGTTAAATGTCCATCATTGGCTAATCTTGCATGGCCGCTATACCTGCGTGGCGCGTAAGCCGCGCTGTAATAGCTGCATTATCGAAGATCTTTGTGAATATAAAGATAAAACCGACTCTTAATTAGGAGCTTATTATGCGTATGTTACATACCATGCTACGCGTGGGAAATTTAGACAAGTCGATCGCTTTTTACACTGAGGTGTTAGGCATGCGCTTATTACGCCAATCAGACAATACAGAATACCGTTACACCCTAGCCTTTGTCGGCTATGGCGATGAGTCTGAGCACACGGTATTAGAGCTTACCTATAACTGGGATACCGACAGCTACGACTTAGGTAATGCCTATGGCCATATTGCGATAGAAGTAGACGATATTTATCAAGCTTGTGACAAAATCAGAGCTAAAGGCGGTGTTATAAGCCGTGAGCCAGGGCCAGTGAAAGGCGGTACAACTAAAATAGCCTTTGTTCGTGATCCTGATAATTACGCTATAGAGTTAATTGAGAAAAAAGACAGCTACGATACGCTGTAATGCTATAAGTAATTAAGGCTAACGCTAAGCTTACACATAGCAAATATGTCAATAGCAGGTGTTAGCCTTTATATGCCGTTTTTAGTCATCAGCTAAAGTAATAATAACCTTCTCATTTAACGACATAGCTAAGTTATTATCATAATAAGCCGCTTCATTAATAAAGGTTGGATAAACCGTAGTCTCGCCTTCATAATAAAGCACAGTACCATCAAATAAGGTAAAAAGTGGATCACCTGGATTAATGGGCTGATAATCATTATCTTGAATATGTTTATGCACCATACCTAAGCGCTCGCCTTGCTCATTCATGGGTAATTTAATACTGTGCAAATAGCGATATGCCTCTGTTTTTTTGGGTAATTTGGGCAAGGTATTTGTGTTGTACAGCTGGACAAAATCTAGAATATGCTGAGTCATTTGGTGCATTAGGTCTAAAATATCTTGGCGTAAAACCGATTGCGATTGCGGCCCCACTTCAACTAAAACGCCATAACGACCTAAAGTACACATTAGCGCATGATCTTGTGCAGCAATATGATCTTCATCACGGGAGATAATAGCCTCTGGCATCTGCATTTTAACGTAAGCGGCCATTTTATTATAAAACTCACCGGCTTGAGTTAAAATTAAACAAGCGCCCATATTACTGGTTGTGTTATGTAAATCTATTACCAAGTCTGTTCTAGCATTGCCTTTGGGCCCAAGCTGAGCGTTTAATACTTTAGCTCGGCTTTGTTCATAATTAGCTAAGGTCATATCCGCCAAATCAAGGCTTTTAAATTGGCGATTTAAATCACTGTGTAAATAACGTTTGTTAGCATAATGCGCTTCAGGATTAGCCCAAACTGTTTCAGTGTTAAAACTGGCACGTGTCATTAGGTCTGGCTGGGCTTGATAGCGTTTTATTAAATAAATACCTGAAAATTCATTACCATGCACGCCACCAACAATAGCCACTTGCTTAATGGTATCAAGCGTTTTTGAACTCATAAATACTCCTAGGGCTAATCTATGCTTAGCCTAAACAATAGCAGTATTATGACCATAAATGATAAAAAATAGAATAGAATAAATTGGAATTTTTATGCAGAATAAAAGAATATTAATTTAAATAAGATCGAAATTGTTATTAACCACAAACCAGCTGCAAACTGTATGTTTTACTAAGTTTACGCCGCTGGTGTAGCTAAATCTTCTGCTGCAGCATGATTATGCTCAGCCACTAACTCATTATGTAAAATCTGCGCTGCTTGGCAGCTACATTTACCACACTGGCTACCCACACCTAAACATAATTTTAGCTCACGCATAGTGCACAGTCCTTCTGCAACTTTTTGTTTAATTGCCTTATCTGTTACACCCTTACATAAACAAACGTACATACCACAGTTCCTAAGCTATTTGACAGCCTAATATTAATGCTATTGCGAACTATTATCAATAGCATTAGTGAATTTTTTTAAATTAATAGCCACCTGTTACATAAAAAAAAGGTAAATCCTAATAACAGATTTACCTTTTTGTTGTGCCAGTAAAGTTACGTTTAAATACGTAAGCTCATTTTATCTAAATAGCACTTTCTCTTGCTGGAACCAGTGCACACAAAAGCTAATTGCGATGCCTGCCAACAAGATAGTAGAGCCAAAGATTAAGGCTAATAAGCCGTAGTCCGCAGTCCCTTTAATCAGCTCTTTAATTGCTAAGGCAACATTCATAATCGGTACTAATGCCGTTTTAGTTGTTAATTCTACCCCTGGCATCATAGCGGCCACTAAGGGTAAAAAAATCATAATGGATAATGGGCTGATATAATTTTGAGCTTCTTTAAAAGTACGAGCATAAATAGAAATCGCCAGTAATAACGCGGCAAATACGGCGGAAATAGGTAATAATAATGAGAATATTAAAATTAACTCTGTAACAGCAATAGCCGACATCGCTTCTTGCACTATATCCATACCAGCGAAAGAGCCTATTACCGCACCCCAGATGCCAAAGCTAGCGACCGTTATTAATGCACCAACTAAGCCAGTAGTTAACACAGTAAAAAACTTACCTAAAACAATACTAACCCGACTTATAGGGCAAATAAGCAAGGTTTCTAACGTACCACGCTCTTTTTCACCCGCCCCCATATCTATAGCAGGATAAGAAGCACCTAATAAGCATAACGGAATAAGAATATAAGCAATAAGGGCACCAAACTTCTCACCTATATTTTCTCTTTTTGCTGCCGTGTCTTGCTTTTCAATGGCCACGGGCTTAATTATTGCGGCTAGTTTACTAGGATCAACCTTTAACTTAGTTAAACTTTCCCGTTGTAGTTTTTCATTATAATCAGCCACTAGCTGATCAAAATATTGATACATAAAATCAAATTGTGATGACTGGTTATAGATAATTTGCCATGTGGCCTGCTCTACTTGCTGACGCTTACTAGAAAAATCAGCAGGAATAACAATAGCGACATCATATTTATCATCACGAATAGCTTGAGCTAAAGCCTCTGCGTCAACTAAATCAGTTTCAACTTTCTTGAAGTTTTTATGGTAATAAAGTGACTCACTAAATTCTGCTGCTTGCTCAGGGTTAACAATGACATAACGATGCTCTGCTTTCATAGCAGTATTAGTCGTGCTTGATAATACTAAGCCCATAACGCCAAAAATAACGGGGAAAATAAATACTGGCAATAAAATAACAAAAATCAGTGTTTTTTTATCACGCATCAGTTCTGTCAGTTCTTTAAAATACACTTGCCACATATTAGGCTACTCCCTGCTCTGTTGCCGCTACAGTTGCTTGTTTAGGCTGTAAAACCGACAAAAATGACTCTCGTAGATCGTTATTAGCAGATAACGCTGTAAATTCGGCAATATCGCCACTAAATGCACTGAACCCCTGATCAATAACCACGACCCGATCACATAAAGATGCCACTTCATCTAAATGGTGAGTTGAAAAGATAACTGGCGTACCTACCTGCTTTAAGCCTTTAATAAAATCCAGTACGGTTTGCACTGTCATAATATCTAAGCCGGTTGTCGGCTCATCCAGAATAACCACTTTAGGGTTATGTACTACAGCACGGGCAATAGCGGTTTTTTGCTTCATGCCGGTAGACATATTGTCTGCACGACGATTAGCAAAATCGTGCATGTCTAGCAAAGTAAATAACTCATCAATGCGCTGTTTTAAGGCTTGCTCTTTCATACAATGTAAACGGCCAAAATAAGCAACATTTTCAAAAGCCGACAATTTGCCATATAAGCCCGTATCAGCAGATAAAAAACCAATTTGTTGTCGCGCCTTTACAGGATGTTTTAATACATCAACACCATTTAATAATACCGAGCCGCTGTCTGGTTTTAAGGCAGTAGACAACATACGTAACGTCGTCGTTTTACCGGCACCATTAGGCCCAAGTAAGCCTAAAACCTCGCCTTTGCCACAACTAAAGCTAACCTCGCGCACCGAGTGAAAAGCCTCTTTACTGTAACGGACATCTTGTTTTTCTGTATCAGATAATTTAGTAGACTTACTTAGCGCAAAGGCTTTGGCTAAATTGTTAATTTCAATCATGTCCTGCTCCCTTGATAACTTAAACAGAATTATCAAGCAGTACAGCAACATAAACAACAACTAAGCAAAATAAAGCTGTAACAAGATATAAATAGTAATCAGCCAATGCTTTTTTAGCAGTAATCTCCCTTGATGAGCCTATTAGGGTATAAGCTGACATAATTTCTTAAAAGCAGGATCTTCTTGCTTGGCGGGGCAAGTTTCTTTTAGTGTTTGCAGCCGTTGTTCAAGTGAAACATTTTCATAACGACTTGGCTGATAACTAGTTGAAAGTGTCACTTAACAAATATTAATATTAACTTTGCTTTAAATATGTTAACTTATGGGCGGTATTTCATTAATTATAAAATTGTTATTTAGACAGCTGATATAGCCATTAAAAATAACAAGAACAAAGCCGTACTCAATGTCATATATTTCATATTACAAATCTTGCTCCATTAATATTTGGCAGCAGCTGTCAATAAAAAAACTATTATTAGTGGTATGCTATTTTATTGTCTTACTATGGCACTGCAACTCTGCAGCCAATACAACGGCTCTTAGTGATACCAAATCGCTTAAAGTGCAATTAATTGACACCTTTCAGTTAAATCATGAAAGTCATTTACAACTTAGACTACGTTTTAACCAAAACATCCATCGGCCCGGTGAAATCCCAACCGCTGCCATGCTTGACGCTATTAGTATTACACCCGATATTGATTGTCGCTGGTTTTTTCCTAATCCAGATACATTAGCCTGCGATACGGTGCTACCACAAGAGGCAGTTTATCGTGTTGATGTACAAACTAGTTTTAATGCTTTGGGCCAAAGATTAACTGCACCAGCTCAGTATGAGTTTCACGCTGGTGCTTGGCGGCTAGAGTTAGATTTGCCGCAAATGCGGTACGCTAAAGACCTGGAATACCCAGTATTGTTATTTACCGACAATCGCTGGTCAAAAGAACAACTGGCGAAGATGGAATGGCGCTCGCCTAGCGGCACTGCAGCATCATTACCCTTAGAGTTACTCGGTCTATCACATGATAAATTTAACGTTTACAAAGTGTTACTAACGGCTTCAGAAAGTGGCGATTACCAATTAGTGTTACCAGCAGACCTAAACCAACACTACAAGGCAGATCGTATTGTATGGCAGGGGCATATTTACCAGCAACCAAAGCTATTTGGTTGGTATTGCTGGAAATTTGATGAAAACTCAGAAAAAAATATTGCGTATCTGCCCATTGAACCGGCTAGTAACAACTGCCCACCAAGTAAATTGGCTTTGAGGTTTATTGGCGATATCAATTTTTTTGATCAAAAAGCAGGTGGTTATCACCAAGCGCCGCTAGGCGAGCAATTTGTATCAGGCTCTAACGCTTTAGCAGCGACCTTTCCCAGCTCAGATGGTAGCAGCTACTTGCACCTTTATCTGGCGGGTAACTCTGACTACACTTTTCATTTCAGTAACCTAATAGCTAAAGAGCAAGATATTAATATCACTACCAACTTGGCAGAGCCTCTATGGCAACTAGCAAATAGTAGAGATACCAAGCTGGCCCCTACTATAATCCACTGGCCAGATGAGGCATGGCAACAACACTATAAAAAAGTCAATATTATTGAGATAGATGGTGTTGAAGAACCACTACTGACTGATGAGCCTCTGCTTATCCCTAGAATACATACCCAGCAAAGTAGTCAACGAAATCTATTGCTACAATGGCAGCATCTTAGCAAAGTGTCAGAATTTCAACATTGGATCAACGCAATTTGGCAGGATCAACCATTCGTTTCTCCATTATATTGGCAAAATGCAGAGCAGCTGTTTCCAGCGACTTCTTCCTATCAAATAAATCCACAAGTTTGGCAAAATACGCAGTGGCTAAACTCACAGGATGATCACAAATTCAGTCAACATAGCGCTATATTTCAGCCGCAGCAAATTGCTCAAAGTGGTTTATACCCCTATCGTATTGGCGATGCACACCGGCAAGTGCAGCACTGGCTACAGCGCCCGGCATTTAATCTTGAATTATTTCAAGTCGATGATTTGTTGGTTAGGCTTAGCGACTGGCAAGATCAAGCTAAACAAAGCGCTAGTATATACCGAGTCTGTCCTGGCCAAACGAACCCTGCACTGCTTGGCCAAACCAATAAACAGGGTTTACTACATGTACCAGCTAATACCTTACAAACAGGCGCCTCGGTATCACCTAAAGCCCCATGCTGGATCTGGGCGCAAGCGACAGAAGGCATGGCAACTTTTCCATTACCTAAAAGGAAGGCCGTTAAGCCATTACATGGCTGGTTTATAACCAATCAGCCGGCATATCAACAAGGCGATGACGTCGAACTAATGGCTATTCTGCGCCAGCGAAGCCCGCAAGGTCTTATTGCACCTACTGATGTTAATGATTTGGCCATAGAGCTAAAGACCTATTCAGGCAACGTGCTGCAACGTTGGTCAATTCAATCCATTAACGATAACGGCTGGTATCACAAGACCTTGCCAGCTAGTTGGTTTCCTTTAGCAGGTTACTACAGTCTTCATTTGTTACAGGGAACCAAGCAACTAGAGTCGACAACAATAAAAATTGCCCGTTTTGAGCTGCCTTTATATCGGCTCGACAGTACGTTATCAGAGTGGTCTGCCGCCGGTGAAAAAAGCCAGTTTGAACTTACTATGCAAAGCATGACAGGCCAAGGTCTTGTCAGCGACGTGCGTATTGAGGCTAGTTGGCGCCCAGAGACGATGCATAGACTGCCATGGTTGCAACACGAGTATAATTTCAGTGATGACGGTAACTACCCTAAACCAGACAAAAAAAGCTGGTCACTGCAAACCGACAGCCATGGCCTACTTAAGCACGCATTTGGATTACCTGAAAACATAGATATCAAACAAGGTGCACCAGCTTATGAGTTAACACTGAACTATGAAACCCGAGACATGATGGGAGAATGGCAAGGTCAAACTAAATCTACATTGTTGCTAAACAGAGATCATCTGGTTGGCAGTAAAGTGCAAAATCAGCAAATAATGCTCAATGCATTCCTGATACAAGACAGTGAACTAACGGCCGCAGAAGGCATTCCAGTGTCGCGTATTGAGTGGCGCGAGGGGCCGTCTGCAGACAGCCCTCTGTTAGCAGAATGCCCGCTTGGTGTAGCAGCAAAGCTTCCTCTCACTTGTCCCTTACCACTGTCTCTACGAACAACTAAGCGCACAATCGCCTATATGCATTTGCAATCAGGAGAAACAGAACAACGCACTGTGCGTCGCTTTGCGTTGGTTGAATCAACGGCAAAGGTAAAGATAAAACCTAAAGGGCCATCGTTTACGGCTCCGTTGACTATCGATAGCTGGGCGCCTTTAAGTATTGAGATACACAGCCCCAAAGCTAGTGAAGCTGTGTTGCTACTATACACGAATCAAATTCATCAGGTCATACCCCTTAACCTTGTAGCCGGCACAACGCCTTTACGTTTACCAATAACGCCAGCCATGGCACCTGAATTATCGCTGGCATTATTCACAACTAATGCTGAGGATGGCTGGTCTGGAACATATCATCAAATAAAAAGTTCAGTGCAAACATATGAGCTCCCCTTAACTCTGGAACTGCTGGCAGATAAACCAGCAGCTTTCCTGCCGACAACCAGCCAGCAAACTGTAGCGCTAAAATCATCTGAAGATGCTGATGTCGCCCTGTTTTGGTTGCATGAATCTTTGCTGTATTTATTTGCATCAAGTCATATCGAACGCCTAAACCCAAACACTTTGTTAGATCATAAATGGAATAACCTTGCTAAACGCTACGAACTAGCTGAATTGCATAATCTTAGATCTTATGAAATAAGCTCCTGGCTTAGTCCTTGGTTGGCCTATCAGACCAGTCAAAATATAGACTTTAATATGCCAGCAATCTCTCTGGGCGCCCCTACTCACACAGACGGAAGAACGTCAACACCCAGTGTAGTAGATGGTTTAAAACCTGCACCACTATGGTTGGGCATGCACAGTGTGAAAGCTGGACAGCCTAAACAGCTAACCATTACCACACCGCAACAACCGGGTCAGTGGCATCTGATAGCAATAGCTGCGGGGAAAACAAAATTTACCCAACAACAGCAAAGTTTTACAGTAAAAGACAACTGGCAAACTATGTTAGCCGTGCCAGAAAATCACTACCCAACAGATCAGGCCTATGCCAATTTACTGGTGTTTAATTCAAGCTCAACGCCACAACAAGGCCGCTTCCGATTACTGTTAAATGGACAACAACTACAGCAATTTTCACTTAATTTAGCCCCAGGCGAACGCCGGCAGCAGGTAATTACCTTACCTTTATTACCTACCGGCCAGCAGCAGCTTACTCTGTGGCAGCTTGATGAAAAAACAAACAACCCCTCCCGTTTGCTTCAGCAGCAAACTTGGCAAGTAATACCTGAGATTGTACAACATAAACGTCGTATTCAGGCTGATGCATCCGGCGTACTAAACTTGCCAGCAGCAACGACTCAGGTTACCGGTTCAGCCATTACAATGTCTTCGTTACAGCCTGATTGGTCCGCCTTAACCTCTGTAGAAAAACAGGCTCCAGCAAGCTGGGAAGTCCTGCTCAGTGAATGGTGGTTGGCTGAGCAGTTGTTACACAGCCCGCCCTCATGGGCAAACAAGCAACCATTGCACATCTGGGCTCTGCCTTTTCATAAAGCAGGAAAGTACAGCCGCTACGCTACTACCAACAGCGATACTGCAGTCACTCTATTTAGTTATTGGCTACAAAGCCAGCTGGCAGATCCAACTATCATGCCACCAAGCAGTGCTGACATAATTCAGGAATGGCGAAAAAAACTGCACAGCAACAAAGTAGCCTTGCCAGAGCAGGCTTTACTTGCATGGTGGTTAAGCAGCCAAAACGCATTAAGCCTTACAGAGCTGTTGTCACTTCGCTCGCAAATGGGGCAGCTGAGTTCATCCTCTGATGCCGTTCAAACTTTAGCTATTTTGCTTCTTGCGCTAAACGAACATCTGCAACTGCCAACAAATACTACAGTAGCACAACAAGCTCAGATACAGGCGCAACAAGCCCACTGGCAAGACGATCTGTTGGCACTAGGCTATCAGGATGCCTCTTACAGTGCTCTTAGCCCAGAAAGTGCTTGCTGGTTAATATTGGCTGCCGGTTCAGAGCAGCCTAAATTACAGGGCTTAAAGTTGCGATTGATCTTAGCCCAACAAGCAACAGGCAGTTTTGGCTCTGCCAGAAGTAATGCTATTTGCACCGCAGCCCTGTTCAACAATAGTAGCTCATTAGCACAACCGCGGCAGCTTAAACTCACTGCAGGCCAAGAGGCGGGTCGCTGGCACCATACGGCTGAGAAGCAAGACTGGCTTAGTTTGCATTATATTCAGCCTCTAGCGACACATCGTGCTCAATATTCTGGTATTTCCATAAACAAAAGCTTTCTTAAATATCAAGATGGTAAGTGGCTTCCTGCGCCGACTGTTGTTGCAGGCGATTTAGTTCAAGTTGTTTTAACGCTGAGTACTCCGGTTGCTCGCGAACACATAAAGGTATCTGATCCGCTACTGCCGGGCATGCTGCCACTGCCTAAACGTTATCATAGATTTACAGACATACCAGACGCTTCAGACGCTTCCTTTACGTCGGCTTTACAACAAGCGCGGATTATGTACTGGCATAGTAGCTATCTACCAGCAGGTGAAACAATACTTCGCTATATTGTTCAGGTTCGTTTACCCGGACACTACCAGCATGGTATTAGCCGTGCATCTGCTCTATACAACCCACTGCTTTTTGGCAGTACAGATGGCAGTAACCAAATCACTATAGAGATGCCTGCTACATGGCATTAATAGAGATATTCAGCCTTTAACTGAAAATACATAAAGCCTCGCTCATTATCCTGATCAGGCTTAAAAACTGCCGACTTTAATGTAGCGATTGCAAACCGAAGTAAACCATTGTCAGGATAAGCACTTACACTTTCATAATCATAAGGTTTACCATCCTTATCTATAGAAAAGGAAACCAGCACGCAAGTCATTTCATTCCCTGCAAGCACGTCAAAAGGAGCAATAACTTTCATTTCATTCAAGTTGACAACTCTTAATGCTGTACTTTTGTAGCCATCATGTTGTTGCAACGCATCACAATGAGATTGCCCGCTTACTCCTGTGCAGTAAAGTGCAATAAAGCAAAGTATAGGAAGTACACCGCCGTTTTGCTGTTTGCTTCCCTGCGCTAATTTCATTTTTTGTACCTAAAATTTAACTATTTTATCTATTACAAGTTAATAGGGTTATTCCGATACGTTTCGGACCAATGTGTATTAGGCAGTGCAATACACCATTGCCAAAAAGCCTCATTAACTGAGCGCTTGTTATCTTTGCTCAATGTTTTTTTGTACTGTTTTACTAAGCCAATATAATAAAGACCTAAGTCGTTCTCTAATAACTCACCTTTTCTTTCATTATGCGTTGCTACTTCTTCCTTAAACATATTCATTAAGGTAGCATTTTCAAAATTGTATTGATTTGCTAGTCCTTCCAACGTTCCCAGACCAGCTAAACCGCCTACACTCTCGTGACATCGGCGTATTTGTCTGTCAATGTATTTGTTTGCAGCCAACTTTTCCAGTCGAGCATAGCCAACATAAGCAGCCTGTAAACCTGTTTTACCATCCAGGGTATCTGTTGGAAATAACGCGTGTTGTGACCAATGAATATTATGCTCTGCTACCAACTCGGCTGCGCTAACATTACCACTGCCAGCTGCTACCTTATCTGCGCTTTTTACTAGTTCAGATGCTTGCTGCACTGCTTTTGCAACGCTCTGTATATCCTGTGTTTGGTCTGAAGCATTATTATCACCACAAGCGCTTAGCATAAGTAATCCAGCAATTGCCGTTATTGCCATAGCTTTGCGACAATATTGCTGAAAATTATGGGATAAAAGTATCGCTTTTAATTTCATGGGTATGCCATCTCTCTGTCAATTTCGGCCTGATCTCTGGCACTAAGTAAAGCTTT
>NZ_JBOTRC010000007.1:0-146339 GCF_050936095.1 Rheinheimera sp. WS51
TTGTCACTTGTCACTTGTCACTTGTCGCCAGTAAATGGCTAAATCGCGTCTAACCTCAGGTAGTAACATATATAAAGCTAATATATTAGGTACCGCCATTAAAAATATCATTGAATCTATAAAATTAAATACCGCCATAATATTGGGTACCGCGCCAATAGACACAATAAGACAAAATAGCACTTTATAAATAGTGGTTGCCTTGTGGCCTGTGCCAAATATATAGCGCCAACCCGTCAAGCCATAATACGACCAACTTACTACGGTGGAAAAGCCAAACAATAAAAGCGCAACCATTAACACCCATGGAAACCAACTAAATATTGAAGCAAAGGCACTAGATGTTATTTCAACCCCATCTAAGCCTGCCGTTTGATAGGCACCGGTTAGAATAATAACTAAGGCAGTAATAGTGCAAATAACCACAGTATCAATAAAGGGCTCTAGTAAAGCCACAAAGCCTTGGCTGATAGGATTTTTAGTTTGTGCCGCCGCATGCGCTATAGGGGAGGAACCCACGCCGGCTTCATTAGAATAGGCCGCACGACGAAAACCTTGAATAAGCACGCCAATAAAGCCACCATAACCCGCTTCAGGGGTGAAAGCACTAGAAATAATTAGCGCAAAGGCTGCTGGAATTTGAGTTAAATGAACGGCCATCACCCCAAGTGCTGCAAATAAATATATAGCACACATTAAGGGCACTAATTTACTTGTTACTTTAGCGATACTTTTTAAACCACCAATAATGACCAGGGCAACTAAGCCTGCATAAATGGCACCAAATAACCAAGCATTGTTAAAACCGGTAACGGTTTTAAGTTGCACAAAGCCTTGATTAACATGGACAAAGCCCGCTGAGCCAAAGATAACAAAAACTGAGAATGCAATAGCTAAAATAGAGCCAAGTAGCGGCAAGTTACATTTATCAAAAGCCGCTTTAATATAAAACATTGGCCCACCAGAGACACTGCCATCAGCATTAATTTGTCTATATTTAACCGCCAGTGTACACTCGATAAACTTAGTCGACATACCCAAGAGACCAGCAATAATCATCCAAAAGGTTGCACCGGGGCCGCCTAAACTAATGGCTAAGGCAACACCTGCAATATTTCCTGTGCCTACTGTTCCTGATAGCGCTGTTGTTAAGGCTTGAAACGGTGTGATCTCACCACTTTCACCTGTCGTTTTATTATTCTTTAATAAGCCAATTGCATGGCCAAAGCCACGAATATTAATAAAGCCTAATGACAGCGTAAAAAATAAAGCACCTAAAATTAGCCACAACAGTACTAAGGGAACTTCAGTACCGTTAACATTAAATGTATAAAAAACCACACTCGCTAAATGATTAGTCAGCTGCTCAAAAATATCTTGGAAATTAACGTTATCAGTCATAGTTATTCGTTTTATTTATCAAAAAAAGCTTATTGTTTATAGCTCGCTAAAAAATGTTCAAGTTCAGTTATAGCAGAGGTAAGTTGGTCTTTATGTGGTAAAAATACCAGTCTAAAATAGTCTGGGGTAGGCCAATTAAAAGCACGGCCATGAACTAATAACACTTTTTTCTGACGTAAAAAGTCTAAAACAAATTGCTCATCATTGTGTATCTTTAGCTTTTTTTGATCAAATTTAGCAAAAAGATACATGGCGCCCTTAGGTCGAATACAGCTTAAACCATCAATTTGATTTATCAAATTATGGGCTAAATCCATTTGCTGATATAAGCGACCCTCGGGTTGCACCAATTTATCAATACTTTGATAGCCACCCAAAGCAGTTTGAATGGCATGCTGACAGGGCACATTGGCGCAAAGGCGCATAGAAGCTAGAATATTTAGCCCTTCAATATATGCTCTGGCCTGCATTTTAGCGCCAGATACTAATAACCAGCCAACTCTAAAACCAGCAATGCGATAGTTTTTAGATAAACCGCTAAATGTTAATATAAATAAATCGTCAGCTAGTGCGGCGGTGCTAACATGTTGGCTGTCGTCATAAAGTACTTTATCGTAAATCTCATCGCTTAATACAACTAACTTATGCTCACGGGCTAGCTGCAATAGCGCTAGTAAAAAGGCTTTATGATACACCGCACCAGTCGGGTTATTCGGGTTAATTAACACAATGGCTTTAGTGTTTGCCGTAATTTTAGCTTTGATATCATCAAGTGCTGGCAGCCAACCTTGTTTGTCATCACAATGATAATGCACCGCTTTGCCACCGGCTAAGTTAACGGCTGCAGTCCATAATGGATAATCTGGGGCCGGAATTAATACCTCATCGTTATTATTAAGTAAGGCTTGTAGTGACATTAAGATAAGTTCAGATACGCCATTACCAATATATACATCATCAGCATCGGCAGTTAAGATCCCGCGTTGCTGGTAATACTGAGCAACAGCCACTCTGGCTGAGTAGATACCTTGTGCATCAGAGTAGCCTTGGGCAGACGGTAAATTATGAATCACATGCTTTAAAATTTCATCGGGCGCTTCAAAGCCAAATAAGGCAGGGTTACCAATATTTAACTTAAGAATGCGTTGCCCTTCATCCTCCATCTTTTTAGCTTCTTGAGCAATAGGACCTCTAATGTCATAACAAACGCCATTGAGTTTAGTGGAGCGGGGGATAAATTCCATATATTGGCCTTAAAACACATCTAACCATCTAGGTTGCTATAATTTAAGCGTCCATTTTTTACATACTTGAAGTAAGTTTGCAATGTATTTTATAGCTTATTTTCATTTCAGCGCTCAGAACAGAGCAAATTAGCGAATGGGTCGTAAAGTCAAAGATATCTAGGTAAAATAGACAGCTTAAAATGTTAGGGTGTTTATGGTAAATAAAACACTAAGTACAAAACGCTTAGCGCTGCAAGCTAAATGGGTATTTAAGGATCAGATGTTTATTCGTAAAGTGTTGCTAACCATTTTTTGGTTAGGTTTTATCGTTGCATTAATTAGCCCTTTTACTGAGTTAGAGCCAGTTTGGCAGCAAGACTCATTACAAGACTGGCAGCAACCTAGCAGATTAGAAGGGCTAAATAGCAAAGATAAAGTAAAGCTCTCGCAAAGACTATCCTATACTCTGCCATTACCCGAGCAGCAGCCGTTGCCAGACTTTAATGCTTTTAGCCAGACGTCTGATAAAAAAAGAGCATTTTTTGCTTACTTAAAACCCCATGTTAAGCGTGAGAACGCACGTTTGCGCAGTTTGAGAAGTCAATTGCTAGAAATTATCGAAAAACGACAAAAAGGTTTACAGCTAACCGCTATTGAAAATGCTTTTTTATACAGTTTATATGATGAATTTAGGCTAGAGGTGACTACGTCTGACAACAATACAATGACAGCATTATTAAGCAGAGTGGATATTATTCCACAAAGCTTAGTATTGATGCAGGCTGCCAATGAATCTGCCTGGGGAACCAGCCGTTTTGCCGTTGAAGGTTATAATTTTTTTGGCCAGTGGTGCTTTAAGCAAGGCTGCGGCATTATTCCTTCATCACGAGATGAAGGCCAGTTGCATGAAGTGGCTAAGTTTAATGGGCCGGCTCAAAGTATAGCCAGTTACTTTTATAACTTAAACTCATTCTATACATACCAACATTTGCGTGAAATAAGGCAGCAATTAAGGCAGCAAAATAAACCACTACGTGGTGAAAAATTAGCCGAAGGTTTATCGGCGTACTCTGAGCGTGGCGAAGAATATATTGCTGAAATACAAAGTATGATCCGTTATAACCGCAAGTTTTTGGAGCAGTAAAATGTATAAGTTTTTATTCTTGGTCTTGTTAACAGCACTGCCATCTCATGCAACTATGATGATAAGCTACGATAGCTTATACAAAAAAATGAAAACGCTTCAAAAGCCTGAATTTACTGATTTAACCTTAGCTTTTTTACTGACCAATACTGATCGAAAAGGCGAGTGCCGCTTTATAGATTTACGCTTAACCAGTGATATCCACAATGTTCCTTTGTTTTTATTTGCTAACGGTGAAATTAACTTACCTTATGATGAAGCATTAAAAGACAGTAAGGCACGGCTTATTTTACAACAAGCAGATAACCACCCAAGCTGTGAGTTAACCTTACGCTTGCGCACTAGAATGCCATTACAGCAGACTATGAGCCAACAAGAGCTAAACCATTTTCAGCAACAATTTACTTTAGTTTTAACGGAGTTAGCTGGTAGTGTAAGTAAACGTTGGTTGCCTGAAGTAACTGGTGTAATAGCCGTTTTTTCACAGCAAGACAGCCCAGAGCATCAACTAACGCCAGAGCAACAAGATGTAACCAAATGCCAACAACAACGCTGCGAAATACGCTTAAAAGCACTTGATGCGCCAGCAACTAGGCAATGGCATTTTGCTGAAAAACCAATTTATTTATTGCCGTTGCTAGAGCAAAATAACCCTGCCAATTAAAAAGGTTAATTGAGCTGAAATAAAGAGTAAGCCAGAGTCACAGAGATTAATCGTTTGATTAGTGGTGGGAAAAAAAAGAACACAAACCCAAATAAGCTTGTGTTCAATAAATTTACGTTGGCAAAATTTTAACTTAAAGCAATATAGTGCACTTCTGAGGTTTCTTCATCTTCATCTGTAACAAAGCCAACAGGAATAGCTGAAATTGTTGGTTTATCAAAAGCGGTATCACCTTCGATCACGCTTGTGTCCTTACTCAATTGGGCGAAGTTAAATAAGTTTTTATCAACCATATGTGACGGCACAATGTTTTGCATAGACTGAAACATGGTTTCAATACGGCCTGGGAAGCGTTTATCCCAGTCTTGTAGCATTTCTTTAACCACTTGACGCTGAAGGCCATCTTGCGAGCCGCATAAATTACAAGGAATAATAGGGAAGGCTTTAGCGACTGAAAACTTTTCAATATCTTTTTCTTTGCAATAAACTAAAGGCCGGATCACTATGTGCTCACCATTATCACTAACAAGTTTTGGTGGCATCGACTTCATTTTGCCACCAAAGAACATGTTTAAAAATAAGGTTTCAAGCATATCATCACGATGATGACCTAAAGCAATTTTAGTTGCGCCTAATTCGTTTGCCGTGCGGTATAAAATGCCCCTACGCAAGCGTGAACACAGCGAGCAAGTTGTTTTACCTTCAGGAATTTTTTCTTTAACAATAGAATACGTATCTTCATTAACAATAAGATACTCAACGCCAAGCTCATCTAGGTAGTTAGGTAACACATGCTCAGGAAAGCCAGGTTGCTTTTGATCTAAATTAACGGCGATTATGCTAAAGTTGATAGGGGCAGACTTTTGCAAATTAAGCAAAATATCAAGCATAGTGTATGAGTCTTTACCGCCCGATAAACAAACCATAATTTTATCGCCGTCTTCAACCATATTAAAATCGGCTATTGCTTGTCCTACATTGCGGCGTAAGCGTTTATGTAATTTATTTAAACTATACTGGGCTTTAGCTTGCGCTGCGTGAGTCATAATATTGAACCTGAATCTAAAATGGCGCACATTATAACTAAGGCAAGGCAAATACCAAAGCAACCTAAGCCTAAAACCGCTTTAATTTTAATTTTTTTGTAATGGACTAATAAAATCGGCCGGTTTTACTGCCAGTACATCACAATCTAATTGGTCAATCACATGCTCTGCAGTGTTGCCAATAATAGCTGCAGAAAATCCCGTGCGGCCAATAGTGCCTATAACTACCATTAACGCATTATGCTCTTTTACTACATTGGGAATAGCATCCTCAGGCATACCTTCAATAACATGACAGCGTTGTTGTGGAATATTGAATTGTTGAGCTAGCTTAGCTACAGCATCAATATGGTGCTGTTTCATACTTTGATTATATTCTTGTGGATTAAATTCGGGGATCTCAATGGCAATATTAACGGGCGTGCCAGGGAAGGCATTAACTAAATGCACTTTAGCATCAAGTAAGGCCGCCATTTGCAGTGCCTTTTTAACAATACGCTGATCAAGCTCTGAGTGATGGTCTTGCTCACTACCAGCATGAACGGCAGCTATAATATTACGTTGTGTCGGCCATTCGTGTTCTTTTATTAACAGCACAGGGCAGGGACACTTGCGCAAAATATGCCAGTCTGTTGGTGTGAATATCATTGATTTTAATACATCATGATCATGAGTGCCTTTAATAACAAAATCAATATTTTGCTCTATGGCAGTATGGACAATAGCTTCAAAAGGGCGGTTATGCCATACCACCAATATTTCTATATCAAGCTCTGCGCTATGGGTTTGATTAAGAAGCTGTTGGATCCACTGCTCACGATCAGCAATAACTGCTTGGCGCATTGACTCACGCTCTGTGCCCGAAAGCATCGTTGTCATTTCATAAGAAAAATCATAAACAGTTAAAAATATAGTTAATCGACAGGGCTGCAATTTTGCCAATTGAATTGCACGATTAAGTGCTTTTTGCTGCTCTGCGGCAGGATCTAATACTACTAAGACATTGCTATAAGCAGACATAGCCGACTCCTCATCATAATGCGGGTTATAGTGTTTAGATTAGTATAGTCACATAATAGGATAACCGGGGGTAATTAACTTAAAATTTATACTAATTTAAATCTTAACACCGCGCAGATAAGGATGCTAATTCAGATAGTTGACTAGGATTAGTAATTTTAATTAGCTTGCCTTCCACGGTGATAAGTTGCGCTTTATTTAACTTACTTAGGAGCCGACTTACCGTTTCAACCGTTAAGCCTAAATAATTACCAATATCACTACGAGTCATGGTTAGCCTAAATTCAGTTCCAGCAAAGCCTCGACTTGCATAACGTTGTGATAGCTGCTGAATAAAGCTGGCTAGCTTTTGCTCTGCTGTTTTATGATTTAATAGCAGCATCATTTGCTGATCAGCTTGAATATCTTGACTCATTAAGCGCATTATTTGTTGGCGTAAACGGGGTAACTGACCTAGTAAATGTTCTAAATTAGTTAAAGGTATTTCGCACACCATAGCCGTTTCTAATGCTTCAGCATAGCTAGGATGTTGTTCGGTATTAAAGGCATCAAAACCTAAAATATCACCAGGTAAATGAAAGCCGGTAATTTGCTGATCACCTTGCGTCGTGATAGTAAAACTTTTGAAAGTGCCCGAGCGAATAGCGAATAGCGATTTTTGCGCCATCCCAGCTGTGAATAACATATCTCCTTTATGAAACGGTTTTTTACGCTGAATAATATCGTCAAGCTGATCCATTTCTAAGCGGTTTAATGAAAAAGGTAAACATAACTGACTAAAACCACAATCTTGACACTTTAAAGCAGATTTCTGCATGTTTAGACCTTTTATAAGATAAGTTAAAATTAAAGCTTAATGAAAAAGCCGACTCGCAGCAAGCCAAAGGGTATATAACCCATAAGACGCTAATATTAAAGCGGTCAGGTATCTTACTATTAAATTATTTTTTATGGTGTTTAACCTTTGTGCTGCAAGACCAGAAAGTAAAATGGCAGGTAGAGTGCCCAGACCAAAAGCAAACATAACAAGAGCGCCAGCGCTAGCGCCGCCACTGACTAAACTCCAACTTAAAGCACTATAAACTAAACCACAAGGCAGCCATCCCCAGCATAAGCCATATAAATAGGCTTTTTTTGTCGAGTCTAAAGGCAAGCAATGTTTAGTCAGAGGTTGAATATAACGCCAAATACCTTGGCCGAGTTGTTCTAATTTCAATAGGCCAAACCAAAGCCGGCTAATATAGAGCGCAATTGCAATCAATAATAAACCCGCAACTAAGCGTAACCATAATAATGAGCCGCCAGCTAATTGCATTGCGCTAGCGCCAAAATAACCCACAGCAGCACCAAATAAACTATAAGTAGATAAACGGCCTAAGCTTAAAACCAGCTGTAACCAAAGTTTTCGTGCGGTATTAGCTTTTGGCATTGCTAATTGTAAGGCGGCCACTATGCCGCCACACATAACTAAGCAATGACTACTTCCAATAAAACCAATTGCTATAGCCGCAATAACATCATTACTCATGGTGTTTGGACTTATCAGACGAAGTTTTTAACTGTTTTTTTTCGTTTGTTTCATCAAATAAGATACTAAAGCCTTGTTTTTCTAAATCGTCAAATTGGCCTCTACGCACCGCCCAAAAAAATATTGTTAAGCCAAACACAACGAATAAAATAGCAATAGGGATTAGAATATAGATAACGTTCATATTTTTAATAGCCTTAACGAGTTAGAGACAACTAGCAATGAACTAAAAGACATTCCTAACACCGCAATATAAGGAGACACAAAACCAGCGACAGCCAAAGGGATAATAATCACATTATAGCCTACAGCCCAAGCTAAGTTTTGTTTTAGTCTAAGCTTAGCCAGTTTACTCCCTTTAACGAGTTTTAATAACAAACTAAGATCAGGCTTTAATAATACCACATCAGCTTGGTTTTTAGATAAATCGGTGCCAGACTGCAACGCAACAGAAACATGCGCAGCATGAAAAGCAGGACTATCATTAATACCATCACCTAGCATCATAACGTTATGGCCCTTAGCAACAAGCGTTTGTATATGTGCAACTTTTTGCTCTGGTGAACAGCCTTTATGCATAATATCAAACCCAAGTTGCTGCTGAAGCTGCTCTGCTTGACTAGAGCTATCGCCGGTTAACATAACAAGTTGATAGCCCTTAGATTTTAACTGTGATACTAAACGTGGAATTTCAGGTCGCAATGCATCTTGTAAACTAACACTGGCAATAAGTTGCTCACCAATAGATAGATAGACCATAGCGTCTGCAACGGCATCGACTTGACAGAACTTAGCGCTACCCACTTTAATTAGTTGCTGTTGATGGTAAGCAGAAATCCCACCACCTACAGTGATCTCTATCTGTGATAACGATAAAGGCTGCTGGTAAAAAGGGCTAAACGCACGGCCAATAGGATGCTCAGAGTTAATTTCTAAGTTAGCAATAATATTTAGTACTTGTTCGCGGTTATAGTTGTTATTAAAAAGCTGTACGTGGTTTAGTGAAAATTGGCCTTGAGTTAAGGTACCGGTTTTATCAAATACAATATGGCTAATATCAGGGATCGCATCTAAAGCTTCACTATTTTTAACTAAAATACCTTGCCTATTTAATTGTGCTAATGAGCAAGTAACAGCTGTTGGCGCAGCTAGGCTTAAAGCGCAAGGGCAGGTGGCGACTAACACTGAAAGCGTAACCCAAAAAGCACGATCAGGATCTAACCAGAAATACCACAGTAAGAAAGTAAGTACCGCAATAAGTAACAGTTTCTCAATAAAGTTTTGCGCTAACTTATCCGTTTTTTGCAATAAGGCGGGTTTTTGACTAAAAGTACGGTGTTGCAGAGCAATAATTTGGCCCAATCGAGAAGCCATTAGCGGTGTAATTACGCTAACCTGAATTAATCCGTTATGATTTACGCTGCCGGCAAGGACGGTATCATCGAGGTTTTTCTCTATAGCCCTATATTCACCGGTAAGCATAGACTCATCAACAGTGGTATCACCTTGAATAATGACGCCATCAGCAGCAATGGTTTCACCGGGTTTAATTAGAATAATATCATCAGCTTTTAAGCGCCGAGCCGAGACAATCTGTTGCTCATTATTGCTAATTAAGGTTGCACTAACTGGCATGACTTTTAGCAAGTTACTTGTCGCGTCTCTGGCTTTAGCGCGCGCGCGGAACTCAAAAAATTTACCTAACTGCAATAGAAAAGTGAACATACAGACAGATTCAAAATAAACTTCACCTGTATTAAATATGGTAGCGTAGGCAGATGCGGCAAAAGTATAATAAATAGCCAGGCTAACAGGCACATCCATATTTAATTGCCGGCTTTTAACACTACGTAAGGCACTACGTAAAAAAGGCAATGCTGAATACAACACAACGGGTAGGGTTAGCAGCAGGCTAATCCAACGCAAATACCCTTGATGAGATTGTTCAATGCCGGTGTAATCACCAAAGTATAAAGCAAAAGCAATAGTCATCACCTGCATTGATATAATGCCAGATACGGCTAAGCGTTTTAAATAGTGACTAAGCTCTTGTTTAAAGCTCTGCTCTTCTTTATCCGCTATAAAAGGGCTGGCTTGATAGCCAATTTCTTGCAGTGCTGAAATAATTTGACTTAGAGGCAACTTTTGAGCATGCCAGAGTAAGTAGCAACGTTGGGTAGTTGAATTAACATTCACTTTAGCTATTTCGGCAAATTGTCGTAGTTGCTTTTCAATCAACCAAGCGCAAGCAGCACAGCTAATGCCTTCGATAGATAGTTCAATTTCATTTAACTCACCATGAAGCTGGCTAATATCGTCTAGTACATCACTTGAGTCATAATGGCTTAATTCGTTTTTAATGGAGTCTGGTAAAGGTGCCGCTTTTGTAGCAGGCGCAGTCCTAAAGCGGTAATAGTCAGCTAAATTGCTATCAATAATTGTTTGGGCAACAGCAAGGCAACCCGGGCAACAAAAGTGACGGCTTTTGTCATCAAAAACAAGTGTATAGTCAGCAGTTGTAGGAACTGACTCATGACAATGAAAACAGCGAGTCGTACTCACAAAACTGTCCTGTTAATAGCCTAAGGGAATTTCTTCCGTAGAAGGTAAAATTAAATTAGCTCTAAGCTTCCAATCCGTAGAGTCATCAGAAACAACAATACGCCAGTTGCCTTCTAGTGCGCTTGGTAGCGTCGCAATATAAAGAAGTTGGCCACTGCGCTGGGCAATAAGTTCAAAATCTTTCACCGACATTGTTGGGTGATAAAATGACAGTAACACTGTGTCTTGTAATGTTTTATTATGACTAAAACGAATAATCACTTGGTTTGCTGCAATAAGCACCTTAGCCTCTAGGTTACGCAGTTCAGCTTCTCGATATAAGGCCAGTTGTTGATTAATTGCTTGGCCTTCTTTGTAGTAGTCATCTACAACCATATCAGGAATGTTACCTTGCATTATGTAAACGGTATGCACAGCTTTAAGGGCGGTAAAAACCGGTATAGCGATTAGAAGCCAAGGCCATAATTGCTTATACCAAGGTTTAATATCTTGCTGCATAACAACCTCATTTTAGATAGAAATAAGCCCCGCAACCGGGGCTTATAAATTTACTACACCAACACTTAAGGCTGGATTAATTAGCTGGCTTTTCTGGGTTAGCTAAACGATAGACATAAGCAGTTAAGATATGTACTTTATCTTCGCCCAAGGTTTTATGAAATGGTGGCATTTCACCAGCACGGCCTAAGTTAATAGTTTCAGTTACTGCTCTAGCTGAGCCACCATATAACCAAACGTTATCTGTTAGGTTTGGCGCGCCAAAGGGTAGGTTATGAGCAAGACTGCCTTTACCATCCATACCATGACAAGCAGCACATAAAGCAAATTTAGCTTTACCTGCATTGGCATCTACTTGATCAACTTCACGACCAGATAAGCTTAAAACATAGGCGGTCATTTCTTTTACGCCTTGTTCGCCACCTAAGGCTTCAGTCCAAGAAGGCATGGCAGCTTTACGACCAAACATAATCGTTTCTTTAATTTTGTCTGGGGTACCACCATATAACCAATCGGTATCGGTTAAATTAGGAAAACCTTTTTGGCCACGCGCATCTGAACCATGACATAGCGAGCAGTTTTGTAAAAACAGGCGCTGACCTATTTTTATAGCCTCATCATCATAAGCTAAGTCAATCACATCACGCTGGGCGAATTGTTGAAATATAGGGCCATATTTTTCATTGGCAACTTCAACTTCGCGATCAAGCTGAACTCGGTGGCCTTCAGCTTTGGCTAATTCCACAGCAGCACGAGACTCTTCTAAGGTTTTAATGCCTTGGTTAGAGCTAGTCCAGTTTAAAAAGCCTTTAAAGTTACCTAAGCCTGGGTATAGGGCTAAATAGAAAACAGACCATACGATAGTTAAATAAAATAAATAGGTCCACCAGCGAGGTAGTGGGTTATTTACTTCTTGAATACCATCAACCACATGATCGGTTACTTCACCCTCTGGAACGTCTACATAGTTTTTCAAACTAATGGTTAATAACCAAAAGCAACCTATGATAACGGGTAGGGTTAAAACAATGATCCAAGCACTCCAAAAGCTACTCATGATCTGACTCCTGTTTGGTTTCTTGTTGTTGTTTTTTCAGTTCGTCGCCGAATACTAAGTTCGCAGCCTGATCGAAATCTTTTTTGCGTTTTAAGACAAAAGTCCAAAACACAAAAGAGACAAAAGCAACAAACAAAATTACCGTGTAAATACTGTGAATATCTGCATATGTCATAGTGGTTACTTCAAGTGTGTGCCAAGTGATTGTAAGTAAGCAATTAAGGCTTCCATTTCTGTTTTGCCTTTAACTGCTTCTACAGCGCCTGCAATATCGTCATCAGTATAAGGTAAGCCTAGCTGACGCAATACTTCCATCTTTTTCACCGTATCTTTGCCATCCAATAGGTTAGTTTCTAACCAAGGGAAGCCCGGCATATTAGACTCTGGCACTACAGAGCGAGGATCAACTAAGTGAGCATGATGCCAATCGTCACTATAGCGTTCACCAACGCGAGCTAAATCAGGGCCTGTACGCTTAGAACCCCATAAAAATGGGTGATCCCAAACACTTTCACCCGCTACAGAGTAGTGACCATAACGCTCAACTTCATGGCGAAATGGTCTGATCATTTGGCTATGGCAACCTACACAACCTTCACGGATATAAATATCACGACCTTCTAATTCTAAAGGTGAATAAGGGGTCATACCGGTTACAGGTTCGCTCATTTCATCGATAAATAGCAATGGAGTTAACTGAACTAAGGTACCAAAAGAGATGGCAACACAAATTAAAACAGTCAGTAAACCAACGCTTTTTTCAATCTTTTCATGATGATTCTTATTAGACATGATCTACCTCTTACGCAGCCGCTGGCACTGGATCTGCCAAGCTTTCTTTCGGTGCACGAATAGTTTTAAATACGTTGTAAGCCATTAATAACATACCGGCTACAACAAATACTCCACCTACAAAGCGCATAAAGTAGAATGGCTTAGAGGCTTCAAGACTTTGTACAAAACTATAAGTTAAGGTGCCATCAGTGTTTACTGCACTCCACATCATGCCTTGGGTAATACCCGATATCCACATTGCAACGATATACAATACAACACCAATAGTATGTAACCAGAAGTGTGAGTTAATTAATGTCGTACTGTACATACGGGTTTTATTGTATAACACCGGAATAAGGTGATAGATAGCACCAATCGAAATCATGGCTACCCAACCTAAAGCACCAGAGTGAACATGACCTACCGTCCAGTCAGTATAGTGCGATAACGCGTTAACTGATTTAATTGCCATCATAGGGCCTTCAAAGGTAGACATACCGTAGAAAGACAATGAAACAATTAAGAAACGTAAAATAGGATCGGTTTTAAGCTTATGCCAAGCGCCAGATAGGGTCATAATACCGTTAATCATACCGCCCCAGCTTGGCACGAATAGAATAACAGACATCACCATACCTAAAGATTGAGTCCAATCAGGTAGCGCTGTATAAATTAAATGGTGAGAACCAACCCAGATATATAAAGCAATTAGTGCCCAGAAGTGAACTATAGATAAACGGTAAGAATAAACCGGGCGACCCGCTTGCTTAGGTACGAAGTAATACATCATGCCTAAGAAACCTGCAGTAAGTAAGAAACCAACCGCATTATGGCCATACCACCATTGCACCATTGCATCTACAGTACCCGCATAAATAGAATATGACTTAAAGGCACTAACGGGGATAGCCATGCTATTCACTACGTGCAAAGCGGCAATAGTTAAAATAAAACCACCGTAGAACCAGTTAGCCACATAAATATGGCTTGTTTTACGCTTAACTAAGGTACCGAAAAATACGATGGCGTAAGAAATCCACACGATAGTAATTAAAATATCGATAGGCCACTCAAGCTCTGCATACTCTTTGGTTGAAGTTAAGCCCATAGGTAAGGTTATAACAGCGGCAACGATAATTGCTTGCCAACCCCAGAAGGTAAACATAGCTAGCTTTTCAGCAAACAATCGTACCTGGCAGGTACGTTGTACAACATAATAACTCGTAGCGAATAATGCGCTAGTACCAAATGCGAAAATAACCGCATTGGTATGTAAAGGACGTAGGCGACTATAGGTCAACCAAGGTATATCAAAGTTTAATGCTGGCCAGTATAACTGGGCCGCGATAAAAACGCCCATCCCCATGCCGATAATACCCCAAATTACGGTAGTTACGGCAAAAAGGCGGACAACGCTATAGTTGTAATCAACATTTAACGATTTAGTCTGGATCATGTTGAGTTCCGCTGAAGTTTGTGCTGGTTACTAGAAAAAGTTGCCTAAGCAACCGTTGTTATTAACCATATGTTAATTTTAACAAATAATTTTTATATGGTTATTTTGACTATATATATTAAGGTGTTTAGCCAAGAAAAGATAGCCGAAACCGGTATTTTCTGGTTTAGAATACAGATCTGTTGAGCAAATGGGTATTTATAATGCAAATTTGCTCAATATATCTAATAGCCAGTACAATATTAGTTAACCCCATACAATTAAGGCTTATTTATGTCCCGCTTATTGCTACTGCTGTTTTCTATGTCGCTATTAATAAGCTGCAATAAAGCTCCAAACGGGAAAACACAAGCTGCTATTGTTGTTAGCACTGCCGATTGGCAATTGATGTTAAATGATCACCGTGCCCCGGTTGAAACACCGCTTATTTTTTCTTTAAGCTTTAACCCTGATATCAGCAAAGTCCCTGTGAATATTCAAGCAGAATTAGTGGGCGTTTCTATGTATATGGGGAAAATCCCGTTACAGTTCTCAAAGACAGCCAAGCAGAGCGGTAATCATTATAAAGCTGAGTTTTTACTAGGTGCATGTAGTATTCGCAAGATGCAATGGCAACTTAGCCTTAATATTAGATACGATGATGCTAGTGTAGATACAGAAACAGCCGTTTTTTATTCTAGCTGGGTTAACTAATTTATTTTAGGTAAAACACGACATCAGTTAAGGCATGTCGTGTTTCGATTGGGGTATTTTATTTAGGTTATTATTTGCTCACAATTTTAGCTGGCAAATTAAGCCCTAATTATAGAAATTGTTTTAATAATAGGGTGTTATCTAGCATTCTGTTACAAAAAGCCCATTCATTGTCATACCAAGCCATTACCTTGACTAATTTACCTTTAACGCGAGTTCCAGTCGCATCAAAAATGGCCGACATTGGGTGGTGATTAAAATCTATTGAAACAAGCGGTAGAGTATTAATTGCTAATACTTCATTTAATGGTGCACTCTTTGCTGCCTGAGCCATAATAGCGTTTACTTCCTCAACGCTGGTGTCTTTATTGGTTATAAAGCTAAGATCAACCAAAGAGACATTTAATGTAGGCACCCTAACGGCAAGGCCATCTAATTTACCCTCAAGTTCAGGCAAAACTAAGCCAACAGAGGCCGCAGCGCCTGTTTTAGTGGGTATCATCGACATAGCCGCAGCTCTAGCTCGGCGAGGATCTTTATGATGGGCATCTGTTAAACGTTGATCATTAGTATAAGCATGAATGCTGGTCATAATGCCAGATTCAATACCTAAAGCCTGATGTAAAGGCAGAACAACTGGGGCTAGGCAGTTAGTTGTGCAAGATGCATTAGATATAACCGCCATATCGGCATGAATGTTTTGATGGTTAACGCCATAAACAATTGTTGCATCTGCGCCTTTTGCTGGGGCTGATACAAGTACCTTCTTGCCACCAGCAGTAAGATGGGCCGCGGCTTTGCTGCGTTCGTTAAAAGCACCACTACATTCTAATACAATATCTATAGCTAATTTTTGCCAAGGTAACTGGCTAGGATCAGCTTTACGTAAAACGATGATCTTGTCTTTATTGACATAAATTGCCTCTGCTTCACTTTTAACGTCAGCGGCAAAAACACCATGAGCTGTATCATATTTTAATAAATGCGCATTCATAGCCGCATCGGCCAGATCGTTGATAGCAATAATTTTAATATCTTTATATTTTTCATTTTCGTATAAGGCTCTAACAATATTACGACCTATACGGCCAAAGCCATTAATTGCAACCCGAATTGTCATACAGACCTCTTTAATTTGTAGGCGATTATCAAATCAGTATGTTAGTTACAACTAAATATAGGCTAACTTTCGTATTAGGTACTGCTAAACTTTCAGTTAGATTTAATCTAGTCGAATTATCAACGGTTAAGCGTTACAGTGTAGGTTTATTCGCTGCTATTTTGTATACTGTTTGCTTTGATCTATTAAGCTTCTTCGATTAATTACTTAATAAAGGGTTGTCAGATGGCAGAACCAAAATGTGATATTGGATTTATCGGCGTTGGGGTAATGGGTAAAAACCTTATTTTAAATTTAGCCGATAATGGATATCGCATCGCGGCATTTGACTTAGATCACCAAAAGCTTGAGCAGTTACTAAAACAAGATACACAAGAGCACCCTAAAGCAGCGCGCATTGTTGCTTGTCGCTCTTACACTGAGTTGTTAGCGTGTTTAACACCGCCACACCTCATTATTTTATCTGTGCCTGCAGGTAAAGCGGTAGATGATGTTTGTTATAAGCTAATAGATGCTGGGGTAGCAGCGGATGATATTATTGTTGATATGGGCAACAGTTTATGGACAGATACCGTTAGCCGTGAGAAAAAATTTGAAAGCAAATTTATCTTCTTTTCTACAGCTGTATCAGGTGGTGAAGTAGGCGCACGATTTGGTCCCTCTTTAATGCCAAGCGGTGATCCCTATGCCTGGACCCGAATTAAACCCATCTGGCAGGCTATATCAGCCAAGGTTGATCCTGTAACAGGGCAGCCTATTGAACGTTACGAGCCCGGCAATCCTGTTACCGAGGGCGAGCCTTGTGCCGCTTATATTGGCCCTAGTGGCTCGGGCCATTATGTGAAAATGGTACATAATGGTATTGAATATGCTGATATGCAGCTAATATGCGAAGCCTATCAGGTAATGCGCGATATTCTGCATATGCCCGCATCAGAAATAGCCACTGTATTCCAACAATGGAATCAAGGCCCGCTGCATAGCTATTTAATTGAAATTAGTGGCCAAGTGTTAGCAACAAAAGACTCAGAAACCGGCTTACCTTTAGTTGATGTAATTATGGATAAAGCAGGACAAAAAGGGACTGGCTTATGGACGGCAGTCAGTAGTTTACAAATAGGCAGCCCAGCGCCAACTATAGCAGAGGCGGTGTATGCCCGCGCCATTTCAGCCCTAAAGTCAGAGCGGGTTAAAGCCGCAACAACACTGCAAGGCCCAACTGAAAATATTATTTCTAAAACTGAAAAGCAAAAGATTATCCAGTCATTACATGATGCCTTATACTGCGCCAAAATATGTGTGTATGCACAAGGCTTTAATCTGATGAAAATGGCGGCTAAAGAATATGGCTGGACATTAAACTTTGCTGAAATAGCCAAAATATGGCGGGCAGGTTGTATTATTCGGGCGGTGTTTTTGCAATCGATAGTCCACGCTTTTCAACGCGACGATGAACTTGAAAATTTATTGCTAGATCCTTTTTTTGCTAAACAAATTTCTCAATACCAACAAAATTGGCGTAAATCTGTGGCTAATGCCACCTTAGCGGGTATACCGGTGCCGGCGCTAAGCTCTGCGTTAAGTTATTACGATTCTTACCGAACTGCTGTACTACCGGCTAATTTATTACAAGGACAGCGAGACTTTTTTGGGGCTCATACATTTGAGCGCACCGATAAAGCGAAAGGTAAACAATTTCATGTCGAGTGGAGCCATCCTGATAGACCCATGGTAAAAATAAAATGAATAAACCCAAGTTAACAATAGGAACGCCAGGCACCACTAGCAGTAGCAAAGTATTACTGTTAGGGGCTGGAGAACTAGGTAAAGAACTGTGTATTGAATTAAAGCGCTACGGGTGTGAAGTTATTGCGGTTGATCGCTATGCAAATGCACCAGCTATGCAAGTTGCCGATAAAGCCGTTGTAATGTCTATGCTAGATAATGCGGCTTTGCGTCAATTAGTTATAACTGAAAAGCCCAACTATATAGTTCCTGAATTAGAAGCTATAGCAACATCGGTATTAATTGAGTTAGAACAAAATGGTTTTAATATTATCCCCAGTGCTAAAGCCGTTAGTTTAACCATGAATCGCGAGGGCATTCGTCAATTAGCCGCTGATGAATTACAACTGCCAACCTCAGACTATCAATTTGCTAGTGATAAAGCCGGATTTTACTCTGCGGTTAACACTATAGGTTATCCTTGTGTGGTTAAGCCGGTGATGTCTTCATCGGGTAAAGGGCAAACTATCTTGCGTGATGAAAGCCAACTAGAGCATGCATGGCAATTTGCCCAAGAAGGGGGCCGAGCAGGCAAGGGGCGCATTATTGTTGAAAGTTTAGTGGAATTTGATTATGAAATAACGCTACTGACTGTGAATAGCGTCTCGGGTGTCCAGTTTTGTCAGCCTATAGGCCATCGCCAAGAACGCGGTGATTATCGTGAAAGCTGGCAGCCACAAGCGATGAGTCAGCCCGCTTTAGAAAAAGCCCAGCGTTATGCCAAGCAAGTTGTTGAAGCCTTAGGCGGCTTTGGAATTTTTGGTGTTGAGTTCTTTGTCAAAGGCGATCAAGTTTGGTTTAGTGAAGTCTCACCTCGGCCACATGATACCGGTATGGTAACCCTTATTTCTCAGCAATTAAGTGAGTTTGCATTACATGCTCGTGCCATACTCGGCTTACCTATACCTAAGATTAAACATTATGGTCCAGCCGCTTCTGCGGTGTTATTAGTGAGTGGTAATAGCCAGAATATTCAATACCATGGTCTAAGCCAAGCTTTACTGCAGCCAGATACAGAAGTGCGCATTTTTGCTAAGCCTGAAGTGCAAGGAGAGCGGCGTATGGGCGTGGCATTAGCCTTAGCCGACACGGTGCAGTTAGCTACAGATAAAGCCGTTCAGGTTATTAACCAGCTTAGCGTTAGCTTTAATGATTAAAATATTGCTAATTAAACGCCAAAGTATCAGGCTGCAAAAAAAGCTGACTTTGGCTTTAGGTTATTGGTTTGGGGCTATTTGTGTTAACACTTAGCGATATTAGCTTGCGCCTTGGCAATAAAAATATATTAAATTCCATTAGTTTTAATTTACAGCCTAAGGAGTTTCTAGGTGTTATAGGTCCAAATGGGGCGGGTAAAAGTTCTTTGCTTAACTTAATACAAGGCGCATTAATGCCTAATCAAGGGCAAATAAGGTTAAAGCAGCAAAATTTAAACCATTATAGCCAAGTTGAACGGGCTAAATTAGTGGCCGTTGTTAGCCAAACGCTAAGCCCTGTTTTTAGCCTAAGTGCAGCAGAAGTCGCAACAATGGGCTTGATACCTTATAAAAACTGGTATCAGGCCAACACAGAAGCAGATCATCAGCGCGTAGCTCAAGCGTTAGCGACGGTTGGCCTTAGCGATAAAGCCGAACAGCGAGTAGACACCTTATCGGGCGGCGAGCAACAACGTTTATATATTGCCAAAGCCTTAGTACAACAGCCTGAATTATTGTTATTAGATGAGCCGACCAATCATCTGGATGTTTTATACCAACACCAAATATTACAACTGATCCGCCGATTAAATATTAGTGTGATCGCCTGTTTGCATGATCTTAACTTAGCGGCTTTATATTGCGATAAGTTAGTATTAATCCAACAAGGAAAAATAGTCGCCTTAGGCAGTCCAGAGCAGGTGTTACAACCAAGATTACTCGAGTCAGTATTTGGACTTGCTTGTGAAATTTATCAACATAGCCAGTTGGCTAAGCCGCAAGTGCTGTTTTATCCCTGCGAGCAACTAGATTAAATAACAAAGCGATGGCGTAATTATGTTTAAAAAGCAGGCCCCAGTATTTTTTATTGCCATCAGTTTACTTTTACTGGTAAGTCTTTTGGTCAGCTTAATGCTTGGAACCGCAGACATTAGCATTAACGATATGTTTAAACTGCTAGTTGGTGATACAACAGATAATGCAATTGCCCAAACAATTATCTGGCAAATTAGACTACCTCGTTTATTGAGCGCTTGCTTAGTCGGTGCCGGCTTAGCGGTTGCTGGCGCTATACTACAAAACACAACCCGTAACCCATTAGCGGATCCTTATTTATTTGGCTTAATGGCAGGGGCAGGCTTAGGCGCTACGGTTGTGAGTCTTTTATTACCGGCGCATTTTATCAGTATTGCCATTGGTGCCTTTATTGGCGCTATGCTGGCGGTTATTTTAGTCTTTGCAGTTTGTATTGGCAGCAATTGGCGTAAACCAGAAATTAGTTTATTAGCCGGTGTTGCCGTGTCTTTTATGCTAAGCGCCTTAACCAGCTTTATTTTATATTTTGCCGAGCCATTTGCCGCTAATCGAGTGATTTTTTGGCTGTTAGGCAGTTTAAGCGCTACAGATTGGCAAAGTGTTAAGTTATTGGCGCCATTATTTATTCTTGTATTGTCGTTAGCGCTGGCGCTAAGAAGACAGCTTGACGCCTTACTATTAAGTGATGACAGCGCACAAAGCCTTGGCGTTAACACGGTTAAATTACGCTTAGTCTTAATTGTAGCAACAGCACTACTTACCGCAGCCATAGTAGCGCAAAGTGGCGGCATCGCTTTTGTCGGCTTAATGGTGCCTCATATTGCAAGACAGCTATTGGCTGTAACTGCAACTAAATTATTACTTGGCTCAGCTTTGTTGGGGGCTGTGTTTATGCTCTGGGTAGATAATCTAGCTAGAGTTATTTTACCGCACCAAGAAATCCCTTTAGGGGTAGTCACCTCTTTTATTGGCAGTATTTTCTTTTTAATCTTAATGCGCCGTCAGGCTAATTAGCCCAATAGTCACTTACTAAACTAGAGTATTTTAAACTATGACCACCGAGCAACAACAACGACATCGCCAGCGGCAACAACGGTTAAAGCAAAAAGTGGATCAAGCCGTACAAGCGGCAACAGAAGAAAAAGGCTTACTCTTAGTGATCACCGGCAATGGTAAGGGCAAGTCAACCTCGGGCTTTGGCACGGTAGCGCGTGCGGTAGGCCATGGTTTAACTGCTGCAGTAGTTCAGTTTATTAAAGGCAGTTGGGAATGCGGAGAGCGTAACTTACTACAACAACATGGGGTAGAATTTGCCGTTATGGCAACCGGCTTTACTTGGGATACGCAAGATAAAGCAGCAGATATAGCCGCAGCAGAGCAAGTTTGGCAGCAAGCCGAAGCATACTTGGCTGATCCGACTATTGATCTGGTTTTATTAGACGAGCTAACCTATATGCTAAGTTATCATTATCTCGAGCTGGCGCGCATTGAACAGGCCTTAGCCACAAGGCCTAAACATCAACATGTAATCATAACCGGCCGAGCTTGTCATCGGCGCTTAATAGACATAGCCGACACTGTAAGTGAGGTACAGAATATAAAGCATGCCTTTGATAATGGCATTAAAGCGCAGCAAGGAATTGACTGGTGAGCCAAGTGACTCAAGTTGCGCAAGTTACTAGTGCAGTAAAATTGGCACTAAAATCGGCAATGAAACTGGCATTACAACCGTCAATAAAATCGTTAAACAGCACGCAGTTTGTCAGTGTGTTAACACTGTTTTTGCTATTTTTCTTTACGTCATCGGCATTGGCAAAACCACAACGTATAATTAGTTTAGCCCCGCATATTACCGAGTTACTTTACACTATTGGCGCCGGTGAAAACCTTGTTGGGGTTAGCGATTACAGCGATTACCCAGAGCAAGCTTTAAACTTACCTCGGGTTGCCAGTTATGCCAGTATTAATCTCGAGGCTATTATTGCGCTAAAACCAGACTTAATTATCGCTTGGCAGCAGGGCAATGCCGCTGCTGATATTAAACGTTTACGCCAGTTTGGCTTTACAGTGGAAATGTCTAGCCCGGTGAAACTAGATGATATAGCTAATGAGTTAATACAATTAGGCCAACTGACCGGTTATACCGAGCAAGCAGAAAGTAAAGCAAGAGACTTTAAACAACAATTAACGGCATTACGACAGAAATACCAGCAAAGTAAGCCGTTAAGAGTTTTTTTTACCATGAGTACTAACCCCTTAAGCAGCGTGGCCAATAACGCATGGCCCCAGCAAATGCTAACGGTTTGTGCGGCAGAAAATATTATTAAGCCAAGCGCAGGAGACTACCCATTAGTGGGCATAGAGCAGGTTGTTATCGCACAACCTGAAGTAATTATTCAGGCTGATAAAACAGGAGTAAAACAAGAGTATTGGTTAAACTACCGCCAGATCCCAGCGGTAGAAAAACAACAATTTTTAGCCATTGATCCTGATTACTTGTTCAGAATGACACCGCGCACCTTGCTTGGTATTAAACAACTATGTCAGGGCTTAGACGTTTATCGTTAAGCTAGCAAAATAAAAGGCTAAAATTAATCATATTTCACTCAAAAAAGCTTAGTTTTTTACTTCTATTTTTGTTTTTTGACTTTAAATGCTAATTAGTTACAGCTGATTTCTCTATAAAGCTGAACATGAGATAAAATATACAGAGTAAAACTACCAAGGACGATCAATGAATATTATTGCCTTAGCGGCCAATTGGGTTGAGCAGCAACAACATGTGATTGCTAAAACAGGCCGATCTTTAACCGATGCCGAGCAAGCAATAGCCAAGCAGGTTGGGGTGGAAAAACCTGAAGCGGTATTTATAGCGCAAGTGCCTGCTATAGAGCGCCCAGCACAGGCTGAACTTGCTGCGTTGTGTCAACAACAAGGCTTTTTAACGGATGATACTATAGGCTTAACCTTAGGCTATGGCATTTATATAAAGCAGGGCCATTTAACTACCCGTTTGTTATCTCATGAATTACGCCATGTTTATCAATATGAGCAGGCAGGCTCTGCCGAGGCTTTTTTAAGCCGCTATATTGCTCAAGTGATGCAATATGGTTATGCCGATGCACCGCTTGAAATTGATGCTAGGGCACATGAAATAAGTTAAAAGTATAAAACACCTAACAGCGAAAGCTTTAGCTGTTAGGTGTTAATTATTCCACTGGGTGTTTATTGTGCAGTTAAGCCGCCATCAACCACAAACTTTGAGCCGGTTGAGTAGCTAGAGTCATCTGAGGCTAAATACAGTACTAACTGCGTAACTTCTTCTACTTTGGCTAAGCGTTTTAACGGAATGGTTTTAGCAAAAGCCGCAACGGCGTCTTTAGTGTCGGCTTGCATTATCATTGGTGTTTCTATTACGCCAGGGTGTACCGAATTAACTCTAATACCAAAAGCAGCACACTCTAAAGCTGCGGCTTTGGTCATACCGGTAACTGCAAATTTAGAATCGGTATAGCCAATAGCCCCGCCAACTAAGCCATTAATAGATGAAATATTAACAATAGAGCCTCCACCGGCTTTTTTCATTGAGCTAATAACCGCTTTCATTCCTAAAAATACCGACACTTGGTTAGTATCAACAATGCGCCGATAGTCTTCTAAAGACGTATCAAGAATAGACTTCGCCATGGTAATGCCAGCATTATTAACCAACACATTCACAGGGCCAAACTGCTGCTCAGTGCTGGTAATCACTTTTGCCAATCTTGCTCGCTAGTGACATTTTGCTGAATAAATAAAGTATTTTCGCCCAATTCAGCCGCTAAAGCTTGGCCTTTATCTTGATTTAAATCGGTAATAACAACCTTTGCCCCTTCGGCAATAAACCTGCGAGCATGAGCTTCCCCCATACCTTGGGCTGCACTAGTTATAATAACCACTTTATCTTGTAAACGAGTCATAATAAGTTCTTAATATGGGGGCAGAGTTAATTAATAAAATGTTAATTCATTAAGTGCTGCAGCTTCGTTCTTCTGGTGAAGAATAGCGCAGCTAACTAAGTAAACTAAACAAATAAGGCAATAATTGCCATAGCAAAACAGCATGCCATACCTAAAAACCAAATCAGCGAGCGTAAGGTTGCTAAGTTAAACCAATAACAGCATAAATAACCAACACGGCTAAGTACAAATAGCCAGCCTAGGGTAACACTTAAGCTGCCAACAGGACCGCTTTGCGCTGTTATTAACACCGCAGCGGCGAATATAGCTAAGGCTTCAAAGCTGTTGTAATGGGCCGCATTGGCACGCTGGCCAAAGCCCTCTAAAGTTGCTTGTTGTTTTCTGGGATTGTTATTGTCGTAGCGGCCGGCTTTATTCATGGCAAAGGCAAGGGGCACCTTAGCAAGGTAAGGTAAAAACATGGTTACTAATAAACTAGTTAATAATGACGCTAGCATAATGTGCTCTCTTCTTAAGTAAAATAGTTAAGTGAAAACTAGCTTTAAGCTAAAGCTTAGCTAATATTCTGTGTTGTGTTTGCTTTAAGTACCACAAAAGGTATTTTTAATTTTTTCATCTTTGCTAGGTGGCAACGCCAAAAAGCTATCGGCCTCTTGCAAAGTGAAAGGTGAAGCTAACGCCTGTTTTAATTGATTAAATAAGCTTAAATCGCCCTCTGTAGTGGCTTGCTGTATTACCTTCGCAATAATATGGTTACGCGGAATAATTGCAGGGTTAGTCGCGTCCATTTTAGTTTTTACTTCACTAAGGCTAATATCTTGCTGGGCTAAGCGCTGTTGCCATGCAACTAACCAGCTTTGCCATTCAGTTGTGTACGTGACTAAAGGTGTTAAGCCGTTAGTTGTGTCTGTGACATTTTGACTTAATAGACGAAAACTTTGACTAAAATCTAAATTATCGTTTTGCAATATCTGTAACAAGTTACCTATTAAGGCTTCATCATTAGCCGTAACTTGCTGTAAGCCTATTTTTTTTGCCATTAAATCTAAAAAATAGCCTTCATTTAACTTAGCAAAACCCTGTACTGCTTCGCTGGCTAAAGTAATGGCTTGCTGTTGGTCTTCATCAATTAGCGCTAATAGGGCTTCAGCAAAACGGGCTAAATTCCAACTAGCCATTTTAGGCTGATTGCCCCAAGCATAGCGACCTTGGCTGTCGATATAACTAAACACTTGGGCTGGGTTGAAGTTATCCATAAAAGCACAGGGGCCATAATCGATGGTTTCGCCACTTATACTCATATTATCGGTGTTCATTACGCCATGAATAAAACCAATGCTCATCCATTTCGCTATGAGATAAGCTTGTTTATCAATAACTGCAGTCAAAAACGCTAAATAAGGATTAGTTTGCTGTAAACACTCAGGGTAATGGCGTTGAATAACATAATCGGTAAAGGTTTTAAGCTCCTCTTTATCGCCTCTATTAGCTAAAAACTGAAAACTACCAACACGAAAGTGGCTTTTAGCCATGCGGGTTAAAATGGCACCCGGCTCAGCGACTTCGCGCTGCACCCAATCGCCAGTAATTACTGCTGCTAAGGCGCGGGTTGTTGGTACATTAAGCGCATGCATGGCTTCGCTAACTAAATACTCGCGCAAAACTGGGCCAAGCGGCGAGCGGCCATCGCCACGACGCGAAAAGGGGGTAGAGCCTGCACCTTTTAGCTGTAAGTCCAGGCGTTGTTCGTTTTGGGTTATAACCTCGGCTAATAATATGGCTCGGCCATCACCTAATTGCGGTACAAAATGGCCAAACTGGTGGCCGGCATAAGCATGAGCAACTGGCGTGGCCCAGTCAGGTACATCATTACCACTAAATAGGGCGAGGCCAGCATCGGTTTGCCAGTATGATTTGGGTAGCTGTATTTGTGCTGCTAAATCGGTATTAAAGGCCAGCCATTGTGGTGCAGGAACTGCTGTTGGCATGCAAGCTTTACTGTATGGCGTAGCTAAAGCTGCTAGGCTATTATCAACCTTAAATTCATTCATAAAAAAGAGCCTATTTTAATAGCGAGATAAATACCATGCTGTACAGTGTACAGAGCACTATACTAGATACAAAGTTACTGGATAAAAAACTACTAGGTTTAAAGCCTAGTTCAACTTTAGGTAACCTGATAGCCTACAGTTTATCGTTAATTGGATAGCATTTACATGACAACATTTTATCTTAATGGCGTGTATCGCGGTAAACCAGAAAATCGCTATGGCATTCATACGGCCATAAATAAGCAAGCAGTAGAGCAAGCGGTATATTTAACTAAGCATGGCTTAACAGATGATGCTTCAGCCGATACTAAGCACCACGGTGGATTAGAGCGCGCCTTACATCAATATCCTTTAGAGCATTATGCTTATTGGCTAAGTAAGTATCCTAGCATAGCGTGGCAACCACCAGGCATGGGTGAAAACATTAGCTCTACCGGCATGACCGAGCATAATGTGTATATAGGTGATCGCTATCAGTGGGGCGACGCTATTATTGAAGTTAGCCAGCCACGCTCACCTTGTTATAAATTAAATAAACGCTGGGATAATGATAATATTTCGGTAGATATGCAGCAAAGTGGTTACTGCGGGTGGCTATATAGAATTATTCAGCCAGGACAAGTTAGTATTAATGAGCCGCTTATTTTACAGCAACGCTTAGCACAAGCTCTTAGTGTGGCTGAAACCTGCCGCTTATTTTTTACCGATCCTTTAAATAAACAGCATTTAGCAAGCTTACGCCAACAAACTAAGCTTTCTGCGAGTTGGTTAAGTAAAGTAGAGCAGCGTATTGCAACAAATAAAGTTGAGAATTGGCAGTTTCGTTTGCATGGGGTGGATAACACTTTGAGCTAAAAGTAAGCCCAGAGTTTAAGCTTAAGGGTTAAGCTTAGGGATAGAGTGCGGATCACTTGGCGGTTAACCAAGTGATCCTTAAGTGATCCTTAGTAACTAGTCTTTTACTTCAACAAAATCTAGCGCCATAAAGCTTTCTAACGAGTCGTCTTTAATCTCTAGCCAAGGCTCGGGCAACTCAGTTGCCGTTGTATCAGTAATAGTAGAAGTATAGGTTTTCTCACGAAAACGCATAATGTCTTCTTGTTTATCCAGTAACCATTGCTTAAACAATTCAGCTTGCTTTTCAACCGCAAAGTCAGGGTAATCAATAGCGTTTAACAAGTCGCGAATGTAAGCTCCCTGAAAATCTATCTCTTGATTACAATCTGCTACTTTTTCATAGCGCTGCAACCAATGCTGGATATCACTTAAGCGTTGTTCCGCATTAGGTAATACTTTATCACCTAGCATTACATCGCGGGCATACCATGCCTGAGCATCAAACATATTAAAGGTATAGTATTGATCCTGCATGCCTAAATAAATCAGCTTAGGGTTGGATTGAAAAAATATACCTTTATACAAATTATCTGGATACAAACAGTTGTAGGTTTGTAAGCGCAAAGCATCCGGTAAAAATGGAAAATGAAATAAATAGCCAGTACACATAATAATGGCATCAAATGCTTTACTACTGCCTCTACGCTTTTTTGCATATTTTTGCAAAATGTATGCATTTTGTTTCTTTTGGGTTTTAAGGGGGAGTAGAAATAAATTTAATGTAAGCCATTAAAAAATTAGAAATTTATTTTAATGTTTTAATTGTGCCATATAATTTGTTAAGTGTGGGTTTATTCAAAAACCGATAAGGTTGTGAATGGAAATATGTTTGAGGTTGGAGGCTTGGTATAAAAAGCCTAAAAAACTTTAGAAAAAATTAGTTAACAAATAATAACCAGCAACCTAAGATTAACAGTAAATAATTCATGACCTTTAAAAATAACTGCTTATCGATAGCGTTATTTATTTTTACGCCAATCCAGTTGCCAACGAAGGCTAATGGGAAAAACAGCAGGGCAGTTAGTACTGTTTCTGACGTTAATAGGCCAAAAGATAGCGCAGCGGCAAGCTTTAGCAGGTTCATGCTAGCAAAGAAGATAGCAGCGGTAGCAACAAATTTGCTTGGGGTTAAACCTATAGCGGTAAAATAAATAATAATAGGCGGGCCACCGGCGTGAACTAAGCTGCTGGTAATACCAGAGAACATCGACATAATAACCGCGCCAATTTTATTGCTTAGAAAACAAAGAGAGCTTTGCTTAAATAGAATATTTCTTATAGCGAAAATAATACAAATAAAAGCAATAATAAACCTAAGGTGGTTGGCATTAATTATATCAATAATTAAGTAGGCAATAATAACGCCAACAATAGCGCCAGGTATAAGCGGTAATAACAACTTGTTATCCCATTTACGCCAAAAGCTTTTTACACTTAAGGCATCGCCAATAATTAACAGAGGCAACATTAAAGCAATAGCTTGGCTAGCGGGCAGTTTAAGCATTAAAAGGGGCACGGCGAATACGCCTAATGCCCCTGCAAACGCAGATTTTGATATCCCAATTAGTACTACAACAAAGGCTATTAATACTAAGGTTGTTATATCCATTATCGCGTTTTACCTATCGTGCAGCGGGTAATTCAAACCACAGGGCTTCTACATCAGAGCTAGCTTGCAATTCAAACGCTTGCTTAGGCTCCATGGCAAAAGCATCACCTGCAGAGAACGACTCACCAGCAACGTTAAGCTCGCCTTTAACTAAATGTAAATATCCAATGTAATCACCGGGTGTTAGGTTAAAAGTATCATTCTGCTGCAAAACCATTCGCGATACAGTCGCATCTTGGTTTAACGATAAAGTCCCATTTTCACCTGTAGCGGTAACTAAGGGTGTTAGCTGGCCATTTTGTGGGATGTTTTTTTGTTCATAACTTGGTTTTATACCCATTTTATTAGGTTGGATCCAAATTTGAAAAAACTTCACTTTATCGGTATCTGAGGGGTTAAACTCAGAGTGCATTACACCGCTACCGGCACTCATACGCTGCACATCACCTGCAGGCACAATATGCTTATTGCCTTCACTGTCTTCGTGCTTTAACGCGCCTTCAGTAACATAAGAAATTATTTCCATATCACGGTGACCATGAGTACCAAAACCTTGGCCAGGCATCACCATATCGTCGTTAATTACTCGAAGCGCTGAGACACCCATATGTTTTGGATCATAATAGCTACCAAAAGAAAAGCTATGCTTACTTACTAACCAACCTAAGTTTACCGCGCCTCTATCTGCTGAACGTCTAATATATTTAATCATCTGTAAATTCCTTCATTAATTACAATGAGGTTACTTTAGTCCTTTATGTTATCGATTAAAATTAGTTAATTTACTACTTATCGTTCTACTTAAAAGAATGTTGTTACTGTTGCTCACAGCGGTAGCGTAATTCAGCTAAAAAAGCGTTGGCAGCAGGCCCTAGGCTGTCGCCATCTTTAAAGATTAGATACAACTGCATAGTGCGCGTGCTGTTTTGTTTTAGTGGCAGGGGCTTTAACTCGCCAGTTGCCAGTTTTTGCTCAATAGCGCTCGTTGGCAACCAAGCAAAACCCAAACCTTTGCAAATCATATCTACAGAGGTGCGCAAGTGGCTTACTGTCCAACGTTGATGAGCACCAAGCCAGCCAGAATTACTTTTAGTGGCTAAGGCGGAATCTCGTACTACCACTTGGCGGTGACTTTTTAAATCTTCTACCGTTAATTCACGGTCAATAGAATGTAGGGCGTGATCGGGGTGAGCGACAGCAACAAACTCAATTTGGCTAAGCTGCTCGCTAAAACCCTCTTTTAACATAACAGGCGAGATGCCAATATCAACCTCTGCATTATCAACTAATTCGCAGGCACCACTTAATACCGACTCCACAAGCTCAATTTGCAGCATGGGGTATTGCGAGGAAACACTTTCTAAAACCTGATAAAGCAGTGTATGCGGAAACATTTCATCAATGGCTATGCGTAAACTCGCTTCTGTGCCTTGGCCAAGGGTTTGGCCAACAATCTCTAGCTTAGCAGCTTCATCTAGCAAAAAATTAGCTCGTCTTAACATAAGCTCACCGGCTTCTGTGAGTACGGTTTTTCTGCCTTCAATCTTAAACAGCTTTACGTTTAAGCCATTTTCTATTTTACCTACGGCATTATGGATACTCGATTGGCTTTTATGAATACCTTGGGCGGCCTGATTAAAGCCGCCATATTGCACCACGGCACGAAACATGCGCCATTGCTCAAGTGTTACCCTAAGCATTGCTTTCCCCTTTAGAGCTTGCTGGCGTAGCTGACTTATTTAGATCGCCTTGTTGCTCTTTGCAGGCATTAAGTTGCTGCTGTTGTTGTTTATCGTCGGTAAGCACTTGTTTTAAATCTTCTAAGCGCTGTTTAACTGCGATGCCATAGCTGCGATCATCACCCCACAAATGGGCTAATTTATGCAAAGATTCTTCGTCATGTTCTGAAAACAACTTACCGGCAAGTAAATAACCTAGCACCGAGCCTAAGCCAAGCCGTTTAGCTATAGGAACGGCCACTATGGCTGCGGCTAAATATATTAAGGCAATTTGTAGCATCTAGACCTCTTACTTTTGGTTGTTATTTGTCGCTTGCGTTGCCTTTAGTCCGCTGTTGTTTCAACAATCAGCTTACTGTGCAGGGTTTTGTGAACAGGGCATTTATCAGCAATAGCGAGCAGGCGTTGTTTTTGCTCATCGCTTATATCGCCAGTGATCGTTATTTTTCTGGTTATAAGCTCAACACGACCATCTTGCTGCTCGCAGTTTTGACAATCTTGATGATAATTTTTGCTATGACTTAAGCTAACGCTAATATTATCAACGGCCAGTTTTTTATGCTTAGCATACATACGCATCGTCATAACAGTGCAGGCGCCTAAGGCGGCTAATAAATGCTCGTAAGGATCAGGCCCTAAATTTTGGCCACCCACAGCTTTGGGCTCATCGGCTAACCAAAAATGGCTGTCGCTGCTAACATTTAGGGTAAAGTTATGATCTTTTTCCGACACCAGCACACTGCCTTTACTGACAGGCGATGTCTTATCGCTAGGGGTTGTGTCGTACTCTAGGTATTTATCGGCCCAGCCACTGATAACCGTTGCCGCGTATTCTGCATCTGCTTTGTTAGATAAAAAGTGATCAGCTTTATCTAAAGAAATAAAGCTTTTAGGGTGCTTAACGCTAGTGTAAATTTGTTCAGCTTGGTTAATAGAAACCACAGTATCTACGGGGCTGTGCAACAGCAACACGGCTTTGCCTTTAAGATCAAAGTTGTGCTGGCTATTATTTGTAACATCATCAATAAACTGCTTTTGAATGCTAAATTCTCTTGGACCTAATTGAACCTTAGCGACACCATCACGCTTTATGGTGTCTAGGCTATCGGCAAAGTTATGAATAACATGCTCCGCTTTTGCTGGTGCCGCTATAGCAACAACAGCGTTAATTGACGGTATTCTATTCGCCACAGCAAGCACAGCAGCACCACCTAAACTATGGCCGATTAGCAGTTGTGGCGCTTGGTAATGCTGGCTTAAATGCTCGGCAGCTGCGGTTAAATCAGCCAAATTTGAGCTAAAGTTGGTATTGGCAAAGTCACCATCGCTATTACCTAAACCGGTAAAATCAAAGCGTAAAACAGCAATACCTTTGGCAACTAAAGCACGGGAAATTCGACTAGCTGCTGCGATATCTTTGCCACAGGTAAAGCAGTGGGCAAATATTGCATAGGCTTTAACCTCGGTGGCGGGTGACTCCAGCAAACCAGAAAGGCTAATGCCGTTACTTAAAAATGTTATCTGCTTTCTCATGAAATCACCCTTTGTTAAATTACTTAAGTGGAATAAATTCTTTGTCGTCGCCTGGAATAGTCGGGAAGCGACCATTTTTCCAATCGTCTTCAGCTTGTTTAATACGCTCTTTACTAAAAGAAACAAAGTTCCAAGAAATAAAAGGCACTTGCTCGAACTTCTCACCGCCTAACATGACAAAACGGCCATCGGTTGCAAGCTCAATGTCGCCATCATTTGGCTCAATTAAAATAAATTCATTAGTGCCAAAGGTTTCACCGTTTATTGTCACTTCACCACAAATAGTGAAAATAGCCATTTCTTGGTCAGGGTTAGGGCGAGTAATAACACTGCCTTTATTGGCTACAACATCAATATAAAACATAGGTGAATAGGTTTTTACCGGTGAACTTAAGCCATAAGCCTCACCAACCACTAAACGCATCATGACGCCTTCGTGGGTAATGTGCGGTAAATCAGTTTTTTTAGTATGACTAAAGGCGGGTTCTAATTCTGCCATTGCCTGTGGCAGTGCAACCCAGCATTGTAAGCCGCTTATTTCATGCAGGTTAGCACGCACTTCAAAGCTTTCTCGCTCAGAATGCGTAATGCCTTTACCAGCTGTCATCCAGTTAACATCACCTGGCTTAATTTCTAAGTTATTACCTAAAGAATCACGGTGCAAAATGCTCCCGGTAAATAAATAGGTTAAAGTAGATAAACCAATATGTGGATGCGGCCTAACATTAATACCTTGACCAGCAGGGAAGTTATTTGGGCCCATTTGATCAAAAAAGATAAAGGGACCGACCATGCGTTTTTCTTGATGGGGCAGCACGCGCCTAACGTTTAAGCCGCCAATGTCATGCTCTTTTGCTTTAAGAATTTTAGCCATTAAGGGAGTTCCCTGTTTATCATTCTTATTTGAGTAATGAATGCATTGTATTTACTGTGGATACATTCTTCAATAGTGAATATTAGCGCGAATTATGCTAAGTGCATCACAACAAGAGAGATTTTTAGCAAAAAGCGATGCTAGCTTATGACGATAAAAGCATTAGCCATTGGTTAACTAATTGTGGCACTAAAATGGCAGCATCGCCTTGTTGAATGTGAAAGCCTTGGCTTAGTTTGTTCGCTTTGGCTGCTTGGCCGGGGTGTTTATCAATAAGGTGTTTTTCGGCCGAGGCTTTAGCGCTTAGCAACAGGCTGGCTGCGGGCTCTACTTGCAGTGAGCTGCCTACTACCAACACTTTACTGGCTTCACTTATATGCTCACTGGCCAGCATTAAATTCGGCACGGCTTCACCAAACCACACAATATTAGGCCGCCAATTTTCTGGCTGCCACATGCTGCCATCTGGAGCGCGGCTACCAAGGCTAAACTCAGTGTCGCCGACATCAAATATTGTGTCTGGTTTAGCCAGCATACGCATTTCATTTAGTTTACCGTGTAAATGAATAACCTCAGTAGAACCTGCACGTTCGTGTAAGTTATCGACATTTTGCGTAATAACCACCACTTTATAGTGTTGCTCTAATGCAGCAATGGCTACATGGGCGGCATTAGGTGTAGCTTTTGCTGCGGCTAATCGTCGGCTTTGGTAAAACTGATGTACTAAGCTTGGGTTAGCAGCAAAGCCTTCTGGTGTTGCTAGCTGATAGACATCATATTTTTGCCATAAACCATCGTTATCCCTAAAGGTGGGTAAGCCGCTGGCGGCACTAATGCCGGCACCGCTAAAAACGACAATTTTTTCAAGTTTTGCTTTAGATGTTTGGCTTGGCAATGAAGACTCCGCTTAAAAAGGTTTTATAGGCTTAGATTAATACTGCGTTGGCGAACCTGTTGGGTTAATCGTCTAGTAAATTTAGAACTTTATCGCTTAAACATACCTTGTTTGCTTTGGCTATGCTATCTAATGATTAAGCTTAGGTTATGCTAAAAGCAAATCTATAAATTTTATAGCTAATAATATGATTTTAAGGAATAAAATGAAAAAGCCTTTGTTTTTATGTGCGGTAGCGTTATTTAGTTTTAGCGCTATAGCCGTCACGCCACAACCATTCTTAAATACTCAGGTTCAGTTTAAGCAAAATTAGCAGCAGGCTGATATTTTAGTCATATTGGTGCCTGAAAATATTACTGATCTGAATGTTGCAAAGTGGGGAAAAGCTACTCGCAGTCAAATAAACCGAGCTATAGAGGTGGCAGAGTTCACAGGTAAAAGTGGTAGCAAACTGGAAGTGGTTGCGCCGGTAGGCCTAGATTTTGGCCGTGTGGTTTTACTGGGTGTTGGTGATCCTGCCGAGTTAACCAGAGCAAAAGCCGAAGAGCTAGGCGCAAGCTTAAGTACCCATGTTAATGCAACTAGTGCTAAACGTGTTCATGTAAATAGCCAGTTTATTAGTGATCCTAAGCTTAATACGGCGATTAGTGCTTCTTTAATGCATGGCATGGAGTTGCGTAATTATCGGTTCGACAGATTTAAATCTCAGCCTAAGCCGCGGCCAGATCAGCAATATAGCTTGCAAGTGGCCGACGTTAAGGCAACAGAAGCGCGTTATCAACAACTGCATGCCTTAGCTCAAGGTGTATTTACAGCCCGTGAGTTAGGTAACTTACCCGGCAGCACGGGGCATCCGGAAGCCTTTGCTAATTATGCCCGTGACGTATTAGAGCCACTAGGCGTAAAGGTTACAATTTTAACGCCAGAGCAAATAAAAGACTTAGGCATGGGATCTTTATATGGCGTGAGTCAGGGAAGTGATAATAAATCGCATTTATTGCTTGCCCATTGGCAAGGCGCTAAGGGTAAGCCTATTGCCTTAGTGGGTAAGGGTAATAGCTACGATACTGGTGGTTATAATTTAAAAACCTCATCTTCTTCTATAATACGCATGCATACAGACAAAGCCGGTGCGGCAGCCGTGGTTGGTGCCGTGCAAGCCTTAGCAGCGCAAAAAGCAGAGGTAAATGTGGTAGCCGTAGCGCCACTTTCTATTAACTTAATCTCACGCGATGCATTGCTGCCAGGTGATGTGGTAACCGCAGGTGATGGCAGCACTATAGAAGTGGGCAACACCGATGCCGAAGGGCGGTTAATTTTAGCCGATGGTATTTGGTATGCAAGAGAGCACTTAAAAGCCCGAGCTATTGTTGATGTTGCAACGTTAACGGGATCTAAAGTACGTGCTTTAGGCTCTGCCTATTCAGCTGTTTTTACCCAAGATAGCACCCTTGAGCAGACCTTGCGCCAAGCAGGCGAGCAAGTGCAAGAGCGGCTGTGGCCATTACCCTTAACCGGTTATGGCGATGTAACTAAAAGCCGCATTGCTGACAGAATTAACACCGGTTCGCCAGGTGCTCAGGCCGGCGCGCTGTTTTTGCAACATTTTGCAGCCGACACACCTTGGGCACATATAGATATGGCCGGTGATTCGTTTAATTCTAGCGCTAAGGGTATTCACCCAGAGGGAAGTAATGGCTACGGTGTTAGGTTATTAACTGAATGGGTTCAGTTGTACCAGCAACAAAGCCAATAAATAGCCCCCGTATTGTGTATTGAAGCTCCTGCTAAGCGGCTAAAGCGGCCTAGCGGGAGCTTTATGCTTTGTAGGAGTATACTTAGACAAGGGTTGCATTAATTGAGTTACGCGTAACTAGTTTGAGTAACAGTAAGAAACCGTTAATTGCTGGATATTCAGCAAATAAAGAAGCATGAGCTTGTATGTCTGGAGAAACTAATTTACAACAGCTACTTTGGGCTATGTCGCCTAAACTTATGCCTTACGACTATGTGTTTTGCACGGTAGCTAACGATTATTCTGAAATTAATGCCGTGGCGCCATTGGCACTTTTTCGCGAAGCTGAAGGCTTAACCTTAGTTATCACTAAAGAGAGCGCTATAGCGAATAATCTTTCTTTTAGTTCGGTGTTTAAGCAAATTACTTTAACCGTGCATTCTAGTCTTGAGGCGGTAGGGTTAACTGCGGCTGTTGCAACAAAGTTAGCTGAAAAAGGCATAAGCGCTAATGTTATAGCCGCTTATTATCATGATCATATTTTTGTTCAAGCCGATAAAGCAGCATTAGCTATTGCAGCATTAACTGAGCTTAGCCAATAAACGCTATTTACAACGAAATACCATGGCTGGCAAATGCGCTGGCATCACATAAAAACCACTGTTTAAACGCGGTGGTGTCATAACCATGTAGCTCTGCTAATTGTGCGTAACGCACCGAGCATTTTAGTAAATCGGGGTAGCGCCAAATTTGGCCATAAGCGACAACCGCCATAGTTGGCTGCTCGCCTAAAATATTAATGGCCTGCATAATTTTATGTAAATAGCGCAATTCGTCAGTCATTTGTTGAGTAACACCAGAAGGTGTTTGATAGCTCACGATATTAGTTCCTAATAACATACTCTAGTAATTAGGTTATCGGCTGCTAGGGCAAAAGTATTAATAAAATATTGGCTGCACGGTGCTAAACCACAACTCGTTTAAGCTATTCTCTAGTTTAATAAAGCCCCATAATAGCTGCTGTACTTAATTAATTTTATTAGCCAACTTTGCTATTATAGCGTTATATTTTTTTATAAGGTTTATGTATGAATTTAGAAGAACAAGAAAAAATTAAAGCTGAATTTGAAAAATTAAATAAGCTTAGTACAGTAAAATTGCTACTTAAAGATAAAAATAGCACTGAAGAGTTTAGCCAAGAAGCGTATACACCCTTGTTTGCCTTGCGAGAGTATTTAAAAAATAAAGGTATATTGGGCGCCTATGAATTTGTTAATGTTCGCTCTTTAGATGAACTTAAAGACGATGGCCGCTACCTTTATGCCGAGCTGGAATCATGGATGCCAATTGTCGTTAACTTAACTAATGTAGCCGATAAAATACCTTATATTGGAGAGTCGACAGCACAACTGCAAGATGTGCCTAGCTACAAATTAATGGAAAACGAAAATTTAAGGCCAGAATGCTACTTAGTAAATAAACAACAAAAAGCAGCAATGCTGCAAGAATTTGCAGAGCATTTTAAATGGTATATAGACGAAGGTATCTTTGATGCTAGAGCCGAGTCATTAGATACTAATATTAAGCTATTAAAAAACGCCCCCGATTCTGACTTTATTTTCAAACCGGACTGCGCCTATATAGATGACATATTAACTGCAACCAGCAATGCAAAAGCGACATGCTGCTTAATAGTGCAGTGAATTTAAGGAGATTTCATAGTGAAGTGGGCCTTATAAAGTGCAATAAATGGAAACACACCTAAAGGCCGATTCTAGCTAAGTGAGTAACCGAAATTAGCCAAGACGGCGGAAATGATATTTTAGTGTGCTAAATTTAGCTATAATTTTGAAATTAAAGATTTAATAAATTTAAGTAGTTAAGGCGTATTTTGCCGGTATAGCGGGCTAGATAGAGAAAAGATAATGCGGTATAGTGAACAGGTGAATAGTAATAATTTCGTTAATGGATGAATAAAAACACCTAAAAACAGGGAATTTTGTAAAAACAAGTAACTATTATAATGAACTCACAGCCCAATATATTTCCAATAGTTGATACCATTACCAAAGTCTTGTTAAGAGAGCATTACCAACCGACACTAGCTATTCAGTTTTATCATCTGCTGACAAATACAGAGCAGACCGAAGAAGAAAAAACAGATAATTTTACCTATGCTGTTATCGATCTTTTAGAAGACTTAGAACAAATTTATATCAACGACTATGCCTTCGATATATACGATGCATTTGAAATCAATAACCACTTTATTGATGGGCCCTTAAATTGTGATGTAGATGAATATGAAGATGCTGATTCATCTGTTCTTTTTGCTTTACTAAATAGACAATTTAGAACAAAGGGTAAAAAATTGTTGCTCATTCACACCTCTGGGTGTGAACTAATATTTCTACCTTTACCCATTAAAGACGCACGCACGCTTCAGATAACATGCTTACAATTTGACTACTTTAAGGTTTCTGATTATATCGATGACACTAGCGTTATTTTTAAAGATCCTTTTGAGGTTTTGCCCGTTTTATATAAAAAAACGCCCCCTCAAACGCCTGTGCTTTATCAAAATAGAAAAATTAGCTTTGACTTGTTTTTCCAGGTTTTAGAAACGCCTTTGTTGGATGGTCTTAGTGCTTACTCTACTTGGAACACGCTTGAGGAATCTCTTGAAATTCTAAAGGAAGAAGGTGATAAGCCAACAATTATACAAAAGCTGACTCGCAGAAAGCCATGTAAAAAATATGCTATTTTTATTAAAAATACTGTAGCTGAATTATTTTTAAACTGGACATCTGATGAGCCCGATGATCTGCTGGTTTATTATATATCTAAACAAAAAAATGCTAATGGTAATGTACAAAAAATAGAGCAGCCCTATTTTTTAAAAAGAGACATTGCCGAAACGGAAGTGATACCAGATGAGCACCCATTATATAGTTTATGGGATCGCTCATTAACAGGCTTAGAAAATTTTGAGTATTATCGACCCCAGATAGATTACGCCAAATTATGGGAGCTCGTAAATATGCCGGCATTTCAAGCAACAGATTATGAGACCCCTCATAAACACCCTAACAAACCTATTCAATATTACATCCGCCATATAGCGCAATCCAATTATAAAAAAGAAGTATTTCCAGTTTTAGCGATTAATGTAGGCAGTGACTATTTTTACTACCGCGCTTATGAAAAAGACTATTTAGTTTTTTTTAGCCCTGAAAATGACGAGTTTGAACTAATTCTGACACAACAATCTATGCGGTATTTCTGGGCCGTTACGCTTTTTAATGATTTATACGAAATAATAAAGGCCAACAAAATCATTGTAGCTTCGCCATAAAATGCGCGTTAGTGTTTTAAGGATCAGATTTGAAATGAATAATATTAATTAGTATTGCATTATCGCTCTCAGTAGCGGCACAACCTAGCATGGTTAGTATTAATGAATTTCAACTTGAATACGAAGTGGCTGGGCAGGGTAAGCTTACCATTTTATTAGAGGCCGGTGAATTTCCATAGGGAAAAACTGTTTTGACAGAACAAAGCGGCCACTTTATTCAGGTGGATGAGCCAGAGCTTGTTATTAATGAGCTTTTATCCTTGATGCAAAAACTAAACTAACACCTCTAACTTAAATTACATTGTAACTGTTATAAGGGTCTAGCAAAGCCTGGGAAGTTCATAATCCATATTTTATAGCTGTTTATTTGGTTATTCGTTAAGGTTTTAGTTACGCGTTACCGCCATTCAAGCTGTATAGGTATTATTAAATGTTTAATTTACTTAATTATTTTTTTAGTTTTAACGAAAGGCATCAGTTATAGTCAGAATGTTAGTGATCTTAAAGAAAAGGTGAAAACATGACTCATATTCAAATTATTAGCCTAGCTGTTTTAGCATTTGGTCTTATATTCTTTTTCGGGACAATGGTATATCTACACCGTTGCAATCAGAAAAAATAAAATACTCAATAGCGTTAATGATGACCGTTATTTTATTAAGTACTAAGAAATAAGTTACCATGATTTTAAAAGAGAAAACTCAAACTATCTCTAGTTCAGCTAAGCTTGATGCTGGTATTAAACAAGAGCAGGATGTGGCATTTTACTTACGTCGTGCTTATAAAGATCGTGACAATGTAATGGTAATAAACGATTTACGCATAGAGCATGATGGTGAAGTTGCGCAAATAGATCACCTTATTGTTTATAGCTATGGTTTTATTGTGGTGGAGTCGAAAAGTATCCGTGGTGAGGTAAGCGTTAATGAGCATGGTGAATGGAGTCGTAGTTACAAAGGCCAATGGAGCGGCATGCCATCACCGATAAAACAGGCAGAGCTGCAGTTAAAACTGCTAAAGCAATACTTGTGTGCTAATACGTTGCAAGTGATAGGTAAGTTTTTGGGTATACAGCAAGGCTTAGGTGCACGTTGTTATGATGTATTTTGTGCTATTTCAAGCGATGCCATTATCGACCGTGCTAATGCCACAAAGGAGGTGGCAGATAAATTAGTAAAATCTGAGTTTATTGCTGATGCGTTAGATAAAAAGATGAACTTTATTAAGTTCTACCGACTTGTAGCTAAAACATTCGATACTCGGCCGAGTTTCAATTCAGGTACGCTGTTCTACCGTTTTATCAGTGAAAACTTTGTCAACTACATCACAGGCGGCGACGAGAGTGTTAACTATGCTGCCATGTCTGACGATGATGAAAACATCAAGTTTGCTAAAGAAGATGCCATTAAAACCAAAGGCTATTTTCTTTACCCTAGCCAGTTGTTCAGCAATGTGGCGGCTAATGCACACAAAAACGAAAATTTAAATACTGATTTGGCCGCTATTTTTGCTGCAATCGAAAACTCAGCCAACGGCTATGATTCAGAAAAGACATCAAAGGCTTATTTGCGGATTTTGATACCACCAGTAATCGTCTGGGTAATACGGTAGAGGCAAAAAACAAACGCCTAGCAGCAGTGTTAAAAGGCGTGGCAGGTTTAACTTTCGGTAACTTCGAAGACAATCAAATTGACTTATTCGGTGATGCTTACGAGTTCCTGATTTCAAACTATGCCGCCAATGCGGGTAAATCCGGTGGCGAATTTTTTACCCCTCAGCAGGTTTCAAAATTGATCGCGCAGCTGGCCATGCACGGCCAAACCAGTGTCAATAAAATTAGCTGCCTCTTGTATGGCTTGAGTTTTAAGTTTGTAAACTTTTTAGATAACTGAGTCATATTTACAGCTTGAGCTTTATTAACTACGCTATACCCCATTAAAAGAGTACTATTCACTATAGCAGCAAGACTTGCGCCAATCTGATATGAACCAAGCTACTTAAGCACGCAATGAAAACGTTTCGAAATAACAGCTGACATTGATTAAAAAAATAAAAACAAATAATACTGCTTGACCTGTGTCTAAGACATAGGTTTAAGCTGGTGGTGTCAGCGTAGATAATGAGGGTGCAATATGAATGTCTCAGAATTAGCAACAGAGTTGAAGACGACTGCTGATACAGTACGGTATTACACGCGGTTAGGCTTACTTAGCCCCAACAAAGCAAGTAATGGCTATCGGTTTTATTCAGCAAAACAGCAATCTCGATTAAAATTCATATTAAGCGCTCGGCAACTAGGTTTTGCCGTAGAGGATATTACTGTAATTTTGCAAGAAGCAGATGACGGCAAAACAGCATGCCCTGCTGTTAGAGAAATATTAAAGCAACGTTTAGCCGAAACAGAGAAGCGATTTCAGCAAATGCTTGAACTGAGAGATAAAATGCAAGCAGCACTTGCACAGTGGGAAAAAATTGCAGATAAATCGCCAACGCCTCATATGGTGTGTCACTTAATAGAGCAATTTGGCATGTCTGATAATGGAGGAACAAAAAATGAACAAGAATAATAAAGATGTAACCGCTGCAACATCATGTTGTAGCAAAGCCAAACAACAAACTCAGAATGATAATAATGAATCAGCGGTATTGGCATCTGAACATTCTGCCAACCAAAATACGCTGCAACTTATAATAGAAGGCGCTGGATGCGCGAGTTGTGTTGGTAAGATTGAAGGCGCCTTAAATACGATACCGGGTGTCAAAACGGCAGAAATGAATTTTGCTGATAGAACCGTTATGGTGTCGGGTAATGCAGCAGCAGAATCGTTAATTAAAGCCGTTGAATCAGCAGGTTATAATGCCAAGCTTATGAATCAAGGTTCAGAAAGTGAAGCCCTTGATGAGAAAGAACAGGCAGACTTAGCTTATTATAAAAAGCTAATGCGCCACACTTATATCGCGCTAGCTTTAGGTATTCCACTAATGGCATACGGCCTAATGGGCGGTGCAATGACCGTGGAAACCAACGCTGAGCGTATTACGTGGTTAATTATTGGTATTTTAACCTTTGGCGTGATGTATTTCTCGGGCAGACACTTTTTTGTCGGCGCCTGGCAAAGCTTTAAAAATCACTCCGCCAATATGGATACATTAATTGCATTAGGAACGGGAACAGCTTGGTTATACTCAATGGTTGTTGTATTTGCACCCGAATCCGTTCCGTTGATGGCAAGGCACGTTTACTTTGAAGCAACTGCCATGATTATTGGTTTAATTGATCTGGGCTTAGCACTAGAAGTGAAAGCCAGAGGAAAAACCTCAGAAGCAATTAAACGCTTAATTGGTTTGCAAGCAAAAATGGCAACCGTGATCCGTGACGACAAAGAAGTCAAAATTGCCATTGAACAGGTGCTGAAAAGTGACATCGTCAAAGTAAGGCCTGGTGAGCAAATACCGGTTGATGGTGTGGTGACCGAGGGCACTACGTCGGTTGATGAGTCGATGTTAACTGGTGAACCAATGCCGGTTGCCAAAAAGCAAGACGATAAAGTGATTGGCGGAACATTAAATAAGTCCGGCACCATTAATTTTAGAGCTAGTCATGTAGGTAAAGATACGGCTTTAGCGCACATTATTAATATGGTTAAGCGGGCACAAAACTCTAAGCCACCCATAGGGCGGTTGGCAGACGTTATTTCAGCTTACTTTGTGCCAGTGGTTATGATTATTTCGATAGTCAGTGCCTTGGCTTGGTTAAATTTCGGCCCCGATCCTGCGGTCGCTTTTGCCATGGTCTCAGCAACAACAGTATTAATTATCGCTTGCCCTTGTGCCCTAGGCTTAGCCACGCCTATGTCTGTTATGGTGGGGGTAGGTAAAGCGGCCGAAGCAGGGGTGCTGATCCGTAACGGTGAAGCATTACAAACTGCCTCTAAGATCACGACCATGATATTAGATAAAACCGGCACTATTACCGAAGGCGCACCGAAAGTAACGGATATTATGCTAGCAAATGCCATGACTGAAAAACAAATACTGCAATTGGCAGCAAGTATGGAAAGTGGCTCTGAACATCCGTTGGCGGAAGCTATCGTTGAAAGTGCCCTCGAAAAAGATATTGAGTTACTAAAAGTTGAAAACTTCAAGGCGTTAGTGGGGCGAGGCATTGAAGCAAATTGCCAAGATAAAAGCTTATTGTTTGGTAATGAAAAACTGATGCAGGAAAAAAGCATAGATATATCAAGCTTTGTTCATAAAGCTCAAGCTTTAGCGAAAGAAGCTAAAACGCCTATGTATTTCAGCATAGATGGTGTGCTAGCAGCCATAATCGCCGTTTCTGATCCTATTAAAACCGATTCAATTTCTGCTATTAAACGGCTACAAAGTAATAATATTCGGGTGATCATGCTAACGGGTGATAACCGAGAAACGGCGGCCGCGGTTGCAAAAAAGGCTGGCATAACCGAGTTTGTGGCCGAGGTTTTACCTGAAGAAAAAGCCGATAAAGTAAAAGAGCTGCAAATGGCGGGTGAAATTGTAGGTATGACCGGCGATGGCATTAATGATGCCCCTGCATTGGCACAGGCTAACGTCGGTTTTGCCATCGGTACAGGCACAGATGTCGCGATAGAAAGTGCAGATATTACGTTAATGCGAGGATCTTTACATGGTTTAGCTGATGCTATCGTCGTAAGTAAAGCCACTTTACGTAATATCAAACAGAACTTATTTGGTGCCTTTATCTATAACGCTGCAGGAGTGCCTTTTGCAGCCGGTATCTTATATCCATTTTTTGGTATTTTATTAAGCCCAGTTATAGCGGGTGCGGCAATGGCGTTTTCATCGCTCACTGTGGTATCAAATGCGAATCGACTGCGCTTATTTAAAGCTAAAGATCACTAAGGAAACTCATTATGATAATTATTAACGTAATAGGGATCAGCCTAATATTTTTAATCATCTGGTGGTTTTGGTTATATAAACCCAATACGACAGTGGTTACAGACAAAGAGCTACTTATTGTGGTCAAAGACGGTGTTTACACGCCGTCGGTAATAGAGGTGCAAGCGGGCAGTCCATTAACCCTGAAGTTTAATAGAAAAGATGCGTCACCTTGTACAGAAACAGTATTAATACCAGCGCTAGAGATTAGTGCCAGCCTTAAATTAAACGACATTACCAGCGTGCCTGTGCCAGCTTTGGCCGTGGGAAAATATGAGTTTCACTGCCAAATGCAGATGTATCGTGGCGTGATAAATGTGGTCTAAGTTCATACCCCTGCATAAATAAGTTACAGCAGCTAATGTAACTAGCGTACTCACATACCAAGCTTTTTGTTAGAGTAAGTTATGTGAGTGTTTTTATGTTATTGAAGGAATATTTTGTGTTTGTTCGTTGCTGCAAACCCTAACTTACAATATCAAGCTGGCTAGTAAACTTAAATCTATTAGCAGGGTGGTATAACACGGCATAGCTAATAGGATGACCGTGCGAATGGGTAATACGAGTCACTTTTAGGCAAGGGATATCATCTTCAAGTAGCAAGTTATGTTTTAAAATTTTCGTTGGCATTATAGCTTCAATGGTTATATCAGCTTTAGTGGCCGGTGCAATTGAATTTAGATACTGACTTGCCGTAATTACGCTAAAATCTTGTTGTAAAAATAACGGCACAAAGAAGTCATTGATTACGTTAAATATCGTCGTGAAGGTACCGGTGGCAATGAAATGCGCACTTGGTCGGTAAATATGAATGGCTATTTACTTGAACTACCGGCTGGTGGTCTTGGTTTTGCTGTCGGTGCAGAAAGCCGCACTGAAAAAGGCTGGCGTGATCCTGATTCGACTGTGCTGCGCAACGGTTTAGAAGATCCTATTAGTGGTAGTTACAGCGTTAATGAAATATTCGGCGAGTTGTCGGTGCCTTTATTAGCAGATAAACAATTCGTTAAGCAATTATCTGTCGAATTGGCAGCGCGGTATTCGGATTATAATACCGCGGGTGCAGAAACAACCTATAAAATGGGCTTAAGCTGGAATGTTAACGACGAATTGATGCTACGTACTGTTCATTCTACAGCCTTTAGGGCACCGGTTATTACCGAGTTATTTGGTGGCACTAATGGTGAGAATTTACGGACTATCGATCCGTGTGAAAATGCCACTGGTACAATTGCCGCTAACTGTTTGGCTGCGGGCGTACCGGTAAACTTTGTGCAAGATGGCAATACCATTTTGACCAGTGTAGGCGGTAATCCAAAACTAGAGCCTGAAACTGCGACAACTACCACTATGGGTATTGTTTGGCAGCCAGCGTTTTTAGAAGGGTTCTCAGCTACTGTAGATTACTTCAATATTGAAATTGACGACTCTATCACTTCGGTTAATGGCTCGGATATGCTGCGTCTTTGTTATGAAGACCCTATCGGTAATGCCAAATTTTGCGATACTTTCGACCGTCATCCTGTAACACACCAAGTTAGCGAGTTGAATCAACGGCCGGTTAATGCAGCAGTAGAGAAAGTCAGTGGTGTTGATCTTAACGCTATGTATAAATTTACTCTGTTTGGTTTAAGTAGCCGTGCTTCGCTTGATGTTACTCGTTTACTAACGCATGAAAGTACGCCGTTTAGAGGCCAACCTACAATCGATAAAGTAGGCGATATCACTGAAGATCAGGGCAGTTATACTGAATGGCGCAGTAACTTTAGCTACAGTGTAATGACAGATGTTTGGTCTGCTACTTATTCATTACGTTATATCGGCAGTGCAGATGATGTTAACGGTAGTGATTTAGACCCGTTAGGTAAGTCAGTAGGTTCGGTTACGTATTCGGATGTATCAGCTAGCTGGTATTTCAATGATGATTTAACCTTTTCCGCTGGTGTAGATAATATCTTTGATAAAAATGCACCTTATCTAACTTCTTGGAATGACGCTAATACCGATGTGATGACTTATGACTTACTGGGAAGACGCGGCTATGTTCGTGCCACTTATAAGTTCTAATTCAGTATTAACACGATAAACACATAGGCCTTTGTCGTTATGACAAAGGCCTTTAATAATGTTTTATTTTGAAATTAAAATATTTTTGCTTGGCTCAAACACATTATTATCAACAATAGTTTGTGCACTTTGCAGAATAAGCATGCAGTAAATGAGGTTACACATGAATGACTCAATGCGACTACTTAAAACCAGTAGAAAATACCATAAATGGTTAATGGCCTTTATAGGTATTCAGTTTGTTATCTGGTCGGTCAGTGGTGCTTACATGGTATATTTAAATATTGATTACATTCATGGCGACACCTTAGTTAATAACGCACAAGATAAAATAGACCCAACCTTAATAGATTATCCTTTACAAAGCTTAATGCAAAGTTACCCACAAGCGAAACAAGTTAGTATTGAACGTTATTTAGATAAGGTGGTATATCGCTTTACGCTGGATAACAAAAAGCGAGTGGTAGATGCGCAAAGTGGTGCGGAATTAGCGCCACTTAATCAGGCACAAGCCGAAAAAGCCGCTACTTATTATTACAGTGGCAGCGGGGCGATAAAAAGCACAGAGCTTATCAGTGAAAATGCGCCATTTGAGCTTAATCCAGCGGTAATGCCAGCCTGGCGTGTTAACTTTGCAGATTTTGGTTCACCCGCCATTTATGTTTCGGCTGAAACGGGGCTGCTAGTGGGGAAAAGACACAGTTTTTGGCGCTTATTTGACTGGATGTTCCGGTTTCATGTTATGGATTATGAAAATAGCGAGATAGATAACACATTATTATTCTGGTTTACGTTATTAGGTATTTTGTCAGCCATATTTGGCTTGTTGCTGGTGTATTTCCGCGTGTTTCGTAAGACTGATGATAGTTTAACTAAACCGGCAGCCGCTAAAAATAATACCCAAGGAGTTGCCCAATGAGTATGGTGAAAAAAATCCATAAATGGAGCTCTGTGATTGTCGGTATTCAGTTGATGGTTTGGCTGGGAAGTGGCATGTACTTTAATTTTATGGACCATACTAAAGCCGCAGGTAACACCTATAAATCTAATAAAATTACTGCTGTGGATTGGCAACAGCTTAAATTAAAAGGGCTGGAATTAAAAGAACCAAAAATGGTGCTACAACAGCAGCTTGCAAGTAATAGCCTTGCGCTAATTGAGTTAGTAGGTAAGCCTTATTATCTGCTGAACCATCAACGCGGTTTATATGATAATTTTGTTAACAAACATTCAGTGGTTGATGCGATTACCGGTGAACCAGTAATCATTGATAATAGTTTTGCAGAGTCGTTGGCGGCTCAGTCGTATACAGGACCAGGACAGATAGTATCGACGACCTTAATGCAGCCACCTATTGCAGATTTACTGAAACAAAAAAATGCCGTGTGGCAAGTAAACTACTCTGATGATATTAACACTAGTGTCTATATTGAAGCCGATTCTGGCCGTATTGCAGGCCATAGTGATGATGATAAGCGCTTAGCTGATTTCTTTCTAAAACTTCACTTTATGGATTATGCCAATGAAGGTAGTTTTAATAATGAATTTATGATGTTTTTTGCCTTTTTAACCTTGTTTCTGAGCGGCACTGGTTTAATTTGGACCATTGATTTAGCGCTGCGAGGTCAGTACAAAATCAAATGGTTTGCCCGTAAAACAACGGTGAAACTATTTGATAGTAACCAGAAAAGTATGGGCCAACTGGCGTTTTCTAATCACAAAAACTTACTTGATGGCTTGGTTGATCATAAAATCATCTTACCTTCTACTTGTGGCGGCGGTGGTACCTGTGGCCGTTGTCGAATTATGATTAATCAAAATGTAAAATCGACGGCAGCTGATGTACAGCATTTCAGTGTTCAAGAATTAGAGCAGGGCTACCGCTTAGCCTGTCAGCATTTCTGTGACGATGTTGAACATATGACATTGATGGATATTACTGATGCTAAAAAATATACTTTAGAGTTAACTAGCAGTGTTTACTTAAGCCCTTATATTAAAGAGTTACGGTTTAAAGCCCATTCTAAGGTGCCAGTGCAATATAAAGCAGGTGCTTTTATGCGTTTCTTTATACCTGATTCAGAGTGTCATTCAATACCTGCCGATTTACCCGGTGAATTAAAACCTTATTGGCAGCATATCTCACCTTTAGATTATCAACATAGTGCTTGTAGTCGAAGTTATTCACTAGCCAGTATTGATGAAAACACTAATGAATTGATGTTTGTTATTAAGCTGCAAAGTGCTGGTAACCCAGCTGTGTTGCCCGGTATAGGTTCAAACTATTTAGGCAACTTAAAAGTCGGTGAGTACATTGATGCACTTGGCCCGTTTGAAGAGTTTTATGCTAAAAGCGATAGTGACAAAACCATGGTGTTAGTAGGCGCAGGCTCAGGTATGGCACCTTTAAAATCGTTGATTGAAGAACAGTTGTTTTTACAAAGCCATAATTCAATTGATAAAACCATTGCCAAGCCAGCCAGAGAGATCCATTTCTTTTATGGCGCACGAAATGAAAATGATATTGTTTATGTTGATTACTTTTATGAACTCGCTAAACAATACCCACATTTTTACTATTACCCAGTGTTGTCACGACCAGACAAAGATTGGTTAGGTGCGACCGGCTATGCCCAACATGTGCTGGCATTAAATTGGCAAAATATCGTTGCGCAAGGTGATCCTGAGTTCTACTTATGCGGGCCCAAAGGGTTGATGGATGACACCATAAGGTTACTTAGAGATAAAGGGGTGCCTGAATCTGATATTGCTTTTGATGTCTTTAGCTAATTAAACTAACCCTGCGCAATTAACATTGCGCAGGGTTTTATCAGGGGTTTATAGTTATGTCATGCGTAGTGTAATGACAAAACGTGTGAGATTTTGATCTGAGGTCACGGTGATATCACCGTCATGGGCTTCGATAATCGCTTTAGTAATAGCTAGCCCTAAACCTGCACCATCACTGTGGCGTTGTCTTGATTGATCGGCGCGATAAAAACGTTCAAATAAATAAGGTAAATGCTCGGCGGATATTGCTGGGCCAGGGTTTTCGACACTGATACAAAGCGTGTTAGTAGCTTGCTGATAGCTGTTGACTATAATGCTGTGTCCAGAAGCTGTGTGTCGTATCGCATTTGACAATAAATTAGTTAAAGCATGCCTTAGCAAAGTGCGATCGGCATTAATGACGCTGGGCTGACCGGTAAACGCGAGTTTGACTCCGGCCTCGTCTGCTAACGCTTCAAAAAACTCGAATATGGCCGCGACTTCATCGGCAATATTTAAAGGCTGTTTACTCGGGGTAATTAAACCATTTTTACTTTTGGCCAGCCACAGCATATCGCTCACCATTTTACTCAGTCGCTCTTGCTCTTCTAAATTAGAAAATAACACGTTTTGGTATTCTGCAGCTGTTCGAGGCCGAGATAAACTGACTTGGGTTTGGGTGATTATATTGGTTAAAGGGGTGCGAATTTCGTGAGCAATGTCGGCACTAAAGTGCGATAACTTAGTAAAGCCATCCTCTAAGCGGTTTAGCATGTGGTTGAATGACTGCACCATATGCGTTAACTCAGAAGGTACTTCGTTGGCGTTTAATCTAATGTCGAGTTTGCTGGTTTGAATGTCGCGCATATTGTCACTTAGTCCTCTAAGTGGCGCTAAACCTTGATGCACCGCAATCCAAGCTGCTAATAAAGTAAGGAGGCAGGAACCGAGTAGAATCACCCAAAGACTTTGACCGAGTTGCTGCAAAAAGTGGATGTGAAAATCCATATCAATCGCTGTAATTAACCGGTAGTTATCGTTTGCAGTGGCTATGTTCAGAGCAATACCCCGATAGGCTTTATCTTGATATTGCCAGTGTTGGATATTTTCAATTTTAAATGTATCTATGGATTCATCAGTATCTGTAAGTTGGCTTAAATCAAAATTAGCATTGTTATAAATAATTTGCTGCTGAGAATTGTTTATTTGGTAATAGACGCCATGATGTCCGGCAACAGCTTGCGATAATGATTGAGCTAAAGTTTTCGGATCTGTAGGCTCGTTAAGGAAAACTTGCTGAACAGAGTGAACAATAACGCCAAGTTCATCGGCATCTTGTTCGATAAAATGGTGCTCTATAGAACTGATAAGCAGTTGCCTAACAACCAGTAAACAAACCGCAATAGTGACAACGACAGACAGTACCACTCTCAGGGTCAAGGACAGTGGCCGTTTAGTGTTATGCTTCATCCGCTTGCTCGTTTTCAAGTTTATAGCCCATGCCGCGCACGGTGTGGATTAATTTTGGCATAAAATCATCGTCTACTTTAGCCCGTAACCTTCTTATTGCGACATCAATAACATTGGTGTCGCTATCAAAGTTCATATCCCAAATCTGTGAGGCGATTAAAGATCGGGGTAAGACTTCACCGCTGCGGCGCATTAATAACTCTAATAAAGAAAACTCTTTATTACTCAAGGCAATTTTGACTCCGCTGCGCATGACTCTTCTTTTGGGGACGTCTAATTGTAAATCGGCCACCTGAAGTAAATCTGGGGTGGTTATGGTTTGGCCGCGGCGTATTAGGCTGCGTACCCGCGCCAACACTTCTGAGAAAGCAAAGGGTTTAATTAAGTAATCATCCGCGCCTAATTCTAAGCCTTTAACTCTGTCATCAACGCTATCACGGGCGGATAAAAACAATACTGGCGTAAGGTTATTGCTTTCGCGAATAGATTGTACTATCCGCCAGCCATTAACATCAGGCAACATCACATCCAGCACAATCAGATCAAATACTTCGGTCATTGCAAGGTGATGCCCGTCTAAGCCGTTTCTAACCAGTGAAACTTGAAAACCCGCTTCAGTGAGGCCTTGCTTTAAATAATCACCCGTTTTGATTTCGTCTTCAACAATCAGTAATCGCATAACCTTTCCTGTAAATAGGGGTAACTGATAGCTTGCAATACACAGGCTGTCAGCTAGATGACAACAAGATTACAACTTTGTCATGTCAGAGTCATGTTGCTGACAGTTATAAATAGCTAAGCTAGATGAAATAAATAAGTTCAGGGGTTATATAAATGAATGATAACAAGTTCAAGTTACCGGCTTCTATCTCGCGGCGCCGATTTGTCCAAGGGCTTGCCATCGGAGGCGTAATAGCTAGTTTCCCGCATGTTGTTCATGCCGGTAGTTCTTTTAAAGATAATGCCGCGACAGGTTCAGCACCTGAATTAAGTGGCAAAGTTATCGAGTTAACCATTGCTGAATCTTTAGTCAACTTTACTGGTGTAGTGCGTACAGCAACTACCATAAATGGCTCTATTCCGGCACCAACGCTACGTTTACGCGAAGGCGATGAGGTGACGATTAAAGTGACCAATACCTTATCTGTGCCAAGCTCTATTCACTGGCATGGCATTATTTTACCTTATCAAATGGATGGGGTGCCAGGCTTAAGCTTTAAGGGCATTATGCCCGGTGAAACCTTTGTTTATAAGTTTACTTTGCAACAAAGCGGTACTTACTGGTATCACTCCCATAGTGGCTTTCAAGAAATGACCGGCATGTACGGTGCACTGATCATCGAGCCTAGAGAGCAAGATATCATCGTGGCGGATAGAGAGTATGTGGTACAGCTTTCAGACTGGACCGATGATGACCCGATGAAAGTATTTAGTAAACTAAAAGTGCAAGGTGATATCTACAATTATAATCAACCAACAGTACGAGATTTTTTCCGAGACCTGTCAGAAAAAGGGCTTAGTTCAGCATTATCAAAACGTAAAATGTGGCAAGAAATGCGCATGAGCCCGACAGACTTGGGAGATGTGTCAAGCGCTGCACTAACCTACTTATTTAACGGCAGCACACCGCTGGCTAATTGGCGAGGCCTGTTTAAAAAAGGCGAAAAAGTTCGCTTGCGCTTTATTAATGGCGCCAGCAATACCTTCTTCGATGTCCGTATCCCGGAACTGCAAATGACCGTAGTACAGTCAGATGGCCAAAATGTCCATCCAGTAACCGTTGATGAATTCCGATTTGGCCCGGGTGAAACCTATGATGTACTGGTCACACCGCAATCTGATGCTTATACCATTTTCGCCCAGACCATAGAACGCACCGGTTATGCTCGAGGCACCCTAGCGGTAGCCGACAATATTAATGCACCCGTACCGGCAGTCGATCCAGTAGAGTGGTTAGCGATGGCCGACATGATGGGCAATATGTCCCATGGCGGTTCAATGACAGAGGGCGCTATGGATCATAGCCAACATGGCGCAGCTATGCCGATGGATTTAAGTCAGCATGAAGGGCCGGCCGCTGCTTATGCTAAAGCCAGCACGCAAGTGCGCCATGCCAGTAGCGAATATGGCCCTTCGGTTGATATGCGGGTAGATACGCCAAGAACTAACTTGGACGATCCGGGCATTGGTTTACGCAATAATGGCCGAAAAGTGCTGACGTTATCCGATTTACATTCACTAGAAAACGTTATTGAACCACGGCGTCCTGAAGCTGAAATTGAATTACACCTAACCGGCAATATGGAACGCTATAGCTGGTCAATTGATGGTTTAGAGTTTGGTCAAAGTACACCTGTTCATATGAAATTAAATCAGTGTGTTAGGGTGATTTTGCAGAATGACACCATGATGCCTCACCCTATGCATTTGCATGGAATGTGGAGTGATTTAGAAAGTGAAAGTGGTGAAGTCCAAGTCAGACGACACACTATTCCTGTGCAGCCTGCGCAGCGAATTAGCTTTTTAACAACCCCGCATGATGTAGGTCGCTGGGCTTGGCATTGTCATCTGTTATTTCATATGGATGCAGGTATGTTTAGAGAAGTGGTGGTGTCATGAAAATAACAAAATTAGTAAGTACCACGCCGGTGATTGCGTTAACAGCTAGTTTATTGCTGGTAAGTGCTGGGGTGATGGCAGACAGCGAAATGGACCATAGCAAGATGAACCATGGCGATAAGGCGATGGACCACAGCCAGATGGAACATAGCAAGATGAAGCATGGTGATACGGCAATGGACCACAGCGCAATGGGTCATAGCAAGATGAACCATGGCGATAAGGCGATGGACCACAGCCAGATGGCTCATAGCAAGATGAACCATGGCGATAAGGCGATGGGCCACAGCGAAATGGATCATAGCAAGATGAACCATGACGATAAGGCGATGGACCACAGCCAGATGGACCATAGCAAGATGAAGCATGGCGATAAGGTAATGGACCACAGCCAGATGGATCATAGCAAGATGAACCATGACGATAAGGCGATGGACCACAGCCAGATGGACCATAGCAAGATGAACCATGGTGATAAGGTAATGGACCACAGCCAGATGGATCATAGCAAGATGAACCATGGCGATAAGGCGATGGACCACAGTCAAATGGATCATAGCAAGATGAACCATGGCGATAAAGCGATGAGCCACAGCGAAATGGACCATAGCAAGATGAACCATGGCGATAAGGCGATAGACCACAGTCAAATGGACCATGGCGATATGAAAATGCAGGGCGGAAAAGCGCCTGCAGATGCCCGAGATCCTCATGCTTATTCTGGCGGTTATACCTTAGCCGACGGGCCTTATGCTATAGGCGGCGGTCGCCAGTTAAAACTGGCAGATGAACACCGTTTTTACGCAATTAAAGCAGATAAGTTGGAGCACCAGTTTGCTACGGATAGCTTAGCATTTGAATTACAAGGCTGGTATGGCACTACTTTTAATCGACTAGCAATAAAGCTGGAAGGTGAGGTAAGCGATGGTAAGTTGGAAGAAAGCCAAACCGATTTGCTATGGAGCCGTGCGGTTTATACGTTTTGGGATGCCCAGCTCGGAGCCCGGTTTGATACCTACACGGAAGGGGAAAGTCGGCAGTGGTTGGCATTGGGTGTCCAAGGCTTAGCGCCGTATTGGTTTGAGGTAGATGTAACTGCCTATTTAGGCAACTCTGGGCGGACAGCCATAGCAGCAGAAGCTGAATATGAATTGCTATTCACGCAACGTTTAATCTTACAAAGCACAGTGGGATTAACTGCTTATGGTAAAGACGATTCCATTAATGGTATCGGAAAAGGCTTAGCGTCTTTAAATGCTGGAATGCGTTTACGTTATGAGTTCTCACGCCAGTTTGCGCCTTATATCGGTGTTGAGTGGATGGCTAAGTATGGCAATAGCGCTGACTTTGCCCGAGCGAATAATGAAGCGACTGATACTACGAGTGCGGTCGCGGGTGTGCGGTTCTGGTTTTAATAATTAAGGTGATAAAAATGAAAATATTAAAAACATTAAAAATAGTGAGTGCTATAGCTGTTTTATTAATGGCGACTACGGTGTCTGCACATGTTGATTTAACTGAGACAGTACCAGCAGATGAGGCGATGTTAATGCAAAGCCCTGCAACGTTAAAGCTGACATTCAGTGCCCCAGTACGGATGATGAAATTAAGCTTAATTGATGCAGAGAAAAAAGCGGTTAAATTTGGTTTTGCGGCTTCAGCTACAGCCGCCTCAGAATTTGAGTGGCCACTGCCACCCCTTAAAAGTGGCGAGTATCAGGTGAGTTGGATTGTTATGGGCCAAGATGGCCATAAAATGACCGGTGATTATAGTTTTATGCTCCATGGCGATATGAAGCTGGAAGCAAAACAGCTTTCTAATCAGTCACTTAATCACCAGTCGCATTCTCATCAGCATTAGTAGAAGGCAACCGAGTGATGATTGGCCATTGGGAGTTAATGCTATTACTAACAAAGTTTGCCACTTATGCTGCAGTCAGCAGTTGTGTCGGCAGCATATTAATGCAAACTTTACGATCAAAGCAGTTAAGTACTACTGATACTAAGCTGGAGGCTTATGATGGCTGGCTTAGCAGTTGGTTGTTAAAGTGGGCGGGTTTTGGCCTAGTAGTATCATTATTGCAATTGCCACTTCAAGCCGGTGCTATGGCTGAAAATGGCTTAACAGGTATGTTTGACTCCTTAATGCTTAGTATCATGTGGCAATCAGCAGTGGGTAGCCAAGTCAGTTTCATTGTTGTCGGTTTTACGCTGTTGTTACTTAGTGAGTGGGGGATAAACAAGCTGGCAAGGTTTAAAACCATACTAAGAATCGTCACAGTGACTGGGTTTATTCTGCTAGCAATTAGCTTTACTTTTACAGGCCATACGGTAGCGCTTAATACGGTGTTTAAAGGCTTGTTAGTATTGCATATACTTGCCATGGCAGCCTGGGCTGGCTCTTTGTGGCCCTTACATCAAAGCTGCAAGGCGTTACCCACTGACTACCTAGTGACGTTAATGGAAAACTTTGGCAAGGTAGCGGTATTTTTTGTAACCATATTAATCGCTTGTGGTGTGCTATTACTACTGCAGCTTGTAGAGCCTATTAGCAATTTATTCACTACCAATTATGGTCAGTTATTGATGTTAAAGCTGATATTTGTCAGTGGTATGTTGCTGTTAGCAGCTTGGCATAAACTTAAACTTGTTGCTGAGTTGGCGCAGCATAAAAATGCCCAACCGCTGCGGCTGTCAATTTTAATTGAAACGCTATTGGTGGTCTCAGTATTAGTGACGACTAGCGTGTTTACGACACTTGTTGGGCCACAAAGTTAATCTTAGCTTTATTTGTTATTAAGACTTATTTTTTAGGAGAACCCTGTGCCAAAAATTACAACTTTAACTGCCTTATTTGCAGCAGTATTTTTGCTAACAGCATGCTCTGAACCCGCTGTAACTAATAATGATCCGAAAGTTACGGCAGAGCCTGTGGTGAGCCAACAACAGAGCGAGCCTTTATTAACTGTTTATAAAACAAGTAGCTGTGGCTGTTGTAAAAAATGGATATCGCATATAGAGCAAAATGGCATAACAGCTATCGCAAAAGACTATGATGATTTAAGCTTTATTAAAAATCGTTATGGCATTCAGCCCAATCATATCTCATGCCATACAGCAGTATCTGAGAGTGGTTATGTATTTGAAGGCCATATTCCCGCTAAATATATCCATATGTTTTTAGCCGAACCAGTGGCCAATGCTATTGGCCTTACGGTACCAGCCATGCCATTAGGTTCACCAGGTATGGAAGTGGGCGACCGTTTTATGCCGTATGAGATATTGGTATTCCTTAAAGATGGTACTAGCAAGGTTTACGCTAAAGTAGATGGTTATGATATGCAGTTTTAACAGCAACTAGTAACAAGAACTGACTTACCCGCGCTGGTAAGTCAGTTCTTCTGTAATTGACTAAACTAGCAATATTTTACATGTTCTTAATGTCTAGAACCTCGCCGACAAAAAAGGTGCGGTTCGGCTATTTAAAAATTCACAGTTTTTGAGAGTAACAATATGAAACTTTTAAGAAGAATGGCTTATTTAAGTGTTCTGACTGTAGTGGTGCCAAATGTCGTTAATGCACAAGAGCCGCTTTTGAATTTGCAAGAAGCAGTGAGTATCGCTGTACAAGAAGATCCTTGGTTAACGGCAAGTAAGCAAACCCAAGAAGCATTCGCGAGTGAAGCAATAGCCTCTTCCAGTTTGCCTGACCCTCAAATATCGCTCACGGCTGCCAGTTTCCCGGTTGACAGTTTTAGTTCAAGACAGGAAGGAATGACCCAGTTAGTCGTCGGTGTTTCACAAGCATTTCCCAGAGGAGACACATTATCGTTGTCTCGTAAGCAGAAAAACCAATTAGCTCAAAAACAACCGTTTTTGAGAGCGGATCGTATTGCAAAGGTCAAAACAACGGTCACGAAGTTGTGGTTAGATGTTTTTTTCTCTCAGCAAAGTATTCGCTTGATTGAATCGGATAGAGCGCTTTTTGAACAGTTAGTGTCGACGGCTAAGGCGAGTTATACCAGTACCGAGGGAAAAGCACGGCAGCAAGATGTTATTAGAGCCCAACTTGAGCTTACACGCCTGGATGATAGGTTGACGTCACTGCGACAAAAAGAGGAGCAACTTCAAAGCGAATTGTCGGAATGGATAGGTGTTATAGCGAAATCAAGGTTACCGGATGACCTTCCGAGTCTTACGCTGAAGAAGACATTGCTATCACCTTCGACAATACCGAAACAAGCCTTGTACGAATTGATAAAAGAACACCCGGTTTTGCAAGCGACCGATCAAGACATTTTGGCGTCGGAGACGTCTGTCGAGCTCGCTCAGCAAGGCTATAAACCGCAATGGTCAGCCAATCTGAAATATGGCCATAGAAACGACGATCCAAGCGGCAATGACCGTGCCAACTTGCTGTCAGCCGGAGTTACGTTCGATATACCACTGTTTACTGATAACAAGCAGGATGAACAGGTGCGTTCGTCAAAGTATAAAACTGAAGCAAAAAGAACTGAAAAACTGCTGATTGCCAGACAGTTAATAGCCAATTTACGCAGTACCTTTGTACAACTGCATCGTTTGAATGAACGCGCTGCTCTTTATCGTGAAGAGCTACTTCCACAAATGTCCGCCCAGTCTGAAGCTGCATTGACAGCTTACAACAATGATGATGGCGACTTTGCAGAGGCGGTGCGTTCACAGATTGCTGAAGTCAACGCAAAAATTGATGCATTAGCAATCGCCATAAACCGCCAAAAGCTGATTGCCGAAGCAAACTACTTATTATTCTCAGGAGTTTAAAATGAAAACAGTCACTAAATCTCTTATAAGTTTAGCTGTAGGGTTTGCGGTTGGCGCTGGTGCAATTGGCTACTTAATGCAGTCAACTGCGGGCTCCGATGCTTCATCGGATAATGCCAAAAAAGAGCCGTTATATTGGGTGGCTCCGATGGATCCCAATTATCGTCGAGACAAACCAGGAAAGTCTCCAATGGGGATGGACCTTATTCCTTACTATGGCGATGATGCAGAAGAGAGTTCACCTGGTACGGTGAGAATTGATCCCGACGTTATTAATAACCTTGGGGTTACAACTGCAACCGTCACGTCCTCGAGACTCAACCTAGATATCGAAACAGTTGGCTATGTTCAGTTTGATGAGGACCGAGTATTAACAGTAAGTCCCCGTGTTGAAGGCTGGATTGAGAAGCTTTTCGTAAAAGCGGTTGGTAACTCGGTTAAAGCCGGCGAGCCTTTATACAGTATTTACTCTCCTGAAATGGTTAATGCGCAAGAGGAGCTTGTATTGGCCTCGCAAAGAGGTAATCAGGTGCTAATTGATGCCGCTGAAGAACGCTTAAGAGCTCTGCAAGTCTCTGAATCTGAGATTAAGAAGTTAAAAGAAACTCGTAAAATTCAGAAAACAATCACGGTAAAAGCAAAGCAGTCCGGGGTATTGGATAGACTGACTGTGCGTGAAGGTGCGTTTGTAACGCCGAGTATGAATTTAATGACCATTGCTCAACTGGATAAAATTTGGGTTATTGCAGAAGTCTTTGAGCGGCAATTGAACCAGGTTGAGGTAGGCAATGACGTTCAAATGAACCTTGAGTATGCTCCAGGTAAAGAGTGGCAAGGAAAGGTTGATTATGTCTATCCGTCACTTAACCCTAAAACTCGGACGGGACAAGTTCGAATTCACTTCGACAACCCAGATGGTTTTTTAAAACCGGGCATGTTTGCGAAACTTAACATTAAGGCTGGTTTAGGCGACAAAAACTTAATCATCCCTAAAGAAGCGCTTATCCGAATGGGTGGTTCGAACCGAGTTGTACTGGCACTGGGTGATGGGAAATTTAAATCAGTTAATGTTGACGTTGGGCGGTTAGGGAGCTCGCGAGTTGAAATTTTATCGGGTCTTATGGCAGGTGATGACATCGTTACTTCAGCTCAGTTTTTGATTGATTCTGAGTCCAGTAAGTCTTCCGACTTTAAACGTATGAACCACGACTCTAACACTGATAACGAGAGCCATGGCAGTATGTCAAGTGACGCAGCAGCTCAAGCTGTCTGGGTTGAAGCAACCGTTAAAAATGTTATGCCTCAGCACTCGATGGTTACGCTGGAGCACGGTGAGATTTCTGAATGGGACTGGCCTGCAATGACGATGGACTTCGATGTTGCTTCGGATGTTAAACTTTCTCAGCTTAGCACGGGGTTATCCTTGCATGCGGAAATAACGCAAGTCGGGAAGCAACAGTACCAGCTCACATCGATTCATATTCCTGAGCAAAAACAAGTGACAGAGCAGGAGCATAACCATGATTAAGTCAGTCATTCGATGGTCAGTGAGTAACCGTTTTTTCGTTCTTCTGGCGACATTAATCCTCGTGGGTGTTGGTGCTTTTGCGGTTAAGAATACGCCCGTAGACGCACTGCCGGACTTGTCGGATGTCCAGGTGATCATTAAAACCAGCTATCCGGGTCAAGCGCCGCAGGTGGTAGAAGATCAAGTAACCTATCCATTAACAACCGCTATGCTGTCTGTCCCCGGCGCTAAAACCGTCCGTGGATATTCGTTTTTCGGCGACTCCTATGTGTATGTCATTTTTGGCGAAGATACAGACGCTTACTGGGCGCGTTCGCGAGTACTGGAATATTTGTCTCAGGTTGCTCCGAAACTGCCTTCTAATGCAAGACCGCAATTAGGCCCTGATGCAACAGGGGTTGGTTGGGTGTATTTGTATGCCTTGGTTGATCGTACGGGTAACCACAATTTGAGTGAGTTACGCAGTATGCAGGATTGGTTTTTAAAGTATGAACTGCAAACGGTCGAGGGGGTTTCGGAAGTTGCCGCCCTCGGCGGGATGGTAAAGCAGTACCAGGTGAAAGTGGATCCGGAGAAGCTGCGCGCATTCGATATTCCTCTTGCTCAAATACAAAATGCTATCCAGCGAGGTAATCAGGAAGTGGGGGCGTCGGTGGTTGAAATGGCGGAAGCTGAGTATATGGTCCGGGCCTCAGGCTATATTGATGGTGTGTCAGACTTAGAGAGTATCCCGCTTGGCGTTGATGAAAATGGCACGCCATTATTGCTTAAAGACGTTGCTGATGTGGGTGTGGGCCCCCAAATGAGACGCGGTATCGCCGAACTCAACGGTGAGGGAGAAGCCGTGGGTGGTATTGTGGTAATGCGTTTCGGAGAAAATGCCCAAAAAACGATTGATGGCGTTAAACAAAAGTTGGAAGAATTAAAGTCTGGGCTACCAGAAGGTGTCGATATAGTCACTGTCTATGATCGTTCGGGGCTTATCTCGGATGCCGTGGAAAGTCTCTGGAAAAGTTTAATAGAAGAACTCGCTATTGTCGCGTTTATCTGTGTGATATTTCTCTTCCATGTCCGCTCCTCGCTGGTTGCCGTTATCAGCTTGCCTTTGGGTATTTTAACCGCGTTTATTGTCATGTATTGGCAAGGAATTAACGCGAATATTATGTCACTTGGAGGGATCGCAATCGCTATTGGCGCTATGCTCGATGGTGCCATCGTCATGATTGAAAATATGCATAAGCATATGGAAAAAACGCCACTGACAGCAGAGAACCGCTGGCGGGTGGTTGCCGCCTCTGCTTCAGAGGTGGGCCCTGCTCTTTTCTTTAGCTTGCTCATTATTACCGTCAGCTTTATGCCGGTATTTACCTTAGAAGCCCAGGAAGGGCGGATGTTTTCTCCGCTTGCTTTCACGAAAACTTACGCAATGGCAGCCAGTGCAGCCTTAGCGATTACCGTTATCCCCGTGTTGATGGGATATTTTATCAGAGGAAAGGTAACACCTGAGGGGAAAAACCCGCTTAATCGGTTATTGATCGCCGGGTATAAACCGCTTTTAAAAGGCATTTTGAAATACCCCAAGACAGCAGTTGTCGGAGCGCTTGTTATCCTGGCCGTTGGTGTCTGGCCGATTGACAAAATTGGTAGTGAATTTATTCCAGATTTGGATGAGGGCGATTTGATGTATATGCCCACTACCTATCCCGGATTATCAATTGGTAAAGCAAGGGAGCTGTTGCAGCAAACCGACAAGCTCATAAAAACGGTACCGGAAGTGAAGACGGTTTTTGGCAAAATTGGTCGAGCGGATACCGCCACTGATCCGGCACCCCTAACGATGATTGAAACCTTTATTCAACTGAAACCGAAAGATCAGTGGAGAGACGGTATGACCACTGAGAAGTTGAAAAAAGAACTGGATGCGCTTGTAAAGTTTCCGGGGCTGACCAATGCGTGGGTTTACCCCATTAAAACTCGCATTGATATGTTATCGACAGGTATAAAAACGCCGGTAGGTATAAAAGTTGCCGGAGCTGATCTTAATGAAATTCAGAAGATCGGTCAGCAGCTTGAAACGATACTTGATGATGTCGATGGTACGGCTTCTGTTTATTCAGAGCGAGTGGCTGGTGGACGCTATGTCAAAGTCGACATAAAAAGAGAGCAGGCTGCACGTTATGGCTTGAACATTGAGGATGTTCAGCAGGTTGTTGCCACGGCTATTGGCGGAATGAATGTTTCAGAGACCATTGAAGGGCTTGAACGCTACCCAATAAACTTGCGCTACCCTCAAGATTACCGTGATTCGCCGGAAGAATTAAAGAAGCTACCTTTAGTTACGCCAAACGGGCAGCGTATTAGTTTGGCGGATGTGGCTGATGTCTACGTTGAACTTGGACCGCCGGCAATTAAAAGCGAAAACGCAAGACTTAATGGCTGGACTTTTGTCGACATTGAGGGAGTTGATGTCGGCACTTATGTTGAAAAAGCAATGAAGGTTGTAGAACAAGAACTCGAGTTGCCAGCAGGGTATTCAGTTACCTGGTCCGGGCAGTACGAATATATGGAAAGGGCAAAGGAAAAACTGACTTACGTGATTCCGTTAACGCTCGCGATTATTATCGTTCTTTTATATATGAACTTTCGAAACGCTACAGAAATAGCCATTATATTGGGAACTTTGCCTCTCGCATTGGTGGGGGCAATCTGGCTAATGTATCTTTTAGATTATAATTTCTCAGTTGCTGTAGCGGTTGGTTTTATAGCTCTAGCAGGTGTCACTGTAGAAATAGGAATACTAATGCTGACTTACCTAAACCAGTCCTATAATGAATATGAAAAAAGTCAGTTAGAGCATGGTAAAGCATTAACGAAAGAGGGTCTCTCTCTTGCCGTAATGGAAGGGGCAGGACTTCGTGTTCGCCCCGTCATGATGACGGCCGTTTCTACAATTGCTGGTTTATTGCCTATAATGTTTAGTACAGGGACTGGGGCTGAGGTGGTTAGTAGAATAGCGGCGCCAATGGTTGGAGGAATGATCAGCGCTGTTATCTTAACCTTGCTCGTATTACCTGCTGTTTACTATTTGTGGCGAAAGAAAGACGTTAAGGTTAGATGATACCTTACTCTGTAAATATCACCTGCGCACCTTTGATCTCGATCAATGATGTGCAGGGGGTAGTATGCCAATTTATAGTATGGCAATAGGAGCGCACATATGTTTCAAGCAAAATTTTTAGTTGTGCTTATGTTAGGAATAGTGATACAGCTATCCTTCCCAGCCGCTCCTGCTTATAACACTGCTTCCAATGTACAGCTCGAAAAAAGTGTTAGCCATTTGGATGTTAGCAACGAAAGCAAAGATAACTTTCATTGCGATGAAAGTGAGCAATCTGTCATTGACGACTGCTTATGCTTTAGGGCTTTTAGGGGGGTATATGAACCTATCTAAAATTACCGCTATTTTTGATCAACTTCGACAAGACTCAGTGGAAGAGGCTCTCATCGGCCGTGGCGTTAGCGGCTTTACGCTGTTTCCTGTGCGAGGACGGGGTTACTACTTCGATAGCTATAACGATGATCACTTAGTTGATCACGTACAGCTTGAAGTTTATGTGAACAGTGATGATGCGCGTGATGTTGCCCTCTTGGTAGTTGAAGCGGCCCATACTGGGGTATCTAACGAGGGATTAGTTTCTATCTCGCCAATCGATGAATTGTTCTGGGTTCACGATAAACGAGCAGCCACTAATAAAGAGCTTTCGTTACAAAGTTAACACCGAGCAAATGTTGCCTGAAACGTATTGGTAGTTTTAATTAACAGGACAGTATTGATGTCAAATAACGATCATAGAGCAGGAGTGCGGGGAATTAACTTAGTAAACCGCACTTTAAAGCTAAACGCAGAGAGTGTGAAAGAAGTTCGCAAAGCTATCAAAGAAATTGACTTGTTGGTTGGTCTCGATAGCGTTGCCTATGACTCTGAGCGTAACTTGTTATTGGTAGCTTATGATGCCTCTAAAGTGGATCTCAATGTTATAGAGGAAAAGCTCAGGAAGTTTGGTGTTGAAATAAATAGTGGGTGGTGGACTCATCTGAAAGAAGAGTACTACAAGTTTATTGACCAAAATATTAAAGATAATTCGGAACATACACCGTGGAGTTGTCATAGAAGTCCGCCAGTTAACAAAAGCAAACGAAAGTAACGATTAATTATAGGTAAGGAGTAAAAAATGCAAATAGAAACAATCAAAGATGTGCTGAGTTGGACCGTTGATTTCCACAAAAACCTGAAGGAGTGTGTTACTCACTGCTCTAAACAAAACCAAGATGAACGAGCTCGGATGATTCTAAACTACGTGTCGGGTCATGAGGCTAGCTTAGAGCGAATGGTCGAAGGTTTTTTGAGTACAGCAAACCGAAATGCATTAGACACTTGGTGTTATGACTATATTGGGAAACATCCCATCGTTGAGCATGGACACTGTGATTCGCCTTTTAAAGAGTTAGATACTGATCACATTATGGAGAACATTGTAAACCATCATGAGCAAGTCATTGAGTTGTATGAACACCTATATTCCCGTGTTGATATAGACAGCGCAAAAGAGCTGTTAGAAACGGTAAAGAGCGTTGAAGAAAATGAAATAAAACGAATGGTGCAAACTGCGAATCGATTTTCGGATATGTAGTGAGTGACGGTTTTATCGTTGGTACTTTACGGGAAATAGCTGTTGCTTGGTAAGCGTCTAGCTAACGAGTGAACGGCTGTTGCCGCTCGATAACGTCGATTTGTTTGGTGATTTTGGCACGAATAAAATGACCCGATGATGCACTAAGTTTGTTTTTTGTGGCATAAAACGTGGTTTTTGATAAAGCATGTTGTTGGCAATACTCAGCGACCGTTAACCCGCTAGCTTGTTGCTCTTCGATAATGTTGCGCCACTGCGCAAGGCTACGTGATTTCCTCATGGTTATCTCCTCATTGAAACGTGGAAATAGCCTAAGAGATTTGATGAGTTACTGGTAGGTGCACTTTGCTAGACGCTTACATTACTTCTGTTTGCGGTCGAGCTCCGCTTGGTCGAAAAAAGCGGCAGCTTGCCTCAGGATATCATTCGTTCGCTTGAGCTCTTTATTCTCGCGCTCTAAGGCGGCAAGGCGTTCTTCAGTTGATTGCGTATTAGAAGAGGGTTTAGACGGTTGAGCTTGAGATTTCTTGACCCATGCTCTAAGTGTTTCTGGGGTACATCCCAGTTTATCTGAAATCGATACTAGCGCAGCCCAAAGAGAAGGGTATTCATGCTGTTGTGTGGTAACAAGCCTAATTGCACGTTCACGAAATTCTGATGTATAGCGATTTGATTTTTTCATAGTTCCAGTTTCTCAAGTTATTGAGTCTCTGGCAAACACGGGGCGATTCAGTAAGATTGAGCAACAATTATTGGGGATCCAGAACAGCCAACAACAAACGGAGCAAAAACTCTATCGTAAAGATACCGAGCTAAACAGATTACAAAAGCAACACGAAGACTTGCAGCAACAGTATGCGGAAGCGGCGGCTAAAGTTGCCAGTTTGCAAGAAAAAGAGCAAGCCTGGCTGCAGGAAAAAGCGGCTTTATCCGCGTCGCTCAGTACCCAGCAGCAACTCTGGCAGACATTCTCTACAGTCAACGCCATTTCGACGCCAGCCCAATATGCCAAAGGCGAAGACGTTATTGTGGTCGATGCGGATCATGCCTTATATGATCGCATTGGCCAGGTCGAGCGCTGCGTGAAAAAGGGCGACACTGTGAAGTATTCTGTGAGTTTTGACGGCGAGACCTATACCTTACCAGAAAGGCTCCTGAGACTGGCATAACCTGACATTATCATTGTTACTGGCCGACAATGGCCAGTGGCATATAATGCAGCACAATCAGTAGTTATCCATCAATGCATCAAAACACTAAAAACTGTTCACATCAATTACAACGTACGGTCCATAAAAGTAAATGAATAAAAAAATTAAACATGAGTACCAACTCAGCATACGCTCAGCCCAGGAGGCTGAAGAAATCAATGATTTAGACAATGCGTTTAAGTCTCTTGAAAGAGCGCATATTTTAGGGCAGAGATATTTTATACCGCATATAGCGACGCACTGGCAGATGTTGCGGATTGGGCTCAAACGCAATGATAATCGCGAGGTTATTGGTCAGATCGTCCGTTTGATAGCAACGGTTCCGGGTTTTATATTTGGTTGGGTTCCAAGGGGAAATCCTGGAGGCGCGAATATCTCTGCTTTAAAGCCAGTGCCCTTGCCAACTGACTTGCAACCCTTGCTAGCTGACAGCCCCATTTGGCGGGACGTCTTAATACGGCTGACTATTTACGCGGTTATCGTTTTAATCGTATTAGCATAAACACCCATACTATTGCCAAAACGTTCTTCGCTGCAGCCCAATGCTGCAGCGAAGCAGGTTAATGATTATTCCGTTTGCTGTTTGCGGTTATCGTTTTTGTGCACCCAATGATATAACACGGGCAATACCAACAATGTCAGCAAGGTTGACGAAATAATACCGCCAATCACCACTGTCGCCAGCGGGCGCTGCACTTCAGCACCGGTGCCAATATTAATCGCCATCGGCACAAAACCGAGGCTAGCGACCAAAGCGGTCATTAGCACAGGGCGCAACCGGGTAAGCGCGCCTTCCGTTATCGCTAACAGCAAGTCACCTTTCTCACGCCAGAGATCGCGAATAAAGCTCAGCATCACCAGACCGTTCAACACCGCTACGCCTGATAAGGCGATAAAGCCAATGCCAGCAGAGATTGATAAAGGCATACCCCTCAAATACAAGGCCAACACACCACCGGTGAGCGCCAACGGCACACCGCTGAAGATAATCAACGCATCTTTAAATGACGCAAAAGCCATCACCAGAATACCTAAAATCAGCAGCAACGTAACAGGCACCACGATGCTAAGGCGCTGACTGGCGGACTCCAGCTGCTCAAAAGTACCACCATAGTCCAGCCAGTAACCGGCTGGTAATGTAACGTCACGGTTGATTTGGGCCTTTACCTCTTCTACAAAACTACCAAGGTCTCGCCCGCGCACATTCGCGGTTACCACTACCCGGCGTTTGCCATTTTCACGACTAATTTGCGCCGGCGCAGGCGACACATCTAAGGTAGCCACTTCCTGTAACGGTACAAAGTCCCCATTTGGCAATGGCACCGGTAACACTGCCAGTTTGTCCAGATCGCGACGCAGGGTTTCCGGCAAGCGCACTATCAGCTCAAAGCGTCTGTCGCCTTCATACAGAATACCGGCCGACGTACCACCAATTGCCGCCGATACCCAGTCCTGTAGTTCAACCACATTCAAGCCGTAACGGGCAAGCGCGGTTCGGTTGGGGATCACCGACAAGGTTGGCAAACCAGTGACTTGTTCCACTTTAGTATCCGCAGCACCTTGCACCTTGTTGACCGCTTGCAGAATTTGATTAGCGCTTGTAACCAGCTGATCTAAATCATCGCCAAATACCTTAATAGCCAGATCAGCTCGTACACCGGAAATCAGTTCATTAAAACGCATCTGAATAGGTTGGGTAAATTCATAGTTATTGCCAGGCAATGTCGCCAAAGCAGCCTCCATTTCAGCGACCAATTGGGCTTTGGTTTTATCCGGATTGGGCCATTCACTGCGCGGTTTTAATATCACAAAGTTGTCAGCCACATTGGGTGGCATCGGATCGGTCGCCACTTCTGGGGTACCAATTCTGGCAAACACTTTATCAACCTCAGCAAAGGTTTTGATCTTCTGCTCCAGAATTTCCTGCATTGCAACGGCTTGTTCTAAGCCGGTGCCCGGAATACGCATGGCATGTAAAGCGATATCGCCCTCATCAAGCTGAGGCACAAACTCTGCCCCCAACGTGGTCGCCAACCACAGACACACACCAACCAGAGCACTGGCCAAACCAATCACCAGCCAGCGAAATTTCAGTGCCAGCGCTAATAGCGGTGCGTACAAAGTTTTAGTGCTTCTGATAACCGCACTTTCTTTTTCACTGATTTTACCATTTAAGAACACCGCCACAGCGGCAGGTACAATGGTCAGTGACAACACCATAGCGGATAACAGGGCCATCACCACAGTCGCTGCCATAGGATGAAACATTTTACCTTCGACACCGGTCAGCGAAAAAATAGGGATATACACGATAGTAATAATGGCCACACCGAACAAACTGGGCCGGATAACCTCTGCAGTTGCCAGATACACCGTATTTAAGCGCTCTTTTAGCGGTTGGATACGGCCGTTGTGCTGTGCCTGCGCCAGGCGGCGAACCGCATTCTCGACAATAATCACCGTACCATCAACAATTAAGCCAAAATCCAGCGCACCCAGGCTCATCAGGTTGGCAGAAACGCCGGCTTGTACCATGCCGGTAATGGTCATCAGCATTGATAGCGGGATCACCGCCGCAGTGATTAACGCCGCCCGCAGGTTGCCCAGCAGGATAAACAACACTACGATCACCAGTAATGCGCCTTCCAGCAGGTTTTTACTGACGGTTGCAATGGCTTTATCCACTAAGGTGGTGCGATCATATACGGCTTCAGCAATAATACCCTCTGGCAGAGAGCTTTTGATCTGCTCCAGCTTTTGCGCGACATCGCGTGCCACTGTGCGTGAGTTTTCACCAATTAACATCATGGCTGTACCCAGCACAGCTTCTTTACCATCCTGAGTTGCCGCACCGGTTCGCAGCTCTTTGCCAATGGCAACATCGGCAACGTCACTCAGCTTTACCGGTATGGTGTCGTATTGCGTAATAATGACATTAGCAATGTCATCCAGAGAGGTTAACTGACCGGGCGAGCGTACCAGCAGTTGCATGCCCTCACGTTCAATATAACCGGCACCCCGGTTGTCATTGTTGGCTTGCAGGGCCAGTTCAACATCCTTAATACTCAGGCCATAATTAAGCAGTTTCAGTGGGTCGGGTAACACATGGTATTGCTTGTTGTAGCCACCAATGCTGTTTACTTCCACCACACCTTTAACTTGTGCCAGCTGAGGTTTTATTATCCAGTCCTGGATTTCCCGCAGTGCCATGGCATCGTAAGGTGAACCATTTTGTTGCAGTGCACCCGGTTTGGCCTGCACGGTATACATAAAGATTTCACCAAGCCCGGTTGAAATAGGGCCCATTTCAGGCTCTATGCCCTCAGGCAACATATCCTTGATAGCGCCCAACCGGGTGTTGATTAAATTGCGGGCAAAGTAGATGTCCGTGCCTTCTTCAAACACCACCGTTACCTGTGACAAGCCATAGCGTGACAATGAGCGGGTATAACTTAAATTGGGTAAGCCATACAGGGCAGTTTCTACCGGATAGGTAATACGCTGCTCTGCTTCAAGTGGCGAATAACCTGGCGCCGCCGTGTTTATTTGCACCTGAACGTTAGTAATATCCGGCACTGCATCAATCGGTAACTGTTGGTAGCTCCAGCTACCAATGGCAATAATCAACAGTGTCAGCGTTAAAAATAGATACCGCCTCGCAATAGCCAGGCGCAACATGGATTCAATCATAGTGCCCCCTTAATGCGCGTGCTCGGCTTCAGATTTCTCAAGATCCGCTTTTAACAGATAGCTGTTTGTAGTGACATACCACTGGCCGGGCTTTAAACCGGCAATCACTTCGACATAATCCATGTCGCTACGGCCAAGCTGCAATGGGGTAAAGACATATTCGGTATTGTTTTTCACGAAGACACCGCTTTGATTGTCCAGTATTTGAATGGCCGATTTTTTAACGGCAAGCTCAACGTTGAATTCACCGCTTATTACAGCACCCTCGATTAATTGCCCGGACGACAGTTTACCGTCACGGTTATCCAGCTTAACTCTGGCCAGTTGATAGGGCTGGGTTAATGACGGGATGATATGTGCAATTACGCCGTTAATCTCAGTGTCAGCGGCCAGAATGACCACGTTTTGTCCTGTCGCGACAGCAACTTGTTGTGACGGGTACAGGCGAAAATCTGCCCACAGGCTGCCAAAATCAGCAATGCTGAATAGCGTCTGCTGCTGTGCGACCTCACCAACATTGGCGCTGCGCTGAATAATAACGCCGTCAATTGGTGCTTTAATGGCATAGGTATTTAAGCTCTCATTTGACTCAACAACGGCCAGTACATCGCCTGCTTTTACGCTGTCACCCAGCGAGAATTTCACCGAGGTAAGAATACCGGGAAAACGGGCATTAACATGGCTGATGCGGTTTGGATCAGCGCTAAGCTTGCCATAAACAACCTGATGTTGGCGTAATCGCTGGCTGTCAGCACGGTCTGTGACAATATTTACCGCCGTAGCCATATCATCACTAATGCGGCTGCTCAGGGTTTCATTGTGTTCATGCTCGTCGTTTTCGTCGTGCCCTTCATGCTCATTGTGTTCTTCATGTTCTTCATGTTCTTCGTTCTCGCCGTGTTTTTCGTGCTCTTCATTTTTCTTAGCGTCAGATTGCGGTTTTACCGCTTGCTCTTTGGCATGGACATGCGCATGTTCTTGCTCATTGGCGGCCATTACTTGCATCGGCATCAGCCAGGCTGCAATAAACATTGCCAGTGTTAGATGTGACTTCATAATGCTATCTTCCTGTATATTCTGTTTGCCACGTCGCACAGTTAATGAAGTGCGGCACCGGGGCAATAATCTTGTCAGTTACTGCGTTACCGGCTCGGCGGTAAGCTGTTCAATCGTCGCCTGGCTCAATAGCACCGCAGTGGCGGTTTCCAGTATTTGTCTTTTTGCCTGCAACAATTCTTGCTGGGCATTAAGCCAATCTTGATAATTTGAGCGCCCGCGCTGGTATGCATCACGCGTAAGATCCAGCGCTTGTTCCAGGTTGGGGATCACGTACTGCGCCAACTGTTGGTGACTGGTAATAAATTGCTGTCGTTGCGAGTAGGCATCAAACAAGCGTTCATGCAGGATCAGTAAGCTATCCTGCTGCCGATACTCGACATTGTTTCGCTCTGCCAGCGCAGCTTCGATGGCTGCACTATTGCGACGTTCAGCAAATAATGGCACTGAGATACCAAAGGTAAGGCCTGTATCGTCACTGGCCTGATAGCGTCTTACCCCTACTTGCCAACTCAGATCTGCGCGGTTTTGGCTTTGCGCCAGTCGCACTTCAGCGTCTTTTAACCGACGTTCAGAGGCAAAAATGGTTAACGCCGGCGATTGTTGCAGCCGCTGATACAGCTCGGCAAAAGGGCGGCTTTGACCAAAAGCAAACAAATTACCTGCCACAACGTTAAAGTTGGCGCTGGTATCACCCCAAAAACGTGCTATGGCTATCTTTTGCCGCTCAATGCGCTGCAACAGGGCGTCCCGCCCGATCTGAACCTGAGCCAGTTGCGCCTTTGCCCGCATGATTTCAGCATCTGACAAGGCACCGCTGGCGGCACGTTTTTCAGCGCTTTGCAGCAGGGCTTCTGAGAGCTCTACTGCCTCTTCTGTCAGTGTCAATTCCTGCTGGCTGGCTAGCAGATTAATGTAGTTGCGGGTAAGTTCGGCCAGCACATCGAGGGTTTGCGCTTGTTGCTGCCAATCAAGAGTATTGAGCCTGGCGTCTACTACCGCAGCGCGCCACTGAGCTTTGTTATCCAGCTCTATCACGGAAGATAAGGCGACTGTCAGCTCAGCACCGGCCAGCCCTCTGGCCTCTCCGGTGCCCGCAACGTTCTCAAGCTCTACACCGAGTTGATAACCGGGTTTAAGGCTTTGCACATCACGCTCTGCCAGCAGTCGCTGTTGGGTAAATTTAAACTGATGCAGCTGCGGGTTGTGTTGCAGTGTTTTATCTATTGCCTGTTGTAATGTCAGTGCTTGCGGCTCTGCACGTAGCGGAAGCGCGCAAAATACCGCCGCCAGTATTGCTGGCAGCATTAGTCTCATACGCATGGGTATGCTCCTGAAAGTTAATCGTTAATAAAAAAAGATAAACAAGCAGGATCAGATATTTGGCGGCGGCACCGGTGGGCGATAGCTAATGAGGTTTAACCCTGGTTGGGTAGCGGCTATAACACTGTCACGGAAGTTAAGCAGTTCCATGCCCTGAAAAAAAGCGATATAGCAGGTCACATGAGCATGATTACTGTGTTCGTCGGCATCATGCTCAGAGTTATGTGCAACGTTATGTGCAGTGACTTGCTCACTGCTTACGTCGAAAAGGGTATCTGAGTGGCAGTGTTCATGTTGCAGGTCAGTGTAGGCATGGGCATGATCAGGCAAATGCATAACTAACGCATCACAGGCCATCACGGCATGATCCAGCATAATCAGCAACAGTAATAATAAGCCTGATGTACGACCTAACATAAATCCCTCAGTAAGTTAGCGCTAAGGTAGCGCTATTGCGACTTAACAACAAGCTACGCTTTTAGCTGTAAAATCCTGCGCGCACCATTGAGTACAACTAATCCAATGATGAACCCTATTACCAGATCCGGATAGCGTGACCCGGTCCAGGTGACTAATAATCCGGCCAAAATCACCCCAGCATTTGCGATAACGTCATTTGCAGAAAAAATCCAACTGGCTTTCATATGCGCGCCGCTTTCTTTTTGTTGATGAATTAACGAAAGACAGATCACATTAGCAACCAAAGCAATAGCGCCCATAATTAACATCAACGTCGACACAGGCTCGCTACCAAACAGGTAGCGCCGTATCACCTCACTGATCACCCCAAAAGCTAAAATTAATTGCAGCCAGCCGGCAAGCTGTGCGGCGTTTAATTGAACCTTGCTACTACGCCCGACTGCGTATAGCGCAACCCCGTATACCGCTGCATCGGCAAACATATCCAAAGAGTCGGCTATTAACCCGGTTGATTGAGCCAGCCAACCGGTCACAAACTCTACTGCAAACATCACCGCGTTAATGCCCAGCAACCATTTTAAAATTAACTCCTCACGCAGCGAACCTGATGCTGTGGATTGTCTGGCCTGCGTTACCTCTTCGGGTTTCACCGGCCCGGTCTTTGTCAGCGATGCGCCCAGCCCTAAGCTGTGCATTTTTGTTGTAATTTCATTGGCATTCACCGTGTGAAAAACGCGAACCTGCCTTTGTCGGATATCAAACTGTAACAGAACACCGGGCTCAACTGTTTCCAGCGCCATACGGATCAAACGCTCTTCGGCAGGGCAGTCCATTTTAGGCACCCTAAATTCACTAAGGTAGGCATATTTTGCATGCTTATCAGGTGCATCAACGGCGCTATTTTCACTGTTGCCCGTTTCGCTACACTTATCATTGGAACAGCATTTTGCATTCATAACCGATAAACCTTGGGTTGATATGAAACCTAGTTTAAACTCTGTAGTTACTATAGAGTCAATAGGCAGTATCGAGATGATCAAGATTGGAGAGCTGGCAAAAATCTCTGGCTGTTCTGTGCAAACCATCCGTCACTATGAAAAGGAGCAGCTTCTTGCGGCGAAATTACGTAGCGATGGTAATTTCCGCCTCTACGATCACGCTGATATCGAGCGGTTGCTATTTATTAAACACTGCCGGAGTTTAGATCTGAGTTTGGCAGAAATTCGTCAGTTACTGAGTTTGAATGACTCGCCAATGTCGCAGTGTGATGATGTTAATCAGATGATTGAACAGCATATCGAGCAGGTAGAACGTCGCATTGCGGATTTAACGCAGCTTAATAAACAACTAAAGGCTTTACGTCTTAGCTGCAACTCGAAGCGCACGGTAGAGCACTGTGGTATTTTAAAACAATTGAATGAAGCCGTTAGTCAAACCAACTAAGTTGTTATCAGCAATAAATAGGTGAGTCTTAATGCACCAGCACAACCATTCACATATCAAAGACGACAGCGACAACCGGATCGCTATGGCTTTTTTTCTTAATGTGGGTTTTACCCTAATTGAGTTTATCGGCGGTTGGTTAACCAACAGCACAGCAATTATGGCAGATGCAGTGCATGACCTGGGTGATAGCTTATCTATTGGCAGTGCATGGCTGTTGAACCGGCTTGGCCGAAAGTCTGCAAACCGACAATTTACTTACGGCTACCGCAGATTGTCATTGTTTGGCGCCTTAATTAACGGCTTGGTATTGATTGCCGGATCGGTTTGGGTACTGACTGAGGCAATACCGCGGCTGGCTAACCCGGTAATGCCAGTGACAGAGGGAATGCTGGCTTTAGCTGTGCTGGGTGTTGCAGTCAATGGCTTTGCCGCTTACCGCTTGAGCAAAGGAAATACACTGAATGAAAAAGTGCTGAATTGGCATTTGCTTGAAGACGTTCTTGGGTGGGTTGCAGTTTTGGTTGTGGCTATTGTGCTGCAATTTGTGGATTGGCCTATCCTTGACCCTTTGCTTTCTATTGGTTTCACCTTATTTATTTTGGTTAATGTTTTACGAAACCTCAGCACAACTGCGCGTTTATTTCTGCAAGCCGCGCCAGATAGGGGTTTTGCGCCCATCCCCTCGAAATTAACCTTAGTCTAAATTTTTAAGCTTTTTTCTAACTCTAATTACCGTACTTCGACTAACTCCAACTGCTTCAGCCGTTTTATTAATACTAAATCCAGCTTCAGTAAACGAGGCAATCCTATCATGAGCCTCTAAATCAGGCTGACGACCGTGATAAAGTCCCTTTTGCTGTGCTTTTACAATACCTTCTTTTTGCTTACGTTCACGTTCTCGATATTCTTTATATGCACTGGCCGCTAATATTTCTAACAGCATATTATTAATAGCACTAAGTATTGATCTCATAAAATCATCACTTGGAAAACTGCCAAATGTTAAATGACTGGTTGGTAGATCTAAATGTTGTGGTTTAATATTGTTGTAACAACGGTAACTTTACTTATTTAATAGAAGAAAAAACAAAATCAATTAGCGATGTTTAAACTGGTATTCATTGATGGTCACTTTAATTAGATATAAAGTAAGTAAACAAAAAGTCAGTAAGGTAATTGATAACGTGTCTAAACGAACCATAAGTATGTTGGCTAAAGAACTGAGTGTAAATGTCGAAACAATTCGCTTTTATGAACGCAAAGGCTTAATTAAACAACCACCAAAGCCTATGCAGGGCTATAGACATTACCCGAAAGAAACGGTAAATAGAATACATTTTATCAAGCGTTCTCAAGAATTAGGTTTTACGCTAAATGAGATTGAAGGGTTACTTGCGTTAAACGATAGTCCATGTAGTAAAGTACAAGAATTAGCTAATAAAAAACTGATCGCAGTACAAAAAAAGATGGCTGACTTGTTGTTGTTAGAACACGCTTTGGAAGAACATTTAGGACAATGCCAAAATAATGATGACGATAGCCACTGCCCAATAATTGATTCGTTGCAACCGAAGTAAATGATTCACTTAACTACCATTTCCCACTAAAACAGCATATCCAATTTTACTTCTGCGCCTTAATTCAAGTTAGCTTATTCCCCGTATCTGTCGTAGCAGATTATCAAAGATAAATTTTTTATAAATCACCCTTGACTCCGTACTTAGGTACATGCAATACACTTGCATTATCACTTAATGAGGTATCTATATGAATCAAAAAGAATCAAACCTTCCAATGATAGGAGGCATCATAGCAGCATTAGGCGCAGGCGTATGCTGTGTAGGTCCTTTGCTCCTGTTATTACTTGGGGTAAGTGGCTCATGGATTGGTAATTTAACTGCATTTGAACCCTATAGGCCATTATTTATCGCATTTGTAGTGTTGTTGTTTGGTTACTCAGGTTGGAAAATTTACCGTCCTGTAGAAGAGTGTGAGCCGGGAACGGCCTGTGCAATTCCTAAGAAACAGCAACAACGAAAAGTCATTTTCTGGCTGAGCGCTATAGTTGCGACAATTTTAGTGACCAGTAATTATTGGATACTTTTGTTTGCTTAATATACAGATCAAGAAATTTATAACATTTTAAAATTTGGAGCTAATTATGAAAAAATTATTATTAACCGCACTGCTTTCACTTTCTAGTTTTGGTGCTTTTGCTGAAGTAAAAACAGTTACACTGGAAGTGCCAACGATGAACTGTGCGACATGTCCAATCACAGTTAAAAAGTCATTAGAAAATGTTGATGGCGTTGAAAATGCGAAAGTTACCTACAAGCCTAAGCTAGCTGTTGTTTCTTTTGATGACACTAAAACCAACATCAATGCATTAATTGCAGCGACTACCAACGCTGGCTACCCTTCAAATTTAAAAAGTGAAAATAAGTAATGTTTAGCCCCTTAGAACTAGTTACGCGTATCGGAGATAAAGCAGGCTCTATAGGTGCACTTGTTTCGGCAATGGGATGCGCCATGTGTTTTCCCGCGATAGCTAGTCTTGGTGCGGCAATTGGGATGGGATTTCTTAGTCAGTGGGAAGGGGTATTTATCAATACGTTGTTACCACTGTTTGCAGTATTAGCGCTGGCAATGAATATCTTAGGCTGGTTTAGCCATCGTTAATGGCACCGTAGTTTTATCGGTTCAATTGGCCCCATTTTGGTTTTACTCTCTTTATACCCTTGGTTCCAGTACGGGTGGAGTTCATACGTTACTTATACGGGGCTAGGACTAATGGTTGCTGTATCAATTTGGGACATGGTTTCTCCTGCGAATAAACGCTGTGATGATGAAACTTGTACCGCTTAACTTTTTAAGAGGAATAAAATATGTCAACGAATAGTTGTTGCTCGTCAAATGACATCCAGCCAGAACAATTACATGTAGCCATTATTGGTAGTGGTTCAGGGGCCTTTGCCTGTGCGATTAAAGCAGCAGAAGGCGGAGCAAGAGTTACTATCATTGAAGGAGCCGATGTAATCGGAGGTTGCTGTGTAAATGTCGGCTGTGTTCCTTCAAAAATATTGATCCGTGCTGCGCAATTAGCGCATCAGCAACGTACTAACCCGTTTGATGGTTTAGAAAATATTCAGCCACAACTTAGCCGCTCCTTATTAGCACATCAGCAAAACGCTCGCGTCGAAGAACTACGCGATGCTAAATATCAACGTATTTTAGAGAGTAATCCCGCGCTATCTTTACTTAAAGGTTATGCACGTTTTAAAAATCAAAATACCTTGCTAGTTCACAAGTCTGATGGTAGTGAAGAAGAGCTGGTTGCAGATCGCATTTTAATTGCAACAGGCTCTACACCAAGCATTCCGCCAATTAAGGGTTTAGTTGATACACCTTATTGGACATCAACAGAAGCCTTATTTGCAGAAGAGTTACCGAGTAGTCTAGTTGTCATCGGCTCCTCCGTTGTTGCTCTGGAAATTGCGCAAGCTTATGCCCGTTTAGGTAGCCGTGTGACAATTCTAGCCAGACATACCCTTTTATATGCTGAAGATCCGTTATTAGGTGAAAAACTGGCAGAGTGCTTTGAAAAAGAAGGTATTAGGGTACTTAATAATACGCAAGCAAGTCATGTTTCTTATGATAGCAATGGTTTTTCATTGGAAACTAACGAAGGAACATTAATCGCTGAAAAATTGCTTATCTCTACGGGTCGCCATGCAAATACTGGAAAGCTTGGTTTAGAAAATGTTGGTGTTGAAACAGATAAAAGTGGTGCCATTGTTGTTAATAGTATGATGGAAACATCAACAGCTAACATTTATGCCGCTGGAGATTGCTCCAATATGCCACAATTTGTTTATGTTGCTGCTGCTGCCGGAAGTAGGGCTGGAATTAATATGACAGGTGGAAATGCGCAACTCGACTTATCTACCATGCCTGCTGTTATATTCACCGACCCACAAGTTGCTACGGTAGGTCTAACCGAAGTACAAGCTTCAGCGGTAGGAATAAATACGATAAGTCGTGTACTTGATATGGAAAACGTACCAAGAGCTTTAGCAAATTTTGAAACGGATGGTTTTATCAAGTTGGTAGCTGAAGAATCCACGGGAAAACTGATAGGCGCACAAATTTTAGCCCATGAAGGCGGAGAACTGATTCAAAGTGCGGCTCTTGCTATTCATAATAAAATGACAGTCGAAGAATTGGCAGGTCAACTATTTCCGTATTTGACGATGGTTGAAGGATTGAAGTTATGCGCTCAAACCTTTAGCAAAGACGTTAAAGAGCTATCTTGCTGCGCAGGGTAATCATTTAACGGTAATGTACTTACAGAAATGTTAATGGAGTGCCAATTGATTGAATGTAATCAAGATATCTTAAGGCATTCCATTAACAACACAAATTGGAAGCATGCTAAATCATGATTAAATCTAAGGTTGAAAACATTCCTGTTGGTGAAGTCAGTTTTTTGACAGAGATACCTGACATCAATAAGTTCATTAGTAGTGATGATGATGCGTTGGATTTTCCTTTGAGTATTTCTCAACTGGCACTAGCTGCACAAACATCTGTCCATACGGTAAGAAATTATGTTCTTGAGAACTTAGTACACTGCGAAGAAAAAACTAAGTCAGGCCATTCACTTTACGGCTTATGTGCATTAAAGAGATTAAAGTTCATTCGAGCAGCAAGGGCGGCAGGTCTTCTTGTAGTTGATATCAAGCCATTACTAATGGCAATAGATGCAGGAGAAAGAAAAGTTCCTGAAGACATCCAAAAGCTGCTACTTACTAAAATCGAGCATAGAAAAGTATTTTTAAATCTAGTAACAAACCAAATTGAAGAGTTTTGCAATTAGAACAATTATAGAACAGTTCATGGCTCGACTAAAAACTTGTTAGCTTATCTGTTTTCTATCAATGTTAGCTTGTATATATCAAGCATATAGAATATCAACACCTCCAATTTTTAATGGCACTTTGATGCGCAGTACCTTTTGAATTAGAAATACAAACAGATGGCATTCTTTAACTTATTGATTCTACATCACTAAGTAAACCAGCTAAGTCGATTTCTTTGCGGTCTTTATTAAAGGCATATTCCCCATTTAGATTAATGTGTTGCCAAGCAACAGGTGAAAGCCGAGAAATAACATCAACCACATCTTGCCTACCGTTCCTCTCTTGGATTTGTAAAAATGCCGATAGTAACGCGGAATTATAATAAATAATGCAATTTGAAATGAGTCGAGCACAATCGTTCCATTGTGATACTTGGTAATCATTCCCCCCACGAAATTTATTGCCATTAACTGAAGTAATAGCACGTTTTAACTGATGGTATGCTTCACCTCTGTTCAAGGCTTGCTGGACGTAATGACGCAACGTTGAATTATCAACATACTCCAAAACATAAATAGATTTAATTAAACGGTCGTACTCATGCAATGCTGACAATCTTCGGCTCTTGCCGTTACTCAACTTTCTAATGATTGTGCTTTGAGTGGTGGTTTTACGACTCAATGAACAAACAATATGCTGAATATTGTCCCATTCTTCAGCAATTAGCTTATGATTAATATCTTTCTTTAATTGAATACGGCCTCCGTTCTCTTCAGTCACTTCAAATAGCTCAAAAAACACCTTTTTCATTTTCGCGTATTGAGGGGCGAATGTGTAACCAAAGAAATCTAATATAGCGAAGTTAACATTATTGGTACCATGCGTATCGGTCGATAAGGTATTAGGCTGTATATCTGAAGAGTTGTTATAGAGTAAGTCAAAAGCAAAGTGACCTTCATATTCGTTAGCGCCAATGACTTGCGTACTCACCGGAACATGATTAGAAACCAATGTTAATGCTGAAACACCTTTACCTTTGGAGAAGTACTTAGACGAATACCGAGCCTTAAACGTATTTATGCGACACTCAAATTTTTGACCATCAATGCTTGAAAACAACTGATTATCGTCCACATGGTAATAGGCAAATATTGGCAACGTGGCTATAGCATTAGAAACCTGATCATTAGACGTTTTGAGTGTTTCATATCTGACATAACTATCATCTACACTGCGTAATTTACCCATTGAACGGTCAGAGATATTCGCCATTTTATATAGGCCGTAATTGGTGCCGTTTGCCAATATACAGGCGATCAGATCTTCTTTATTTACTGGTGATTTTTCTTTAGTTGCTGATATGTGTGTAAATGAATTTAAGTAACCTGTCTTTTGATCAACAAACAACATGAGTTCAACGATACCCATGTGTTGAATTTGATTGTAGAGCGGGTTTTCAATTGTTTGTTGCCAACGGCTGTTAGGAATTGACCACTTGAGTTCGGCTTTGCCAGGAATAAACTCAACATACTTATTATCACCACTAAAGATATGCTCGCTTGCTTCCTTCAGCTTAACTTCTAATTGTTGGCTCTTATCTGCGAGTGTTTGGTTAATCGGTGTTGCCAGCTTATCAAGGCCAGTGTTTTCAATGATTGTCTCTTTTTGCTGCCATTCTTTAGGTTGTATAAGATCTGACGTTAAACTACGGTTATTAACGCTTTCTTTCACCGTTAAGCTATTACTGTGAAATAATTGTTCGGCTTTACGATAAAGGAAATACTCAAATCGATTAGCAATTAATTTGGTATTTTCTCCCTCTAAATACTCTCGGTCATGTTTAGGTACCACATCGATGTTAATGGGTTTGGATAGCCTTTAATTCACTAAGTTCAGAATGTGCCATAACATACTGCTCATGGAGTTCATCCTTTAAATGAATGAACTCAATATCGATAGACATAAATAATGAGCGGATAAGTTTTTTAATTTTACTGGATTGTTTATCAATAAATTGCCATTCGTACTGACGGCCATCAAAGTCGTTATTATCTAAGTGATCACTTAACAGTTTAATACTGTCAGCAGGGATCAATTCAAAGGCTTTTTTACGTACATCACCAAAGCTTAAATCATCGTCCATATCGGTATCGATGAAGTACTTTAATAAACTACCAGCGGATTTTAATTTGGTTCTTACAATGGTTACATCTTCAACAATACGCTGCTTTGCATAGCCTTTAGCTGATTCGGTTAACTTCCTTACCAAGTAAATAAATGCAGCAACAAGATTGTCGTTAGTCTCTCGGTACCTGAAGAACAAGTAACAAACGAGATATAAAATAGTTTGGCTATCTGCGTGTTTTCTAAGCTTATAAACGGACTTGTGCTTTACCAGTGAAGCATAGTATTCAAGATTTTTAGGTGATAGCTCCAGTTCAGCAATCAGTGACTTAATTTCTGGATAAAGCGAGCGTATAATTTTATGCGTCTTCAGCTCTTGGGTGATTTGGCTCGTTGAAAAGTCCTTAGCCATTTTCTTTAACTTGGCTAAGTCAGTAAAGGTATTATTTGACTCAAGTAATTTAAGTAATGTTTTTCTGGTACCTGAAGACAAACTATCAAGCAGCACCATTTCAATTCGGTTACGCTCATTTGATAATACCGTAGAAATAGTGTCTTGCAGCGTTGTATAACCAGCTAGCGCTATTCTGTTTTGACCAAAATAAGCAATACATTCATCAAAAACATACCTTGGTTCAAGGTTGATTTTTACAACATCGTTAAGCCTTTTTAATAGCGGCTCTTTATCTAACTTGCTTTGGTATGCTGTAAACCCTGTATATTTTAATAACTTATTAATCAGCTTAGTTTTTGTTGTTGGTGATAAATCCTCAAGAGACATATCTTTATCGCTGAAATACTTGGATCTTACATAATCTAAATCATTACTGACTTGAGTAAATGAGAAATTAAATACTATTGGCCGTGACCTAAAGTAACCAAGCAGTAAGATAAAATACACTCTGGTTTCAATACGTCTTAATTCGTTGACGAGCCTTTGAGTTTCACTATCTAACGAAAAATAATCATCACGATCTTTACGGTTAAAATTGGGTAAGGCATAGAGTTCGTTGATTTCTGATTCGCTGAGTATTTGTATACGCTTGGTGTTTGATGAAGAAATAGTGGTAAGCCTTTCTTGTTATTTTTAATCAGCATACCTTAATCAATGAGGTTAATGTTTACCAGTCAACTGCTTAACATTACCATAAAGCCGATTTAAGCGACTAAAGTGGTAAACTTTTCATAAGATAGTTTACCACTGTGTATTATTACTTAAGAATACTAATGCCGATTTCGAGGGGATGGGCTAAATAATACAAACTGTGTTATTCAAGGGGTGAAGTCCAATGGTACGAAAAGTTACTCTAAGCGTGAAAATTCAAGCTAAGGTTAATTTCGAGGGGATGGGCGCAAAACCCCTATTTGCCTTACTTGTGGCTGAAAAAAGGAGCTTCAGCCTGGGTGCTGTTACCTGCTGCAATCAGTCTGGCATTATTTGCCTGGTTGTTAACGCTTCACCCAACGGCTGCTGGACGTGTTTACGCGGCTTATGGCGGAGTATACGTAACAATAGCAATAGTCTGGTTGTGGGGAGTAGATGGCATTCAACCACACCGCTGGGATCTGGCTGGCGTGGTGCTAATGCTCGCAGGCATGGCAGTGATCATGTTTGCTCCCAGATGAAGCAGACTGTACTCGGAGCATCGGTTTGAAAGTGAGTAAATGGCGAAATAATGAATTTCATAAAAAACATATTCTTAGTCATCATTATATGAGAAATTTCCCGAATCCCGGCTAACCCTCGAGTAGGGGATTTACTTGTAAAGCTTGTTTTAGTTCAACTTTGTCACAAAACCGCACCCGTTAAAATCACCGCCTTAAAAGCCCCTCAATAGCATAAGTTATTAATTACTATGCGTATTTAGTGAGAGTTAGCTATTGTATTTAATATCTATTAAGGGCAATTAAAGTATTATTTTGTCACAGAATTCTGTGACAATGCTTTATGGTTGGGGCTTTTAATGTAAAGGTCAAAAAACAGCTTTTATGGGGACAAATAAAAATTAGAATTTTGAAACACTGGAAAATTTTGTCACAGATTTGTCACAGAATGACGAATTTCAGGCATAAAAAATTCCCATTAAAGGGAATGCTTTATTTTTCAATGATTTATGAATCTTGAAAGTTGGTTGCGGGAGCCGGATTTGAACCGACGACCTTCGGGTTATGAGCCCGACGAGCTACCAGGCTGCTCCATCCCGCGTCCATGTATTACCCTTGAGCAGAGAAGGTAATGTGTTGATTTGCAAGACGTTAATTTATGACCTTTAGGCTAAACAAGTCACAATTGGTTGCGGGAGCCGGATTTGAACCGACGACCTTCGGGTTATGAGCCCGACGAGCTACCAGGCTGCTCCATCCCGCGTCCGTCATTGCGGAGCGCATAGTATTGGTTTTATTAACACCTTGCAAGCCTTTGTCATGTTTTATTATGGTAATTATATTCGTTTGCTGAAATTGTGTGCAAATTGGCTTTTGTTTGTACATTTTTGATGTGAATAGCAAAACTTGATCTGTGTTGCTGGTACATTCTGATATACTAATTGCCAATTTTAATAAGGGTTTGGTTAGCATGCTGGAATTCTGGGCGTTAACGTCTAAAGGTGTTGAAGAGTTAGTTGCAGATGAAATACGTTTGCACGGTGGTGAGGTCATTAAAATGACGATGGGTGTAGTACGTTTTAAAGCGGAGCTGCGTACTGCGTATCAATTATGTTTATGGTCGCGTATGGCTACGCGTATTATGCGTTTGATCCAGTCTGAGCCGATTACTGCCGATAGCGATTTATACCAAGTGGCGTCTAAAATAGATTGGCCACAGCAGATGGCGCTTAGAAATACCTTAGCAGTAGATTGTGTAGGTAAGCATGCCAAAATTGATAATACCCAATTTGGTGCTATTCGCTTAAAAGATGCCATTGTTGATCAGTTTCGTGAAGAAACTGGCCATCGACCAGATGTTGACCGGATGAACCCGGATGTGCGTTTTCAGGTGCGTTTAGATAGAAACCATTTCCACTTTTTACAAGATTTCTCGGGCCCGTCTTTACACCAGCGCGGTTATAGAAGTGGTCAGGGTGAAGCACCGTTAAAAGAACATTTAGCGGCAGCTTTAATTAAACGTTCAGGTTGGCAAGTTGATCAGCCGTTTTTTGACCCTTTTTGTGGTAGCGGTACTTTAGTAATAGAAGCGGCTTTATTTGCTTTAAATAAGGCTCCGGGCTTAGCCCGTGAGCGCTTTGCTTTTGAAAGCTGGCCTGGCCATCGTGATGCTATATGGCGTGAGCTAAAAGATGAAGCCAAAGCGGCTGAAAAGCCATTGCCTGAAAGCATTCAGTTTTATGGCTCTGATACTGATGAGCGGGCTTTAGCTAAAGCGAAACAAAATGCTGCTAAGGCTGGTATTAGTTCAATTACCCAGTTTAGTTATGGCGATGCCACTAAGTTAAATACGGCAGTGTCTAGTAGTGCAGGTATGATTGTTACTAACCCGCCTTATGGTGAGCGCTTAGGTGAGTTACCTACTTTAATTCCGTTGTATAGTCAGTTTTCTGTTGCCTTAAAACAGCATTATCAAGGCTGGCGTTTAGCTATTATTACCTCGAACGCTGACTTACTGCGGGCCTTGCGTTTATCACGCTCTAAAACTTATAAGTTTACCAATGGGCCTTTAGATTGTGAGTTTACCTTATTTGACTTAACTGAAAAACAAGTCGCCGTAAGCTCTGATGCGCCATCTTTATTTTTCCAAGAAAGTAGTGCCTTTGGTAATAGGTTAGCTAAGAATTTAAAGCAGCTGCGTAAATGGGCTAAGCGTGAGCAAATTAATTGCTATCGGCTATATGATGCCGATATCCCTGAATATAACGTTGCTGTTGATTGGTACGACGGTGAGGTTGTGGTGCATGAATACGCCGCGCCGAGTACGGTTGATGAACAAGTTGCTCAAAAACGTTTATTTGATGTTGTAAACCAAGTGCCGCCGGTATTAGGTATTACATCAGATAATATGATTTTAAAAGTGCGTGAAAAGCAAAAGGGCACTTCGCAGTATCAAGCCTTAGCGAAAAAAGCGGGCCAATATAAAGAAGTGGTTGAGTATGGCGCTAAGTTTTTAGTTAATTTACGCGATTACTTAGATACCGGCTTGTTTTTAGATCACCGCATTACGCGACGCATGATCCAGCAACAGGCTAAGGGAAAATCGGTATTAAACTTGTTTGCTTACACGGGCACAGCGTCGGTGCATGCTGCCATTGGTGGGGCGCGCAGTGTTACTACCGTTGATATGTCTAATACTTATTTAGACTGGGCTAAGAAGAACTTTACTATTAATGGTTTAACGGGCTCACAATATAAGTTTGAACAAGCAGATTGCTTGCAATGGTTAAGCCGTTGTCGCGAGCAATTTGATTTAATCTTTGTTGATCCGCCAACGTTTTCTAACTCGAAGCGGATGCAAGACAGCTGGGACGTGCAACGTGATCATGCTGGTTTGTTAAATAAATTGATTCCACGTTTAGCTGTGGGCGGCAAAGTGATTTTCTCTAATAATAAACGTAAGTTTAAATTAGATACCGAGCAGCTGATTGACGCTGGTTGGCAGATAAAAGATATTTCTGCGGCAACTTTACCGGATGACTATAAGCGTAATCCGCATATTCATGTTTGTTTTGAATTAAGCCGATAAGCGACAAAATGAGCACTAAGCAATCAATTATTTTATATAGCACTTGGGGCTGCCATTTATGTGACAGTGCTGAGGCACTATTAAAACAAGTAGAGCAAACTTATACCGTAGTGGATATTGTTGATGATGCTAACGCATTTGAAAAATATCGATTACTTATTCCTGTTATTAGCGCAGGAGATAAAGAATTAAATTGGCCATTTGATGCTGAGCAATTAGCAATTTGGCTTAAGGAAGTAAAATAGTGGAATTATTACGTTTTCAACAGGCGTGTTTGGCTTTTGGTACCCATCCTATATTGGATCATGTTGATTTTAGCCTTTTTAGTGGTGAGCGCGTTTGTTTAGTGGGTCGTAATGGCGCCGGTAAATCTTCATTTATGAAATTGCTGACCGGACAGCAAAATTTAGATGATGGTCAGATAGTGGTTAATACCGGGGTGGTATTAAGCCGCTTAGAGCAAGATCCGCCGGCCAAAATGGATGTTAAAATAGCTGATTTTATTCGTGAAGGCGCGGGGGATTTAGCCGAAAAATTGCAGCAGTTTTATACTTTATCTGAAAACCTTGATGGCGCAGGTGATGCTGAGTATCGCTTATTTGAACAATTACAGTCTGAAATGGATACGCGTGACGGCTGGAGCTTAGAGTCTCGAGTTATTGATATTTGTCAGCAATTCAATATGGACCCAGAAGCCAGTTTAAGTACTTTATCTGGCGGTTGGTTGCGTAAAGCCGCTTTGGCTCGGGCCTTAATTGCTAAGCCAGATGTGCTGTTGCTTGATGAGCCAACGAACCATTTAGATGTTGCTGCCATTCAATGGTTAGAGCAATTTTTATTGAATTTTAACGGTGCTATTATGTTTATTTCGCATGATAGGGCCTTTATTCGTGCCCTAGCGACGCGGATTATTGACTTAGATCGCGGTGAATTAACCTCACACCCTGGCAATTACGAGACTTATTTAGAGCGTAAGCAAAAAATGCTCGAAGATGAGCAACAACATAATGCCTTATTTGATAAGCGTTTAGCTGAAGAAGAAGTGTGGATCCGCCAAGGCATTAAGGCTAGGCGTACCCGTAATGAAGGTCGAGTGCGCGCTTTAAAAGAATTACGTAAAGAGCGAGCAGCACGATTAGATAAACTGGGTAAAGTCGATTTTAATATTGAGCAGGCTGATAGATCAGGCAAGCTGGTATTTGAAGCTAAAGCTGTTTCACAGCAATTTGGTGATAATAAAGTTATAAAAGACTTAAATTTACTGGTGATGCGTGGCGATCGTATCGCGTTAGTGGGGCCTAATGGTGTAGGTAAATCGACATTAATCAAGTTGTTGCTTGGTGATTACACCCATTCAGCAGGTGAAGTAAAACGCGGCACTAATATTGAAGTAGCTTATTTTGATCAACACAGGATGGCACTTGATTTAGAAGCGACAGTGCAAGATAACGTAGCTGACGGTAAACAAGAAATTACTCAAAATGGTAAAACGCGGCATGTATTAAGTTACTTACAAGACTTTTTATTTCCACCCGCACGTGCTAGAACACCGGTGAAGGCGTTATCGGGTGGTGAGAAAAACCGTTTATTACTCGCCAAGTTATTTGCTAGGCCTAGTAACTTACTTATTCTGGATGAGCCAACTAACGATCTAGACGTTGAAACACTTGAGCTACTAGAAGATATATTGCAGCAATACCAAGGTACCGTGTTATTAGTTAGCCATGACCGAGAGTTTGTTAATAATACGGTAACGAGTTCATTGTTATTTGTAGGTGATGGTAAAATTGTAGAAATTACCGGCGGTTATGATGATGTGTTAGCCTATCAGCAAAGACAACAAGCGAAAGCGGCTAGCCAATCAACAGCTAAATCAGCCACTAAGGTTAACACTTCTTCACAAAAAACTGACACAGTAACTAAAGCTACAACTACTGAGCCAGTTAAAAAGAAGTTATCATACAAAGAGCAGCGTGAATTAGAATCTTTACCTTTGCAAATTGAACAACTAGAGCAATCTTTAGCTAAGCTGCAAGCTGAGGTGAATAAGCCTGAGTTTTTTAAAGGCAGTGCAGAGCAAACACAAGCTACACTGAACCAATTAGCAGAAACCGAGTCGAAGCTGGCGCAAGCATTTGCGCGCTGGGAAGAATTAGACGCATAATTAGAAGTAAAATTTAGGGGCACCGAATGAAGTTATCAGTTATTAGCATAGCGCTAATACCCATGTTAAGCCTAAGCGCAGTTCAGGCTGCAGTATATGATGTTGTGGAAGTAGGCGATGTAGCAGAGGTTAAAACAACTGCTGCAGCGGCAATTAACGATGCAGGTGAAGTGGTTTTTAATGGTGGTATTAGTGAGTACAGTACATCTGCAGCAACTGAAGCCGGATATACCTATAAGCGCTTCTCCTCAGGTGACGCTAATGGGTATTATAATTTTCCATTAGATTTAAGCTTAATAGATTTTACATCTGAAATTATAAAAAATGCGTTATCAGATGAGCAATTAGCAGATGCGCAAAACGGTGTAACCGATGCTTTCACTTTAAATTATTTGCTTAATTACAATCCAGCCTTGCAACCTATAGGTTTGGCTTTACCCTATATAAAAACTGTTAATGCGGAAGCTGAAAATGTTGTTTTGAGAGATGAAACAACTGCACCTATGCGCGGAAATAGTGAGTATCTATACGACATAAATAATCAATCTGTAGCGATAGGCGTTGCATCCACTTCATTTACGCGGCAAAGCTTTACGCCAGAGCCAACTGAAGCAGTTCCAGAACCCGCCACTAAGTATGAGTGGCTGTTTGACGGACCCATGGTGTTAGGCTCGGTCGTAAAAGACGGTATAGTGACAACAATTCCAGCTCCATATCAAAATTCAGGTGGAGGATACTCGTTAGCTTATGCTATTAATAATAATGGTTATATCGTTGGAATGGCCAGTACCTCCATTATTGATGAAGCTAAAATAGCTGAAAAGTGTGATGGCAAAAATGAATCAGAAACATTTTGTCGCAATAAACTTATCATGAATACACCTGTCGTTATTAACCCGTTAAGTCCAGGCCAGCAGACAGGACGGTTGTTGCTATCTGATCATTATTATCAGCCTGCAGGAATGATGTGGCACTTTGCTGATAATATGCTAAGCGAACCAACAATGCTTGGCTTTTTGGGAGATTTAAATACGGGCATCGCTTTTGATGGAGAAGAACTTAACAGAGTAAGCTACTTTAGCACACCCTATGATATTAATGATAACGGATTAGCAGTTGGAGCATCAGTATATACTGATTCAACTCAAGAAGTTTATTTAGACCAGACCGTTAACGGTAATTATGTTAAGGGTATTTTTAGAACCTTTCATGCAAGCTTATTTACTGATGGTCAAGCGTTACCTTTAGTTGAACCGAACGACTGGCTCCGCAGTAGTGCAATTGCCATCAATAATAATAACATTATTATTGGCGGTGCTTTAAAAGTAATAAACAATGAAGTACGTACTAGGATGTTTATCCACGATTATAATCTTGGAACTACAAACTTTGTTGAAAGCTTTTTTGCTAGCGCTAATACCTTCCCTCGAGATATTAATGATAATAATATAGCTGTAGGTACAACTGAAGCTATTTTAAATAATACATTGATCCGTCGTCCACGCGCTTTTGTTATGGATTTAACTGATAATAGCTTCGTAGATCTCAATACATTAGTAAGCTGTGATTCGCCTTTTACTTTAGTAGACGCTAACTCTATTAATAACCACGGTGAAATTTTAGCAACAGCTATTGTGAAAAAATCACTAAGAGATATTAAAGGTGAAATTGTTCTTGATAGCAATGGTGTAGCACAAACAGAGAATGTTACGACGACAGTAAAGTTAATTCCAATTGCTAATGGTGAAGCTGAAGTATGTTCTGGAGATGATACTAGCTACAAGCGTAAAAGTGGTAGCTTTTCATTTGCCTGGTTATTAGGTTTTTTCTTTATAGGTTGGCGCCGTTTACAGCGTTAATATGCCGCTAAATTTGTAAAAAACTGGCGTACAATAATAAAGCTACTGAATAATAAAGGTTGTTATCGCTAATATTGGCGATACAGCACCTTTATTAACAGTAGCTTTTTTATTTTAATTCTCACTGTTCACCCGTTTAATTTTTATGCTAAAGCCTAGCATAATGCGCTATGTTAGCCTTGGTTTTAAAATAAACAAAAAATAATAAAACTAAATGTCTCAAGTCTTCATGTTGTTAGCTTTTGTCAAGCGTTAAAGTTAATAATTGTTATTGAACCTTTGTTAGGTCTGGGCTATCAATATAGAGGTGACCGAGAGATACATTCATAGGATAGTTAATTATCCGCCATTTCGGTTACTCTATTAAATAAAGTTGAGGAAGACTGCCGTATGAAAAGACAAAAACGTGATCGTCTAGAACGTGCTCATGCTCAAGGTTATCGTGCTGGTGTTACGGGACGATCTAAAGAACTTTGCCCTTATCAGAATTTAGATACGCGCTCGCAATGGTTAGGAGGGTGGCGCGATGCAATTGAAGATCGAAACGTTGGTTTGTTTAACCGAGGGCTATAACTTTCTATAGCTAATTTAACAACTAAGCCCCGATGCAATTACGGGGCTTTTGTCGTTTAGGTAAGCTAAAAGTCAGCTATTAGAAACTAGATGTATCTTGGAAAAGACCGACTTTCAAATCTTGAGCTGTATAAATTTCACGACCATCTACGCTAACTACGCCATCAGCAATACCCATAAATAATTTGCGCTTAATAACCCGCTTCATATTTAAGGTATAAGTTACTTTTTTTGCTGTAGGCACAATTTGGCCAGTGAACTTAACTTCACCTACGCCTAAAGCACGGCCTTTGCCTGGGCCACCAGACCAACCTAAAAAGAAACCTACCAGTTGCCACATTGCATCTAAGCCAAGGCAACCTGGCATAACTGGATCGCCTTTAAAGTGGCAAGCAAAAAACCATAGATCTGGCGTAATATCTAATTCAGCAATAATTTGACCTTTGCCGTATAAACCGCCTTCTTCTGAAATATGGGTAATGCGATCCATCATTAGCATATTATCTGAAGGTAACTGACTGTTCCCTTCGCCGAACAATTCGCCATTACCACAGGCAATTAAATCTTCTTTTGTAAAGCTATTCTTTGTCATGTATGTTTAATCCAATATAAATTCTGGCTCACTTTAGCGAACACTTGTACGCTAAACAAGTCCGATTTCTATTTCATTTGATAAAATGGCTAATATATTTGCAGTAAAGTTCACTATTTAGCTTTGTTAATATTCAAAAAGGGTAGCCCAATGACGGATACTACAGGTAAGCCTTTAACTAATGCTGAAAAACAGCAACGCTATCGTTCAAAACAAAAAAAATCGGGTAAAAAGGAGCTCAGAGGCTACTTAACTCCAGAAGCCTTAGCTTGTTATAACGAGATCCAACAGAAAACAGATTGGAATGACAGTTTATTATTAAGTAACGCTATTAGGCTAATGTATGCGGCGCATAAATGTGGTCAAGTAGGTCTGTTGCATACTTGGTTGACTGATCATAAACGTTAATAAGATTAAAGCGGCTTTAGACTGTAGTTCAACTGCATTGCTAGGTATAATAGTGTCCTAGATAGTAAATAAACCAGAGAGCTGTAAATGATTTTGTTTGTGCGTGACTTAACCGTAATTGATTTTTCTTATCTATGTACAGAGCGCGGTATGTTAGGTGAAAGCTATATTGTTGATGTTGAGTTACACGGCAAATTAGATGAGATCTCAATGGTACTTGATTTTTCTTTAGTGAAAAAAACCATTAAACACGCTATAGATCAATTAGTAGATCATAAGTTAGCAATACCTACTTTAGCTTCAGGTGTTGAGTTGGATGTAACTGAACAAGGCACACGGCTTAAATTTAACTCAAAACGGGGCCAAATTAATATGGCGGCGCCAGCAGAAGCGATAGCTTCAATTGCAGCAAAGACCATAGTTCCTAATAGTATTACTGCCTTTTTAATGCAGCATATTATGCCTTTAATGCCAGCTAATGTAGAAAAGTTGGTGTTTACATTGCGCCCAGAAGCTATTAGTGGTTTTTATTATCATTATAGTCATGGCTTAAAGAAGCATCAGGGGAATTGTCAGCGTATTGCCCACGGCCATCGTTCTACTATTCAAATTTATGCTGACGGTATGCTATCGCCGCGCTTAAATAAATATTGGTCTGAGCGTTGGCAAGATATCTATTTAGGTAGTACTGAAGATGTTTGTACTCCTGAACAACTAAAAATGATTAATCCTGAACTAGATAGCGATATTTGTTTTCGTTACCAAGCCGAACAGGGGCCTTTTGAGTTAACTATGCCTAAAGTGCATTGCGAAATAATGAATACGGACACTACGGTTGAGTGTTTAGCTGAGTATATTGTTGCTGAACTAAAAAAAATTGATGCCAGCAAAACTTATAAAGTGATTGCTTATGAAGGGGTAGGTAAAGGGGCTATTGCAGAGACGGTTTAATATAATTACTAATGTTTAGCCCTTTTAACTGCTACTAGATAAAAATTTGGAGACATCAATGAGAAATGAAGCCTTAATTGCTAAACGAATGGAGCATGCTATTACCCGTGTAACACGCACTGTGTTTCCTGGGCGTACTAATCATCATAATACGCTTTTTGGTGGTGAAGCTTTAGCATGGATGGATGAGGCTGCTTTTATTGCTGCTACCCGCTTTTGTCGTAAGCCTTTAGTTACCATTAACTCAGATAGAGTGGATTTTAAAGAAGCCATTCCCGCTGGCACTATTGTGGAAATCGTGGCAAAAGTGGTGCACGTTGGCCGCACTAGTATTAAGGTGCAAGTCGATATTTTTGTTGAGCATATGTATAACGATAATCAGCACCAAGCCATCTCTGGCAACTTTACTTTTGTTGCGCTTGGCCCTGATCGTAAACCGACGCCAGTGTTATCATAGTTAACTTCATAGCCAGCTAAGCATGTAGAGAGGCGTTAAGATGAAAACAGCACAACAATGGTTCGATGAATATGGCCATAGCCATAAAAACAGTATTAATAAGGCGATTCACTGGTTAGCGGTACCGGTTATTTATTTCTGTGTTTTAGGCTTGTTGTGGCAAATTCCTATGCCTTTTACTACATTTGCTGAGCAAGAAGTCACTTGGTCATTAATCATTGCTGGGCCTATTTTATTATTTTATTTTAATTTATCTTTTTCACTTGGCGTGGGCATGACCCTATTTACAGCTTTATGTGTAATGATGCTGCGCTGGTATCAGCAGAGCTTCACCTTAGATGTTTGGGTAATGTCGTTAATAGTATTTGTTGTTATGTGGGTGCTACAGTTTATTGGCCATAAAATTGAAGGTAAAAAGCCGTCATTTTTTCAAGATGTACAGTTTTTGCTTATAGGCCCAGCTTGGTTGTTAGGATTTATTTATCGTCGTTTTAATATTAACTATTAAAAGATTTGATATAAAGAATGCGATTAACACAAGATGAAATAGGCTCAGTCACTGGGTTGTAAAGCTTAGCTTTGGTTATAATCTGTCTATTAATTAGTTGAATTTATCTGCGGATAATTGATTTGTATAAATTTTTTGAAGATCGCGCTCGGCAATTTTGGCTATTACATACCCTAGGCTGGCTAGGTTTTGCTATTGTTAATTATTTAGGCTCTTTAGTACAAGAAACCCGTGATGCTTATTTAATTGTCATTGCTCTAGACGCTTATGTTGGCTGGCTAATTACTATTCCGCTTCGTTATGCTTTTCAACGAATTTGGTTTTGGCCACCCTGGAAGATGGTGATTTCTGTTCTATTAATGGCTTTCTTAGTTGCGGCCGTTTGGACAGCAGTACGTAACTTTAATTACTGGGAAATTTACCGTCATGGCGCCAGACCTGGCGACTGGGTGAAATATATTCGTGATACGCCTGTTGCCTTTTATGTCATTCTAAGTTGGTGTGGTTTATATTTTGGTATTAAGTATTACCAGACTTTACAGTTAGAAAAACAAAAATCACTTACGGCGACCAATAAGGCTCATCAGGCCCAATTAAAAATGTTGCGGTATCAATTAAACCCGCACTTTTTATTTAATACTTTAAATGCTATTTCTACCTTAGTGCTTATTAATGAGTCTGATACTGCAAATAAAATGCTTTCAAGACTTAGCGACTTTTTACGTTATTCTCTGTATAAAGATCCGATAAATAAAGTTGCTCTAGAACAAGAGCTATATGCAGCTAGGCTTTATTTAGAGATTGAAAAAGTGCGTTTTTCAGAGCGGTTATCCATAGTGTTTGATATTGAACCCTGCATAGAGAAAGCGAAAGTACCTAGTTTAATTTTGCAGCCTTTAATTGAAAATGCCATTAAATATGCCGTTGCCAGTCAAGTCGATGGTGGTGAAATTGCGATTACAGCCAAAAGATTTGGCAATGATTTACTGTTAGAAGTAGCAGATAATGGCCCTGGTATGGCTATAATTAATGGTTTACCGCAAAATAATGTAAAGAATGTTAACTCTGAAAGTGGTGTTGGTTTAGTTAATACAAAAGAGCGTTTAGCAGCATTATATGATAATGATTTTGCCTTAGTTTTAACGCATAATCAGCCAACCGGTTTAAAAGTAAATATTCGTATTCCACTACAACTAGAATAAATGGAACTGACATATGCTTAAGGTAATAGTAGTTGATGATGAACCTTTAGCTCGAAAGGGCATGCTTTTTCGTTTGGCTGAGTTTGCTCAGCTAGAAGTGATTGCTGAATGCAGTAATGGTGATCAAGCAGTTAGCTGTATTAGCGAGTTAGAGCCTGATTTAGTGTTTTTAGATGTTGAAATGCCAGGGATGGACGGCTTTGCTGTACTTAAAAAACTTCAAGCCAATAAGGTAAATTTACCCTATATTGTTTTTGTTACCGCCTATGATCATTATGCTTATAATGCTTTTGAAGTAAATGCGCTGGACTATGTATTAAAACCAGTTGAACCAGAGCGGTTAAAGCAAACAGTAGAAAAGGTAATTAAACTGCACCAAGCCCAAGATACGCATAAACATAAAGGTCAGCTTGCTGAAGCGGTAGCGAAGCTAACGGGCGATGATGCCAATCAGATATTAAACCGGTTAGATAATGCAGAGCCTGTGGTAAATGAGCGTTATCCTGATGCAATTAGCATTAAAGATAGTGGTGAAATTACCCGTGTTCCTGTTACCGCTATTGAATGGGTCGATGCTGCTGGCGATTATATGTGTATTCATACTCAAGATGGGCAAACTCATATTTTACGTCGCACAATGAAAGAGTTGGAGCAAGAGTTAGATCCTAGGCTTTTTGTTCGGGTACATCGCTCTGCTATTGTTAATGTCCACACTATTGCTAAACTGCAAATGTTAGCTAATGGTGAGCACCAAATAATGCTTACCAATGGCCAAGCTGTAAAAGTAAGCCGCAGCTATAAAGATCGCGTTAAGCAGGTTTTTAATCAATAAGTTATTTTCTTTCTGATTCTGCTTAGTCGCGAGCAATCCTCTGTTGCCAGCGCACTAAGTAGGGATCAATTTTCTTATTTCTTTCACAGGTTTTCTCAAGCGGGAACAGTGTGGCTTGCTGATTAACTTCGCCTACCATCATTAAGTTAGCCCCATTTTTTAATTGCTCTACAGCAAAAGCGCCTAACTTAGTGGCTAAAATGCGATCAGCTCCTACAGGTCTTCCGCCACGCTGCATATGGCCTAAAATACAAGCTCTGCATTCGGTGCCAAGCTCTGCGGCTAAATCATCTGCCAAGGCTGTAGTGCCGCCAGGGTAGCTATTTTCTGCCACTACAATAATATAGCTACTTTTGCCGCGTAATAATTGCGCATTTTGAATAGGGCCAACCAGCGCTGAAAGCTGGTTTTTATTGACGGTAGCAAATTCAGGACAAATAATTTGTTCGGCTCCGGCGGCTATGCCGGCCGATAAGGTAATGTAACCAGAATGCCGGCCCATTAGTTCAACTAAAAATATACGTTCAAAGGCATCAGCGGTATCACGGATTTTATCTATAGCATCTAAGGCTGTGTCTATAGCAGTCGCAAAGCCAATAGTGTAATCAGTACCATCAATATCGTTATCAATAGTGCCAGGCACGCCAAGTATTTGGCCTTGATAATGCTCAGCTATAGCTAAAGCCCCTTTAAAGCTGCCGTCACCGCCAATAATAATTAAAGCATCAAGATGTAATTTTTGTAGCACCTTAGCGGCTTGAACTGCACCTTCTTTGGTTTTTAAGGCTTTACAGCGGGCACTTTTTAAAATAGTGCCACCGCGTTGAATAATGTCTTGCACATGATGGAGCAGTAAGGTTTGATAATCTTCTTCTAATAAACCATTAAACCCATGATGAAAACCAATGACTTCAAGGTTATAAGCTGAAGCAGTAAGTACTATGGCTCTAATACAGGCGTTCATGCCAGGTGCATCACCACCTGAAGTTAAAATACCAATACGTCTGATCATATAAACTCCGTTTAACCTGGCTTTTAATATCTAAGCGCAGTATAGGTGTTATTTAAGCTAACTAAATTGATATGCCGCAACTGAATGTCTATTGGTCGTATCTGGTTATAAAACTAAAGACAGTATGCCATTAAATAAGCGAAAATAGACAACCGCTTAGGTAATCATTGCCTAAGCACTTGAAACCATTTTAAGCCATATACACTTTAACTCACTGGAAGCGACTTCATGCACGAAATTACTGGCAAAAGCCTAGCAGGTTTTTTATTAGCCCTTACTACAGCTGTGCTTTGGGGTGTGTTACCTATAGCGTTAAAAGTGCTATTAAGTGTGTTAACCGCCAATACGATTACTTTTATTCGCTTTTTGGCCGCAGCCATTATTGTTGGGCTTTGGCTGTCCGCAAGAGGTAAATTACCTTCTTTAGCCGTGTTTAAACAGTTAAAAGTTAGTGTATTAATGCTCGTTGCTATTATTGGCTTATTGTCTAATTATATTTTGTATTTAACCGGTCTTGAGTTTTTAACCGCAGAAACAGGGCAAACCTTGATCCAACTGGCTCCTTTTTTAATGTTAATAGGGGGTGTTTATATTTTTAAAGAGCGGTTGTTACTGTGGCAGAAGGTTGGTGCGGTAATATTAATTACTGGTTTGTTATTATTTTTTAATCAACGTTTAATTGAACTTGTTAGTCAAGTTAGTGGTGAAACCTTAGGGGTCTTGTCTATTGTAGCTGCGGCTATTACTTGGGCGGCTTATGCTTTAGCCCAAAAGCAATTATTAGTTAACTTTAGTTCAAAACAAATTATGTACATACTATATTTTGCTGGCAGTATTTGTTTTTTCCCTGTTGCAGAGTTAAGCCCGTTACAAACGATGACAGCTCTGCACTGGGCTTTGTTGATTTTCTGTTGTTTAAATACTGTAGTGGGCTACGGGGCTTTTGCGGAGGCTTTGCACCACTGGGAAGCTTCAAAAGTAAGTGCAGTATTAGCTTTAACGCCTTTAGTAACAATTGTATCAGCCAATATTATTGCTTTTATTTGGCCTGATTTTATTCAGCCAGAGCAATTAAATATTTGGTCTTGGCTAGGGGCTATATTAGTGGTTACCGGCTCGGCAGTGACAGCTTTAGCACCACAGTTTGTTGAGTATCGAGCGGCTAGGCGAGTTAGAAAATTACAACGAGACGTGCTTTAAGTAAAACAGCGGCAATTGCCGCTGTTTTTCCTGATAAATACAAAGATATAAGCAGTGAGTTAAGTTTAACTATTTAGGCTTATTTAACTTGAACAATTCGACAAGTATTAGATGCACCTACGGTTTCCATAACGTCACCATGAGTGATAATAACTAGATCACCACTTTGCAAATTTGCTTTGTGCTTAATGGTATCAATAGCGGCATCGGCTAAAGCTTCATCTCCAACAGTTGTACTATCAAAGAAAGCAGGATAAACACCACGATACAAGGCCATTTGATTAAGCGCTTTATCATGACGCGATAAAGCGTATATAGGCTGTGGTGAGGTAATACGTGACATTAGTTTAGCTGTGTAGCCAGACTCAGTTAAGGCAATAATTGCTTTAATGCCACTTAGATGATTTGCTGCATACATTGCTGATAATGCAATGGTCTCACTTACTTCAGTAAAAGCAGAGTCCATGCGGTGTTTTGAAATTTGCACGCTTGGGTGTTTTTCTGCCCCTTCACATACTCTGGCCATGGCTCGTACGGTTTCTGTTGGATATTTACCTGCTGCTGTTTCTGCTGATAACATAACAGCATCTGTGCCGTCTAAGACTGCATTGGCAACGTCCATAACTTCAGCACGGGTTGGCATTGGGCTTTCAATCATGCTTTCCATCATCTGAGTAGCGGTAACTACTACACGATTTAATTGGCGTGAGCGAGATATAATACGCTTTTGCTGACCAACTAGTTCGGCATCGCCTATTTCAACACCTAAATCACCTCGCGCAACCATTACTGCATCAGATGCACGAATAATATCATCTAAGGTTTCATCATCAGCAACGGCTTCAGCACGTTCAATTTTAGCCATTAAGCGGGCATTTGAACCTGCTTTTTGTGCTAAGTCACGAGCCAAGCGCATATCATCGCCGCTACGAGGAAAAGACACAGCCAAGAAGTCGACCTTAATTTCTGCGGCTGTTAAAATATCTTGCTTATCTTTTTCTGTTAAGGCCGGCGCAGTTAACCCTCCACCTTGACGATTTATACCTTTATTATTGCTAAGTACGCCGCCTACAGTGACGGTGGTGAGTACTTTATCGCCCTCTATACTGTCTACTTGAAGCTGAATGCGGCCATCGTCAAGTAATAATAAGTCACCAGCAGACACATCTTGTGGTAATTTTTTATAATCAATACCAACCTGATGCTGATCACCTTCGCCTTTCGCCAGCTTGGCATCTAAAACAAAGGCTTGTCCTTCTTCTAAGGTTACCGCGTTGTCTTTAAAGGTAGAAACACGAATTTTTGGGCCTTGTAAGTCGCCTAAGATGGCAACATGGACTTTTAGGTTTTCAGCAGCTTGGCGCACCATAGCTGCACGCTCTTTATGATCATCAGCATTGCCATGAGAGAAGTTAAGACGAAATACCGAAGCGCCAGCTTTAATCAGTTTTTCAATTGCGTTAAGGCTGTTAGTTGCTGGACCAAGTGTAGCAACAATTTTGGTTCTTCTGTGCATGGAGGACTCCTGATTATGGCGAAAATACAGTGTATAGACTAGCAATTGACTGTTGTAATTTTATTACATTGTATCGTGAAGCACTAAATGAAAGCTACTGTTTGTACTGAGTTAAGGCGATTTCTTTTCAAATCTTGAATCACGTAAACTTTCTTTTACTTTTTTCAAATTCTCACGAAATTTAGCACCGCGTCTTAAGGTAAAACCCGTGGCTAAAATATCTATAAGAACAAGTTGGGCCACCCTAGATGCCATAGGCATGTACATATCGGTATCTTCAGATACATCAAGCGATAAGACTAATGAACACTCTGTAGCTAAAGGGCTGTTTGCTGCTGTTATACCGATTACGGTAGCATCATTCTCTTTAGCAATAGCAGCAATCTCACATAAGTTTTTGGTGCGACCAGTATGACTGATACATACAACAACATCTGCTTCGGTACTATTAATTGCGCTCATTCGTTGCATCACAATATCGTCGAAACAGACAACGGGGATATTAAAACGTAAAAACTTATTTTGCGCATCATGAGCAACTGAAGCAGAGGCACCTAAACCGAAGAATGAAATTTTGTTAGCTTGAGTTAATATATCAACGGCACGATTAATATTATTAATATCTATTTTTTGCCTAGCGTTGTCTAAAGCCGCCATTGTTGATTCAAAAATCTTTGCAGTATAGGCTTCGGGACCATCGGTTTCTTCAACATGCCTATTAACATAAGGGGTGCCGTTAGCTAAGCTTTGCGCTAAGTGTAGCTTAAAATCTGGAAAACCTTTAGTATCAAGTCGACGACAAAAGCGATTAACAGTAGGTTCACTTACATCAGCAACCTTAGCTAAAGTGGCTATACTGCTATGAATCGCCGCTTGAGGATTTTGTAAAATGGCTTCGGCAACCTTACGCTCAGACTTACTAAAGCTTTGACCGTTGGTTATGATTTTTTCTAACACGTTCATGCGAATGTACCTAAGTTCTGATGGAATAGGTTAACTTATGGCTAAGTTTGCCATATTCTTATAGCTAAAAATATTAACTGTAATTTACTTACATTTAGTGCAGTTTACAACAGCCTTTACTGGGCTTTATATACCATATATGTTGTAAAGTTACATACATAAGGGGCCATTATGGCAGCAACTACAGCGCAAAACGCTGCATCAGATTTTATATTGTTTGGTACCAAAGGGGATTTAGCTAAGCGCAAACTTTTACCCGCATTATATCAACTAGAAAAAGCAAATTTACTTTGTTCTGATACGCGGATTATCGGTGTTGCCCGAGATAGTTTATCAACTGAGCAATATCAGCAGTTTGTATTTGATAGCTTGCAGCAGTTTATAAAACAGCCTATTGAACAAGAGGTGTGGCAATCCTTACAAACAAAATTAATTTATCGCCAAATTGATTTAAATAACCTGGATGAGTTTAGCAAGTTAAAAAATCTAGTCGATGTTACGCAGCGTGTGCCCGTGTGCTACTTTGCAACACCACCGAGCCTATATGCGGCTATTTGTAAAGGCTTAGCAGCAGCTGAACTGGCTATACCGATAACACGTGTTGTGCTTGAAAAACCGATAGGCCACGACTTAGCATCTTCTAAACAAATTAATGATCACGTTGCTCAATACTTCTTCGAGCAGCAAATTTATCGAATTGATCATTATTTAGGTAAAGAAACCGTTCTTAATTTATTAGCTTTGCGTTTTGCCAATGCCATTTTTGCAAGTAATTGGGATCATAATTCGATTGATCATGTCCAGATCACGGTAGCCGAAGCGGTTGGTGTGGAAGGGCGCTGGAGCTATTACGATGATGCAGGGCAAATGCGTGATATGGTGCAAAACCATTTATTGCAAGTGCTAAGCCTAATTGCTATGGAGCCACCGGCTAGATTAGATGCAGATAGTATTCGTGACGAAAAACTTAAAGTATTAAAAGCCTTACGTCGAATTGATGCCAGTAATATTCAACAAAAAACAGTGCGTGGTCAATACGCTGCTGGGTTTGTTTTAGGCAATGCTGTGCCTGGGTATTTACAAGAAGTAGGGGCGAAAGCTAATAGTAGTGCTGAAACCTTTGTGGCGTTAAAAGTTGATATAGATAACTGGCGTTGGGCTGGCGTGCCGTTTTATTTGCGTACAGGCAAGCGTATGGCCAGTAAATTAAGTGAAGTGGTCATTTGCTTTAAACCGCAACCACATAATATTTTTCATGAAACCTACCAGCATTTACCAGCAAATAAGTTGATTATTCGCTTGCAGCCCGATGAAGGGGTAGAAATTCAAGTTTTAAACAAAATTCCAGGCTTAGGTGAAACCATGCGGTTACAAGAATCAAAGCTTGATTTAAGTTTTGATGAAACCTTTAAATCACAACGCATTGCCGACGCTTATGAGCGTTTGTTATTAGAGGCTATGTTAGGTAACCAATATTTATTTGTTCGACGTGATGAAGTTGAGCAGGCATGGAAGTGGGTGGATAGCATTATGAATGCCTGGCAGCAAAGTAATGAGCCGCCTAAAAGCTATCCTGCTGGGAGTTGGGGGCCAGTGGCATCAATTTCGATGATGGCGCGTGATAATCGAAATTGGGAGGAATAATGATGATGAAATTTAATCAGTTCGCCGATAGTGCTGAGCTAAATAGCCAATTTGCGGCTAAACTAATTAGCATAATGAAACAGGCTATAGTACAGCGAGGTGAGGCTTATTTAGTCGTCTCTGGTGGTCGTACTCCTCAGGCTTTATTTAGCCTACTTAATAAAACAGATCTAGAATGGCAAAAAGTGACAGTGTTATTAGCTGATGATCGCTGGATAGATAACAGTCACCCAGATAGTAATGAGCGGTTAGTAAAAACGGCTTTACTGCAAAATAAAGCTGCTAAAGCTAGGTTTATCAGTTTATATAGCAATGCTGAGTCTGCCTTTGCAGGGGCCGAACAGGTATTAAACCGTATTGTAAGCCTACCAACTTTTGATGCTGTTATTCTAGGCATGGGTGAAGACGGCCATACAGCGTCTTTATTCCCTTGTAGCGAACAGATTGCTGCTGGTCTAGCTGATGAGTCACAAGCTGTTTTAGCTGTTAAACCAACAACAGCACCCTATGAAAGGATCAGCCTTTCTAAGGCGAGACTTGAAAATACGCGTCATCTGTTTTTGCACTTAGTAGGGAGTAGTAAGAAAACAGTATTAGATAAGGCCATGCAAGGTGACGATCATATGGAAATGCCAATACGGGCGTTTTTACAGCATCCATGTCTAACCGTAGAGGTAATGTACGCTGAACAATGAGTGTGCTTTAGTCGCAGTTAGTATGACATTAAGGAATTTAAATACGCCATGCATCCAGAAATTCTAACAGTCACTAATAATATTACTCAGCGTAGCCGCGCTAGTCGAGCTAAGTATTTACAGCGTATGGAGCAAGCTCGTCAGCAAGGGCCACATCGTGCTACATTAAGCTGTGGAAATCTAGCACATGGCTTTGCGGCTTGTAATGCCCAAGATAAAGCTGATTTACGCAGTTTAATCAAAGCTAATATTGGTATTGTTTCAGCCTATAACGACATCTTATCAGCCCATCAACCTTACGAAACATATCCAACGCTAATTAAGCAGGCTGTTAGTGAAGTTGGCAGTGTAGCCCAATTTGCTTCTGGTGTGCCTGCGATGTGTGATGGTGTAACCCAAGGCCAACCGGGTATGGAGTTAAGCTTATTAAGCCGCGATATTATTGCAATGTCTGCTGCTGTAGGTTTATCTCATAATATGTTTGATGGCGGCGTAATGTTGGGGATTTGCGATAAAATTGTCCCTGGCTTGTTATTAGCGGCCCTTAGTTTTGGCCATTTACCCTTCGTATTTATACCAGCAGGGCCTATGCCATCAGGGATCCCAAATAAGGAAAAAGCACGGGTACGGCAAAATTATGCCCAGGGTAAAGTAACAAAAGAGCAGCTATTAGCTGCTGAAACTGCATCTTATCATGCACCAGGCACCTGTACTTTTTATGGTACAGCAAACTCTAACCAGCTAGTGGTTGAAATTATGGGGCTACATTTACCAGGTGCATCTTTTGTTAATCCTGGTACGCCATTACGTGATGCCTTAACTAAAGCTGCGGCTAGGCAAGTAACACGGTTAACTGACTTAGGCGATAACTATCTACCTATCAGTAAAATAATCGATGCTAAAGCGATTGTTAACGGTATTGTTGGGCTATTAGCCACTGGTGGTTCTACCAATCATACTATGCATTTAATCGCGATTGCCCGTGCTGCTGGTTATATTGTTAATTGGGATGACTTTGCGCAGCTATCAGCTGCTACGCCGTTATTAACGCGTATATATCCCAACGGACAAGCAGATATTAATCATTTCCAACAAGCGGGTGGTATGGCGGTATTAATTAGAACATTATTAGATGCGGGTTTACTCCATGAGGATGTGCATACCATAGCAGGTGAAGGTTTGCGTCGTTATTGCCAAGAGCCGTTAATAAAAGACGGTTCACTTATTTGGCAAGATGCGCCTGCAATTTCAACAGATTTAACCGTTTTAAGTTCTAGTACTGAGCCGTTTAAAGAGCATGGTGGTTTACAAGTATTATCAGGTAATTTAGGCCGCGCGGTAATGAAAACCTCTGCGCTACGTCAAGGTGCTTCACTAATAAAGGCATCTGCAGTAGTGTTTTCCAATCAGCATCAATTAGAGGCTGCATTTAAAGCTGGCGAATTAGATAAAGACTGCGTTGTGGTTGTGCGCTTTCAAGGCCCCAAAGCCTGTGGCATGCCTGAGCTACATAAGCTCACTCCCGCTTTAGGCGTTTTACAAGATAGAGGCTTTAAAGTTGCTTTAGTAACCGATGGTCGTATGTCTGGCGCATCAGGTAAAGTGCCTGCAGCTATTCATGTTACGCCTGAAGCATTAGATGGCGGATTACTAGCTAAAATTCAAACTGGCGATATGATGTTAGTTGATGCTGAACTTGGTCAATTATCATTGCTGGTATCTGAAGCTGAGCTTGAGCAAAGAGAGGCCGCTCGCTTTGACCATGCAGAAAACCCTAGTGTTATCTATGGCATGGGCAGAGAAATGTTTGCAGCTCTGCGTAGTCAATTAACAGGGGCAGAGCAAGGTGCCTGTAGCTTATTTACGGAACAAGATATTTTTAATAAGCATAAGGAATAAGCTATGGCATTTGCTAACTGGGCCTTACAACCAGATATTTTATTTCAACAAAGCGCAGTGATCCCTGTTGTGGAAGTGAACAATTTAGCCGATGCTATTCCAATGGCACAAGCGATTATTGACGGTGGTATAGGTGTTTTAGAAGTTACATTACGTACACCAGTGGCATTAGATGTTATTCGTTTGCTGTCAGAAAAATTTCCAGACGCTATCATTGGCGCGGGCACCATAATTAATGCACAACAGTTGCAACAGGCAATTTTTGCTGGCGCTAAATTTGCCATCAGCCCAGGTTTAACTGCAGAGTTGCTTGCAGCAGGTAAAGCCGCAGCGATACCACTAATTCCTGGCATTGCGACTAGCTCTGAATTAATGCAAGGCATTGCATATGGTTATAACCATTTTAAGTTTTTTCCAGCAGAAACGTCTGGTGGCGTTAAAGCTTTAGCCTCATTTTATGGACCATTTTCACAGGTTAGGTTTTGTCCAACGGGTGGCATTACCCCTAATAATGCTAAGGCGTATTTGTCGTTACCTAACGTTGATTGCGTTGGAGGCTCTTGGTTAACGACAAAGCAGTTAATTACGGATAAAAATTGGTTACGCATAACCGAATTAAGTGCCGCAGCAATTCAATTGGCCAATAACTAAACATACTAACAATTAACAATTAACAATTAACAATTAATAATTAAGCATCTTGGTTTAATGCCTAAAGTGGTAAAGGCCATAGAACAAAGTAGACAAAGTAGGCTGAAGCTTTGAAATTAGCTGGCAAAGTGCGTATAGTGACGCACTTTTTGTATTTGGCTGTCTAGCTTAACCTGTTCTGGAACACACTGTGATCTCAACTTCAAACATTACCATGCAATTCGGCGCTAAGCCGTTATTTGAAAATATTTCGATTAAATTTGGCGAGGGTAACCGCTATGGCTTAATTGGCGCTAATGGTTGCGGTAAATCAACATTTATGAAAATTCTTAGCCGCGAGTTAGAGCCTAGCGCGGGTAATGTCTTTGTTGAACCTAACCATCGAGTTGCTAAGTTACACCAAGATCAATTCGCCTTTGAGCAATATACAGTTATTGACACTGTAATAATGGGCCATGCTGAATTATGGTCTGTTAAACAAGAGCGCGACCGCATCTATAGCAGTGCTGAGATGAGCGAAGAAGATGGCATGAAAGTCGCCGATCTTGAAGTCGCTTTTGGTGAGATGGATGGTTACACCGCAGAGTCTCGTGCCGGTGAATTATTAATAGGTGTTGGCATCCCTGTAGAGCAACATTTTGACTTAATGTCATCTATAGCGCCTGGCTTTAAATTGCGGGTATTGTTAGCTCAAGTGTTATTTGCTGAGCCAGAAGTGATGTTGCTAGATGAGCCTACGAACAACTTAGATATTAATACAATTCGTTGGTTAGAGAACGTATTAACTGAACGTAACAGTACTATGGTAATTATTTCGCATGATAGACACTTTTTAAACAGTGTTTGTACTCATATGGCTGATTTAGATTATGGTGAGTTACGTTTATATCCTGGCAACTATGATGAATATATGTTTGCTGCAACTCAAGCTCGCGAGCGTTTATTGGCCGATAATGCCAAGAAAAAATCGCAAATAGCAGAACTTCAGACTTTTGTTAGTCGTTTCTCTGCTAATGCTTCTAAGGCTAAACAAGCGACGTCACGGGCTAAGCAAATAGAAAAAATTCAGCTAGAAGAAGTTAAAGCGTCTAGCCGTGTTAATCCTTTTATTCGCTTCGAGCAACAAAAACAGTTATATCGTTTAGCTTTAGAAGTTGAAGGCTTAAACAAAAGTTTCGATGAACTGCAGTTATTTAAAAACTTAAACTTAACCATAGAAGTGGGTGAGAAAGTCGCTATTCTAGGTACTAATGGTATTGGTAAAACAACTTTACTTAAATGCTTAATGGGTGAGTTAAGCCCAGAATCTGGTACGGTTAAATGGTCTGAAAATGCCAAAGTGGGCTACTATGCGCAAGATCATGAGTATGAATTTAAAGACAATATGACTTTGTTCGACTGGATGAGCCAATGGAAAAGCCCAACAGATGATGAGCAAGTTGTAAGAGGTATTTTAGGTCGTTTGCTGTTTTCGCAAGATGATATTAAAAAATCGACCAGTGTATTATCGGGTGGTGAAAAAGGCCGGATGTTATTTGGTAAATTAATGCTATTAAAGCCAAATATATTAGTGATGGATGAGCCAACTAACCACTTAGATATGGAATCTATTGAGTCATTAAATCTTGCCTTAGAGCACTATAAAGGCACCTTAATATTTGTCAGTCATGACCGTGAGTTTGTTTCTTCATTAGCAAGCCGTATCATTGAAATTACGGACCAAGATGTGCGTAACTTTGTTGGTACTTATGAAGAGTATCTTGTTGCACAAGCAAACTAATCAAACTTAGTTATTAAACTAAGGTGTAAAATCGGCTTTGTTGGTAATAAATAATTCACCAACAAGGTCGCTTAATTTACCGGGTTAGGTATTATCTAAATACTCGCTTTACGTTTCTTAAACCATTATTTAGTAAAGGGTTGTTTTTACTAAAATCATCTCCATATCTTTAATAGGTCAATATAAACTAGTCTTTAGTATTAAGTTACTTTGGGCTATTCTATCAGCAGGAGCCTGTACGAGTTTATTATTGTAAATATTGATTAATCTAAAGAGGCGATTTATGAAAGTAAATATTGGTATTAGTGAAGAGCAACGTAAATTAATTGCAGAGGGTTTAGCGGTATTACTTGCAGACTCTTATACATTGTATTTAAAAACACATAATTATCATTGGAATGTTACTGGCCCACAATTTCAGTCTTTACACACCTTGTTTGAAGAGCAATATCAAGAGTTAGCCGTAGCTGTTGATGATATTGCAGAGCGTATTCGTGCTTTAGGTGAATTTGCACCTGGCTCATATAAAGAGTTTGCAAAATTAACCACAATAGAAGAAGCTGAAGGTATTCCAAGCGCTGAAGAAATGATTAAAGATTTAGTCAAAGGCCATGAGGCAATTGCTAAAACTGCGCGCAGTATTGTTCCTGTTGCTGAAAATGCCTCTGATGAAGTTAGCTTAGATATACTAACTCAACGCATGACAGTGCACGAAAAAACAGCATGGATGTTACGTAGTTCTGTTGAATAACAAATGAAAGTTAATTAAATGCATATTTAATTTATAAAAAACCGATCTTGTTCGGTTTTTTTATTTTATTAACGTTAAATAGTAAAAATGACTAATAAATCTTAGCTAAAACGAGTAAAATCATAAGTTGTAGTAAAACTTAATGTTAGCGACAGCAAAACGTTTGCTAACAAGGGGAGATTTCATTTAATGAAAGCCTTGCAATATGCTCAAAATGCGTCAGACCTGCTTGCTTTACCAGAAAGTTGCATCAGGTTAAGAGAGCTTATGGATTCAAAAACGGCTAGCTTAGATGATATAGCTGAGGTAATTTCACTTGATCCTATATTAACAGCGAAACTCCTTAAGCTTGCTAATAGTGCCTTATATAATTTCTCATTCCAGGTTCCATCTATTAATAAAGCCTTATTAGTTGTGGGACAAAACCAAGTTTATAATTTAGCATTGAGTATTGGTGTTGCTGCGGCTTATTGTAAGTTAGATACGTCTGTTATTGATTTAGAACGTTTTTGGGAGCAAAGCGTTAATGCAGCTTTAATTGGCAAGTATTTAGCTGATTGTTGTGGTGTTAAACCAAGTGAGTCTTTCTATGTTGCGGGTTTATTGCATAATATTGGTGAATTAGTTGTTCTACAAAATGACCCTGAACTCGCTTTTCGCTGTCAAGCTTATGATTCAGAAACGCTTCCTTGGAAGTTACAACACGACGAACTGGGTTTTACTTACGCTGAGTGTGGTGCTGAACTCCTAAACATTTGGCAATTACCCGATATAATAGTTGAACCAATAGCGCTGCAAAATAGTGTGAAATTTGATCATAATCGCTTGCCACAGTTAATTATTCATTTAGCTGTGAAATTAGCTTTAGCTAATCAACATCCTGAGTTATATCAAACCAAACACTTAATTGATCCTCTTGTGTTAGAGTTGCTAAATTTAAGCCAATCAGATGTGCTTAAAGCCATTGATTTTTGTAACACAGAAGGCTTGTTTTTATTGTCAGTACTTAACCCGAGGATCAGCACTATCTATTAAATTTATGCTAGCTTTAGCTCTGGCTTAGCTAGCAACTACTGTGGGAAATTTACATGCGCAGTTCAAAAGTCAAATCTGCTTTATATACCGCTTATTCTGGTTCCGCCTTACTTGAAACACCATTACTAAACAAAGGTAATGCCTTTACCGCCCAAGAAAGACAAGCATTTAATTTAACCGGCTTGCTCCCCCCACGTTATGAAACCATAGAAGAGCAGGTTGAGCGCGCTTATATGCAATACAAAAGCTTTGATGAAGCTATTAACAAGCATATTTATCTTCGGGCGATTCAAGATAATAACGAAACCTTGTTTTATCGACTATTACAGCGCCACTTAGAGGAAATGATCCCGATTATTTATACACCTACTGTAGGCGATGCTTGTGAGCAGTTTTCCGATATTTATCGCAGTGCTAGAGGCTTATTTGTTAGTTATGACGATCGCGATCAATTAGATGATGTACTGCGTAATGCAACTAAACGCAAAGTAAAAGTGATCGTTGTTACCGATGGTGAACGTGTGCTTGGTCTGGGTGATCAAGGCATTGGTGGCATGGGCATTTCTATAGGTAAGCTGTCTTTGTATACCGCTTGTGGTGGTATAAGCCCAGCCTATACATTACCGGTAATGCTTGATGTAGGTACTAACAACGAAGCCTTGCTAAATGATCCTATGTATATGGGGCTGCGGCAAAAACGTATTGTGGGTGAGCAATACAATGAATTTGTAGATGTCTTTATTAAGGCGGTTAAACGGCGTTGGCCTGATGCCATTATTCAATTTGAAGATTTTGCACAACCTAATGCTATGCCAATATTAAACCGTTATCGCAATGAAGTTTGTTGTTTTAATGACGATATTCAAGGAACTGCAGCTGTAAGCGTAGGCACTTTATTAGCAGCTTGTCGTAGTAAAGGCGTTAAGCTCTCGGCACAAAATGTGACTTTTGTTGGCGCTGGCTCTGCCGGTTGCGGTATTGCCGAGCAGGTCATTAGTCAAATGGTGGCAGAGGGAATTAGTGAAAGCCAAGCCAGACAGCAAGTTTATATGGTCGATCGTTTTGGTTTATTAACTGATACTATGCCTAACTTACGCGATTTTCAGCAACAGTTAGTGCAGCGTAGCGAGGATATTGCAACCTGGAGTTACAGTGGCGACTACCCTAACTTATTAGATGTAATGCATTGTGCTAAACCTGGTATTTTGATTGGGGTATCTGGTCAGGCAGGTTTATTCACTGAACAGGTCATCAGAGCCATGAAACAAGGCTGTGATACGCCGATTATATTTCCATTAAGTAATCCTTCGAAACAAGTTGAAGCAACTCCAGAGCAGGTTATTGAATGGACAGATGGCGATGTCATTATCGCCACTGGCAGTCCATTTGCACCTGTTAGTTACAATAATAAGCAATACCCAATAGCGCAATGCAATAATAGTTATATATTCCCAGGTATTGGTTTAGGTGTTTTAGCTGTTAAAGCGCGTTTAATTAGTGATGAAATGTTAAGAGCAGCCAGTAAGACTTTAGCAGGGGCGTCGCCTTTAGCGAATACCGGAGAGGGCGGTTTACTACCACCTTTTACTGAATTAGCCGAGCTTAGCAAGTTAATAGCTTTTAACGTAGCTAAAGTGGCTCAGCAACAAGGTTTAGCGTTAGGTATTGATGATGAAGAGTTAACCAAGCGGATAGAAGATAACTTCTGGCGCCCTGAATATCGTCAATATAAGCGGGTAAGTGCATAAGCTTTATAAGAGATGTTATTTTAGTAAAAGATACTTACAAATTAATTTAGACGAAATACAAAACTCAGCGTAGTCTGAGTTTTGTTACTTCTATAAATTAATAAGGTCGTTTTTATGCAAAAATCACTTATAGCTTTAGCCGTTGTCGGATTACTTAGTGCTTGTGAACCAAGTACTGCTTCTGATCCTATAAATTCAACCTCATCTGAACAAAGTCAATCTGTTATCACTGATCAAAGCGTAATCCAACAAGAAACGGCTCGCATAAATACGTGGTTTGAACAAAAGTACGAAGAGCAACTGCAGCAAAGTCCACTTCAGATGACCTTTCAAGGCCGTAAGGATAAATATGATCAAATTGATAATGTCTCTGTAGCCGCTGAAGATAAACAACTTGCTTGGCTGGGTGCGACTGTGGAAGAAATGACCAGCCAGTTCGATTATGAAAAGTTAACTTTAGAAGCAAAAACCTCTTATGATATCTGGCTGTATCAATATAATTTAGCGAAAGAAGGTGTTAAGTTCAGAAATAACCAGTATATCTTTACTCAAATGCAAGGGGTGCACTCACTTTTACCGCAAATTATGATCAACTTCCATAAGGTTGATAGTCTGGAGGATATGCAAGCCTATAATAAACGCTTAATTGGTATTACTCAGGCTATGTCTGAATTACTAAAACGGGCTAAACATAATGCTGACAAAGGAGTTAGACCACCTGAGTTCGCCTATAGTGGCGTAATTGAGCAAGTCACTAATTTAATATCAGGCACCCCCTTTACCGATAGCAGCGAAGATTCACCATTATGGGCAGATGCCAAAGCTAAAATTGCAAACTTAGTCGCGAATGATAAGGTATCAGATAAAGAAGCAACTGAGCTGACTAACAATGCAAAGAGTCACTTAGAGCAATACTTTTTGCCTACCTATACCGAGCTTAAACAATGGCTTGAAGAGGATATGACAAAGAGTGACCAAATAGCTACTGGTGTTGGTAAGCAACCTAATGGCACGGCTTTTTATAATTATCAGCTTAAAGCAGCAACGACAACAGCACTAACGGCCGATGAAATTCATCAAATAGGCTTAGATGAAGTCGCGCGCATAACCGATGAAATGATTGCAATTAAAAATAAAGTCGGATTTAAAGGCAGCTTAGCAGAGTTTTTTACCTTTATAAAAACAGATGAGCAATTTACATACCCAGATACTGATGAAGGCCGCCAAGCCTACATTACTGATACTGAACAATATTTAGCTGCTATTAATGAAAAATTACCACAATACTTTGGTTTACTTCCAAAAGCCGACTTAATTGTTAAGCGAGTAGAAGCATTTAGAGAACAACCAGGAGCCGCGCAACATTACTTCCCAGGTACCGCTGATGGTTCAAGACCAGGTATTTATTATGCCCATTTGTCTGATATGAAGTCTATGCCTAAAAATGAGATGGAAGCTATTGCTTACCATGAAGGTAATCCTGGACACCATATGCAAATATCAATTGCTCAAGAGCTTACTACAGTACCTACTTTTAGAACTCAAGCCAGTTTTACGGCTTATAGTGAAGGCTGGGGGCTATATGCAGAGCTGTTAGCAAAAGAGATGGGCGGATATAAAAACCCATACTCTGATTTTGGCCGTTTAATTACCGAAATGTGGCGAGCAGTGCGTTTAGTTGTTGATACAGGCTTGCACAGCAAGGGTTGGACAGAACAAGAAGCAGTTGAGTACTTTTTAGCAAAAACGCCCATTGCAGAAGGCGCAGTTAAATCGGAAGTTCGTCGCTATATAGTTTGGCCAGGCCAGGCAACAGCATATAAAATTGGCATGATAGCTATTTTAAAAATGCGTGCTAAAGCTGAACAGGAGTTAGGAGAAGACTTCGATATTCGCGGTTTTCATGACACCGTGTTAGGTGGAGGTGCTTTGCCGCTTAATGTGTTAGAAAAACGAGTAGATAACTGGATTAAAGAGGTTAAAAAAACAATTTAATTGGTTAACTTAAATATTATAAGCGCAGTTAACTTTTAGCTGCGCTTTTAGTTGAGATCTTAGATGCAGCTTGAAATTATCTCTAGTATGGCCCAGCTTGATGCTAGGGATTGGAATAATTTATTTAATAGTGACTATCCATTTTGCCAATATGAGTTTTTACACGCATTAGAGCAGGGCGCGAGTATTGGTGAAAACTCCGGTTGGTTAGTGCAGCATTTAGTACTGCGACACGATCAACAGCTTATAGCTATTATGCCGGCATATATTAAGTTACATTCTTATGGCGAGTATTTGTTTGATTGGCAATTTGCTAAGGCCTATCACCATTCAGGATTTGAATTTTATCCAAAACTGGTCAATGCCATTCCATTTACACCAGCCCAAGGGCCACGTTTTGCGGTAGCCTCTAATTATGATAAAGCGTCGGTGTTAGCAATCTTAACTCAAGGTATTGAGCAGTTATCAGAGCAATTTGGCTTTAGTCAGTTCCAAGCTTTATATCCAGAGCCAGCTGAGCAGAAACTTTACCGTCAGCTAGGTTATCAAGAGCGACTCGATGTGCAGTTTCAATGGCATAATAAAAATTACACAGATTTTGACCACTTTTTACAGCATTTAACTGCAAGAAAACGCAAACAAATTAAACAAGAGCGAGCTAAAGTCGCCAAGCAAAATATTAGTATTAACACCTTAACCAATGAACAGCTAACCCCACAGATTTGGCAGCTATTTTATCAGTTTTATAGTGCAACCTATCAAAAACGCTCGGGCCACCAAGGTTATTTAAGCCAAGCAACCTTTATTGGCTGGGGGCAAACGATGGCCGACAAAATAGTGCTGTTTGTTGCCGAATACGAGGGTGAAATAGTCGCGGCGTCATTGTGCTTTAAAGATAATAGCCATTTATACGGCCGTTATTGGGGGGCTAAGGCTGAGTTTGACCGACTGCATTTTGAATGTTGTTATTATGCGGGTATTGAATACTGTATTGAGCGTCAGTTACAGGTGTTTGATGCCGGTGCTCAAGGTGAGCATAAAATTCAACGCGGTTTTGAACCGGTAATACGATCAGGCTTTTATCAGTTTCAACCTAATGCGCTAACCCCGGCAATCACTAACTACATAGCGCAAGAGCGGGCTGCAGTGACTGATTATTACCAACAAGTTAAGCAAAAACTACCTTTTAAAGTGCAATAGCCGGTTATTTGCTGGCATAGCATAATCTTGCTCTAACGTAAAACCTAGCTGTTGCGCCAAAGCGATAACTTGTTCAATATCGCGGATCCCCATTAATGGATCGCGCTGTTTTAAATATTGATCAAAATTAACATTACTGTCGCTGGTAAACTGCCCCTGATAATTAAAAGGGCCATAGATACACAATTGGGCTTTCTTGTGACAAAACTCATCTAGGCGTTGAAAAAAACGCTGTACCACCGGCCACGACATAATATGTAAGGTATTAGCGCTAAAAACGGCGTCAACTTTTTCAACTGTAAAGGCTGAGCTTGTAACATCAAGCTCAATTGGACTTAGCAAATTCGATAAATTTGCATGGTTAATACGGGCTGCTAAATCTGGTAAATAAGCAGCTTGATCACTGCTTTGCCATATTAGCGGCTCTTGATCCGCATTGCGCTTAGTCGCAAAGTGTTGGCCAAAAAATACGGCATGTTGTCCGGTTCCACCGCCAACTTCTAATACGCGTCGACTGTGCTGCAAAATAGGGGCTAACACATCTAAAATAGGTGCTTTGTTATTCTCGCAGGCTTGGGAAAATGCAAACTGTTCAGACATTGTTAGCCCTATTAATTTTAGTTAAGAAGATAAGCTTAATTATTGGCAAAACGCTGCTGTAAATAAGCAATTATATCATTTGATTCATATAACCACTGTACATCACCGTTATTATCGCTGATCCGTAAGCAGGGCACTTTTACTCGGCCGCCCCCTCCTGCTAATGCTTGGCGATGCGTTTGGTTATTCTGGGCATCACATTTTTTGATATTCAGGCTTAATCTTGCCATTTCTTTACGCACCTTGATGCAAAATGGACAAGCTTTAAATTCATATAAGGCAAGTTGTTGGCAGTCAGCATCTACTTTAGCTTGGCTCGCTAGATCGCGTTCAATGCCCTTAGGTGTGGTTAACTTTTCTGATAACAGCATAAAAGGGGTTAGAATAAGTCGAATAAATTTAAAGACAAAACGCATAGTTGTTATTACCTAATACATATAAAAACGGCGCTTATTCTAGCACAGATGCTTAGCCAAAAGCGCCGGTTAACGCTCAGTTAGCTATTACAAATTAAAGGGTAAAAAGTCATCGGCACTATGGCGCTCTGTTAATTGCGGGCCATCACCAAAGCTTCTATTGACAATATAACCTCGTTTCACCGCTGGACGGGCGTCTAGTTGTTTAGCCCAACGCAGCACATGGCTATATTTTTGTACCTCTAAAAATTCAGCCGCATCATATAAACGGCCTAAGACTAAACCACCATACCAAGGCCAGATAGCCATATCAGCAATACTGTATTGATCACCGGCAATAAATTCGTTATTTGCCAGTTGTTTATCTAATACATCTAGCTGACGCTTAGTTTCCATTGCATAGCGATCAATAGGGTATTCAAATTTTTCAGGGGCGTAAGCATAAAAGTGGCCAAAACCACCACCAACAAAAGGCGCGCTGCCCATTTGCCAGAATAACCAATTCATGACTTGAGTACGCTTAAGACCAGAACTAGGTAAAAAAGCATTAAATTTTTCAGCTAAATAAACTAGGATTGAACCAGATTCAAACACGGGTGTTGGCTGCTCAGTGCTATGGTCCATTAAAGCGGGGATCTTGCTATTAGGGTTAATGTCTACAAAGCCGCTGCCAAATTGATCCCCTTGTGAGATATCAATTAACCAAGCATCATATTCTGCGTTATGGCCTGCGGCTAACAACTCTTCAAGCATAATGGTTACTTTTATGCCATTAGGAGTAGCTAAAGAATAAAGCTGTAAAGGATGTTTGCCTATTGGTACGGCAACCTCTTTCGTTGCGCCAGAGACTGGGCGATTTGTACTTGCAAACTTGCCTCCGTTTTGTTTATCCCAAGTCCAAACTTTAGGTGGCGTATATATGTGCGACATAAATGCTCCTTAGCTATTTGCTATGTTGCCATAGTGCGTTAAGTATTGGTTATTAATTTAACTATGTGGACAGCTTAGACGATAAACAAGTTTAAATAAGCTACAAGGCCAAATAGTTAGGTTAAATAGTCACTTGATAGGCAATTATCCCATTTTGCCTCGGCTTTACCGTAAATTTACAGTTGCTGATGATGAATTAGGGAAAAAAATCCGTATAGTTAGCCAGATAATTGACGTATTTAAAAATGTAGCAATGCGTTTTTAAGATCCAATCAAAAAATCTCATCGTTTAAAGGACATAAAATGCTATTGAAACGCCATGCAGTCTGGCTTTTATTTATGCTTTCAATTGGAACGCTAACTTCAGTCGGCACAGCACAAGCTCAAGAGTCTCGAGCTGGACGCGCAGCTCAGGTTATTACGGCCCCTATTAAATTTGAACAAAAAATCAATAAAGTAGAAGCGGTAGGAACAGCTGAAGCTATTCATTCAGTTGTTGTTTATCCTGCTGTTGCCGATAAAGTCACTGCGGTACATTTTGTTCCCGGCCAACAGGTGATGACTAATGATATTTTAGTCGAGTTAGATTCGCGGCGGCAAAAAGTTGCTTTAGATAGGGTGACTATTCAATTAGCCGATGCAGAGCGTACGGTAACGCGTTTGCAAGAAAGCCGTAATAAAGGCGCTATAGCGCAAAGCGAGCTGGATGATGCTATTACTGCGCGTGACTTATTAAAAGTGCAGCTAGTAGAAGTAAAAACGGAACTAGACGATAGAACGGTAAGAGCCCCTTTTTCCGGTGTAGTAGGCTTAACCGATGTTCAGCGAGGCGACAGAATTAATGTGCAAACCGCAATTACGACTATTGATGATCGTAAGCAGCTGTTAATTAATTTTAATGCACCAGAAACGGCCTTAGCCATATTACAAGGTAATGCCAGTGTGAAATTAGAGCCTTGGCAAGGTCAAGCCAAAACCATAGATGCGCAAATTGTGGAAGTTGACTCACGTATTAATCTGGCTAACCGAAGTTTTCGGGTACGGGCTTTGTTAGATAATGCAGACGACTTATATCGCCCAGGTATGAGTTTTCGAGTGACTATGCAACTGGCCCAAGAGCAGTATGCTGTTATTCCTGAAGCGGCATTAATGTGGGGCGCAACTAGCGCTTATGTTTGGTTAGCCGAAGATGGCAAAGCCAAACAAGTTGATGTACAAATTCAGCAACGTTTAAGTGGTCGTTTATTAGTTTCTGGCGCGTTAGCACCTAATGATCAACTGATTGTTGAAGGGGTGCAAACCTTGCGCCAAGGCCAAAACGTTAAAGCAGCTAATGCTATTAAAAACACTAAAAATGATGCGCAGGAAGCGACGTTATGAGCCAGCCATTACCACAAAGCGATTTACCCTCGTTATCGATTCGCCGTCCAGTATTAATTGTTGTTTTAAATCTATTAATTATTATTGCTGGCCTAGCGGCTTTTAATGCCATTGAGGTACGTGAATTACCTGATGTTGACCGACCTATTGTCTCTGTAACCGCTTCTTATCCAGGTGGTTCACCTGAAACTGTTGATACTGAAGTAACAAGCAAATTAGAAGGCGCTGTTGCTCGTGTCAGTGGTGTGAAATCGATTAATGCCTCAAGTGAAGAGGGCAGAGCCCGTGTTAGAGTAGAGTTTCGCCCGGGTATTAATTTAGAAGATGCCGCGAATGAAGTACGAGAATCAGTAAGCCGAATTCAGCGCGAGCTTCCTAATACTGTAGAGCGCTTGGCTATAATTAAAGCCGATAATGATGCGCAGTCGGTAGTTAGTTTAGCTGTGTCGAGTGACACGCTCGATTTAGAAACGCTAACTGAACGAGTTGAAACCGATTTAGCACCGCTATTCTTAAGTATTCCAGGTGTCGCTGATGTACGTTTAAATGGTGATAGAGAGCGCGTGCTGCGGGTGTTGCTTGATCCGCTTCGCTTAACAAGCTTTAATTTATCCGTTACCGATGTCGCCGCCGCGCTGCGCCAAGCGCCCTTTGATGTGCCTGCAGGTAGCATGAAATCAACCGATCAAATGCTGATTGTTCGCGCTGATGCAACTTCAGTTAGCGCCGAGCAAGTGTCGGATATTGTTATTAAAGGTGATACTCGGGTTGGCGATGTCGCTACGGTGTATTTTGGCCCTGCAGATGCGCAAAGTTTAGTTCGTTTAGATGGCAAACCTGTTATTGGTTTAGGGGTGATCCGTCAAGCTCGGTCAAATACTATTGAAATATCAGATGAAGTTTTAGCCTTAGTTAAACGCCTAGAAAGCCGTTTTCCTGAACTACAGATGCAAGTGACTTCAGATGATGCTGAATTTATTCGCGGCTCTGTCGATGAGGTAATGACCTCTTTGCTATTAACCATTATTTTGGTTGTGGCAACATTATGGTTATTTATTGGCTCAGGCCGAGCTACGATAGTACCGGCTTTATCTATTCCCGTGTCATTAATAGGGGCTTTAGCCGCTATTTGGTTAATGGGCTTTTCAATTAATATACTTACGCTATTGGCTTTAGTGCTTGCAACCGGCCTAATTGTAGATGATGCCATCGTCGTAACAGAAAACATTCAACGTCGCCGTAGCATGGGCTTAGGCGCTCGTGCTGCTGCGGTTATTGGCACCCGTGAAGTGTTCTTTGCTGTTGTTGCAACAACGGCCGTGTTAGTGGCTGTATTTGTGCCGATTGCCTTTTTACCTTCAACCGCAGGGCGTTTGTTCCGTGAATTCGGTGGTGTGTTAGCAATAGCTGTTATTATCTCTTCCTTTGTCGCGTTATCACTTGTGCCGGCGCTCACGGCACGCTTACCCATTAAAGCCAATAAAGAAACTCGAACCTCTCGCCTTGGAAAGATAATTTTAGGCTGGTACGAGCGCAGCTTGCATGTTGCGTTAGATAAAGCTTGGTTGGTGTTTATTGCCAGTTTAATTGCAGCTATAGCAGCCATTAGTTTATATAACCTTTTAGACAATGAGCTAATGCCCAGTGAAGATCGTGGCACTATTCGGGTTTTTGCTCGCGGTCCAGACGGCGTAGGCTTAAACTTTATGGATCGCCAAGCGGATAAAATGGAAGATATCTTACTGCCTTATGTTAATGGTGGCGATATTGACTCAATTTATACTGTGGTTGGCCAATGGGATCCTAATTTAACCTTTATTACTGTGCCATTAAAACACTGGGACGAACGCTCGCGTACGCAGCAGCAAATTATCGATGAAATCCGTGGTCCACTCGGTGCGATCCCCGGCGCACCAGCCAGAGCGTTTGGCTCTAACAGCCTTAATTTACGGGGTCAAGGCGGTGGCTTAGAGTTGGCGTTAACTGGCCAAAGTTATGCTGATATTTTTGCAGCGGCGCAACGTTTCTCGAAAATTATTCAACAAGAGTTACCAGAATTAGGTATGCCAAGGATCTCTTATCAACCTACACAACCTCAGCTTAGGGTGAATATAGACCGACGCAGAGCACAAGAATTAGCCGTGCCGTTGTCTGATATTGCCAGCACGTTGCGAGTGGCAATTAATGGTGATGATGTTGCTGATTTAAACGTGGGCGATCAGGCTATACCTATTATTTTACAAGCCCAAAGCCAGCAAATTAAAGATCCTACCGATTTAGCGAATCTGTATGTTGGTTCAAGTAATGGCAATCTAGTGCCTTTATCAAGCCTGGCTTATATTTCTGAAGAGGGGGTTGCAGCTGAGCTAGAGCGCCAAGCTCAGCGCCGTGCAATTCAAATGGAAATGCAATTAGCCGATGATATTCCTTTGCAAGAAGTCGTGGAAAAACTGCGCAGCTTAGGTGAGCAGCATTTACCTAGCAATATCGGCTTAATATTTTTAGGTGAAGCCTTAACCTTTGAAGAAACCGCTCGTGAAGTAACGCTAACCTATGTATTAGCCTTTGTTATCGTGCTACTGGTATTAGCAGCGCAATTTGAAAGTGTTAATAGCGCTGTAGTCGTAATGGCAACAGTGCCTTTTGGCATAGCAGCGGCCTTATTTGCCCTGTTTTTAACCGGGACTTCTATTAATATTTACTCGCAAATAGGCTTAGTGATGTTAATAGGCTTACTGGCTAAAAATGCTATCTTACTGGTAGAGTTTGCCGATCAATTGCGTGACCAAGGTTATAGCGTACGCAAAGCAGTAGAGCAGGCGGCCAGTATCCGGTTAAGACCTATAACAATGACGCTATTATCAACCTTGTTAGGCTCATTACCGCTTATATTATCAAGTGGGGCGGGTGCTGAAGCAAGAAATGCCATCGGTTGGGTTGTCTTTGGTGGCTTAGGTATAGCTGTGGTGTTTACACTTTACTTAACCCCGGTTCTGTATTTAGCTTTAGCTAGGTTTACTAAACCTCGTGCTGATGAAACTAAACGCTTACAAAATGAGCTGGATTATGCCGAGCAATTAGAGTCGTAATAACGCAGGCTTTAATTTCTACATAAAAAAGCAGCGAGTTATCGCTGCTTTTTTGTTATAAGGGCAAAAATCAAATACACAAAGGCTGTTTTTATTAGTGAGATAAAATTGAACTAACAAGTTTTGTTAAAAAATAACCGAATTAAGCAGTTAAATCTGACTCATCCATGTAGAATAGCCAACTATGAGTTTTAACTCGCTTTACTCTTTATGTCCACCTGTAGGAACCTCAATGAAAAAGACATTCGCTTTAACCCATCCTAAGCATAAGCCAGCCCGTTGGGTAGAAGCCATTAAACATGAAATAAAAAAATACCTAAATAGAGAGCGCCGTAAACCTTTACCCGCGGGCAAAGACTATTGGACTTTCGACTGTCGTTTTGGTGCCTCTGAAGAAGAAGCAAAGGTTATTTTTACATCTGAAATTAAACAGCATATAGATGCTGCCTTCAAAAATAACTTACCGCAATTTTATGTAGAAATACTAGCAAGAGCCTGCAACCATAAACCTCGTACAGAGCCGGTTGACCTTAACGATGCTGACTAAGTCACTTCTGCTATAGTAGACTAGGAACTTAGAAGGATTAACGCCTTTTAAGTTTACACTAGATCACAAACGAGTAAAATTTACGTCTAGATAAACATTTGTCTTATCTAGCACTAAAATTAATGTATATACTGCCCACTTTAAAGACTGTAGCTATTCTACAGAGGAACTCTTATGCAATTTTCATCTTTAGATTTAGCCCCAGACTTGCAACGTGCAATCGTTGAGTGTGGCTACAATGAAATGACCCCAGTGCAAGAACAAGCCATTGTGCCTGCACGGCGGGGTAAAGACTTACAAGTTACCGCCCAAACAGGAACGGGTAAAACTGCTGCTTTTGCTATCCCCATTTTACAACGTATGCTTGATAAGCCTAAAGCGACTGTTGCCAGCCGTCCACGGGCATTAATACTTACACCAACTCGCGAGTTAGCTGAACAATTAGCTGATGCAATTTCTGCTTATGCCCAGTTTCTAGCAATAAGCGTTACCGCATTATACGGCGGTGTAAAAATGGGCGGCCAAGCCAGTAAACTAAAAGCCGGTGTTGATATTGTTATTAGTACACCAGGTCGTTTATTAGAGCATATGGCACTGGCAAACGTGATTTTAAGCGATGTTGAGTTTGTTGTGTTAGATGAAGCTGATCGTATGTTAGATATGGGCTTTATTAGCGATGTAATGAAGCTAATGCAGATGACAGCGACGCCACGACAAACCTTATTATTTTCAGCAACAACCTCACCGGCAGTTAATGAGTTGTCGCATAAGATCTTAAAAAATCATCAGCAAATTCGGGTTACTAGAGTAAATAGTATTGCAGAAACGGTAAACCATGTGGTTTATCCGGTAGAAGAAAGCCGAAAAATTGAACTGTTCGAGCAGTTATTAACTGAACAAAATTGGTTTCAAGTATTGGTATTTACCAGTACTAAAGAACAAGCCGATCGTTTATTAGCTGGTTTGCAAATGAGTAAAATTGACGCTGCTGTTTGCCATGGCGATAAGAGCCAAGGTGCAAGACGTCGTGCTATTGCTGACTTTAAGTCGGCTAAGTTACAGGTATTAATTGCAACAGAAGTTGCCGCTCGTGGCTTAGATATTCAAGGGCTTGACCATGTTATAAACTTTAATCTGCCTTATTTGCCTGAAGACTATGTCCATCGTATAGGCCGTACTGGCCGTGCGGGTGCGGCAGGCCATGCAATATCTTTTGTTAGCCGTGAAGAAGAGCAAACACTAGAGCGGATCCAAAAGTTAATTGGCAGCGAAATTAAACGCATTGTTAAACCGGGCTTTGAAGTAAGCAATAGGGGATCACTGTTAAAAAGTATTTCTAGAAAGGTGTTGTCGGGTAGGTCAAATAAAGCTACTGAAACCGTAATTGATTTAACCAAGCCGGTTAAAACACAAAGCAAAGTTAAAGCGCGTAATACGAAATCAAATATTGTTAAACCTGCAGCTAAAAAAACAGCAGTTAAAGCTAAGCGCAGAAAATAACACCTAGCCTATAATGTTGCTTTATCAAGAGCGCTAAAAGTTATCGCCAATAGCCTTTAGCGCTTTGTCTTCCTTAAGCATCAAACACTATAGAGCCTATGCCTAGCGGCTTAAATAGTCGCTAATTTGCATACAGTGTTTATTTATATGTTTCAGTATTAACTTGAATAAAGCGGGATAAGCAACTTTACTATCAAGTACTTAGCTATGGCACTTGTTAGATAAGTTGTAAGTTTATAGGTTTCTTAAAAGGTTATTAGGCCGTTGCTGCCTGCAATGAAGTCGCTTTATCTATTAGTTGGCGCACTCTATCTTGAGTTTTACCTAAAGCATCTGCTAGTTCTTCACATAGAAATTCAATGCCAAGATTTAAATGTTTACGATCGGTTGAGCTCAAAGGGGTTTGCTGTTGTAGCACACTTAACTCCTTTACTACTTCAGCGTAGCCAAAAGGATCACCTTTATCTAGCGCGGCTTGGTTTGCTGTTGCCCGCACTTTCCACTTCTCACTGACTTTGCCTTTCCAGCTTGTTAAGTGATCAATAATTTTTCTGGCTTCTTTCGCACTGATAATGTTACGAATTGTGCTTGGCATATCATTAGCAGGAATCTGCCAAGTGAGTCCGTTGCGTGCAAAATAGAGTTTAATAAATTTCGCTTTTGTTTCACCAACAAAGCTTTTTTTATTAATAGATTTAACGATGCCAATACCATAACCTGGATGATAAATACGATCGCCTTGATTAATATTGATAATACTCTCCTTAATGTTAGAAAATACCTTTCAATTGAAAAAATAAATATAATCAGTATGTTACAGTGATTTTGACCAAAGATCAAATTTACTTGATTTCAGATCAAAAAAAAGGTAAAAGCAGGCAAGGTAAACTAAAAGGCTCTATTCGCTGGCAAGTTTTACCGATTCGCTAATAGAGCCTATACAAAATTGCGGCTTAATGGCTTTTAACCGCCAAAGCGAACTCTAACTCCTGCGTTAACAATAAAACCATCGTTTCGAGACACAAATATCTGTGGTCCACTGGCCACTTGGTGCTTGGCTTGGCAGTATCATCGGCTGTTTATCGGTTTGTTTAACATCAAGCAGATTTTCAAAGTTAATAAACCAGCTAAAATTGCCAACGCTTATTTCACCTAGTAAGCCAAGATGCCAGTAAGGTTTAGAGTAATTGGCAAAAGGGTTATCATTTAAGCGCTGCACACCTGTGTAATAAGCTTCAAAACCAGCTCTAAAATTACCATGTTGTTCCCACATGGCAACAAAGCCAGCAGAGTGCTTAGGTGTTAAGGCAATTTCCCGCCGCTCGGTTGCAGAAAAAGCCAGCTCGGTTGCATCAAGATAAAGATAGCTAGCCGTTAACTTTATATCTTGCCAGTAGTAACGCAGCAAAAACTCTGAGCCGCGTATTTTACTTTCTCCTGCTGTATTAACTAATCTTACGCTATCATCAATGCCATTATTGGCTGATGAAAAAGCTTCAAGGCCCGTTACGTTATCAATGTTAGCACCGAACAAGGTTAAACTGGTTTCGGTATTATCGTAAGTATAAGTAAAATCGAGTGAAGCAGTCTGTGCTGACTCTTCAACAATATTTTCCATTACGGCTAATCGAGAAAGCCCTGCAGCTTCAATTTCTTCAACAAAGGGCGTAGGGGCATAGTAGCCTTGGCCATAAGAGGCTCTGATAGTTAAGTCGCCAGGGCGATAAAGTAGCGATACTCTGGGGCTAAATTGCGTTCCATATTCGCTATGTTCTTCTAAACGGGCACTAGCCGATGCGGTAATGTCATGGCTAAAACTATAATCTAGCTGGGTAAATAGCCCCGGAGTCGTGTAGGAATAATCAAACTGAGAAAAGGTATTTGAATTAAATTTTTCAGCCTGTAATGCAGCACCCACTACCCAGTCTGTTTTATCTGTGTAGCCAGCTAAACTAGACTCAAGTAAATAACTTTCATGTTGATCATCCTCAAGCACTAAGCCATAACGGTGATCGTGCTGTTGGCGCATAGCTGAAGCGCGACTGTTTAACGTTAATTGTTCAAACACCGGCATAGTAAAGACTAAGCCAGCATCTAAACGCTCTGAATCTTGAGTTTGGCTATACGGGTTGCCATCTGTAACTGTGCTTCCTGGCATAGTGCCGCCAATGCGACGTTCAGACATCATGCCAACTGTGCTATACAGTGTTTGGCCAGCATCGCCTTGCCAATATAGCCTAGGCCGCAGGGTATAACGCTCGTAACCGGGCAAGTCAATCCAACCATCATCATCCACATCGACCATAGCCTGATGATGGGCACCGGCTGTTATAGAGCCTTGCATTGAAGTTGTTAGCGGTGCTTCTATATAAGTTGTTAAATCTTGGCCATCTTGGCTAGTGAGATTAACTAAGGCTTCGCCTTTGAAAGTATCACCGGGTCTTCTTGATACTAAATTAATCACGCCGCCCAGCGCCGAACCACCATAAAGAGACGAAGCCGAGCCTTTAATAATTTCAACTCTACCTAAATCAGTAGGGGGAATTTGCAATAAACCAATAGAGCCTGCCGAGTTGCCATAAAGCGGTAAGCCATCTGCTAATAACTGGGTATAGCGACCAAATAAACCTTGCATTCGTATATTGGCACTGCCCAAAGCTGGAGAGGTTGTTTGCACCCGAACCCCGCCAGTTTCAGCTACTAGCATAGAAATATTGCCCGGGCGCATAGCGGCTTTTTCTTCAATTTCTTCGCGATTGATTAACTCTACTCTTATCGGTTGCTCATCGGCAATACGGCCTGAGCGCGTTGCTTGAACAATAATGGTTTCCACTTCTTCATCGTGGTGATCATGCTCGTCTTTATGTTCATCTTCATGCTCTGAACGCACGCTATCAGCATGATGATGCGGCTGCTCATTCTTATGCGTATCAAGCTCACTTGAAACAAAACTAGCAGCTCCCAAGCCTAACGCTTGAGAGCTTGTAACAACGGCAAAAGACAGAATTAAAGGAGGAAGCGGTAAACGTTTTAACATTAGTTAGCCTTATTTTGCAAAATACGCTGAATAAATGGGTGAAGCAGTTATAAATAACAAATACCTATAGCTTATATAACTAGCTATAAAAGCTTCACAAAATGTGCCAAACTATAAAGCTTACAGTTGCTGGAAGGTCAAGATGAAAATTAGTGAACTTGCTCAGGCATCTAAAGTGCCGGCCAAAACCATACGCTACTATGAAAGTATTGGTTTATTAGCTTCAGCTTCACGTGCTGAAAATGGCTATCGCTGTTACAACCCACACGATGTTGCTACTTTAGTGTTTATTCGTCGTTGTCGTGAGCTGAATATACCCATTGATGTGATAAAGCAGTTAGTTGATGTGCAACATAATCCTGATGCTTCCTGTGCTACCGTCGATAATCTTATTGCAGAGCAACTAGCCAAGGTTAGACAAACGCAAATAGAGCTTCGTCAGTTAGAGCAAACTTTAGCCAACTTAGTTAGTTCTTGTCGAAGCGAGATAATTCAAGACTGCTATATTTTACAAAGCTTAAAGTCTGCTGAGAAAACCGAATCTATGGTGTCAGCAGTAAAATAATTAACTGAGGAAGAATTATGATGCGGTCAATAAAATATGTTTTTGTACTATCAATACTGAGCTTAGCTGGCTGTAATAACAATGAAGTAGGGGACGTATCGCTAGGCATTTTTACCACTAAAGATATTAAGCTAGATGCCTTTACTGATCCTGTAGTCACAGGCGTTACTTGTCATGTATCAAGTATTGAAGCTAATTTAAACTTGTCTGACCCTTCTGACAGCTCGATATCCTGCCGACAAACCGGCCTTATAACCCGTACCATGTTAGAGCAAATAGATACAAGCAAAAACGGTGAGGTGCTGTTTACTAAATCTAAAAGTATTTTCTTTAAAAGCATGAAGATAAGACGCATTTTAGATACAGAAAACCAAACATTAATGTATTTAGCCTACTCAACTAAAGAAACCTCCGGCAGCTTTAAGCACAGCTTATCAACCGTGCCGCTATGGGGTACTGATGCTTATAATGCAGTGAAAAGCAAATAAGCCTAATAATGTTAACGGGAAAGTATAATTAAGGCCCAGTTTTATTAACTGGGCTATAAGGACAGATAATTATGGCTTTTTTAACATCGCAATCAATTCAAATCGCTGCCGCGCCTGAAGCGATATGGCAAGTAGTAACAGACATTAGTAATGCAGCTAAAGTAATCACTGGCATTAAAGCTATTAAGGTTATTTAGCCAGCAGCAGACACGACAATTGTCGGTTTAAAATGGCAAGGAACCCGTGAGTTTATGGGCCGTGAAGCCGTTGAAGTTATGTGGATAACAGATGCTCAAGCGCCATTATTCTACGAGACACGAGCAGAAAACCATGGTGCTATTTATATTTCAAGAATGGAAATTTCACCAAGTGATTTTGGCTGTAATTTAACAATGAAGTTTAAAGCACAACCGGAAACGCTCACAGCAAAATTACTATGGCTATTAACAGGCTGGATGGCAAAGAAATCACTTACTAAAGTTATCGCTAAAGACTTATCCGATATTAAAGCTGCAGTAGAAAAAAATATGCCTGATGAAAGCTGTTAGCAGAAACGGTTGATTACCTTAAGCTTTAAATAAGATTAAAAAAATAGTGCACAAATATAGAGTAGATATTGAACTGCATCTGATAAGAAGGAGAATAGATAAATGGTGATATATAAAATAATAATCAATTTAACATAATATACATTATGGGCTATCTTGTTTATCTGGATAAGTATTTAGTTAGCTACTTTATAAACGCCTAGCTTCTTGTTTTTAGCTTTGCCGTTTAGCCGTTAAATAATTATCCTTGTGCTGGCTCTGTTACAGATTTAATGCCTACTTGGGTGGCTTCGCCATGGTTATTTACTTCACGTACTGTTAGCAGTAATTGATCTAGTTTTAATTGATCACCAATTACTACGCGACGGTGAAAACGTTCGCCAATATACGCAGCTAAGCTCTGACTACGATCTAAGTTAGCAAATTGAATGGTATAGAAGGCATCTAAGTCACCTAGGCTGATATTACCGTTTAATATAAAGTCACCAAAGAAATCGCTGTGTTTTGTCACAGATAATTCAGCGTCTTTAGCTAAGACATCACTGACTGTATCAACATACTGTATCTGAGTTAAAACCATTATGGTATCTAGATCAGTAAACTTAGGCTGCTTTTCAGCTAAGATCCATTCACCATTGCGAATTACCCCTATAAACTGTACTGGGCATTTAAATTGTAAATCATGCCATTGGCCGTTTATTAAAGGTGATGAATGGTTAACGTTATAAGCAAGCACTTCGAGGACCTCATTACTTGAAACACCGTCTAAGGGCATGATTTGGTCAGGCACTACTTTAGGAGGGACTTCTAACTTTAGCCATTTAGCAACTGGCACTATGCTCCAACCTTGTAAGACTAAAGATACAATCACCACAACAAAGGCGACATTAAAATATAAATCTTCATTGGGAATACCTGCAAGCCATGGAAACAACGCCAAAATAATAGGTACCGCACCGCGAAGCCCAACCCAGCTTATAAATAGCTGATCTTTAGGTGGGAAACGAAAAGGTATTAGACTGATTAAAACCGCTAGAGGTCTGGCGATAAAAATTAACACGCCAGCGAGCAGTAAAGCGGGAACTAAGTAATGCATTAAATTACTGGGTACAACTAATAAGCCTAACATCAAAAACATGCTAATTTGGCTGATCCAAGCTAAGCCGTCATGAATACGTAAAATATTGATAATTTGCGGCAGCTTAGCATTACCAACGATATAACCCATTAAATAAACAGCTAAAAAGCCACTGCCACCTAATAAGTTAGTTGCAGCGTACATAAGAACGCAGCTAGCAACCGCCAGTAAAGGAATAAAGGCAAAGTTTAGCGGCAGTTTGCGGCATAAAATAACAAAAATGCGCCCTGCCAAAAACCCCATGGCAATACCGACTAAAGCTTGAACTAAAAATACGCTAATTAATGTCCAGTCTAGGTTAGCTTGTTCCGACAGTACACCAACTAAGGTTAAGGTTAGCATTACCGCCATAGGATCATTACTGCCCGACTCGATTTCTAGTGTAGAAGCTACCCTATCCTTTATTTTTACGCCTTGCGATTGAAATATTGAAAAAACCGCAGCTGCATCTGTCGAGCTTAAAATGGCGCCTAGCAATAAGCCTTGCAGTAAGCTTAAATCAAATAACCAAGAAGCGGCATAGCCGACAATACCACAGGTGATAACCACGCCAACTGTCGCCAACATAGAAGCCGGCGCTAATGCAACTCGAAAGCGATCAGGATGAGTGCGCATACCTCCGTCAAATAAAATAATGACCAAAGCGATAGAGCCAATAAGAAAAGCAACTTGTGGATTACCAAATTGAACACCACCTAGCCCTTGCTCACCTGCTAACATGCCGACAATAAGGAAAATTAATAGTAATGGCGCACCTAAACGTGCCGAGATAAGTGTCGCGATAATGCTGGTTACAAAAAGAATTCCACCAATTAATATTGCGAGGTTAATTCCATCCAACAGAACCTCCTTATTAATAATCCTGTAGGCTGACAATGAAACCAGCCTATATAGTATTTACTTCGCCAATTTTAATTCATCAACAATAGAATTTAGTGCATTAAGCGGATTATCGGCTTTAGTAATAGGCCGGCCAATAACCATATAATCAACACCTGCTGTTAATGCTTGCGATGGCGTCATTATACGCTTTTGATCATCAACGCTGCTCGTTACAGGCCTAATCCCAGGCGTGACTAAATTGAATGACTTACCCAAGAGTTGCTTTAATTGCACAGCCTCATGTGCTGAGCAGACAACGCCATCTAAACCAGATTGTTGGGTTAGTTTAGCTAAGCGCATAACTTGCTCGGCAATGCTGACATTAAAACCAAGTTCGGCTAAATCACTTTGCTCCATGCTGGTAAGTATAGTTACAGCAATTAAAAGAGGCTTATCATTACCAAAACGCGTTAAAGCTTCCCGTGCTGCCATCATCATTTTACTGCCACCACTAGCGTGGACATTAACCATCCAAACACCTAGATCCGCAGCTGCGGTAACGGCTTTAGCAACCGTATTTGGGATATCATGAAATTTTAAGTCTAAGAAAATATCAAACTTACGAGACTGTAATTCGGTGATAAATTCAGGACCAAAATGAGTGAACATTTCTTTGCCTACTTTTAACCGGCATAAGCTAGGATCAAGTTGGCTAACTAAGTTAAGCGCATCGGATTTCTTTTCAAAGTCTAAAGCGACTACAATAGGTGTCTGACAAGACATGGTAATTTTGTATCCTTATTTAACGCCCATCAATACCACTGATGGGTTCAACGGTTTCCCACTGTTGGCAAGATGGGCATAACCAATATTGATTACGGGTTTTAAATCCACAGTTACGACAACTAAATAACACTTTTTTATCTAGATAAGCCTGCACTAAACCTTCAATTGATGATAATGATTCAGCTGCAAGTGCGGATTGCTGTTGACGTAATTGTAATAATTTTTGAAACAGTCTAATACTCGGTTGTTGTTGTACTTGATCGAGCAGTAATTGCTCTGCCGCTATAGCCGACCCGTGTTCTGCCAGCCAATCACTTAATAGTGCTATGGCGGTTATATTATGTTTTTTATTAGCAAGATTACTGAGTAATTGATACCACTCTTCTTTTTCAAATTGGCACTGTAATAATAGTGGTAAAAGTTCAGCACTCCACTGTGGCTTTTGCTGGATTATATGTAATAAAGCCGATTTAGCCGTATTGAAATCATTATTTTTTAACGCTAATAAACCTAACTCATATTTAGCGCGAATTGACTTTGGATAACGCTCAGCTAAAGCGGTTAATTTATTAATTGAGATTAATTGGTTTACTTTATCTGCTTCAATTAGCATATTAGCCATGCCTACTTGCAACACATTTGAACCGGTATCATTAACCGCTTGGCTATAAAGTTGCGCTTTTTCCCATTCTTGGGTGGCGATAAAAATGCTAAATAGCTGCTTTAATGCCGGCTCGGCAAATTTTTTCGATTTAACTAACGTGACTAATAAATTTTCAGCGCGATCATATAAACCTGCTGAATAGTAATCTTTTGCTAATTCATACTGAATTTGTTGCGCTTGAGGTTTAGGGAGCTTTAAGTGATGTAGTTTTTCATGAATGCGGATTGCTTTGTCCCAATCGCCTTTGCGTCGGAACAGTGTGGCTAATGCTAAATAAGTTTCAATAGTTGCAGCTTCGATATCCAGCAATTCTAATAATTGCTCAATCGCTTTATCTTCTTGATCAGTTAATAAAAAATTCAAGCCAGACGATAAATTGCGGGTAATGCTGGCTCTACCCTTTAATTCTTTGTGTTTAGTGCTATTTCTTCCCATAAACCAGCCATAAGCAGCGGCTACCGGTAATAATAAAAACAGCAGTTCTAACATAAAATCAATCGTTATCCGACGACTTACTTAGCCAGCCTTTTGCTTTACGCTGCAAACTAAACAACATAGCGATAACTAAACCAAGCACTGTGCCTAATAACAAAAAAATCAACGCAATATCGACAACACGAAGCGGTAAACTAACAATAAGCAGATTGAGCTCAGTTAGTTGCTGATTTATAGAGCCAAACATCACTCCAAAAACTATGATGGCAATAATAAATAAAATAAACAGTATTTTGCGCAAGTTAAGCTCCGTTTACGCCTAATAACTAACTTAAACAGTTGGAATTAGGTATTATCTTTAACTCTATCGCGTAGCTCTTTGCCTGGCTTAAAGTGAGGTACGTATTTACCGTCTAGTTCTACTTTATCACCGGTTTTAGGATTACGACCAACGCGTGGAGCACGATAGTGTAAAGAGAAACTACCAAAGCCACGAATTTCTATGCGTTCGTTACTTGATAATGATTGTGCCATTTGTTCAAGAATTTCTTTAACTGAAGCTTCAACATCTTTGACCTGAACATGGGGGAAATCAGTAGCTAATTTTTCAATTAATTCAGACTTGGTCATAGACCCTCCGGCAAACCTGCGATTAGATAAAGCAGGAGGCTTAAGCCCCCTGCTTTGCTAGCAATTAATCCTGCTTTTGTGCAGCTTTAAATGCTTCTGCCATAGCGTTACCACCAAAATCAGCTTCTTCTTGCTTCTTATTGATAGTTTCCATAGCTTCTTTTTCTTCAACTTCGAACTTAGCTTTGATTGACAGGCTGATTACGCGGTTTTTGCGATCAACGCCCATTAAACGAGCTTCAACTTCTTCGCCTACTTTAAGTACAGTAGATGCATCTTCAATACGCTCACGCGCGATATCAGATACACGGATATAACCTTCTACAGCACCTTCTAAAGCAACAGTAGCACCTTTAGCGTCAACGGCAGTTACTTCACCTTTAACGATAGCACCTTTTTTGTTGTCGGCAAGGTAATCGTTGAACGGATCTTCATCCAGTTGCTTGATACCTAAAGAAATGCGCTCACGCTCTGGGTCAACTTGTAATACAACAGCGTGTACTTCGTCGCCTTTCTTGAATTCACGAACGGCTTCTTCACCAGTTGCGTTCCAAGAAATATCAGATAAGTGTACTAAGCCATCGATACCGCCGTCTAAGCCAATGAAGATACCAAAGTCAGTGATTGACTTGATCTTACCGCTAACACGATCGTTTTTGTTGAAGCCCTTAGCAAATTCTTCCCAAGGATTAGCTTTACACTGTTTAAGACCTAAAGAAATACGACGACGTTCTTCGTCAATTTCTAGAACCATCACTTCCACAGAATCACCTAAGTTAACAACTTTAGATGGGTGGATGTTTTTGTTAGTCCAGTCCATTTCTGAAACGTGTACTAAGCCTTCAACGCCTTCTTCGATTTCAACGAAACAACCGTAATCAGTTAGGTTAGTTACGCGACCAGTGATGCGAGCACCTTCTGGGTAACGAGAAGCGATAGCAGCCCATGGATCTTCACCCATTTGCTTAAGACCTAGAGAAACACGTTGCTTCTCGCGATCGAATTTTAATACTTTAACTGGGATTTCATCACCCACGTTAACAATTTCGCTTGGGTGCTTAACGCGCTTCCATGCCATATCAGTGATATGTAGTAAGCCGTCTACGCCACCTAAGTCTACGAAAGCACCGTAGTCAGTTAAGTTCTTAACGATACCCTTAACTTCCATGCCTTCTTCCAGAGTTTCTAACAACTGATCACGTTCATGGCTGCTTTCTGATTCGATAACAGCACGGCGTGAAACAACAACGTTGTTACGCTTCTGGTCTAACTTAATGACTTTGAACTCAAGATCTTTGTTCTCTAGGTGCAATGTATCACGTACTGGACGTACGTCTACTAATGAACCAGGTAAGAATGCACGAATACCGTCAACTTCAACTGTGAAACCACCTTTAACTTTACCAGTGATTACACCAACTACGGTTTCTTTTTCTTCACAAGCTTTTTCTAAACGTACCCATGCTTCATGGCGTTTAGCTTTTTCGCGAGATAATAAGGTTTCACCGAAACCATCTTCAATCGCGTCAAGTGCTACATCAATGATGTCGCCTACGCTTACTTCGATTTCACCGTTTGCCGCTTTGAACTGGTCTACAGGAATAGCCGCTTCAGACTTAAGGCCAGCATCGACCATAACTACGTCTTTTAATATAGCTACGACAGTACCTTTAACGATAGAGCCAGGACGGGTTTCGATTGTGTTGAGGCTTTCCTCAAACATTTGTGCAAAATTTTCAGTCATATTCACTTTTTCAGTTAAGTGCGCCACAGAACTTCATGTTCGTATGGGGTTGCTAAATTTACCTGTTAAATCCTTTTAGCAGGCTGCCCAAAATGTGGTTTTAGTTAAAACTCGGCTAATGCGGGTAGTTTTATACCTGCATAATCCAACACCTCTACCAACACTTGTTCAATAGATTTATCAGTGGAATCCAAGATGTAAGCATCTGCAGCGGGTTTAAGCGGCGCAGTAGCACGATTCATATCGCGCGCATCTCTTGCTTGAATTTCACTCAAAAGGTCGCTGATATTAACATCATGACCCTTGGCTTTCAACTCTAAATATCTGCGATTGGCACGCTCTTCAGGGGCTGCCGTTAAAAATATTTTAACGATTGCTTTAGGAAACACCACAGTCCCCATATCACGACCATCGGCAACTAGCCCAGGTTCTTCTGCAAAAGCACGTTGACGTCGTAATAATGCTTCTCTTACTCTGGGTAGTGAGGCGATAGTTGATGCAACCATACCTACTTGTTCTGTGCGAATAGTATTGGTTACATTTTCGCCTTCAAGGATGATACGCACATTGCCTTGTTCGTCACTAGTGAACTGAACATCAAGATGCGCAGCTAATGGCTGTAAAGCTTCTTCATCGTCATATGCAATATTGTGATGCATCGCAGCAAGCGCGAGTACGCGATAAATGGCGCCGCTGTCTAATAATTTCCAACCTAAGCGTTGAGCTAATAAACGGCATATAGTGCCTTTGCCTGATCCGCCAGGGCCATCAATGGTAATTACAGCTGCATTATGTGGCATCCTACCCCCTATACCTTTTATGCTTTTGTGTACTGCTACATTTAAAATCGCGGCATTATACAGTTTTTTTACTTTGAGTTCTTTGTTTTTGCTCAATAAGGGATAAATGCAATCAATTACCTGTCTTTTATAACCTAAGCTTTAGCCGCTAGGCTTTTAAAAACATCAAAATAATCAGGGAAGGTTTTTGCCGTACAATCTGGGTCTTGTATTGTTACTGCGCTATCACTCAAGGCGACTAGTGAAAAACACATGGCCATTCTATGGTCGTTATAAGTGGCGATACTGGCATGTTTAAGCTTTAGTGGCGGTGTTATTTTTAAGTAATCTGTCCCTTCTTCTACCTTAGCCCCCACTTTTCTAAGCTCGGTTGCCATAGCGGCTAAACGATCAGTTTCTTTAACCCGCCAATTGTAAACATTGCGAATGATGGTATCGCCTGTAGCAAATAATGCTGTAGTCGCTATTGTCATAGCCGCATCAGGAATGGCGTTATAGTCTCGGTCTATCCCTTTTAGCTGGTTACGCGTAACCGAAATGAAATCATCAGCCCACTCGATCTTGGCACCCATAGCCTCTAGTGCATCGGCAAAGTGGATATCGCCTTGCAATGCCTGCTTACCTATACCTGTTACTTTAACCGTCCCACCTTTAATTGCCGCTGCAGCTAAAAAATAAGAGGCTGAAGAAGCATCGCCTTCAACTAAACAGGCCCCAGGCGATTGATACAGTTGTAGGCCTTTAACACTAAAGCTTTTGTAGTTATTGTTTTGTACAGACACACCAAAACGCTGCATCAACGCTAAGGTAATATCAATGTAAGGTTTTGAAACTAAGTCGCCGATAATAGTTATTTCGCTATCGCCATTTAATAATGGCGCTACCATTAGCACTGCGGTTAAAAACTGGCTTGAGATAGAACCATCAATGGTAATCTTACCGCCAGTTAATGCCTTACCCTTTATATGTAAAGGGGGAAAGCCTTGCTGCTGGCTGTACTTAATATCAGCCTGCCAGCCATTTAAAGCATCGATTAAATGCTTAATTGGCCTTTCGTACATTCTAGGCTCACCAGTGAGTTTAACATCAACAGTAGAGGCAGCTAAAGCTGCCGTTAAGGGCCGCATTGCAGTGCCTGCATTACCTAAAAATAACGTTAGTGGCTCTGGGCTTTTAAACAGGCCAGCTAAGCCTTGCACTTTGCAGCGGGTTCGACAATCTGAAAGTTGATAATTTACCCCTAGTGCTTTTAAGGCATTAAGCATATGCCGTACATCATCACTATCTAGTAAGTTAGTAATTTCTGTTTGGCCTTGAGCTAAAGCGGCAAGTAATAACACCCGATTAGAAATGCTTTTAGAGCCAGGAAGATGCACTTCACCTGCTATTTTTTTTATAGGTGCTAAGGTTAAGGTTTTCATCCGTTTACTCGTTCAAACTCTTTCATAAAGCTAATTAACATCTGCACCCCCTCTAATGGCATTGCATTGTAAATACTGGCCCGCATACCACCCACCATTCGGTGTCCTTTTAAAGCCAGTAAACCATGATGTTCTGCTTGATCTAAAAAGGCATCGTTTAATCGGTCGTCAGATAATAAAAATGGCACGTTCATCCAAGATCTATAGTTAATATCGACGTTATTATAGTAAAAGTCACTTTTGTCTATAAAATCATAAAGTAAGGATGCTTTAATCTGGTTACGCGTTGCCATTTCGGTTACGCCACCTTGCTGTTTTAACCATTTAAAAACTAAGCCGGCTAAATACCAAGCAAAGGTAGGTGGCGTATTGTACATACTGTCGTGTTCAGCGGCTAAGCGATAATCTAACACTGATGGAATGGTATTATTCGAGTCTGGTAATAAGTCTTCACGCACAATGGCTATCGACAAGCCTGATGGTCCAATATTTTTCTGCGCACCGGCATAAATGACGCCATATTTGTTGATATCAATTGGTCTAGATAAAATAGTCGACGATAAGTCGGCCACTATTGGTTTATCTGTATCTGGTAAGCTTGAAAATTCTAGGCCATCGACAGTTTCATTTGGGCAACAATGTACATAATGGGCGTTATCGGATATTTGCCAATCTCGTGGGCTGATTAAGCTGCGTAAGCCTAAATCAGACTGGGTGCGGATATCCTGAACCCTAACATCAGCAAATTTTACTGCTTCAGCAACGGCAGATTTAGACCAAGCACCAGAGATAAAATAATCAGCTTGGCCATGTTTAGTCTTTTGCAATAAGTTAAGCGGTACAGCAGAAAATTGGCCACGGCCACCACCGTGCATAAACAGTACCTTATAGCGGTTGGGGATAGATAATAAATCTCGCAAATCTTGTTCAGCTTGTTTTGCCATATCAACAAAGCTGGCACTGCGATGGCTCATTTCCATTACTGAGCAGCCTTGCTGCTGCCAATTTAATAATTCTTGTTGGGCTTGTTGCATAACGGCCACCGGTAACATTGCCGGACCGGCACAAAAATTAAAACTGCTCATTTTACACTGGCTCCTAAGGAGGTTCTAACCAAACGGATTGCACTATTTGTTATGGTTGGTTCACTTGTTTTAGGTTTAATATTTAATAAATATCAACCCAATATACTTAATGTAAACACTAAAGTACTGCTTTGCCTTAGTGCTTATGTTGGATGTATTTTTAAGACTGGAAACTAAAAGCGAGCGCTAATTGCGCTCGCTTTTTTATCGACTAGCTTTACTTACTGAGCTGGATCTTCAGTTTCATCAGTTTGTTGACTGCTCTGATCTGAATTTGCAGTTGTTTGTGCAGCAGCATCTTCTGTAACAGTCGCTGAGGCTTCAGTCGCATCCGCTGATTCATCACCTTCTGCAATAAAATCATCTTCGGTTATTTGAATTTCATCAATTCTTGCTAAGCCGACAACTTTCTCTTGCTCTGCGGTACGAATAAGAATAACGCCTTGAGTATTACGGCCCACTTCAGATACTTCGCTAACACGAGTACGTACTAAGGTACCACGGTTTGAAATCATCATTATTTCGTCTAGCTCGTTAACTTGAGCTGCGCCAATCACTAAGCCATTACGCTCAGAGACTTTAATTGACACTACACCTTGAGTCGCACGGTTTTTAGCTGGGTATTCAGAAAGCGCAGTACGTTTACCATAACCATTTTCAGTCACGGTTAATATTGGGCTATCACCGTTTGGAATAATTAATGACACAACTGAGCCGCCTTCGCGTAAACGAATACCGCGAACACCTGTAGCGGTACGACCCATGCTACGAACTTGATCTTCCGCGAAACGAACCACTTTACCATCGTCTGAGAACAACATGATTTCGCTGTTACCATCGGTTAAACCAACGTCAATTAAGTGATCACCTTCATTTAGGTTAACCGCAATAATACCGTTTGCTCTTGGGCGAGAGTACTCAGTTAATGCTGTCTTTTTAACGGTACCATTCGCAGTTGCCATAAAGACATATTTACCTTCTTCGTATTCGCGAACAGGTAAAATGGCATTAATGCGCTCACCATCTTCAAGTGGCAGTATATTAATAATTGGTTTACCACGCGCAGTACGGCTTGCTAATGGTAACTGATACACCTTCAACCAATACATACGACCACGTGTAGAGAAGCATAAAATCGTATCATGAGTACTAGCAATTAATAGCTTATCAACAAAGTCTTCATCTTTTACTGTTGTTGCCGCTTTACCCCTACCACCACGACGTTGCGCTTCGTAATCAGATAAAGCTTGGTATTTTGCATAGCCTAAGTGAGAAAGTGTTACTACAACGTCTTCTTCAGTAATTAAGTCTTCCATATTGATATCAAGCATATTGTCTTGAATATCAGTGCGGCGCTCATCACCGTATTGCACTTTAGACGCCTCTAACTCTTCGCAAATAACCTCCATTAAACGCGCTGGGTTATTTAGGATATAAAGTAGTTCTGCAATTAGCTCTAGTAATTGCTTGTATTCGTCTAGAATTTTCTCATGTTCTAAACCAGTTAACTTATGTAAGCGTAAATCTAGAATAGCTTGAGCTTGCTGTTCAGTTAAGAAATATTGGTTATCACGAATACCAAAATGTTCTTCTAACCATTCTGGACGCGCAGCATCTTGCCCTGCACGCTCAAGCATAGCGCTAACATCACCTAGCAACCAACCGCGCTCGACTAAAGCAACTTTTGCTTCTGCTGGGTTATTAGACTTTTTAATTAACTCAATAATTTCATCAATATTCGCCAGCGCTATAGCTAGGCCTTCTAAGATATGGGCTCTGTCACGGGCTTTTCGTAAATCAAAAACAGTACGACGGGTAACGACTTCACGACGGTGCAATACAAAACACTCAAGCATTTCTTTTAAGCTAAGTAGTTTTGGTTGGCCGTTATCTAGCGCTACCATATTGATACCAAATACCGCTTGCATTTGCGTGTTGCGATATAGGTGATTTAGCATAACGTCTGAAGATTCACCGCGCTTAAGCTCAATAACAATACGCATACCGTCTTTATCTGACTCATCACGTAAAGCAGAAATTCCCTCAATGCGCTTTTCTTTTACTAACTCGGCAATTTTTTCAATTAAACGTGCTTTATTAACTTGATATGGGATCTCGTTAACAATAATAGTTTCGCGTCCAGTTTTCTCATCAGTTTCTATTTCAGTTTTAGCTCGAATATACACTTTGCCACGGCCGGTACGATAAGCTTCTTCTATGCCTTTTCGACCGTTAATAATACCTGCAGTTGGAAAATCTGGGCCTGGGATATGTTGCATTAATTCATGCAATTCTATATCTGGATTGGCAATAAGTGCTAAACATCCGTTAATCACTTCATTAATATTGTGCGGGGGTATATTAGTTGCCATACCAACAGCAATACCCGATGAGCCATTAATTAATAAATTGGGTATCTTTGTGGGCATTACCGCAGGAATCATTTCTGTACCATCATAGTTAGGTACAAAATCAACTGTTTCTTTATCAAGGTCAGCCAGTAATTCATGGGCTAAGCGTGACATGCGCACTTCGGTATAACGCATGGCTGCAGCAGAATCGCCGTCAATTGAACCGAAGTTACCTTGACCATCAACTAACATATAACGTAACGAAAAGGGTTGTGCCATCCGCACAATTGTATCGTAAACAGCAATATCACCATGAGGGTGATACTTACCTATTACATCACCTACCACACGGGCAGATTTTTTATAGGCTTTATTCCAGTCATTACCGAGCTCTTTCATCGCAAATAAAACGCGACGATGTACTGGTTTTAAACCATCCCTTACATCTGGTAAGGCGCGGCCAACAATGACACTCATCGCATAGTCGAGATAAGAGTTTTTTAGCTCATCTTCGATATTAATAGGAACTATTTCTTTGGCCAGATCTGTCATAAAACGCTAATTTCCCTTAAATCAGATAGATAACTCGCTTTTATCTGTATTATCAACAGCGAGACAACACGTGATTCTACCACATAAAATAAAGCTTGCCATGTTTCAGTGTTAGCATAAGTTGACGTAAAAATTTATACAAGCGTTTGCTGAAACAGATCAAGGCCTTATAATGGGTAAAAATACTTAGGTAACTATATATGACCACTCATACTAATGTAGATCCAGCAGAAATTGCTAAATTTAATGATATCGCCTCTCGCTGGTGGGATCCCGCAGGTGAATTTAAACCGTTACATTTATTAAACCCAGTGCGTTTAAGCTACATAAGCGATCAGGTTGAAGGGCTATTTGCAAAAACTATCGTCGATGTTGGCTGTGGTGGTGGTATCCTAGCTGAGAGCATGGCGCGCGCAGGTGCTAAAGTTAGTGCTATAGATATGGCACAAGAATCACTTACTGTTGCTAAGTTGCATGCATTAGAAATGGGCGTAGAAGTAAACTATCAACAGAGTACGGCTGAAGCGTTTGCTTCTGAGCATGTTGGCAAGTTTGATATTGTTACCTGTATGGAAATGCTAGAGCATGTGCCAGAGCCATTATCCGTTATTCAATCTTGCGCAGATTTAGCTAAACCAGGTGGTTGGTTGTTTTTTTCAACTTTAAATAAAAGTTGGAAAGCTTGGGCTTTAGCCATAGTTGCAGCAGAGCGCGTATTAAAGCTAGTACCACAAGGCACCCATGAGTTTAAAAAGTTTATCCGCCCTTCTACATTAATGCGCTATATCGAACAGGCTGGACTTGAAGTCGTTGATACGACAGGTTTACATTATAACCCGTTAACCGAAAGCTTTAAAACCGGCCCAGGGGTTGATGTTAATTACATCGTAGTGGCGAAAAAACCAGAATAATTTTTTTATTTATTTGTTCAAATCCCCCCTTGCTAAGTACAGGCTTTTCGCTGTGTCGAACTAAGGGGGTTAGCAGCTACTAACCATTTACACTTAGCACTTTTCATCACTTGCAAAAGCTCAGTTTGGCCAGTAATCTTAGAAATAAATTGCCTTTGAGGCTTGACAAAAAATACTATTCTAAAAAGGCATTGTTCGCCTTGATTTAAGTCCTGGAACACACTATCTTGTGATCACATTTTAGATTTCACCTATATGTTGTGTAATGCAACATCAAAAGTTGCGGTTATATTCTCCGTTTATACTTGTGTGAAACTATATCACTAATCAAAAAATGGAATTCTGTAGCGATGACTCAATCTCTTTACGTGTCAAAACGTGACGGCCGGCGTGAACCTTTAGATTTAGATAAAATTCATCGGGTAATTACCTGGGCCGCTGAAGGTTTATCTAATGTATCGGTTTCTCAAGTTGAATTGAAATCGCATATTCAATTCTATGACGGTATTAAAACTGAAGATATTCATGAGACGATAATTAAATCTGCAGCTGACTTAATTTCTAAAGATAGTCCTGATTACCAGTATTTAGCTGCTCGCTTAGCTGTCTTTCACTTACGTAAAAAAGCTTATGGTCAATTTGAGCCACCAGCGTTGTATACACATGTAGTTAAGATGGTTGAAGGTAATCGCTATGATCAACATATTTTAGAAGATTATAGCCAAGCTGAGTTAGCCCAATTAGATAGCTATATAGACCACAGCCGTGATTTAAACTTCAGCTATGCAGCAGTTAAGCAATTAGAAGGTAAGTATTTAGTTCAAAACCGTGTCAGCGGCGAAATATACGAAAGTGCCCAGTTTTTATATATGCTGGTGTCAGCTTGTTTATTTGCTAACTACCCTAAAGACACGCGTTTAGATTATGTCCGCCGTTTTTACGATGCTTGTTCATTATTTAAGCTGTCATTACCTACCCCGATTATGGCGGGTGTGCGTACCCCTACTCGTCAATTTAGCTCTTGCGTTTTAATAGAATGTGACGACAGCTTAGATTCAATAAATGCAGCATCAAGTGCTATTGTTAAATATGTTAGCCAGCGTGCTGGTATTGGTATTAATGCCGGCAGAATTCGTGCATTAGGCAGCCCTATTCGTAATGGTGAGGCCTTTCATACCGGCTGTATTCCGTTTTATAAACATTTTCAAACAGCCGTTAAAAGTTGTTCACAAGGTGGGGTACGTGGTGGTGCAGCAACTCTATTCTACCCGCTATGGCATTTAGAGGTTGAATCTTTACTGGTATTAAAGAATAACCGTGGTGTTGAAGAAAACCGTGTTCGTCACTTAGATTACGGAGTGCAATTTAACCGTTTAATGTATAGCCGTTTAATTAAAGACGATTATATCACCTTATTTAGCCCATCAGATGTACCTGGCTTATATGATGCTTTTTTTGAAGATCAAGAAAAGTTTGAGCAGCTATATGTAAAATATGAAGCCGATAGCAGTATTCGTAAAAAACGTATTAAAGCCATTGAGTTATTTACCTTATTTATGCAAGAACGTGCTAGTACCGGCCGTATTTACTTACAAAACGTTGACCACTGTAATACCCATAGCCCCTTTAACCCTAAAGTTGCCCCAGTTAGACAAAGTAATTTATGCCTAGAAATTGCTTTACCTACTAAGCCTTTAAATAACGTTAACGACCCTGATGGCGAGATTGCTCTTTGTACTTTATCTGCCTTTAATTTAGGCGCTATTGAAGACTTATCTGAATTAGAAGAATTAGCAGAGCTTGCAGTACGTTCGCTTGATAGCTTATTAGACTATCAAGACTACCCTATCCCGGCAGCTTATCATGCCACTATGAATCGTCGTACCTTAGGCGTTGGCGTTATTAACTATGCTTATTATCTTGCTAAAAATGGCGTGAAATACTCTGATGGTTCGGCCAATGCGTTAACTCATCGTACTTTTGAAGCTATTCAGTATTACCTACTTAAAGCTTCAAGCAAATTAGCGAAAGAATTTGGCCCTTGTTTAAAGTTTTCTGAAACAACATACGCAGACGGCATCTTACCAATAGATAGCTATAAAAAAGACTTAGATAAAATTTGTGCAGAGCCGTTGCAATTAGATTGGGAACAACTAAGAACTGAGATAACAACTCATGGCTTACGTAACTCAACCCTAACGGCCTTAATGCCATCAGAAACCTCATCGCAAATTTCTAATGCGACCAACGGTATTGAGCCACCACGAGGCCACATTAGTATTAAAGCCAGTAAAGACGGCATTTTAAAGCAAGTTGTTCCAGAGTATGACCGTCTTAAAGATCAGTATGAACTATTATGGGATATCCCAACTAATGATGGTTACTTATCATTAGTTGGCATTATGCAAAAATTTGTTGACCAGGCTATCTCTGCTAATACTAGTTATGATCCTAATAAATTTTCTGCCGGCAAAGTTCCTATGAAAATATTATTAAAAGACTTACTTACCGCGTACAAGTTAGGCGTGAAAACCTTGTATTACCATAATACCCGTGATGGTGCTTCAGATATTCAAGATGATATGCAAGCTGAAGTTGAAGATGATTGCGCTGGCGGTGCATGTAAAATTTAATAACCAGTTACGGGTGCCTGTTTGCACCCGTTTTTGCTTTTAAGGATAATCAGGAATAGACATGGCTAAGCCGTATACTACTTTTAATCGAAATGTTAATGACCAATTAAAAGAACCCATGTTCTTTGGTAACGCAATTAATGTATCGCGTTATGATCAGCAAAAGTTTGGTATTTTTGAAAAGCTTATTGAAAAGCAACTTAGCTTTTTCTGGCGTCCAGAAGAAATTGACGTTAGTAAAGATAGAATTGATTTTCAAAATTTACCCGAGCACGAAAAACATATTTTTATTAGCAACTTACAATATCAAACCCTACTTGACTCGGTACAAGGCCGCTCGCCTAATATGGCTTTTTTGCCAATAGTGTCGTTACCTGAGCTTGAAACTTGGATTGAAACTTGGGCCTTTAGCGAAACAATTCATAGCCGTAGCTATACTCATATTGTCCGTAATATCACCTCTGAGCCGCATAAAGTATTCGATGACATTATGCTTAATGAGAAAATATTAGAGCGTGCGGAAGATGTAACCCGTTATTATGATTCATTAATTGATGGTATTAACCTATACCAACGTTGTGGTGAAGGTACTCATACTATTAATGGTGAAACATTGACCATTAGTCAGCGTGAGCTTAAGCGACGCTTATACTTATGTATGATGTCGGTTAACGTACTTGAAGCTATACGTTTTTATGTAAGTTTCGCGTGTAGTTTCGCTTTTGCAGAGCGTGAGCTAATGGAAGGTAATGCTAAAATTATCCGCTTAATTGCCCGTGATGAAGCGCTACATTTAACCGGAACACAACATATTTTAAATATAATGGCTGCCGGTGAAGATGATCCAGAAATGGCTGAAATTGCAAAAGAATGCGAACAAGAAGCCTATACTATTTTCCGTATTGCTGCCGAACAAGAAAAACAATGGGCTAGCTATTTATTTAAAGATGGCTCTATGATTGGTTTAAATAAAGATATTCTATGCCAGTACGTTGAATATATTACCAATACCCGAATGAAAGCGCTGGGTTTAAAGCCTATGTTTAGCACGACGCAAAATCCTATTCCTTGGATTAATACTTGGCTAGTGTCTGATAATGTTCAGGTTGCTCCACAAGAAACCGAAATTAGTTCTTATTTAGTGGGTCAAATTGATAACGAAGTCGACAGTACAGAGTTTGGTGACTTTGACTTATAAACCTGATGCTAAAGATTAATATCAAGGAGGCGGTTAGCATAGACTTTGATGGTAGCCGCCGAACAATACTTGAATCAATAGAGCAACAGCAACCTGATATTAACTATCAATGTCGTGAAGGTTATTGTGGCGCTTGTCGCTGCAAGTTGCTAGCTGGTACAATAAAATACATCAATGAGCCGTTAGCTTTTGTTCGACAAGGTGAGTTTTTACCCTGTTGTAGTATCCCAGTAACCGATATTAATATTGAAATCCCTTAAGTATCTGGTAATTTTCTTCTTGTTGTCGCAGACTATATGCCTTATGCCCTGTTAAATGGAGCACTTTAATGAAAGTGTTGTTGTTACTTATCGCCTCTAGCTTGGCTAATGCAGATTTATCGCACTATGAACAGTTATTAGCTAAATCTCAATTTACAGAATTAGAGCAACAGTTAATTAAACTTCCAGAATACAAACAAGACGATGGCTTGATTACTATTTATGCAAGGGCATTAATTAATCAGCAACGTTATGAAGATGCCAATACCTTATTAAATTTTGCTATTGAGCAATTTCCTAATAATAGTGAGTTAAACTATTTAGCTGGGTTAAGTAAAATTCACTTAGCTAGCGATGGTAATATATTTTCAGCTAAAGACCGCGCTAAGCGTGGTGAACTATTATTAAAAAAAGCGATTAGCTTAGATGCTAAACATTATGCAGCTAAACAAGCTCTGATTGACTTTTATAGCATCGCTCCTGCTGCTGCAGGGGGTGATAAAGAATTAGCTCAAACTATGGCAGAACAATTGGCTAAGGATAATCCAAGCCAAGGTTTACTCGCACAAAGTAGAATATTAATAAACAATAAAAAACCAAATGAAGCCTTAAGCTTGCTTACTACCATGATGCCAAATCCACCGACTGTGCGCTTATTGATGAGAAAAGCACAGTTAGAAAATGAATTAGCCATTTATGATGATGCCTTTAATAGTTATAAGCAAGCAGCAGAACATGCCACTGATTTAACAGATAAATATAATGCGCTTTATCATATAGGTCGTTTAGCGGTGATTGCTGATCAAGATGCCACAATTGGCATTAGTGCCTTACAACAATATTTAGAGTTTTATCAAGATAGTGAGAATAAAATTCTCCCTTGGGCAACGCTACGATTAGCGCAGCTGATGTATCGTACTGGGGATAATTATGAAGCTGGCCTATTAGTCAGTAAGCTGACAACTGTACAAATAGCAGACGAAAACTTTAATCTTATTTTATTAAGCTTAACTAGTGCTATTAAATCTAAATCTGGTCAAGCTAATTCAGACTCTACGCCTGAGCAAAACTAAATTATTAGATCCTAAAACAATAACGGCCGAAAAACGAATGTTTTTCGGCCGTGTTAAGCCTATTACTGTAATTTTAACTGCTTACTTACGAACACCCTCAACGGATAATTCCAACTGCACTGTTGAAGATGCCGGTCCCAAATCAGTATTAATAGCAAAATCTTTTAAAGTTAACGTTGTTGTTCCAGCAAAACCAGCGCGGTAACCACCCCAAGGATCCTTACCCTCACCAGTTGTTTCTGCTGCAATAACAATGGCTTTAGTAACACCATTTAAGGTTAAATTACCATGTAAATCAAAGGTTTTGTCACCTTTAGCTACTACTTTTGTGCTAACAAAAGAAGCTTTAGGGTGCTTACTTACGTTTAAAAAATCAGCACTGCGTAAATGCTTATCACGCTCGGCATGGTTTGAATCTACACTGCTAGTATCTATAGTTAACTGGATTTTAGACTCAGCTAACTTACTGGCATCATAACTAAAATCACCAGAAAAGGTATTGAAACGGCCATATAACCAGCTATAGCCTAGGTGATTAATTTTAAATTGAACAAAAGCGTGAGCACCCTCTGTATCAATCACATAATCAGCAGCTTGTGCTGGAACCGCCATCATTGCTGCAGCCATAGATGCTGCTAAAAATAACTTTTTCATAATTAATTTATCCTATTAAAGTTTAAATCCAAACATACGTTTAAGCGTATGATCTTTGTCTAATATATGATGCTTTATCGCGGCTAAACCGTGTAAAACCGCTAATGTAATTAAGCCATAAGCCGTATATTGGTGAATTAGTCCAGCAATATCAGCTTGCTTAGCAAATAAAGCGCCTGCAGCGGGTACATCAAACCAGTCGAATACAGTAATGGCTCTGCCATCTTCTGTTGAAATTAAATAACCACTTACTACCAGTATTATTAAGCCTAAATACAATAATAAATGCGCTAAACTAGCAAGCTTTGTTTCCCAAGGTTTATGAGTAGCAATAGGTTTAGGTGGTGGGCTGATAAAGCGCCAACAAATTCGTAATAACAGCACTATAGCTAATAGGATCCCGACACTTTTATGCCAATAAGGCGCTGTGCGATACCACTGACTATAATAGCCTAAATCTACCATCCAAAAACCGAGGGCAAATAAAGCAAAAACGGCCAAAGCCATTAACCAATGTAGTGAAACACTAATTACCCCATATCGGGATGAACTATTTTTTAGCATAACTTGCTCCTTGGAAAACCATCATACACTAATTTAATATAATGAATATTTCATAATTTAGCACTAACCATTCTTTTAAATAGAATGGTTAGAACGCTAATCATAAATTAGGCCCACAAAAAAGCCAGCTTAATGCTGGCTTAAAATATACTCGGCTTAGATTATTCTAGCTTACCGTCACGAATATGTTTTTCGCCACGTTGCTTAGCGAGTTCTACTTGGCGTTGCCGTTCGGCAAAAGACGCTTTTTGCTCTTCAGTCGTTTTGTCATGACAGTGAGGGCAGCTTAAGCCTTTAATATAATGCTCAGACGCCATTTCGTCTGTAGAAAGCGGCATACGACAAGCATAGCACTGATCATAGCTACCCTGCTCTAAACCATGCTTTACTGCTACACGCTGATCAAATACAAAACACTCTCCTTGCCATAAGCTTTTCTCTTCAGGCATTTCTTCTAAATATTTTAAGATGCCACCCTCTAAATGATAAACATCGTCAAAGCCTTGCTCTTTTAAAAAGGCCGTCGATTTTTCACAGCGTATACCGCCGGTACAAAACATCGCTACTTTTTTATGCTTAGTTTTATCGAGGTTTTCTTCAGCCCACTTTGGAAATTCGCGAAAGGTAGTGGTGTTAGGGTTAACTGCATTTTTAAAAGTTCCTATGCTAACTTCATAGTCATTTCGGGTATCTATAAGAATAGTATCAGGATCAGATATTAACTGATTCCAGTCTTCTCCCTTTACATAAGTGCCAACAATATGAGCTGGATTTATACCCTCTACACCCATAGTGACAATTTCTTTTTTCAGTTTAACTTTAGTGCGATAAAAAGCAGGCTCTTGGGCATAAGACTCTTTATAACTTAAATCAGCAAAGTTTTTTTGACTGGCAAACCATGCTTTTAAGGCATCAATATCAGCACGTTTACCACAGACAGTACCATTAATGCCTTCTTCGGCCAGTAATAAAGTGCCTTTAATATTATGCTGAACCATAAGCTGATAGATTGATTCGCGTAACTCAACATAATTAGGAAGACGAACAAACTTATATAACGCTGCAACTATATACATATTTAACCTCTTGCAATGCTGGATCGTAAATCCAGGGCAATTAAAATCGCGGCTATTATAACTTGCAGCCAGCTGATGGCAAGTTAACCTTAATCTATCTGTGTAGCTGTAGGTTAAAACTAATTAAAACTACTAATGATCAAATGTATTGCTAATGTTAGTAACAACACCCCCATGACACGATCAAACCAATACCCTCTAGCTAATAAAAAGTGTCGTACTTTGCTGCGAGTTAATATAAAAGATAAAAAGCTAAACCATGCTGCCGTAGCTAAAGCCATATATAGACCATATATTAATTTATAACTAAAAGGCGTACTTGGTGCTATTACCACCGCAAATAAAGATAAAAAGAATAACGTCGCTTTTGGATTTAAACCGTTAGTGATAAAACCAGCAATATAGGCTTTTTTAATTGAGGGCCGAGTTTGATCACTGCTGTTATCTTCTGTTGGATTATT
>NZ_JBOTRC010000008.1:0-128975 GCF_050936095.1 Rheinheimera sp. WS51
TTTTCCCGTTTCGAGCCGTTTAAACCAGCTTCGAAGCGAGGGCGCCATTTTAGAGATTTAACTCTGTGTGTCAAGCGTCTTTTTAAAAGAATGCTGACTCACTTTCTAAACCCTTCCGAGCTACCTTACTGCGTATCCCCGTTGGCATGGCGCGCATTATAGAGCCTTTTAATTGATGCGCAAGCGCTTATTACAGAAAAATGACAAACTTTGTTTCGTTCGCATAAAGTTTCTACAATCCGCGCTTTTTTACAGCGTTTACTGCATAATATCTCAGCATTGGAGGATTTTATGACGATACGAGCCTATAAAGGTATTTTACCTACCCTTGGTAAAGCAGTTTATATAGATGAGTCAGCAGTTTTAGTTGGCAATATAGAATTAGCAGATGATGTGAGCATTTGGCCGTTAGTGGCTGCACGCGGTGATGTTAATATTATGCGGATTGGTGCCCGTACTAATATTCAAGATGGTACAGTTTTACATTTGTCTAGACCTAGCCCTGGGAAACCTGAAGGCTCCGCACTTATTATAGGTGAAGATGTCACTGTTGGTCATAAGGCTATGTTGCATGGTTGTACTCTTGGTAACCGTATTCTCGTGGGTATGGGTGCCATTGTTATGGATGATGTCGTAGTAGAAGATGATGTTATCATTGGTGCAGGCAGTTTGGTGCCACCCGGTAAACGCCTACAAAGCGGTTATTTATATGTGGGCAGCCCTGCTAAACAAGCGCGGCCTCTTAATGCTGCTGAAATTGCTTTTCTTACTGAGTCTGCTGCAAATTACGTTATTTTAAAAGATGAATATTTATCAGAGGCTTAAAGCCAAATTTCTCCCGCACTATTATAAGCGTCGTCGGCAATGGCCTGCTCGGCGCTATCTTCCCAACTAAAGGCTTGCTGTATAACTTCAGCCAGTGCAAGTTCATGAGAGCGATCCTCAGCAACGCCTATATAACAAGTTACTTTTAACCCTGAGACTAAACAGCTAAAGGTTATTGCTTGTCTAGCTTGGTTATAAGCAAAGTCATTATTAAAAATTAATTGTTGATTCATGCAGCCTGCTATTTTGTTGTTGTTAGTTGTTTTGCTAATAAGCTTAACACTGGTGTGATCTCGGGTCTTTTGCCGCGCCAAATATAAAATGACTCAGCGGCCTGTGCCACTAACATGCCTAACCCATCAGCTTGCTGCTCTGCCCCATGTTGTTTAGCCCAAGCTAAAAAAGCTGTTGGTTTGCCAGCATATAACATGTCGTAAGCTAGCTGACAGTAACGCATATGTTTAGCTTCAAGTTTTGGCCGCTCTCCCGTTAAACCTGCAGAGGTAGCATTAATAATAATGTTATAGCTAATTTCAGGAATTTGTTGTAAATCTGTAGCTTGCACTTGCGAGCTAAAGCTAGCCGCTATTGCTTGGGCTTTGTTTAGCGTGCGATTAGCAATAACTATTTGCCTTACGCCGGCTTGTAATAAAGGCCCTATTACGCCTCTGGTTGCCCCTCCAGCACCTACAATTAAAATACGGCTATTAGCTAAGCTTTGGCCTAAGCGCTGTAAATCCATGACTAAACCTATTCCATCGGTATTATCGCCACAGACTTTACCTTTGCTATCTATATAGAGGGTATTTACTGCTTGTGCTTGTTTAGCTCGCTCGGTTAAGTGCTCGGCTAATTGATAAGCTTGTTGTTTAAAGGGAACGGTTACATTAGCTCCTTTACCACCCTGAGTAACAAATTCGCGCCAGCTGTCGGCAAACTTATTTACCGGTGCTAGAATGGCCTCGTATTGCAGTGGCTCCTGTAACGCTAGAGCAAACTGTGCGTGTATAAAAGGCGACCACGAGTGGCCTATCGGATTGCCAAAAACAGCATAACGGTCCAAATTAGATGCCTATTAAAAAGTTAATGAACAGAATATTTAAAGCTAACACAAAAAACAGCTCCCTTCCTACGCCTGAACGCACACCTTATGACATTATGGGTGGTGAAGCTCAGGTTAAGTTATTAGCTAACCGCTTCTATGACATTATGGAAACAGCCCCTGAGGCAGCCGAGCTTTATGCCATTCATCCTTTGCCTTTAGATGCCATTCGCGAGAAGTTTTTTCAGTTTTTATCTGGCTGGTTAGGTGGCCCACCGCTTTTCGAGCAACAATACGGCCACCCTCGCTTACGGGCTCGCCATATGCCTTTTGCTGTTACTGAGCAGCTACGTGATCAATGGATGTTCTGTATGGATAAAGCCTTAGAAGAAGTCGTTGAACATAAACTGCTTCGCCAAGGCTTAAGTCATTCATTTGGTCAACTCGCCAGCCATATGATTAATCGTTAAGGTTTAACCAGTCTTGTGGCTGTAAATAACGTTGATACAACAAAGCTTCTGGGCTATCTGGTTCAGGGGTATAGCCATACTCCCACCGGACTAAAGGTGGCATTGACATAAGAATTGACTCAGTACGGCCTCCGCTTTGTAGTCCAAACAGCGTGCCTCGGTCATAAACTAAGTTAAACTCAACATAACGACCGCGCCGATATAACTGAAACTGACGCTCGTGCTCAGCGTAGGCGGTATCTTTACGCTTTTCTACAATAGGTAAATAAGCTGAAGTAAAGGCTTCGCCAACTGAGCGCATTAAGGCAAAGCTTTGCTCAAAGCCTAAATGATTTAAATCATCAAAAAACAAGCCACCGACTCCGCGTGTTTCTTGCCGATGTTTTAAATAGAAATAATCATCACACCATTTTTTATAGTCTGGATAAAAGTTAACGCCAAAAGGATCAACTGCTGCTTTGGCAGCTTGGTGCCAGTGCACCACATCTTCTTCAAATGGATAAAAAGGTGTTAAATCAAAGCCACCACCGAACCACCATATAGGCGCCGAGCCAGGTTTCTCGGCAATAAAGAAGCGGACATTGGCATGGGTTGTCGGCACATAAGGATTATGCGGGTGAATAACTAAAGACACACCACAAGCATGAAAACTACAACCTGCTAATTCAGGGCGGTGAGCCGTTGCAGATGCTGGCATATTAGCCCCATAAACATGAGAGTAATTCACCCCAGCTTGCTCGAAAACATGGCCACCTGTCAACACTCGACTCTTACCTCCGCCCCCACCAGGACGTTGCCATGCATCCTCAACAAACTTAGCATTACCATCAGCCTGCTCTAGTGCTTGGCAGATATTATCTTGTAATTTTAATAAGAATTGCTGTACGAGGTGTAAATGCGTGTGGTCTTGACTCGAGGTCATGTTAACTCCTTACAATAGCGCCTGTGAGTGCATTACGGATCTGGCTGGGCTGTTCAGCTCCACCTAGATCACCCGGCATGATAGCAGAAAGGTGCTGAGAAAGTTGCTCTACAAGCAGCTGGGCATCTGTGATTGCTGGTTGTCCCGATAAATTAGCGCTAGTAGAGACAATAGGTTTACCAAAAGCTAAGCAAAGTTGCTGCACTACAGGATGGGCGCTTACTCTTACGGCTATGCTATCAAATTTCCCCGTGATCCACGCCGGCGCTGCATCACTAGCAGGTAGCACCCAGCTAACATGGCCAGGCCAGCTAGCTAAAATTTGCTGCCGCATTTTTTTAGGAATAGCTTGATCGTCAACATAAGGTAGTAATTGATTATAATTAGCCGCAACAAGAATTAACCCCTTTTCGACGGGTCTTTGTTTAATCTTTAGTAAGGCTTTAACCGCTATCTCGCTATCAGGATCACAGCCTAAACCAAAAACAGCTTCGGTAGGATATGCAATAACACCGTCTTGCTGTAAAGCTTGTAATACTTGGTTTAAATTTGACATAGTGCCAATTTACCTTATCGATTTTTGTGCAAATAGCACAGTTAAAATGTTATTCAGTAGCGCAAGCGGTTATAATAACGTCTTCACGCACTTTGTTCATCACTAAAAAAGGAAACAACAATGCAAGTTGGAATCATAATGGGCTCTACTTCTGATTGGCCAACCATGAAACATGCCGCTGAAATGCTGGATACGTTTGGCATCGCCTATGAAACCAAAGTTGTTTCTGCTCACCGCACTCCTCAATTATTAGCCGACTATGCAAGTTCTGCAGCAGGGCGCGGTATTAAAGTTATTATTGCCGGTGCTGGCGGTGCTGCACACCTACCAGGTATGGCTGCCGCTTTTACTAGCTTACCGGTACTTGGTGTTCCTGTGCAGTCAAAAGCATTAAAAGGGTTAGATTCATTACTATCTATAGTGCAGATGCCAAAGGGTGTTGCCGTAGGGACTTTAGCCATTGGTGACCCAGGTGCCGCTAACGCCGGTTTATTAGCAGCCCAAATTCTTGCGACGAATAATCCAGATTTAATGTTAAAAATTGATGCCTTTCGCGCCAAGCAAACCGAAACTGTTTTAAGCCAGCCAGATCCATCTAAGGTAGCGCTATGAAAATATTAGTATTAGGCGCCGGTCAGCTAGCCAGAATGATGGCTTTAGCTGGCACGCCATTAAACTTACAAATTAATGCATATGATGTGAATACTGACACTATTGTCGATGCTATAAGTCAACAAGCTATTGGCCGTGGTTTGGCCACAGCTATTGCTGATGCAGATATTATTACCGCAGAGTTTGAACATATCCCGCTGCCTATATTAGAGCAATGCCAACAAAGTGGTAAGTTTTTGCCTGGCGCTGAAGCAATTAAAGCCGGCGGTGATAGGCGTATTGAAAAGCAATTACTAGACAATGCTGGGGTAAAATCAGCCGAGTACGCCATTGTTAATACAGAAGCCCAGTTTAAACAAGCTATTACAGATTTGGGCTTACCTTTAGTATTTAAAAGTGCCTTAGCCGGGTATGACGGTAAAGGCCAGTGGCGTTTAAAAACGACAGAGCAAGCGGCTGTATTATGGCAGGAAATAGCCGACTTCTTAGCGGCGGATCCTAAACAAGCGATAGTGGCAGAAAAGTTTGTTCCATTCCAACGCGAAGTCTCACTCATTGGTGCTCGCGACGCTAACGGCAATATTAGCGTTTACCCGTTAACGGAAAACCACCATGTTAATGGCGTTTTAAGTACCTCTGTTATTGCAGAAGCTACAACGGCCTTGCAGCAGCAAGCAGAGCAAGTTTTCACTAAACTGGCTAATAGCTTAAATTATGTCGGCGTGTTGGCTATAGAGTTCTTTGAGGTTAACCAGCAGCTTTTGGTAAACGAAATAGCGCCTCGAGTGCATAACTCTGGCCATTGGACCCAACAAGGTGCTGACGTCTGTCAGTTTCAGTTGCATTTACGCGCTATTTGCGGTTTACCACTGGGTAGCACAGATCTGATCCGGCCAACACTCATGATTAATATTCTAGGTGAAGACTCTCTGCCAAACGAGATATTAGCGATTTCAGGCTTACAGCTACATTGGTATGGTAAAAGCAAACGTCCAGGTAGAAAGATGGGCCATATTAATTTATCAGCAGTCAATAAAACCGAACTTAAGCATAAGTTTAATCAGTTAATAGACTTATTGCCTGCTGCGGCCTTTCCACAGTTAACAACCATGCTAGAACAGCTATAACCATCAGCAATGCCGGCAGCTTAGTCTGCCGGTTGCTTTTGCCCACAGCGCTTATCCGCACAATAAAAAGCAGCCTTACGCTGAACTAATAAGTTAAATCCACAGCTCACGCACTTACCTGCACAGGGTTTATCATTAACTAAAAACTTACACTGCGGGTAACCATCACAACCATAAAAGGTTTTGCCATATTTGCTTAAGCGTTCTGTTATTTCACCCGTTTTACATTTTGGGCAACTCAATTTTTGTTGGTCTTTATCGGCTTCGTGCTGCGACACAATAAAGTGACAGTCTGGGTAACTGCTACAACCAATAAACATGCCATAACGGCCATTTTTTACCGCTAAGGGTGCAGAACACTCTGGGCAGGGCTCGGTTTCTAAAAGCTTAACTAACGTAGTTTCATGTTGATGTAGCGCTTTAATATAATCGCATTCAGGGTAACTGCTGCAACCTAGAAAAGCGCCATTTTTTCCGGAACGAATAACTAAGGGTTGCTGACATTTAGGGCAAAACTGCTTGCGCTCTTCGAACGAAAATAAATTAGCCGTCTCTGTCATAACGCTTTAATCCAATTAATGCAGCAACCCCTCTGGTTGTTCAAAAATAAGTTCCTCCATTTGTGTATAGGCCGACTCATGGCCAGGAACGTTAAATAACACCATTAGCACCACCCACTTTAAGTCTTCAAGGCTGATGCTGTGACTATCTAAGTCCATCACCCGATCAATAACCATTTCGCGGGTGGTTACATCTAATACATTTATTTGCTCTAAAAATAATAAAAAGCCTTGTCCCTGCACATCTATTTTCTGCAGCTCTTGTTGGCTAAATATCCGTGTAGAACCACTGATGCTATGATCAATATAAGGTTTAACATCACTTTGCTGTAAAGCAGACAAGTGATCTAGCCATTTTAGGGCTTTAAAAATATCATCATCATGAAATCCAGCTTTGCTTAACTCTTTAGTTAATTCAGCATGATTAACATAAATATCAGATTCATTATGAATATAGTTTTCGAACAGATAAACGAGGATATCAAACATACTTAGGCACTCCTCACTCTGATATAGCCACCAGGAACGGTGGCAACTTCACCGGCAAGCTCAAGCTCTAATAAGGCAATGGTTGCCTCAGTAACGGCCAAACCTGAACGCTCAGCAATGGTATCTATTGCGGTAACATCATCACCTACGTTAGCCAACAACGACATTGTAAACAAGTCTGTATTGCAATTTTTTGACTCTGTTGGCTCATTTTTTGTGCAAATGCTAGTTAAAAAGCTGCGCTCTTCTAATATATCGGCCGGACAAGTGACAAGTTTAGCGCCTTGTTGGATTAATAAATGGCACCCTGCACTTTGCGGATTATAAATATTGCCAGGTACCGCAAACACATCACGACTATATTCAGCTGCTAAATTAGCACTAATTAATGAGCCGCTTTTTAATGCAGCTTCAACCACTATAGTGCCTATACTTAAACCAACTACAATGCGATTACGCTGTGGGAAATACTTAGGTAAAGGCGCAACTTGTGGAAAATACTCCGACACTAATGCTCCTTGGCCAGCAATATGTTCAGCTAAGCTTTTATTTGCAGCAGGATAAATTTGATCTAAACCGTGGCCCAAAACAGCAATAGTAATGCCTGATGCTTGTAAGGCGCCTTTGTGGCTTTCTGTGTCTATACCTCTGGCCATGCCACTTGTTATTACATAGCCTTGCTGAGTTAGCTCTGCAGCAAAGTCTTGGGCAATTCTGCGCCCCGTTGGTGTAGGTTGCCGGCTACCAACCATAGCAAGTTGCTGTTGCGATAATACTTGCGGATTCCCTTTAACAAATAAGAGCAGTGGCGGTTGTTTAGTTTGCTTCAGTAAGACTGGGTAATCGGGGTGGTTATAAGGAATAATATGGTGATCTTCAGCTTGCTCTAACCAACGAAGCGCTAATTCAACTTTAGCCTCACTTTCATAAGCTAATAATTGCGCTTGGCGTGAGGTGAAACCAATATTTCTTAATGCGCTGGCTGGCAAGGCGACGAGTTCAGCCGCGGTAATATGCTCGCTTAGACGTTGGAACTTCAGGCCATCAAGGCCATGCACTGTGGCTAAAGCGAGCCAGTTGCGTAGATCCTTCATAGCAATCTGGCTCCATCTAGAATGATTATAAGTTTGAGATTAAATCTCCAACCCGCACTGGGCTACTATTTTTAGTTACAATAGCGAAACTCGTACGCTCTGCTACCTTAAATACCATTAGCTCACCGACCTTTTCCCTTGGTAATTGAATACTGTTATCACCAAAGTTGCGCATTGCTTTTTGTAACTTATTGCCATCTTCAATATAAACTGGACCGTCTTTACCATCAAAGACAACAGGTGAGTTACGGTAAATGCCTAACATATGACCAGCTGTTAATTCGTGTAAAGAACCACGATTTAGCACGACGATATCCCATTTAGAAAATTCTCTTAAGTCAGAAGTAGTATCAATAATTAAACCTTCAATATCAAAAGTAGGTTTTGTCATGATAAAGAATGCTGGTAATGATTGCCCTTCAAGCGCAGGCATTACTTTATCGCCTTGTTTAATTTCGCGCTTAACGCTCAACACATTTAATGACGCAGCCTCAAGTGGCTTATCTTCTGTTGCGGCACGACCACTACGAAATGCACGGGCGGTTGCGACTAACTTAGTTTCATAACCTAGTATTAAATCGGTTTCTGGGTCAATGTAAGGCTTACCTTTACGGTAAACACCATATGATGCACCAGCATCTAATACACCTTTAACATAGATAATATGGTTATTCGTTGAGTTTTTCACATTAGCATTTGAACCCAAAACATAAGGTAACGCGTTAATACGTTCTTCTGTTAATGCTTGTTCAAAGGTCAAATATGGACGAATCATACTTAAAGGTAAGGTACTAATCGCATTATCACCTTTTAAGGTTTTGCGACTTGTAGGCGATAGCCTTTTAACATTTTCGTTAATAGCCAAACGAGGTCGGCCTTGAGCGTCATACGTTAAGGTTAAGGTATCACCTGGGTAAATAAGATGCGGATTATCTATTTGTGGGTTCATCTGCCACAATTGCGGCCATAACCAAGGCTCGGTTAAGTATAGGGCAGAAATATCCCACAGTGTATCTCCCTTCTTCACCACATAGCTTTGTGGTGCGTCTTCACGAATTGTAAGTACATCAGCTTGTGCTACAAAAAAGCCACTAACTAGTAAAAAAGTTAAAATTATTGCAATTTTTTTCAGCATGCCTGCATCCTTGAGCTCTTTTAGTTGTAATTGTTGCACACTATACTGTTAATACAGCGGATTAATGGCTAAAATTAAAACATAACACAATCCTTGAAACAAAGCATATTTTTGTAGGTACTATGGCCGTTTTAAATGTTTTACATTATCCAGATGACCGGTTGCGGACAATCGCTAAGCCGGTAGAAAAAATCACGAGCGAAATCAAGACACTAGTAGCAGACATGATTGAAACCATGTATGACGAGAATGGCATTGGTTTAGCAGCAACTCAAGTTAATGCTCATTTGCGTATTGTCGTTATCGACATTTCAGAAGAACGTAATGAACCAATGGTATTCATAAACCCTGAACTAAGCGCACTAAATGGTAAAACAAGCTACGAAGAAGGGTGTTTATCTGTTCCGCAAAACTATGCCTTAGTTGATCGCGCAGAAACAGTAACAGTAAAAGCTCAAGATGTAGAGGGCAATTGGTTTACCCTAGATGCTGATGGACTACTGGCAATCTGCTTGCAGCATGAACTAGATCATTTAGTCGGTAAATTATTTATTGATTATTTATCGCCGTTGAAGCGCGACCGTATTCGTAAAAAATTAGAAAAAGAAGCCAAAATGGCACAACGCCACGCGTTGTAATCAGGAAATACTGTGAGTCAATCGTTACGAATTATTTTTGCCGGTACGCCGGATTTTGCCGCGCGCCATTTACAGGCGCTTATTGACAGCCAACATCAAGTTATAGCCGTCTACTCCCAACCCGACAGGCCAGCAGGGCGAGGCCAGCAATTGCAACCTAGCGCAGTAAAACAACTTGCCTTAGAACACAATTTGCCGGTGTATCAGCCTAGCTCACTTAAAACTAGCGAAGCTCAAGCAGAGTTAGCTAGTCTAGATGCCGATATTATGATAGTGGTAGCCTATGGTTTGTTATTACCACAAACTGTTTTAGATACGCCTAAGCTAGGGTGTTTAAATGTACATGGCTCAATTTTACCACGTTGGCGGGGTGCAGCCCCTATTCAACGTGCCATTTGGGCCGGCGATACTGAAACGGGTGTCACGATTATGCAAATGGATGCCGGATTAGATACTGGGGCTATGTTAGCGGTTAGCCGCTGCCCTATTTCGAATAGCGACACTAGTGCTTCTTTATACGACACCCTTGCCCTACTTGGCCCAGCCGCTTTAATTGATACGTTAAATAACTTAACCAGCCAACAGCATCAAGCGGTTAAACAAGACAACAATTTAGCCACCTATGCCCATAAATTAAGTAAAGACGAAGCCGAGCTTGATTTTACTAAAACGGCACAACAGTTAGATCGTGAAATCCGGGCCTTTAATCCTTGGCCGGTAAGCTATATTAAATTACAGCAAGGCACGGTCAAAGTGTGGCAAGCAAGCCCAGAACCACTAACAACCGCTGCCAGCCCAGGTCAAATACTAGCCGCTGACAAACAGGGCATTCGTATTGCCTGCCAAGATAGCGTACTTAATATTACTCAGTTACAGCCGCCTGGCAAAAAAGCCATGTCCGCCGCAGACTTTCTCAATGGCCGAGCCGATTGGTTAGCGTTAAATAGCATCATTAAATCTAGCCACACTGAGAAAGCATTATGAGCCAAAGTGTGCGCGTTTTAGCGGCTCAATGTTGCTTTGATATTATTGATAATGGCCTCTCCATGTCAGAAGCCTTACCTCGAGCCCAAGCAAAGCTAAGTAACGATTTAGATAAAGCACTACTGCAAGAAATATGTTTTGGAGTTATGCGCTATCTGCCGCAACTAGAAGCAGCCACTAGCCAATTAATGGTTAAGCCACTGGTAAAGCAGCTAAGGCCACTGCAGTTTTTGTTGTATGTGGGTATTTACCAACTTAAATTTATGCGCATACCTGATCACGCCGCTATTAGTGAAACCGTAGAAGCAGCACGAGCTTTAAAAGGCCAGTCGCTAACAAAACTTATTAATGCCGTGCTGCGTAATGTGCAGCGTCATCCTGGTATTTTTGATTTTAACGATGCAGTAGATGCAGTACGTTTTAATCATCCGGGCTGGTTAATTAAACAATTACAACAAGCTTATCCAGAGCAATGGCAAGATATTTTATTAGCAAACCAGCACAAAGCACCACTTTGGCTACGCGTTAATGCCAACGTTATCTCTGCTGCAGACTATAGCGCGGCTTTAACCGCTGAAGATATTGAACACCAGCAACCCATAGCTGCTATGCCTACTGCAATTGTGCTTAAGCAGGCTCAAGATGTTAGCCAATTACCGGGTTACGATTTAGGTTGGTTTTCAGTACAAGACGCAGCGGCTCAATATGCTGCAACCTTACTTGATGTCAAAAATAATCACCTAATTTTAGATGCCTGTTGTGCCCCTGGTGGTAAAACTTGCCATATAGCCGAACTGGCCCCAGGTGCTAAAATAACCGCATTAGATAAAGAGCCTAAACGCTTAACCAGGGTTCACGAAAACTTAGCGCGGTTAAACTTAAAAGCAACCGTTATTGCGGCTGATGCGGCACAGCCAGACACTTGGTGGCAAGGGCAGCAATTTGATCGTATCTTATTAGATGTGCCCTGCTCGGCAACTGGCGTTATTCGCCGTCATCCGGATATTCGTTGGTTAAGAAAAAATAACGATATTCCAACCTTAGTCGCCCTGCAACAGCAAATATTACAACACTGCTGGCCATTACTCGCACCCGGTGGTCGTTTACTCTATGCTACGTGTAGTGTTTTACCTGCAGAAAATCAGCAACAAATCAGCGATTTTTTAGCACAACACCCTGATGCCCGTTTAGAGCCTATTCAACATCAACCGGATAGCACAACTATAGGTTGGCAAATACTGCCAAATGAACAACAACTAGACGGTTTTTACTATGCACTGTTAGTTAAAGACAGCAAGGATTAGCAAAAACTATGAAGATTATCATCTTAGGTGCTGGTGAAGTTGGCGCAACCCTAGCCGAAAACTTAGTCGGCGAACAAAATGACATTACGGTTGTTGACGTTAACGCCGACAAATTACGCTCATTACAAGATCGCTATGACTTACAGGTTGTTCATGGTCATAGCTCGCATCCCGACATCCTCAAGCAAGCAGGTGCTGAAGATGCCGATATGATTGTCGCGGTAACAAACAGTGATGAAGTTAATATTGTTGCTTGCCAAGTCGCTTATACTTTGTATAACACGCCAGTAAAAATAGCCCGGATTCGTGCGACCCAATACCTTAAATATCGCGAACAGCTCTTTAATAAAGATGATATGCCAGTAGATCACTTTATTGCACCTGAAGCCTTAGTTACTAATTATATTCGCCGTTTAATTGATTACCCAGGTGCATTACAAGTTGTTGAATTTGCAGAAGGCAAAGTAAGTTTAGTCGCGGTTAAAGCGTATTATGGTGGATTACTCGTTGGCCATGCATTATCTACCTTAAAAGAGCATATGCCTAACATTGATGCTCGTGTTGCAACAATTTACCGTAACGGCAATGCGATTAGACCCCTTGGCACCACCATAATTGAAGCTGATGACGAAGTTTTCTTTATTGCAGCCACTAAGCATATTCGTGCGGTTATGAGCGAACTACAAAAGCTAGAGCGTAATTATCGGCGCATTATGATTGCCGGTGGCGGTAATATCGGCTTTGGTTTAGCGCGTGCCCTTGAAGATACCCATAGCGTAAAACTTATAGAACGCGGTAAAGAGCGAGCAGAGTTTCTCTCTAGCGCTTTAGATAGCACCCGCGTTTATGTGGGTGATGCCTCAGATCCCGAGCTGCTTGAAGAAGAAAATATTGAGCAAATGGACGTATTTATTGCTGTTACTAATGATGACGAAGCCAATATTATGTCGGCCATGTTAGCCAAGCGGATGGGCGCACAAAAAACCATGGTACTGATTAAGCGCAGTGCTTATGTTGACTTATTGCAAGGTGGCGAAGTAGATATAGCAGTATCACCCCAGCAAGCTACTATATCCGCACTACTTACCCATATTCGTCGTGGCGATATTGTTAATGTTTACGCATTGCGCAGAGGTGCTGCCGAAGCCATGGAAGCTATAGCACGAGGCGATAGCAGCAGTAGTAAGGTAGTTGGTAAAGCCATAGGTAAATTAAAACTTCCGCCTGGCACCACTATCGGCGCTATTGTTCGCGGAGATGAAGTATTAATTGCTAAAAACAGCACTGTAATAGAAAGTAATGATCACGTTATTCTATTTATGGTAGATAAAAAACATATCGCTGAAGTAGAAAAGCTATTCCAAGTCAGCGCTATTTTTATTTAATCTTTCCAGAATGTTGGCGTGAACAATACTAATAAGGTAAATATTTCTAAACGACCAAACACCATCGCCGTTATTAGCAACCACTTACTCATATCTGGGACATCACCATAATGTGCAGCCGCTGCGCCTAATGCCGGTCCCAGATTATTTAAACAAGCCGCTGTGGCAGTAAAAGCCGTAACACTATCTAGTCCTGTCGCCATTAACAACAGCATAATAACAACAAACACTAATGCATAAGCCGCAAAAAAGCCCCAAATAGCCTCTACAACTCTATCTGGTACAGCACGACGGCCTAATTTAATGGCATACACAGCTCTGGGGTGAATTAAGCGGTTTAGCTCACGCTTACCTTGTAAAAACAACAACACTACCCGAACCACTTTTAAGCCGCCACCGGTGGAACCAGCACAACCACCGACAAAGCTGAAAAAGATTAATAAGATAGGTAAAAATAACGGCCAAGCCGAAAAATTATCGGTGGCAAAGCCTGCTGTTGTCGAAATAGAGACCGCTTGAAAACTTGCATGGTTTAAGGCTTCAGAAGCAGAGCTATAGGTATTTGTTTTTAACAGCACCATAAAGCAAATAAAAATAATGGCCGCTTGTAGCAATAAAAAAGCTTTAAACTCGGGATCGCGAAAATAGACACTAACACTTTTACCGCGCATAGCAGCAAAATGTAATGGAAAGTTAATGGCACTTATTAATAGAAAAACCATACAAATGGTATTAATTACTGGGCTTTGAAAATAGCCCATACTGGCATCATAAGTAGAAAAACCGCCAATAGCGATAGTGGCAAAAGCATGACAAATTGCATCAAATACATTCATTCCTGCGGCATAAAAAGCCACTGTACAAGCCAGAGTTAAAGCTAAATAAATATACCAAAGATGCTTAGCGGTATCGGCTATACGAGGCGTCATTTTATTATCTTTAACTGGCCCAGGCGTTTCTGCGCGATATAACTGCATACCACCCACACCTAACATAGGTAAAATAGCCACAGCTAACACAATAATTCCCATACCACCTAGCCATTGCAGCTGAGCACGATAATACAAAATTGCCTTGGGCAAGAATTCAATGCCGGTTAGTACCGTAGCACCTGTGGTAGTTAAGCCTGAAAAGGCTTCAAACATAGCACTGGCTAAACTCAAGCTAGGATTTGACGCTAACATAAAGGGGATAGCGCCAACAGCACCTAACACCACCCAAAACAGGGCCACTATTAAGAAACCATCGCGCACTTTTAATTCAGCACGATGCTTTCGATGCGGATACCAAATAGTAAAGCCAATAGACAAACAAAGTAAAAAAGACAATAAAAAAGGTACGCCAGCACCGTCGTTATACCCTAGTGCAACAAAGGCAGGTGGGATCATAGTGATACTGAAGATTGCGATTAGCAACCCCAGGATCCGAATTATAGAGCGGTACTGCATACCTAGTGGCGTCCTTCAGACTTAGTCCAGTTTTAGCTCGCGCGTCATATTTTCATTGCGCTCACGGTGAACAATTATATTGTCTTCAATGCGAATACCGCCATATTGACGGAACTGATCTATTTTTTGCCAATTGATATATTTATTGGCATCAGTTTCAGCTAAATCTGCCAATAAACTATCTATAAAGTATAAACCTGGCTCTATAGTAAATACCATATTGGCTTCTATTGCTCGGGTACAGCGCAGGTAAGGATGCCCTTCAGGTGCGGCAACACTCGTGCCCCGCTCATCAGCCATAAAGCCACCTACATCATGTACTTGTAGCCCTAAATGATGACCTAAACCATGCGGAAAGAAACTACGCGTAATTTGCTTTTCTAGAATGCTTTCAGGCGCTAATTTGACAAAATCAAACTGATTTAGTATTTCAGCGATATACCGATGACAGTTTACATGTAAATCACCATATTTAGCGCCAGGCTTAAGCTGCTCAATTAATGCTAACTGCGCCTGATTAACGGCACTAATTAATTCAGCAAATTCATTTTTACGCTCGCCACTATAGGTACGCGTAATATCAGCAGCATAACCATTAAACGACGCGCCAGCATCAATTAAAAAGGAATGACGCTGATCTGGAACTCGCCGCTCTAAACCAGTGTAGTGTAAAATGGCTGCATTACGGTTAAGCGCAACAATATTACCATAAGGCACTTCATTTTCTGTTTGTTCTACTGCTGCTAAATATGCCTGCTGAATATCAAACTCACTGCCACCGGCAAAAAATGCACTTTTTGCCGCTTTATGGCCACTAACCGCAAGCTTATTAGCTATGCGCAAACAAGCTAATTCATAAGGTGTTTTATAAACACGGTGATAGTGTAAGTAGTTTAGCACTGGTTCTGGGTTTATTTCGCTAAAACCAAGTGCTTGCGCAACTTCAATATACTCGCCAATGTAAGCTAAATTAGCCTTATCATAAGGCAGCAGGGTTTCAACACTTTCTGCTTTTTCTAATAACTGAATATCAAATTGTTCAGCCCAATAGCCATTAGGTTCATCTGGTACTTTATGCCAAAAATCTTTTGGACGATAGAAAATTAATTTTGGTTTATTTACACCATCAACAATCAACCAGCAGTGGGGATTATCAACTACCGGCAACCAAGCTTTAAACTGAGGATTAACAAAAAAGGGATAATCCATATCATCTAAAAATCTGCGCTTAGTTTGTCCTGAGTGAATAACTAGAGCATCTAGGTTTTCTCGCGCCAATAATTGTTGTACCCGCTGCTGTAATTCAGCAATATGCGCTGGGTATAGCGCTTGATAAGAAAGTGTCATAAATGTCTGACCCTATTGACTAAAAAACATCCGACGCATCATAGCATTAATCTACTATGACCCCAATCTGCATTGTTAATAACGGTTCAAATACATCATTATTAGCATTCAGGCGAATATTATATATTTGATAATACGCCATCACAGCTTTTACATATTCCCGCGTTTCACGATATGGAATTGTTTCAATCCAAATATCAGCCGGTAATGCGTAATCTTTGGGTATCCACTGCTTTACTCGGCTATATCCTGCATTATAGGCTGCGGTCGCCATTAGTAAATTACCATCATTGCGCTGCAATAAATAATTTAAGTAATCAGTGCCATAATCAATATTGAGTATTGGATCATTCAATTGTGTTACCGAGACCGCTTTTTTAGCCACTTCTTTTGCTGTTGCCGGCATTAATTGCATTAAACCTTGTGCACCAACGGGTGAGCGCGCATCCGCCATAAATGAACTTTCACGCCTCGCTATCGCCATCGCCCAGCCAGAATCCACTTTAGCCTTTGTCGCACCAAGGTTTATTTCATCTTGATACGCTAATGGAAAGCGCAATTCAATATCGTCCCAATAACCTACATCTGCTAATGAAAATATGGCTCTGTCATACCATTGCAGCTGATGAGCAAGCTTGGCTGAAACGAGTTTTTGTTGCTCTGTTGCATTGTTTTGTAGGTAGTTCCACTCCCGGCGCGCTTCAGTATTGCGCTTAAGGGCTAACCACTCCTGAGCACGACGTACTGCGGGATGCTTTTTTAATTGCTGAATTTCTGTATCGCTAACCGTTACAGGTGCATGGGCTAAGCTTGGCGGCAAGCCTAGCTTTGCTGCTGCCATAAAGCCATAGAAATGGCGCTGTAATGCTAGCTGTTGGAATATCTCGTTAGCTTTTTCAGGCATAGCTTGCTGTTCATAAGCTCGTGCTAACCAATATTGCCAACGGTTATTAGCGGCTAAATCCGCTGGAAAAGCTTCAATAGTTGCCTGCACTTTTGGCCAGTCTAGCTCTAATAATAAGCTACCAACCTGCCACTGGGCTAAAGTGTTATCTAATAATTCAGCGGGTAACTGTTTAAACCAATCGCTGGCACGCTCATCCCCTCTATTCGCTAATGCTATAGCAAATTGGCGCTGAACATCTACACGCTGAGCAGCAGTAAAATAAGGATCATTGATAAACTTCTGCCAGGTGGCAATGGCCTTATCAGCATCGCGCCAAATTAAGCGCTTTAAACCATAAGCTAAGATGTCACGCTCTTGCGGCTTTTTTAAAGTGAAAAATTTAGCACGAGCAATAGCGCTTGGGTTATATCGTGTTTGCCGATACATATCGGCTAAATATTGCTGCTCTTTAGGTAATAAGGTTTTAAGATAGCGAATTAAACTTGCATCGCCCCCTTCTGCCGCTAAACGCAAACGTTGCCAAACAATCTCTGGTGTTTGCTGCCCTGCATCTCGCCAAACGGTAAATAGCGCATCACACGCCTTAGGTTGCGACTTACCCACCGTCCATAACTTTGTAACCTTAGGCCAAATCTCTGCTTTATCAGCATTAGGCTGGGCTAACTCGAACCGTAATTGGTAACATTCTAATTCGGCATCTGCAGAGCCATGATAATTGGCTAAAAATAATTGTGTTTGCTTACGCTTTGCTAAGCTTAATAACCACTCTTTTCTTAACGGCCAATCCATAGGTGAGTTTTTATACTGCTGTAAAAAGTCAGCAATGCGTTGATCTGCAGTAAGGTGTTGCTTTAAACGCTCAAACTCAAGATAAGGCTGTAAAGGATAATCAGCAAATTTTTTCAGCGTTGCTTGAGCATCAGCATAGCGCATACTGCCTATAGTAAGTTCAGCTTGGCTAAACTCTGATCGCAACGTATTTTCTTCAGCTAAACTATAACTTGTTACTGATACACTTAAACAAAAACTAAAAAAATACAGAGCTCGTCTCACGATCTTACTCCCTAAATAACAAAAAAATTTAAATAACATCTATAGTTAACACTTATTGTTGCAAACAAATTCAAACACACGTTTAAATAGCAGTTGAAATTTTACTTAAAGCACGACACACTGGTTGTGAAACTCTCATCGTACCAGTTGCGACAATTCAACCTACGCGACCAAGGAGCACCGTTATGATTTACCAGAGTGACAACATTAGTGTTGTCTATATCAAACCTGGCATTGCCCGCTTTACTTTCAATGCTAAAGGCTCTGTCAATAAATTCGATCAGCAGACCTTAGCTGATTGTAAGTCAGCCTTAACCATACTGCACGCAGACAAAGCATTACAAGGTGTGATTTTTTCTAGTGAAAAAAATACCTTTATTGTTGGTGCCGATATTACCGAATTTTTATCTACCTTTTTGCAAGAAGAGGCTCAGTTAGTACCTTGGATTAAACAAGCCTCAGACATTTTTGATCTTGCTGAAGATTTACCTGTTCCGACTGTTTCTGCTATCAATGGTTTTGCTCTTGGTGGCGGCTGTGAGTGGGCACTCACTTCCGATTATCGTGTTGCAGATACTACGGCTCAAATTGGCTTACCTGAAGTAAAGCTAGGCTTAATGCCAGGCTTTGGCGGCACAGTTCGCTTGCCAAGATTAATTGGTGCCGACAACGCCTTAGAGTGGATAACCACAGGTAAACAATTTAAGGCCGAGCAAGCGCAAAAATTTGCTGCTGTTGATGCTGTTGTTGCCCCAGAAAAATTGCAAGATGCTGCGTTAAGTATGCTAGAAGATGCTATTGCCGGTAAACTTGATTGGCAAAAAAAGCGTCAAGCAAAGTTACAACCTTTAAAATTAAACAAAACTGAAGCGACCATGTGCTTTAGCACAGCAAAAGGCATGGTAATGGCAAAAGCAGGTAAACACTACCCTGCACCTATGGTCGCAGTGCAAACAATTGAAGCCGCAGCCGGCATGCACCGCGCTGAAGCTGTTGCATTAGAAAATGCTGGCTTTGCTAAACTCGCCAAAACTGATGCCGCAACCGCACAAATTGGCTTATTTTTAAATGACCAACTTATTAAAGGCAAAGCAAAAAAAGCCGCTAAAACAGCCACAAAAGCAGTGAAGTCTGCCGCTGTTATTGGCGCAGGCATTATGGGCGGTGGTATTGCTTATCAGTCGGCACTTAAAGGCGTGCCAGTGGTAATGAAAGACATTGCCGATAAAGCCCTAGATTTAGGCATGGCAGAAGCCACTAAACTGCTTACTAAACAAGTTGAACGCAACAAGCTAGATGTTCAGTCAATGGCTAAAGTCATTGCCTCTATTACCCCAACACTCAATAATGACGCTTTAAAAAATGCCGATATAGTGGTTGAAGCTGTAGTAGAAAACCCGAAAGTTAAAGGCGCAGTACTAAAAGAAGTAGAAGCGGTTATTGCTAATGATGCAATTTTAACCTCGAATACGTCTACTATTTCTATTAATGCCCTAGCCGCTAATTTAACCCGCCCAGAAAACTTCTGTGGCATGCACTTCTTTAACCCTGTCCATCGCATGCCTTTAGTAGAAGTTATTCGCGGTAAAGATACTAGCGATGAAACGGTAGCCGCCGTTGTTGCTTATGCTGCTAAAATGGGTAAATCACCTATCGTTGTTAACGACTGCCCAGGTTTTTTTGTTAATCGCGTTTTATTCCCCTATTTTGCCGGCTTTAGCAAATTAGTCTTAGACGGTGCCGATTTTACTCAAATAGATAAAGTGATGGAAAAGCAGTTTGGTTGGCCTATGGGTCCGGCTTACTTGCTTGACGTTGTTGGTTTAGATACCGCTTATCATTGTACAGACGTTATGGCTGATGGCTTCCCTACCCGGATGGCAAAATTAGCGAATGATCCGGTTAGCGCTATGTATCAAGCCGAGCGTTATGGCCAAAAGAATGGTTTAGGCTTTTATGCTTACAGTAAAGATAAAAAAGGCAGAACCAAAAAAGACATCGACAGTACAGCCGGTGCTTTATTAGCTAAGTGCACAACGAAACAACAAACCTTCTCTGCTGAAGACATTATTGCTCGCACTATGATCCCGATGATTAACGAAACAATTCGTTGCTTAGAAGAAGGTATTGTAGCAACTGCAGCCGAAGCTGACATGGGATTAATTTATGGCTTAGGCTTCCCGCCATTCCGTGGTGGCCCGCTACGCTATGCTGATACCCTAGGTTTAGCTAACTTTGTCGCCTTAGCCGATAGCTTTGCTCATTTAGGTGAAATATATCAGGTTACAGACAAAACCCGCGCTATGGCCGAAGCTGGCCAGCGTTTTTTCCCAGTTTAAGCGCAGGAGCAAAATAATGAATAACGCAGTTATAGTAGATTGTATTCGCACCCCTATGGGACGTTCTAAAAATGGCATGTACCGCAATGTGCGTGCCGAGCAGCTTTCAGCCCATATTATGGCGTCACTTATTGCCCGTAACCCTGCGCTTAAAGCAGAAGAAATAGATGATGTTATTTGGGGCTGTGTGCAGCAAACCTTAGAGCAGGGTTTTAATATTGCACGTAATGCCGCGCTACTTGCCGGAATTCCACACTCGGTGCCCGCTGTTACCATTAACCGTTTATGTGGCTCTTCTATGCAAGCGCTACATGATGCAGTTAAAGCAATTCAAACCGGTATGGGTGATGTTTATTTAATTGGTGGTGTTGAGCATATGGGCCATGTACCTATGACCCATGGTGTTGACTTCCACCCTGGTTTATCAACCTCAGTTGCCAAAGCCGCGGGTATGATGGGTTTAACCGCTGAGTTACTTGGTAAAATGCACGGCATTAGCCGTGAGCAACAAGACGAATTTGGCGCTCGCTCACATCGTTTAGCCCAACAAGCCAGTGTTGAAGGCCGCTTTGCTAACGAAATTGTGCCAACTGAAGGTCATGATGCCGACGGCGTATTAAAGCTAATGGAATACGATGAAGTTATCCGTCCTGAAACCACAGTTGAAGCCTTAAGCAACCTACGCCCTGTTTTCGACCCAGTAAACGGTACTGTCACCGCGGGTACGTCATCTGCATTATCAGACGGTGCTTCTGGCATGCTAGTTATGAGTGAAGACAAAGCTAAAGCTTTAGGTTTACCTATTCGTGCTTATATAAGAGGCATGGGTGTCGCAGGTTGTGATCCATCTATTATGGGCTATGGCCCAGTGCCTGCCTCTAAAAAAGCATTAAAAATGGCCGGCTTAAGCATTGCCGATATTGACTATGCCGAGCTAAACGAAGCCTTTGCTGCTCAAGCCTTACCGGTTATGAAAGACTTAGGTTTGCTAGAGGTGGCCGATCAAAAGGTTAACTTAAATGGTGGTGCTATTGCTTTAGGGCACCCGCTTGGTTGTTCGGGCTCACGCATAGCCACTACCCTTATAAACATTATGGAAGATAAGGGTGGTAAATATGGCTTAGCCACTATGTGTATTGGTTTAGGCCAAGGCATTGCAACAGTGTTTGAACGGCCTTAGTCTGGCAGCGAGCATTGTTATAGTTTACTATAAGGACCGTTTTACGGTCCTTTTTATTTTTTTGCTGAATATCGGAGTTATGATGGAGCAGTTATTTACCAGCGCAGATAAAACTTTAGATGCCTTAGGCATGCGTTGCCCTGAGCCTGTTATGATGATCCGATTAACCATTCGCAATATGCAACCTGGGCAAAGCTTATTAATAATTGCTGACGATCCTGCCACAACTCGAGACATTCCTGCTTTTTGCCGCTTTATGGATCATGAGCTTTTAGCCAGTGATACTAATGAACTACCATTTCGCTATCTCGTTAAAAAGGTGGCAAATTAACCGCCACTTTTGTTTTACCATCTAGAATCGTTTTCGCAAGGAATACCATCGTTATCCCCATCCATTTTGGTGTTAGGGCAATTTTCTAGGAAGAACTCGGCTTCAGCACGAGAAGTCATCTGACTACAATGCTGACGCCCATCACACCTATATTGTAACTTATTAGCAGTGTCTCGTGCTTTTTGTAGCGGAATTGAATAATCAGGAAAAACCTGTTCAACCGGCTCTACTACAGGTACCACTGTTTGCTTTTGATAATACTGCCAGCCACCAAAAGCAATAAGTGCAATAAATATTAGTTTTTTCAATTTTAACTTCCTTATTATCAACTTACCCTTCAGCAAAGAATACAGCAGACACTTATATTCTTAAACAATTAAAAAATTTGCTGATAATAATTTCTTACCGCGACAATTATATGTTTATATAGCTAACCCTTTGATCAAGCGCAATAGCTATAATTGTTATTTATTCTATTATAGGTGGACTAAATTCATAAGGAGCTACTATGCGCGTTAATACTGCTGAACAAGCACTCGATATTATTTCTGATAATGAAATTATTTGGTGCCATTCTATGGCTGCAACGCCTTATTATTTATTGCAGTCTTTAGCTAAAGTTGCTTTGAATCGTAAAAATCTTACTTTACTGCAATTACATACAGAACAAAGTGATTGCCTTAACACTCCTGAATTGCATGGCCATTTACGACAACGCGCCTTCTTTGTCGGCCGCTGCACCCGCCCCGCTATTAATGCGGGTTATGCCGATTATGTTCCTGCTTTCTTATCAGAAATTCCAAAGATGTTCCGCAGTGGCGAACAACCTATAGATGTAGCATTAATTCAAGTATCGCAGCCTGATAAACATGGCTGGTGTAGCTTAGGCGTTTCTGTTGAAGCGACTCGCGCAGCCTTACAAGTGGCGAAAAAAGTCATTGCTTGGGTTAACCCTAAAATGCCGCGCACCCATGGTGATGCCATGGTGCCCTTAAGTCGCTTTGATCGCTATGTTGAATTTAGTGCAGAATTATCACCTCATTTACCTGCTGCACAAAATACCATTACCGGCCAAATAGGCCAACATGTTGCCAGCTTAATTCATGATAGAGACTGCTTACAATTAGGCATAGGTGCTATACCCGATGCAGCTTTAGCTTGCTTAGGTAACCATAAAGATTTAGGTATTCACACTGAAATGTTCTCTGATGGCGTTTTGCCCTTATTAGAGCAAGGCGTTATTACTAATAAATACAAAAAGAAACACCCTGGTAAAACCGTTACCACCTTTGCTATGGGTACTAAAGCATTATATGATTTTATAGACGATAACCCTGAATTAGCCTTTTTAGATGTTGAATATACTAATGACACTGCCGTTATTAGGCAAAACCCGCAAACAGTATCAATTAATAGTGCCTTACAGATAGATTTATCCGGCCAAGTGTGTGCCGACTCTTTAGGTACCAAAATTTATTCTGGCGTGGGTGGTCAAATGGACTTTGTTCGCGGTGCTGGCTTATCGGAAGGCGGTCGTTCTATTATTGCTCTTCCCGCAACAGCGAGTGGTGGCGCAGTATCTCGAATCAGCAGTTTACTTAGTCCTGGTGCAGGTGTTGTTACTACTCGCGCTCATGTTCATTACATTGTTACAGAGCACGGTATTGCTAATTTGCGCGCTCGTAGTTTAACTGAGCGAGCCAAAGCTTTAATCGCCATAGCTGCACCACAATTTCGTGAACAACTGGCTCGTGCAGCTTGGGATGACTGGGGCTTACATTTATAATTAAGTTGTAACAACAAACGAAGCCATTAACGTTACCTTTCGCTGAGTTAATCTAAACGTAATGGCTCTAATCAATGTACGGCACAACCTCTAAGCTTGTATAATTTTTACTATTCATATCTTAGCTTATAACTTTATTTTCTGGTGCGAACCAACTTCTTTAGAGGTTACTGTCGCACCAACTGCGAACTTATCAAACGCTTCTGTTGTGTTATTCACTAACCAAATTTCAGCATCTGATAATTCGAATCGTAACATTAATAGGTTGCTATCTAATTTTCCATCTGGATACCAGGCTTCGACTTCTTTGCTCCAGTATTTGTCTATAATAAGAGGATCTTTTTCTTCAACGAGTTGACCACTTATACAAGCAAAAACATCATGCGCTTTACTTATAAATTGTGCCATCGCCAAACCACCAGATGCAATTCTATTATTTTTTGTTGTATAAATCCAAAGTTTACTTCTAGCATCTTGATCAAACTGCACTCGCATAGGCTCGCTATGTAAATCACTGTTATGTAGTTTTATCATTAAATTTGGACTAGCTGATATTGCCTGCCAAAATGTATTCTTAGCTTGTTCTGATGCTGTATTGCTTTTTTGATTAGGCGTTAGGTTAAACATAGTTACCTCATGACAATCCGATTTATGATTAGTGTTATTAACCTTGTATTAAAAAATATTACCGGGCTGATTAAGCATAGTTATATCATTAAGGTTAGATTCTAACTCAGTGATGCTTTGTTGAATTTCACTAACATACTCATCTATCACAAGCGCATTAATTAAGTTTTTTATAGCTCTTTGTCGAACGTTAATAGGCATTACATGTAGGTCAATCTGATCTTGATTTTGTTTAGCTTGTGCCATATCAATTTGCTCCACTATTCTTTTCACTTAGGTAGTGACAATAGAGTTGCAGGGTCTATACCAACTTTAAATTTATTATATAGCTTTAACTTACTGATTATATTAAATAAAAATTACGCCTGGATTTTACAACTAGATAAGCCATGTAATTTTTTCATTTTAATAGATTATATTTACAAATTAGCTAAGCGATAATTTAAATTGAAGTGCTATATGCATGATTAAAAAAAAGCCAGCAAAATTGCTGGCTTTTTAATTATTCAACAAGATAAACAAACAGGTTAATTATTGTAAAACGGAAATATCCGCAACCTGCAAGAATAACTCTCTTAGCTGTTTTAATAATGCCTGCCGATTTAATTTAACGGCTTCATCATCTGCATTAACCATTACATTATCAAAAAATGCATCTATAACCTGCTGCATTTTAGCCAGATGTTTTAAGCCATCAGTATAATTTTCAAGTTTAGCTTGCTCAGTTTGTTCTTGCACTATGGCTTGATATAGCGCCTGCTCTTCTGCTTGTTGTAATAAATTAGTATCAACGCGATCAGGAATAGCCGTGTCAATTTTAGCTAAGATATTAGCAACCCGCTTATTTGCAGCAGCTAATGCAGCCGCAGCTTCTAATTTACCGAACTCTGCAACGGCTTTTACGCGTTGGTTAAAGTCTGCCGGTACTGTTGGCCTCCGGGCTAAAACCGCTTGAATTACATCAACGCTATAGCCTTGGTCTTGATACCAAGCCCTAAAGCGGCCTAACATAAATTCAAGCACATCAGTGGCGACATTTGTATTTGTTAATTTATCCGCGAAAGTTTGCTGACTAAAAGCAATGATATCCACTAAGTCTAGCTGTAAATCTTTTTCAACCATAATACGTAAGGCGCCAATTGCAGCACGTCGTAAAGCAAAAGGATCTTTATCGCCTTTAGGTGCTTGGCCTATACCAAAGATCCCAACTAAGCTATCTAATTTATCGGCAATGGCAACTGCTGCACCTTCTAAACGGCTAGGCAGCTGATCACCCGCAAAACGAGGCATATACTGCTCATTTAATGCTAATGCGACACTTTCGGCTTCGCCATCAAAGCGTGCATAGTGCATACCCATAATGCCTTGCACTTCAGGAAACTCACCCACCATATTGGTCATTAAATCGGTTTTAGACAATAATCCCGCTCGTTCAGCGGCACCCTTATCTGCACCAATTTTATCGGCAATAAAGGCGGCTAATTGACTAATACGCTCTGATTTTTCCGCTAGAGTACCCAGTTGTTTTTGGAATAAAACACTGCTTAGACTTTCTAAGCGTGACGCTAAGCTTTGTTTTTTATCGGTATTAAAAAAGAACTCAGCATCAGCTAACCTAGGCGCTACTACTTTTTCATTACCGGCAATAACTTTATTTGGATCTTTACTCGCAATATTACTTACAAAGATAAATTTATTAATAAGCTTGCCCGTATTATCTACTACCGGAAAATATTTCTGGTTATCCTTCATAGTAGAAATAAGTGGCTCTGATGGTATTTCTAAAAAGCTTGATTCAAAGCTACCTACTAATACTACAGGCCATTCAACTAATGCTGTAACTTCATCAACTAAGTCGGCATCCATTAAAGCCTGCCCACCTAATTGCTCTGCCGCTTGCTTTACACCCTGCTCAATAATGCTTTTTCTTTTAGTGAAATCAGCAATCACATAAGCTTGCTCTAACGCGTTTAAATAACCATCTGCATTATTAACACTTACTTTTTCCGGGGCATGAAAACGATGACCATAGCTTAAATTATTACTAGCATGACCTAAAATAGTTGCTGGTATAATATCGTTGCCAAATAACATAATAATACTATGTACCGGGCGGATAAATTCAGCATCAGAGTTACCCCAGCGCATTCTTTTGGCAATAGGTAACTTGGCTAGTGCTGATGTCACTACATCGGCTAATAAATTGCTGGTGTCGGCTCCTGATTGTTGCTCTTTGTGTAATAGCCAGGCCCCTTTATCAGTTTCTAAGCGACTAGCTTGCTCTACAGTAATGCCACAACCTCTAGCCCAGCCCATTGCCGCCTTAGTGGGTTTACCCTCAGCATCAAAAGCAGCGCTCACTGCTGGGCCACGTTTTTCAACAATTTTGTCTGTCTGTTTAGCAACTAGCTGTTTTACTACAACAGCTAAACGTCTAGGCGCGGCATACCAGTTAATATCGCTATATGTTAATTCTAACTTAGTCAACTCTTGGGCAATATTATCGGCAAAAGCTGTTGCTAGGGTCGTTAGTGACTTGGGAGGTAACTCTTCAGTACCAATTTCGACCAAAAAATCTTCAGCACGCATTTAAGCCTCCTTCGATGATGTAGTTTGCATTTTACACAGTGGAAAACCTAACTTTTCACGTGTTGCATAATAAGTTTCGGCACAAGCTTTGGCTAAGGTTCTTACTCGTAGGATATAACGTTGGCGCTCTGTTACTGAAATTGCGTGACGGGCATCTAATAAGTTAAATGTATGCGAGGCTTTCATTACTTGCTCATAAGCAGGTAAAGCCAAGCCTTTTTCAATTAATAAATGACTTTCTTTCTCACACTGATCAAAATGGGCAAATAAAGCTGTAACATCAGCATGTTCAAAGTTATAGGTAGACTGCTCAACTTCATTTTGATGAAAAACATCGCCATACGTAACTCGACCAAAGGGACCATCTGTCCACACTAAATCATAAATACTATCTACGCCTTGCACATACATCGCTAATCGTTCAAGACCATAAGTAATCTCACCGGTAACAGGGCGACACTCTAAGCCACCTACTTGCTGGAAGTACGTAAACTGAGTAACCTCCATACCATTTAACCAGACTTCCCAGCCTAGACCCCAGGCACCTAAGGTTGGTGATTCCCAGTTGTCTTCAACAAAGCGAATATCATGTACTAACGTATCAATACCTAGCGCCTGTAAAGAACCTAGATAGAGCTCTTGAATATTATCTGGCGATGGTTTCAAGATAACCTGAAATTGATAATACTGCTGTAAACGCATTGGGTTATCGCCATAGCGACCATCTGTAGGGCGTCTACAAGGTTGTACATAAGCCGCATTAACAGGCTCAGGTCCAAGTGATCGTAAAAACGTCATAGGATGAAAAGTACCAGCGCCAACTTCTAAATCTAATGGCTGCACCAGCACACAACCTTGACGAGCCCAATAGTCTTGCAAGGTTAGAATTAAACCTTGAAAGGTTTTAATATCATACTTATTCATGCTTGATAACTCGCTAAAAAATGACTGAAAATTATACCTAGTTGCACTAATGAACAGTAGCGCTTATCGGCTTTTTATAGTGAAAAAAGGGGCCTAAGCCCCTTTTGTATTAATATAACTTGGACTACACATCCAAGTTTGCTACGTATAGTGCATTTTCTTCAATAAAGGCGCGTCTAGGTTCAACATGATCTCCCATCAAGGTAGCAAATAACTGATCTGCACCTACTGCATCTTCAATAGTAACCTGTAACATGCGACGGCTTTCTGGATCCATAGTAGTTTCCCACAATTGCTCTGGATTCATCTCACCTAGCCCTTTATAGCGCTGGATATATAAACCACGCTTAGACTCACTCATTAACCAATCTAAGGCCTCTAAGAAGGTTTCAACTGGCTTAATTTTCTCACCACGTTTGATATAGCTTCCCTCTTCCATTAAGTCACGAATTTCGTCACCTAAGGCGGCAATCGTTAAATAATCACGTGAGGTAATAAAGTCATAATGCAGCAAGTATTCATTATCAATACCATGTTGGCGAATAATAACTTTTGGTAAAAACAACTGACGCTCACGATCTTCATGTATCGCATAACTATAACTAGAGCCATCGCCCTCTTTATCGTCTAATCGCTGTACTAGGTTCTTAACCCATTCAGCACTATATTGCTCAGACTTAGCTTGCTCTGCATCAAGTGTCGGCACATATATTAATTCGTTTAATAAATTAAATGGGATTTTGCGGCCTAAACGGTCAATTGTTGCTGTTACCGTGTGGTATTGACGAACAATTTTCTCTAAGCCTGCACCACTAATACCGGGTGCGTCCGCATTAACATGTAACGATGCGCCATCTAAAGCTAGTGTAGTTAAATACTCAGTTAACGCAGCCTCATCTTTAATATATTGCTCTTGACGGCCTTTTTTAACTTTGTATAAAGGTGGTTGAGCAATATAAATATAGCCGCGCTCAATTAACTCAGGCATTTGGCGATAGAAGAAAGTTAATAGTAAAGTACGAATATGAGAACCATCCACGTCAGCATCCGTCATTAATATAATGCTGTGATAACGTGTTTTATCTGGGTTATATTCTTCTCGGCCAATACCACAACCTAAGGCAGTAATTAAGGTGCCTACTTCTTGCGAAGAAAGCATTTTATCAAAACGGGCTTTTTCAACGTTAAGAATTTTACCTTTAAGTGGCAATATAGCTTGGTTTTTACGATTACGCCCCTGCTTGGCTGAACCGCCAGCAGAGTCACCTTCCACTATATACAATTCAGATAATGCTGGATCTTTTTCTTGGCAATCTGCTAATTTGCCAGGTAAACCAGCAATATCTAGCGCACCTTTACGGCGTGTCATTTCACGCGCTTTACGAGCAGCTTCACGCGCTCGGGCTGCATCAACAATTTTGCCAACAATTATTTTAGAGTCGCTTGGGTTTTCTAATAAATATTCGTTCAGTTTTTCATGCATGACGCTCTCTACTGCTGAGCGCACTTCTGATGAAACTAATTTATCTTTTGTTTGCGAGCTAAACTTAGGATCAGGTACTTTAACACTAATAACCGCGGTTAAACCTTCACGCGCATCATCACCAGTAGCCGATACTTTCATTTTTTTGGCATAACCTTCTTGTTCAATGTAAGCATTGAGAACACGGGTTAGTGCGCCACGAAAACCTGCTAAGTGAGTTCCACCATCACGCTGCGGAATATTATTAGTAAAACAAAAAACATTTTCTTGATACGAGTCATTCCACTGCATGGCAACTTCGACAGAAATACCATCATCACGTTGGTCTGTGAAATAAAACGCTTTAGGATGAATACTTGTTTTACTTCGATTTAGGTATTGTACAAACGCCTCTATGCCACCTTCATATTTAAAGTGGTCACGTTTATCATTGCGCTCATCGGCTAAAATAATGCTAACACCAGAGTTTAAGAAAGATAATTCGCGTAAGCGTTTAGCTAAAATATCGTAATGAAAATCTAGATTTGTAAACACGTCTGGGCTTGGCCAAAAACGTAAAGATGTACCCGTATCTTCAGTTTCGCCAATTACGGCTAAAGGTGATTGTGGCACACCAGAACGATAAATTTGATTATGCACTTCGCCCTTACGACGGATAGTAAGTTCTAATTTATCTGATAAAGCATTTACAACAGAGACACCAACACCGTGTAAGCCGCCTGATACCTTATAAGAGTTGTCATCAAACTTACCACCAGCATGCAGTACTGTCATAATTACTTCAGCAGCAGACACACCTTCTTCGTGGATATCTGTTGGAATACCACGCCCGTTGTCTCGTACTGAAACAGAGCCATCACTATGAATAGTGACCCAAATATCTGTACAGTGGCCAGCTAAGGTTTCGTCGATAGCATTATCAACGACTTCAAAGACCATGTGGTGTAAACCCGAGCCATCATCGGTATCCCCAATATACATACCGGGTCTTTTGCGAACTGCATCCAGTCCTTTTAATACTTTAATACTTGAGGAATCGTAATTATGTTGTTCGGCCATCATCATCTGTCCGTGCTGTTATCTGACCATGTTCCACGTGAAACATTGCAACTTTTTCGGCAGCAATGTGCGGTGTAACCTGTTCAGCGTTAATTGCAGTAATAAAAACCTGTGAGTTTATATTGCGTAAGTAACTAAATATTTGTCGGGTAGAATTTTGGTCTAATTCCGACGCTAAATCGTCTATCAATAATAACGGTTGTTTTTTACCGTTATCGCGGATCAAATTATTTTGTGCAATTTTTAAGGCAAATAATAACACTTTTAATTGACCACGTGATAATTGTTCTTCAACCGCTTGCTGTTCAACTTTAAGTTTTAAATCAGCTTTTTGCGGGCCATATTGCGAAAAGCCCATTCTACTATCTTGAGAAAAGTTTTGCTGCATTAAGGCTAACAATTCAGCTTCTTCTGCTATCTTTTCTGGCCAGCCTTGCTGAAGTTGAAAAGTTAAAGTAGAAAACAAACTTTCATTTGCTGTTAGTTGGCAAAAGCAATCCGCTAACTGCTGCACATATTTAGCGCGCAAACGTTGCAAGGCAAACGCCAAGCTAACAAACTGCTGATCCCAATATTCAAACTGGCTATCGTAACTACGTTGTGTTTTTAATAGCGCATTTCGCTGTTTTAAAACTTTATTAAAGCGTAACCAAATATCAAAGAAATGAGGTTCCACGTGGAACAATCCCATATCAAAAAACTGACGACGCTCTTTGGGTCCACCAAAAAACAGCTTAAAACTATCGGGTGTAATTAACTGAACCGGCAATAAACTAGCTAAGTCTGCAAGTCTATTAACATTACTACCATTTAACCTAGCCTGCATATCACCTTGGCGTAAACGTTTTAGGCCTAAACTATGGGCTTGACCATGCGCATTAACTTTCGCATGCAACACAAAAGACTCTTGCTCATGCTGAACTAAACGCTGGGGCTTACTGGTGCGAAATGAGCGACCATGAGCTAAATAATAAATTGCCTCTAATAAACTAGTTTTACCGCTGCCATTGCTGCCAATAAATAAGTTAACTTGCTCAGCCGCATCCAAAGAAGCTGAGTCAATATTTCTAAACTGACTAATTTTAAGTGACAACAACGACATTAATTATAAGCGCATCGGCATAACAACATAAGATGCCCCAACATTACCCACACCTTCAACTAAGGCACTAGAATTAGCATCATTTAAATGCAACACAACTAAATCTGTTGCTAAGGTGTTTAATACATCTAACAGATATCCAACATTAAAGCCAATTTCAAGGTTATCACCTTGGTACTCAACTTCAATTTGCTCTTCTGCCTGTTCGTGCTCAGGGTTATTAGCAACAATATGTAAACCACCGGGTGTTAAGGTAAAACGAACACCACGATATTTTTCATTAGACAAAATAGAGGCTCTAGTACAAGCGTCTTTTAATATACTACGATGCGCCGTTACCATTTTGGTGCTATTGCGAGGCAATACTCGGCGGTAATCTGGAAAACGCCCATCAATAAGCTTGCTACTAAATACAAAATTGCTATCCGTTAAACGAATATGATTTTGACCAAAACTAAGCTGAACTTGCTGCTCATCATTAGCTAATAGGCGCATAATTTCCATTACCCCCTTTCGAGGAATAATGATTTGTTTTTGTTCCGCACTAAAACCCGGTAATTCTAATAAACTTAACGCTAATCTATGGCCATCAGTTGCTACCGCTCGAACCTGACCATTATCCGTTTCAAACAATAAGCCATTTAAATAATAACGAACATCCTGATTAGCCATTGAAAACGCGGTGTCATCTAATAGCTTACGTAATTGCTGGCGGCTTAGTTGAATATCAACTTCTCCCTGCCAACTTTCTAAGTTTGGATATTCAGCGGCACTGAGTGTCGATAAAGTAAACTTAGTTTTACCACAACTTAAAATACAATTATCAGCTTGAACCTGCACTGTAATATCAGCGCTATCAGGTAAGCTGCGACAAATATCTAATAATTTTTTAGCTGGTACAGTAATCCGGCCTTCTTCTTTAATAGATAATGCATCTGTTGTAGCGACAAGCTCTACTTCTAAATCAGTACCAGTTAAAGATAAACGGCCTTGGGCTACTTCAACTAATACATTTGATAAAATTGGTAATGTATGGCGACGCTCTATTGCGCCAGACACCATCTGCAATGGCTTTAATAACGCATCTCTGTTGATAACAAATTGCATGAGCAGATCCCTGTTACGATGACAATGTACGAATTAAGTTTTGAAAATCTTCTTTAATTTCATGCGTTTCTTCTTTTAATGATTCTATTCTACGGCACGCATGCAACACCGTAGTATGGTCTCGGCCACCAAAAGCATCACCAATTTCAGGTAAACTATGGTTAGTTAACTCTTTAGATAACGCCATGGCCATTTGCCGTGGTCGCGCAACAGAACGAGAACGCCGTTTTGATAATAAATCAGCAACCCGTATTTTATAATATTCGGCCACTGTTTTTTGAATATTTTCAATGGTAACCAGCTTATCTTGTAAGGCAAGAAGATCGCGCAAAGCTTCACGAACAAAATCGATAGTAATAGGCCTACCTGTAAAGTTAGCATTAGCGATAACCCTGTTTAAAGCACCTTCTAATTCACGCACGTTTGATCGCAAACGCTTAGCAATAAAAAATGCCACTTCTTCAGGCAAGCGGATCTGGTTCTCATGTGCCTTACGCATTAAGATCGCAACACGGGTTTCTAACTCAGGCGGCTCAATGGCAATTGTTAACCCCCAGCCGAAACGCGATTTTAAACGATCTTCAACACCATCAATTTCTTTTGGATAACGATCACTCGTTAAAATAATTTGCTGGTTACCTTCTAATAAGGCATTAAAGGTATGAAAGAACTCTTCTTGAGAACGCTCTTTATTAGCAAAGAATTGAATATCATCTATAAGCAAGGCATCAACTGAGCGATAATAACGCTTAAACTCTTCTATAGCATTGTTTTGTAAGGCTTTTACCATATCTTGAACAAAGCGCTCTGAATGCATATAAATAACTTTAGCATCCGGCTTATTGGCTAAAATACCATTACCAACCGCATGCAATAAGTGGGTTTTACCTAAACCTGTACCACCGTATATAAATAATGGGTTATACGCTGTGCCAGGGTTATCAGCAACTTGACTTGCCGCTGCCCGAGCTAGTTGGTTAGATTTACCTTCGACAAAGTTAGTAAAAGTATAAATAGCGCGAACATTACTGGTTACGATTGTTTTAGGCGCAGGCTCAGCGACGTCCTGTTCTTTAACAACTTGTTTTGGCGCAGGGCTGGTAGCTTGAGACACTGGTGCAGCCCGCTGTGTATGTTGCTGGCTAGAGCCAACATCAAATTTAAGTCTAGGGGCGTCATCACCACAATAATCATGGATAAGTTCTTGGATACGGTTTAAATATTTTTCACGCACCCAGTCTAATACAAAGCGATTAGGTGCATATAAGGTTAAACCAGCGTCAGAACTATCAGCCTGCAGTGGGCGGATCCACATGCTAAAATGTTGCGCGGTCAATTCTGCTTGCAGCGCCTGCAGGCAATTTTGCCAAACTGACTGATACACACTCTCTCCTGAAGCCCTAATTTACAGACGTAACTAGGCTGGCTTAGCTAAAATAAGCAGCCATTATGATACGATCTTATCCACAACTTCAATATTGACATTTACAAATTTACTCTAGCAACCACATAAACAGCTTAAACTACTGATTTACAACAGCAAATATTACATATATTCTTTACTGCTAACTGGGTAATTTCTTAGACTTTATTAGCAAAATTTAAAGTAACCCACAATTTGTTCACTATGGCTTGTAATGGTTGTGGAAAACTTATCCAAGTAAGTCGTTAAATTCTAGCTAAAAAAAAGATCAAATAAGATCGTGTATAATAAAACCGCGGATCTGATTGACTTTAGTTGCCAGAGTACTTAAAATTCGCGCTCATTTTTGTTAGCTGCGTTTTGGTACATTTTGCTAAAACACAGGAACCTTTAGTAAATATTTGACCGGACGGGTGAACTATGAGTAAAAGAACTTTTCAACCAAGCGTATTAAAACGCAAACGCAATCACGGTTTCCGTGCACGTATGGCTACTAAAAATGGCCGTGCAGTTTTAGCGCGTCGTCGTGCTAAAGGCCGTCATCGTTTATCAGCCTAATTGGTTAATAAGCACTGAGTGGTGAATTTAAAATTCGGCCGGGAGTTACGTTTACTAACTCCTGGTCAATTCGATAATGTTTTTCAACAACCTTTTCGGGTCTCTTCTCCGTTATTTACTATCCTCGCTAAATCAAACAATTTACCTCACGCTAGACTAGGCTTAACCATTGCTAAAAAACGCGTTAAATTAGCAGTTCAACGAAACCGTATTAAACGTTTTGTGCGCAATAATTTCCGTCTACATCAACACGAATTGCCTGGCGTTGATCTAGTATTAATGGTTAAAGGCGATATAAGTAACACTGAAAATAGTGAACTACAGAAGCAACTGGAAAAGTTATGGAGAAAAATCGTTCGCCAGCACACCGCTTTGCAATCCGCTGTGCGTTAACGCTAATTCGCGGTTATCAAACAGTCATTAGTCCAATTTTAGGGCCTAGTTGTCGGTTTTATCCAAGCTGCTCTCACTATAGCGTTACAGCCATAGAACGTTTCGGTATACTAAAAGGCGGTTGGTTAGCAACTAAGCGTATATTAAGATGTCACCCTTTAAATGCAGGCGGGAATGATCCTGTTCCTGAAAAGCACAACGAGAATAACTAAGCCATGGAATCACAACGCAGTTTATTAGTTATCGGTCTGGCACTTGTCAGTTTTTTACTCTGGCAGCAATGGCAAATAGATCACGCGCCGCAAGCCCCTACGACCGTAAGCCAAAGCAACTCTTCACCTAACAGTTCCGCTGATATAGGCATGAGTTCTACTCCTTCAGAGCAAGCTGTTATCAGTAACACTGCTGCTCAAGCTAAAATTATCACTATCAACACTGACGTATTGCAATTGCAAATCGACAGCCGCGGTGGCGATATCATAGGCTTAAAATTACCTAAATATACCGTAAGTAAAGAAAGCGATGAGCTTTACACTTTAATGCGTAAGCTGCCTAATTTTCAATTCGTTGCTCAATCTGGCTTAATTGGCCGTGATGGACCAGACGATAACCGCAATCCTCGCCCTGTTTACACTACAACCGCAGATAGCTTTACTTTAGCCAAAGGTGAACAGCAATTAGTTGTGCCATTGATGTTTAGCAGCAATGGTTTAAGTGTAGAAAAACGCTTTATCTTTACTGCGGGTAATTATGATGTTCGGGTAGAATATTTAATTCATAACCAAAGCGATGAAGTAAAAAGTGTACAATCTTATCAGCACTTAGTACAAAGCATTGAAGGCGGCGCAGAAAGCGGCTTGATGATGCCTATTTATCGTGGTGGTGCTTTTGGCACAGCCAAAGAGCGTTACACTAAGTATGCCTTTGACGATATGCAAGATGAAAATCTGCGTAAACACACTACAGGTGGCTGGGCTGCAATGTTAGAGCATTACTTTGTTTCTGCTTGGGTGCCAGATCAGCAAGCCGAAAATGAAGTTTATAGCCGAGTTCAAGGTAATTTAGGTGTTATTGGTACTAAAGGCCCTGAAGTTCATATTCAGCCAGGTGAAAGCCAAACTATAGCGGTGAGCTTTTATGCTGGCCCTAAAACTCAAGATAACCTAGCAAAACTCGCTAATGGCCTAGATTTAACCGTAGATTACGGAATCTTATGGTTTATCTCACAACCACTATTCTGGTTACTCACTACCATTCAAGGTTTTGTTGTTAACTGGGGTGTCGCTATTATTTGTATCACCTTAATTGTTAAAGGTGCTATGTACCCACTAACAAAAATTCAATACGAATCAATGGCTAAAATGCGTAATTTAAAGCCGAAAATTGATGAGTTACAAGCCCGTTATAAAGAAGATAAACAAAAAATGGGCCCAGCAATGATGGAACTTTATCGCAAAGAGAAAGTTAATCCGATGGGCGGCTGTTTGCCTATGATAGTGCAAATGCCAATTTTCTTAGCCTTATACTGGGTGTTTGTAGAAAGTGTCGAGTTACGTCATGCGCCTTTTGCACTTTGGATAACTGACTTATCGTCACAAGATCCCTTCTATGTGTTACCGGTGTTATTTGGTATTAGCATGTTCTTAATGCAAAAATTACAGCCAATGACGGTTACCGATCCTATGCAACAGAAGATAATGATGTGGATGCCAGTGGCCTTCTCTATCTTCTTCTTATGGTTCCCAAGTGGCTTAGTTTTATATTGGTTAGTCAGTAACTTAATATCACTGGCGCAGATGCTTTATATTTATAAAGGTATGGAAAAGAAAGGCTTACATACCAAAAAAGCAAAAACAAGTTAAACTAATAACATAAAGAACGCTTAACCGTATACTAACAGCCTGCCTTTATGGCAGGCTTTTTACTTTAAGAGGCTACTATGTTTACAACTGATACCATCGCCGCATTAGCAACAGCACCGGGCCGCGCCGGTGTTGGTATTATTCGTATTTCCGGTCCTCACACCAAAGATGTAGCCCAAACCATACTTCACAAGCTCCCCAAAGCCCGCTACGCGGATTATCTATCTTTTCACGATACAAGCGGACAGGTTTTAGACCAAGGCATAGCCTTATACTTCCCAGGCCCGAATTCTTTCACCGGTGAAGATGTGTTAGAACTACAAGGCCATGGCGGCCCTGTATTATTAGATTTATTACTAAAACAAGTACTGTCGATAGATAAAGTACGCATTGCCCGCCCTGGTGAGTTTTCTGAACGCGCATTTTTAAATGATAAACTCGACTTAGCACAAGCCGAAGCCATAGCCGACTTAATAGATGCCAGCAGCGAACAAGCGGCACGTTGTGCCATGCAGTCATTACAAGGCGAATTTTCGCGCCATATCCATGAATTGGTAGAAAAGGTTATCTATCTGCGCATGTATGTTGAAGCGGCAATTGATTTCCCAGATGAAGAAATTGATTTTTTATCAGACGGCAAAGTCGCAGCAGATTTAGCCGAGATTATTGCCTATCTTGATAAATTAAAAAAACAAGCCACGCAAGGCAGTATCTTACGCGAAGGCATGAAAGTGGTGATTGCAGGTAGGCCTAATGCTGGTAAATCAAGCTTACTGAACGCCTTAGCCGGCCGAGAAGCCGCCATAGTGACAGATATAGCAGGAACAACTCGCGATGTATTACGCGAGCATATTCATATTGATGGTATGCCACTACATATTATTGATACCGCTGGCTTACGTGAAGCCACAGATGCCGTAGAGCAAATAGGCATAGAGCGCGCATGGCAAGAAATTAGCCAAGCCGATAGAGTATTATTTATGGTAGATGCCACCACCACCGATGCCTGCGATCCAGAACAAATATGGCCAGATTTTATAGACCGTTTACCACCAGACTTAGGTGTCACTGTTATTCGCAATAAAGCCGATTTAAGCGGCGAAGAAATTAATGCTAGCCAACACGATAGCACCCCCGTTTTTGCTATTTCGGCTAAAACAGGTGCCGGTATTGACGCCCTGCGCGACCATTTAAAACAATGTATTGGCTTTGACGCCAGTACAGAAGGCAGCTTCTTAGCACGCCGCCGCCATTTAGACGCCCTAGATCGCGCCGCCGAACACCTAGCAACAGGCCAAGAGCAGTTACAAAGCTTTATAGCCGGAGAAATTCTAGCCGAAGAACTGCGAATTACTCAGCAACATTTAAATGAAATAACCGGTGAATTTAGCTCAGACGACTTACTAGGAAGAATATTCTCAAGTTTTTGTATTGGTAAATAAGCTGGCCACCCATCCACAAACTCATCACTATTAAAGCCTAAATTGCTTTGTTAAAAGCTATTTGGGCTTTTTTATCCACTAAGTTCTTAATCTAAGTTCAAAACTAAATTTAAGAGAAAAATAACTTAACACAACTTAATTTTAGCCGTCTAGATGTTTAGATTGACGTGATTTAAATTCTATGTTGTAGTAATTAAAACTTACTATTTAGCAACTAGGATTAAATAATGAAACGGGAAACAATCGCTTTACACCACGGTTATCAAGCAGATGAACAAAAAGCCGCTGCAGTGCCTATTCACCAAACCACCTCTTTTTGTTTTGACGATGCCCAGCATGCGGCGGATTTATTCGATTTAAAACAAACCGGTAATATCTATTCCCGTATTATGAATCCAACGTGTCATGTATTAGAGCAGCGACTTGCAGCTTTAGAAGGCGGTATTGCAGCTCTAGCCGTAGCTTCTGGCATGGCGGCGATAACCTATGCTATTCAAACACTCGCCGAGGTAGGAGATAATATTATTTCGGTGAATCAGTTATATGGTGGTACTTACAACTTATTTGCCCACACCTTACCGCGCCAAGGCATAACAGTGCGTTTTGCCGATAAAGGCGACTTAGCCACTATCGAAGCCTTAATAGATGATAAAACCAAGGCCGTTTTCTGTGAAACTATAGGTAACCCTTCTGGTGGTATTGTAGATATAGCCGCGCTGGCCGCAGTTGCCCATCAGCATGGCGTGCCATTAATTGTTGATAATACAGTCGCTACGCCATTTTTATGGCGGCCCATAGAGCATGGTGCCGATATAGTAGTCCATTCTGCTACTAAATATATTGGTGGCCATGGCACGACGATAGGCGGTGTTATTGTTGACTCTGGTAAGTTTCCGTGGGCCAAGCATGCAGCTAGATTCCCATTATTAAATGAACCCGATGTCTCTTATCACGGTATTAATTACGCTAAAGACGTTGGCGAAGCAGCTTTTATTGCTCGGGCGCGGGTAGTGCCGCTGCGAAATATGGGCGCAGCATTATCTGCACAAGCAGCGTGGAATTTACTGCAAGGCTTAGAAACCTTAGCCTTACGTATAGAGCGGGTTTGTGAAAACACGTTAAAAGTCGCGCAATTTCTACAACAGCAACCCCAAGTGAGTTGGGTAAATTATGCAGGCTTAACCGAACATAAAGATCATGCATTAGCTCAGAAATATTTACAAGGCCGTGCTTCGGGTATTTTAAGTTTTGGTTTAAAAGGTGGCCGCGAAGCCGGGGCGAAATTTTATGATGCTTTAAAATTAATATTACGCTTAGTCAATATTGGTGATGCCAAGAGTTGCTCAGCCATTCCGGCAATTACTACTCATAGGCAGTTAAATGATGAGGAACTTATACAAGCGGGTGTCTCGGCTGATTTAGTCCGGTTATCGATTGGTATTGAGCATATTGACGATATTATTGCCGATCTAAGTCAAGCCCTGGCCGCTGCGGTATAAATGACATAAAGGTAAATAATGCCAGTAAATTTGTAATGATTACGAACCGGCTTGCCCACGCCAACACGCCGTAAACCCTTCCTTGGGGGCTCGGTTCAGGCATCCATGCCTTCAACGGTTAGCTTAGGGCAAGTCGGTTCTCACTGAAACGATAGCTTATTCCCTAAAATAGGCTTTATAGACTACTATCATAACGCAAATAACTTATGCACTAACGGGCATAAGTTGCAGTTAACGTCGCCTTAGCTAACGACATTGCATTTAGCATAAAGCTCACTACTGCGGCGCTGGCATCATCAGCGGCTGGCAAGGTTTCTTCCGGTAAGGCCCAAACAGTAAACTGGTAGCGGTGCATACCATGGCCTTCAGGCGGACAAGCGCCACCGAAATATTTACTGCCATAATCATTAGCAAAACTACGACAACCTGGCGGTAAACTGCCCTTACCTGCACCTTTAGCTAAACCTGTTGCAGAAGCCGGAATATCAGTAACTAACCAATGCCAAAAACCCGAGCTAGTTGGCGCATCAGGGTCAAACACAGTAACAGCAAAACTTTTTGTACCTTCTGGAGCATTATGCCAAATTAGCTCTGGTGAAATATTGCTACCACTGCAACCAAAACCATCAAACTCTTGCTCTTTAGCCATAAAGTGGCCTTCTTTCAGATTAGGGCTAGTAAGACTAAATTTAGAATTGCTCATATTATCCTCGAATTATCTAGGTTTACTTATGGCTAGATAGCCATTGTAAAAAGGCTGATTTAGGAAATGCCCCCGCTTGCTGCGCTATTATTTTACCTTGCTTAAAGATCATCAAAGTAGGAATAGAGCGAATATTAAACTGCGCAGCTAATTGCTGCTGTTGCTCGGTATTAATTTTACCAAAGCGAAATTGTGGCTCTAATTCTTGTGCTACTTGATCAAAAATAGGCGCAAAGTTCTTACAGGGGCCACACCAGCTAGCCCAAAAGTCTACCACTAAAGGTAAATCTGATTTATTAGCATGGGCGGCAAAATTTGCTGCGGTTAATTCAATGGGTTCTCCTGTAAATAACCCTGACTTACATTTACCACAAACCGGAGCTTGGAATAACCGCTCATCAGGCACACGATTCAAAGAATGACAACTAGAGCAGGCAATAATCATAAATACCTCATGAAAAACTGTTATTTATAATATCTTAATCAAATTTAGCATAAATAAAATAGGTTAATATTTTACAATTAAACTTGTAAGCAAATGCTCACTTACCCCAAAAGAATTGTAATAATATGAAAAATCAAAATTTAGTTAAAAATAAAGCCCCTAGATAGGAGCTTTATTTGAGCTATAAATCGCTATTAATCGCGAGGTTTACGCGGTGCACGAGGTGCAGCACCTGGCCGTGGGCCAGAGTTGCCTGGACGACGATCATTACTTGGCACACTTGCAGCACTGTTGTTATCTACGCTGATATTAAGCTTTTGCTTACGTACATACACTTTTTTCAAGTGCTGAAATACTTCTGTAGGAATATTCGCTGGTAATTCAACGGTACTAAATTGATCAAACAATTTAATATTACCGATAAACTGGCTATCAATACTGGCTTCATTAGCTATAGCACCAACGATATCACCGGCACGAACACCATGCTCTTTACCTACTTCTAAACGGTAAGTATTAAAATCACCTTTCATTTCACGACGCTGACGAGGTCCACGCTCAGGGCGGTCACTACGATCACGTCTAGGACGATCATTATTACGACCACGATCATCACGTTCGCCACGAGCATGCGGCTCGCGAATTTCAGGAAACTTATTAGCTACATTTAAAGGTTGCTCTTTTTGCGCTAAAAATAATAAAGCTGCTGCTATATCAGTGTCTGAAGCGTCAATCTTTTCACTCCACTCACTGATTAATGTTTGGAAGAAGCTTAAATCTTGGTTTTCAACTGTTTGCGCTAATTGCTCACGGAAAGATTGAATACGGCGTTGCTCAATAATTTGCCCTGTCGGTAACGACATTTTTTCAATAGGCTGTTTAGTTGCATGCTCAATTGTACGTAATAAACGACGTTCGCGAGGTGAAACAAACAATACTGCTTTACCTTCACGACCAGCCCGGCCAGTACGACCAATACGGTGAACATAAGCTTCACTATCGTAAGGAATGTCGTAGTTAACAACTAAGCTAATACGCTCAACGTCTAAACCACGTGCAGCAACATCTGTTGCAACAATGATATCGATTTGGCTGTTTTTCAAACGACGAATAGTTTGTTCACGGCTAGCTTGGTTCATATCACCATTTAAGCAAGACACGGCATAACCACGAGCGCCAAGTTTTTCAGCTATTTCTTCCGTTGCACTCTTAGTGCGAACAAAGATAATGCTAGCATCGTATTCTTCGCCTTCTAACAAACGAGTTAAAGCATCAAGCTTTTGATTACCATCTAACATGACATAACGCTGAGTAATACGCTCAACGGTACTGGTTTTAGAAGCAATTTTAATTTCTTCAGCATTTTTTAAATGCTTCTGAGCGATAGCGCGTATTTGCGATGGCATGGTTGCTGAAAACATAGCTACCTGACGGCCCGCTGGCGTAGCATCCATAATAGTTTGCACGTCATCAATAAAGCCCATACGTAACATTTCGTCAGCTTCATCTAATACAATAGCGCGTAATTTATCTAATTTAAGCGTTCCACGATCAAGGTGGTCAAGAATACGGCCTGGAGTACCAACTATAACTTGCGAACCACGCTTAAGTGATTTAAGTTGGTTGGTGTAACTTTGACCACCATATAATGGTAAAACATGAAAAGCGGGCATATAGCGCGCATAAGCTTGGAAAGCTTCAGCGACTTGAATCGCTAATTCACGCGTTGGTGCTAAAACTAAAATTTGTGGATCATTTTGACTCGGATCTAACCGAGCTAATAATGGCAAAGCAAAAGCACCCGTTTTACCGGTACCTGTTTGAGCTTGGCCTAACACATCTTCCCCAGCTAAAAGTTTTGGGATTGCAGCCGCTTGAATTGGCGACGGAGTTTCATAACCCAATTCAGTTACAGCTCGAATAAGCGGCTCTGGTAACTTTAGTTGGGCAAAAGACATAGAGTCTGACATACGTTGATTAAACCTCAATAACACGCAGGCATTGTAATAGTGCTATATGTTGCTTTTACTTAGCCTGCAGAGCAGTAAAAACACGTAAATCAGATCAATAAATTTTTATTGTCCGATTTTATTCCAGTAGTATAGCCGAACATTTAGAAGACAAGAGAAACATCATGATAGACATCCTCGTTGGCAGCCAAATGGGCGCAGCGGAATATGTGGCAGAACAAGTTGCTGAAGCACTGGTACAAGCGGGCTACGACGTACATCTACATCTTAAACCCGAATTGAATCACTTAAACAGATATAAAACCTGGTTAATTGTCACATCCACCTATGGCGCAGGAGATCTGCCTGATAATATTCAACCCTTTGCGGATCAATTAGCACAAGATCAGGGCGATCTTAACACACTTTTCTTCGCCGTGATCACTTTAGGTGACTCTAGTTACGATACTTTTTGTTTATCTGGGCAATTTTTAAGCAAAATGCTATTAGAAAAGGGGGCTAATCAGTTAATAAATAATTTAGAAATTGATGCTCAGCAACCAGAATTACCAGAAGAGTATGCATTAGCTTGGTTACCAAAACTTATTGAACAGTTAAAAACCAAATAAAAAAAGCGGGTGCAAAACACCCGCAAATACAAATCGCGACCAGGAAGTTATGCGATGTACAAAAACAACTTCAAATTGGTTTCAGCAATAAACCAATCCGCTTAACTTTAATTTTTCCCCAGCTAAAAAACTTAATATATACCTGATAAAAGCCTGATAATTTCCTCTGCAGAAATACAAATTAGTAAATTTAATTATCCACAATATCGCTTTTCTTTGATTTAATTAGTGTATAACTCTGGGTATAACTAGTGTTTTAACTGTACTTATCCTATTTATAAAAAATATTTTTTCTTAGCCTGTGTATAACTAGGCATTCTATGCACTGCTTCTGAACACCTAGATCCTCTGTTGATCACAGGATCTGATCTTACGTAAGCTATTGATCCTTTAATATAAGAAGCACTTATGCACCGAAAACACTGTGCTTAATAGTAGTAATAACAAAAAGATCTCTTAAAAGATCTTATATTATTTAAGGATCAGCTTTTCAGATCATTATTCCCCTTAGCCAAGGATCACGGTACAATAGCTGGCTTAAATAGATCCTTTAAATTAATCCCGAGGCTAATATGCTCTACCAAGAAATTTTTGATGTTATTGTTGTTGGCGGTGGTCATGCTGGCACTGAAGCAGCTTTAGCCTCTGCACGTATGGGATTAAATACATTATTGTTAACCCATAATATGGAAACACTAGGCCAAATGTCTTGTAATCCAGCTATAGGTGGCATTGGTAAAGGACATTTAGTAAAAGAAATTGATGCCTTAGGTGGCGCTATGGCTATAGCAGCTGACAAAGGCGGTATTCAATTTAGAACTTTAAATGCCTCTAAGGGCCCTGCTGTTCGTGCAACTAGAGCTCAAGCAGACAGACAATTATATCGTCAAGCTGTACGACAAATTCTTGAAAACCAACCTAATTTACGCATTTTCCAACAAGCATGTGATGATTTAGTGGTAGAAAACGATCAAGTTACCGGTGTAATAACCCAAATGGGCTTAACGTTTAAAGCTAAGTCAGTCGTTTTAACCGTTGGAACTTTTTTAGGTGGCCAAATTCATATTGGATTACAAAGCAGTTCAGGTGGTAGAGCCGGTGATCCGCCATCTATAGCCTTAGCTAAACGCTTAAGAGAATTACCATTTAGAGTTGATCGCTTAAAAACAGGCACACCACCTAGAGTAGATGCTAGAACCATTGATTTTACTAAAATGCAGCAACAACCCGGTGATAATCCAACACCCGTATTTTCATTTTTAGGTTCACAAAAAGATCACCCTACTCAGATCCCGTGTTATATCACTTATACTAATGATAAAACCCATCAGGCTATACGGGATAATTTACATAGATCACCTATGTATTCAGGTGTTATCGAAGGTATAGGCCCCAGATATTGCCCTTCTATTGAAGATAAGATCACTCGCTTTGCTGATAAAGATAAACACCAGATCTTTATAGAACCAGAAGGCTTAAATACTCATGAAGTTTATCCTAATGGCATTTCAACCAGTTTACCCTTTGATGTTCAATTAGACATTGTTCGTTCAATCGTTGGTATGGAAAACAGCCATATAACACGACCTGGTTATGCAATCGAATATGATTATTTTGATCCCAGAGATCTGAAAAACAGTTTAGAAACTAAATTTATTAAAGGCTTATTTTTTGCAGGCCAAATTAACGGTACAACCGGCTATGAAGAAGCTGGGGCTCAAGGTCTATTAGCCGGGTTAAATGCTGCTTTATTTGCTCAAGAAAAAGACAGTTGGTCACCACGACGCGATAACGCCTATTTAGGTGTTTTAGTGGATGACTTAACCACTATGGGCACTAAAGAACCCTACCGCATGTTTACCAGTCGTGCTGAATATCGCTTAATGTTACGCGAAGATAATGCCGATGCTCGATTAACCGAAAAAGGTCGCCAATTAGGTTTAGTAGATGATGTTCGTTGGGCCGCTTTTAATGAAAAAATGGAGCAAATAGCCATAGAGCGTCAACGCTTAAAACAAAGCTGGGTTCATCCTAAACATACTTCATTGGCTGAAGTTAATGCATTAATTAAAACCCCTTTAAGCAAAGAAGCTAGCTTAGAAGAATTAGTTCGCAGACCAGAGGTTAATTATAATATCTTAATGCAGATTGCTGATATTGGCCCAGGATTAACCGATCCTATAGCAGCAGAACAAGTTGAAATTCAAATAAAATACGAAGGCTATATTTCACGTCAACAAGACGAGATCAATAAACAGCTTCGTAATGAAAATACCTTATTACCTAGCAAATTTGATTATCAGGTTGTTAAAGGCTTATCTAACGAAGTTATTGCAAAATTAAACCAAACCCAACCAGAAACTGTTGGCCAAGCCTCTAGAATTTCAGGTGTTACCCCAGCTGCTATTTCGTTATTACTGGTGTACTTAAAAAAACAAGGCTTACTAAGAAAGTCTGCTTAAGTTTAAGCTATTAAATAGGGTAATTATGATTTCTCAGCTGCGTAAATTAGTATCTGAAACAACATTAACGCTTACAGAACAACAATTAGCGCAATGTGTTGCTTATATAGAACTATTGCACAAATGGAATAGTGCTTATAATTTAACCTCGGTACGAGATCCAAAAGACATGCTAATAAAACATGTTATGGACAGTTTAGTAGTAGCACCGCATTTAATTGGTGATAACTTTATTGATGTTGGCACTGGCCCAGGCTTACCGGGTGTTTTATTAGCAATTTATTATCCAGAAAAAAACTTTACCTTGTTAGACAGTCTAGGTAAGAGGATCCGATTTTTAAACCAAGTAAAATTACAACTAGGGTTAACTAATATTCATCCCTTACAAAGCCGAGTAGAATTACATCAACCAGAACAAGGTTATGATGGCGTGATTAGCCGCGCTTTTGCCTCAATTAATGATATGCTTAGTTGGTGTAAACATTTACCAAATAAAACAGGTGCCTTTTTCGCCATGAAAGGGGCTGCTGTACAAGAAGAAATTGCAGCTTTACCTGATTTTGTTAAAGTAGTTGCCATTAAGCCACTGCAAGTACCGCAGTTGCACGCAGAACGACATTTAGTAATACTAGCGCACTGCTAATTTTAACTCTAGAGGACAACTTGTGGCCAAAGTGATCGCAATAGCTAACCAGAAAGGTGGTGTTGGTAAAACAACAACAGCAGTCAATCTGGCTGCATCACTGGCAGCAACTAAACGTAAAGTCTTATTAATTGATCTTGATCCACAAGGCAATGCCACTATGGGCAGCGGTGTAGATAAATATCAAGTGCATGCAACAGCTTATGAATTATTAGTCGATGAAAAACCCCTTTCTGAAGTTGTAGTTAAAGAAACCACAGGCGGCTATCATTTAATTGCAGCTAACTCAGATGTAACCGCAGCTGAAGTTCGTCTTATGGATGTTTTTGCCCGTGAACTTCGTTTAAGAAATGCCTTAAAAGATTATAGAAATAGTTACGATTTTATTTTTATCGACTGTCCGCCGTCTTTAAATATGTTAACTGTCAATGCAATGGCTGCTGCCGATACCGTGTTAGTGCCAATGCAGTGCGAATACTTTGCTCTAGAAGGCTTAACGGCTTTAGTCGATACTATTAATAAATTAGCCGCTGTAGTTAATCAGGATCTTAAAATTGAAGGTATTTTAAGAACCATGTACGATCCTCGTAATAGGTTAGCTAATGATGTTTCAGAACAATTAAAACAGCATTTTGGCGATAAAGTGTATCGAGCTGTTATCCCAAGAAATGTTCGCTTAGCCGAAGCGCCTAGTTTTGGCTCACCGGTAATGTATTACGATAAAAATTCAACTGGTGCAAAAGCGTATTTGGCATTGGCTGGAGAAATATTACGCCGAGCAGATAAAAAAAGTACTAACCCTGTTAGCACAAACTGAGAAAAGATAATAAAGGGAATCTATTTAGCATGTCGGTAAAAAAACGCGGTTTAGGACGAGGCTTAGATGCATTACTTACATCTAATAAAACCTCAGCAGGACAAAAGCAACAAGCTCAGACCAGCGAACTGCATACTTTACCGGTAGAGTTTTTATCTCGTGGTAAATATCAACCGCGTAAAGATATGTCTCAAGAAGCATTAGAAGACTTAGCTAGCTCTATTCGTGCTCAGGGAGTTATTCAACCTATAATTGTTCGGCCTGTAGCAAAAGATAATTATGAAATAATCGCCGGAGAGCGTCGTTGGCGCGCAGCCCAACTAGCTCAACTTGCTGAAGTACCCTGTATTATTAAACATGTGCCAGACGAAGCTGCCGTTGCTATTGCTCTTATAGAGAATATTCAACGCGAAGATCTCAATGCAATGGAAGAAGCCGTGGCGTTAGATCGTTTATTAACTGAATTTAGCTTAACCCACCAACAAGTTGCTGATGCCGTAGGTAAATCAAGAACATCAGTTACTAATTTGCTGCGCTTAAATCAGTTAAATGACGATGTTAAATTACTGCTTGAGCATGGCGATATTGAAATGGGCCATGCTAGAGCCTTATTAGCTTTAATAGACGAGCAACAAAGTGATGCTGCTCGCTTAGTTGCTGCAAAGCAATTAACCGTTCGTGAAACAGAAAATTTAGTTCGTCGCATTTTAGAACCAAAAGCTAAAGCTGCTGATAAACCGCGTGATGCCGATGTTGTTGCTTTAGAACAGCGTTTAAGTGAACGTTTTGCTGCACCTGTTCAAGTTATGTACAATAAAAAAGGTAAAGGTAACCTTGTTATTAGTTATAGCAGCCTAGATGAGCTTGATGGCATTATTAATAAGTTAGAATTAGAACAAGATTAAAGACTGTTAATTTAATAAATAACAGATTAGGCTAATGGCCTGAGCGCTTTTAGTTGCAAATTAAGGCCAAATAAGTATACTTGCGCCAGTTTTTTAACCCCCAACCCGGGTAATTTAAGGGGGTAATATAATGTCTGACCAAGGCGCTAAAGTAGCAAGAAAATCGGCTTATATGTCGGTGTTAGGCCAATTAGCAGTTGCTAGTGTTATTACACTGGCATTTTTTATAGCTAAAGATGCCTTTGCGGCAAAGTCAGCATTTAAAGGCGGCTTAGTTGCTGTTATACCAAATTTAGTGTTTGCGTTTTTTGCTTTTCGCTTTAGTGCAGCAGATAACCCAAACTTAGTAGTGATGGCATTTATGCGAGGCCAATCACTTAAATTAATTTTATCCGCTGTGTTGTTAGCCGTGGTTTTTTCTCAGCAACAACTGGTTTATAGCGCATTTTTAACCGGCTTTATGCTAACGCTAATAGCACAATGGACAGCACCAGTTTTTTTTAAACATTAACAATGGGATGAAACATGGCTGCAGGTGAAGAGTTAACCCTCTCTAGTCATATTCAGCACCACCTTACTAACGCGAAAATGTGTACTGTCGATGGCAGTGTCGCATTTAACAAAGCGTGTAGTGAAGCTGGCTTCTGGACATGGCATATCGATACATTAATGTACTCTATTCTTTTAGGAGTATTGTTTTTATGGATCTTCCGTAGTGCGGCTAAAAAGGCGACCACGGGCGTTCCTGGAAAATTACAATGCTTTGTTGAAATGATAGTAAGCTTTGTTGCTGATAACGTTAAAGATACTTATCACGGTAAAAGCAAGTTAATAGCACCACTGGCACTGACAATCTTTGTCTGGGTGTTCTTAATGAACTTAATGGATTTAGTTCCAGTTGACTTCTTACCTTCTTTTGCTGGTTTTGTAGGCGAGCAAGCTATGGGCGCAGAGCCTGGTAGCGTTTATATGAAGTTTGTACCTACTACAGATATTAACTTAGCCGCAGGCTTAGCCCTAGGCGTGTTTTTATTGATGATCGGTTATTCAATTCGTATCAAAGGTGTGCTGGGCTTTATTAAAGAATTAACATTACACCCTTTTAATACTAAAAATGTACCGTTACAAATTGCATTAATTCCATTCAACCTGTTGTTAGAAACAATAGCCTTGTTTGCGAAACCATTTTCATTAGCGCTACGTTTATTCGGTAACTTATACGCAGGCGAAATGATCTTTATCTTAATTGGTGCAGTAGGTTTAGCGCAGTTACCACTGCACTTCCCTTGGGCGGTATTCCATATCTTAGTTATTACGTTACAAGCATTCGTATTTATGATGCTAACGATTGTTTATCTAAGTATGGCCAGTTCTGATAATCATTAACTTTATACATATTTTTAAACTTTAACTTTAACTAAAACTCTGGAGAAAAAAATGGAACTAGTATTAGGTCTTAAATTAATCGCAGTTGCTATGTTGATCGGTTTCGGCGCAATTGGTACTGCATTAGGTTTTGGTAACATGGGTGGTAAGTTCTTAGAAGCTTGTGCTCGTCAACCAGAATTAGCACCTTCACTACAAGTTAAAATGTTCATCTTAGCAGGTCTTATCGATGCGGTAGCAATGATCGGTGTAGGTATTGCTATGTACATGTTGTTCGCAATGTAATTGAAGCTTGTGTTAATCCGAACAACTGTCAACTAAGGAGGAGCGGTCGTGAACTTAAACGCCACTCTGTTAGGCGAATTAATCGCATTCGCGGTGTTCGTGCTGTTTTGTATGAAGTTTGTATGGCCGCCTTTGATGAATGCCATCGAAGCGCGCCAAAATAAAATTGCTGATGGCTTAGCGGCCACTGATCGTGCTGAAAAAGACTTAGCATTAGCGCAAGACAAAGCAAAAGATCAGTTAAAAGACGCTAAAGCTCAGGCTGCAGAAATTATTGACCAAGCGAAAAAACGCGAAGCGAAAATGATTGATGAAGCCGTGCATAAAGCAAATGCAGAACGTGAAACTATCTTGGCGCAAGCCAATGCAGAAATTGCTGCTGAACGTAATCGTTTACGTGAAGATATGCGCAAACAAGTTGCTGCTTTAGCAGTTGCTGGCGCAGAAAAAATTCTGCAACGTTCTATTGATGAAGCTGCTCACAGCGACATTTTGGATAAATTGGTTCAAGAACTGTAATGAGGGAGAGCTATGTCTGATTTGACAAATATTGCTCGTCCTTACGCCAAAGCTGCGTTCGATTTTGCTGTAGAGCAAAATGCGTTACCAGCTTGGCTACAGATGTTGACCTTTGCTGCAGAAATAGCAAAAAACGACCAGGTTAGCGATTATTTAAACGCTAACGGTACTGCTGAAAAGCAAGCTGGTTTGTTTATTCATGTATGTGGTGAGCAACTCAACGAGCACGGTCATAACTTCATTAAAGTGATGGCAGAAAATCATCGCTTGTTGGCGTTGCCTGAAGTGCTAACTTCTTTTGCTAAGTTAAAAGCTGAGTATGAAAAAGAAATCGACGTTACTGTGGTTTCAGCTACTGAGTTGGATACAGCACAAAAAGATAAGTTAGCTGCAGCATTAACGCAACGTTTAGCACGCAAAGTTAAATTGAACTGTAGCGTCGATCCTGCGGTAGTTAGCGGTTTGCTAATTAAAGCAGGTGACATGGTTATTGATGGCTCGGTCCGCGGCAAGCTGGATCGTTTAGCAACTGCGCTGCAGTCGTAATTGGGGAACAGAGAATGCAACTGAATTCCACTGAAATATCAGAACTGATCAAGAGTCGTATCGCTCAGTTCGAAGTGGTCAGTGAAGCTCGTAACGAAGGTACTATCGTACAGGTAACTGACGGTATTATTCGTATCAATGGTCTTGCTGATTGTATGCAAGGCGAAATGATTGAGCTTCCTGGTAATCGCTACGCTATCGCACTGAACTTAGAACGTAATTCAGTAGGTGCTGTAGTTATGGGTCCGTATGCGGACTTAACTGAAGGCACAAAAGTAAAAAGTACTGGCCGTATCTTAGAAGTACCGGTTGGTCCACAGTTACTAGGTCGTGTTGTAAATACTTTAGGTGCGCCTATCGATGGTAAAGGTCCAATTGACGCTGCAGGTTTTGAACCAGTAGAAAAAATTGCTCCTGGCGTTATCGAACGTCAATCGGTAGATCAACCAATGCAAACAGGTTATAAATCTGTAGATGCGATGATCCCAATTGGTCGTGGTCAGCGTGAATTGTTAATCGGTGACCGTCAAACCGGTAAAACTGCTTTAGCTATTGATGCCATCATCAACCAAAAAGGTACTGGCGTTAAATGTGTATACGTAGCAATTGGCCAAAAAGCCTCTACTATTGCTAACGTAGTACGCAAATTAGAAGAGCATGATGCATTAGCCCACACTATCGTTGTGGTAGCGTCTGCTTCTGAAGCAGCTGCGCTTCAGTACTTAGCACCTTACTCAGGTTGTACTATGGGTGAATACTTCCGTGACCGCGGTGAAGATTCGTTAATAGTTTATGATGACTTGTCTAAGCAAGCAGTTGCTTATCGTCAAATCTCATTACTATTACGTCGTCCACCAGGCCGTGAAGCTTACCCAGGTGACGTTTTCTATTTACACTCTCGCTTACTTGAGCGTGCATCACGTGTAAATGCTGACTATGTTGAAAAATACACTAACGGTGAAGTTAAAGGTAAAACAGGTTCATTAACCGCATTACCAATTATCGAAACTCAAGCCGGTGACGTTTCAGCTTTCGTACCAACTAACGTAATCTCAATTACCGATGGTCAGATCTTCTTAGAAACTGACTTATTTAACGCGGGTATTCGTCCAGCGGTTAACGCCGGTATTTCAGTATCGCGGGTTGGTGGTGCAGCACAAACTAAGATCATCAAAAAACTAGGTGGTGGTATTCGTCTTGCGTTAGCGCAATATTCAGAACTTGCTGCGTTTGCGCAGTTTGCTTCTGACTTAGACGAAGCAACCCGCGCCCAGTTAGAGCACGGTCAAAAGGTTACTGAACTGATGAAACAGTTACAGTACAGCCCAATGTCTGTTGCTGAAATGGGTGTATCTATTTTTGCTATCGAAAAAGGCTTTATGAAAGATATCGAAGTAGACAAAATCATTGATTTTGAAACTGCGTTAATTTCATTTATGAAAGCAGAACACGCTGAGCTGATGGCTGAAATCGATAAAACCGGTAACTACAACGACCAAATCGAGTCTACGTTCAAAGCCGCTATTGAGAAATTCAAGGCTACGCAGACCTGGTAAGCAATGTGGGTGGCAACGCCACCCCATTCGTTGAATGAAACGGAGATACAGTCATGGCCGGTGGTAAAGAGATAAAAAGTAAGATCGGGAGTATTAATAATACTCGCAAGATCACCAGTGCTATGGAAAAAGTTGCGGTCAGCAAAATGCGCAAAGCGCAAGACCGTGTAGCTGCAACACGCCCATACGCTGAAGGTATGCGCAAAGTGATTGGTAACGTTGCAAATGGCAGCCTTGAATATCGCCATCCGTATTTAGCGGATCGTGAAGTTAAAAAGGTTGGCTATATTGTTATTTCTACTGATCGTGGACTTTGCGGTGGCTTGAATACCAACGAGTTTAAAAAAGTTATTATTGACCTTAAAAGCTGGAAAGATAAAGGTGTAGACGCTGAATTTGCTGTTATCGGTAATAAAGCAACTACCTTTTTCCGTCGCTTTGGTGGCAAAGTAATGGCACAACAAGCGGGTTCAGGTGACGTACCACGTTTGGCTGATGTGCTCGGTTCGGTAAAAGTCATGCTGCAAGCATTTAATGAAGGCCGAATTGATCGCTTATTCTTGGTATACAACAAGTTTGTTAATACCATGAAGCAAGAGCCAGTGATCGATCAACTATTACCTTTGCCAAAAGCAGACATCGCACAAAAAGAGCATAACTGGGATTACTTATACGAGCCGGATCCAAAACCTATTATTGATATGTTATTGGACCGCTTTGTTGAGTCGCAAGTTTATCAAGGTGTGGTAGAGAACTCTGCCAGTGAACACGCCGCCCGTATGGTTGCAATGAAAGCTGCAACTGATAACGCCGGTAACTTGATGGACGACCTGAAATTAGTGTACAACAAAGCACGTCAGGCCGCGATCACCCAGGAGCTTAGCGAAATTGTCGCAGGTGCGGCAGCTGTAGGCTAAGGTAAACAGTTTTGAGAAATTTGAGGAAACATCATGAGTCAAGGTAAGGTCGTCCAAATTATTGGCGCCGTTGTGGATATCGATTTTCCACAAGATGCGGTACCTGGTATCTATGACGCGTTAAACGTGACTGACGGTGATCTGGCTGGTTTAGTGCTGGAAGTACAGCAACAGTTGGGTGGCGGTACAGTTCGTACAATCGCATTAGGTACAACAGACGGTTTACGTCGCGGCGCAGCTGTGGCAAATACCGGCAAAGCAATTCAGGTTCCAGTAGGTACATCTACACTGGGCCGTATTATGAACGTATTAGGTGAGCCTATTGATGAAGCAGGCCCTATCGGTGAAGAAGAGCGTTGGTCTATCCACCGTGCAGCTCCTTCATACGAAGAGCAAGCCGCATCAAATGCGTTATTAGAAACAGGTATCAAAGTTATCGACTTAGTATGCCCGTTCGCTAAAGGTGGTAAAGTTGGTCTATTCGGTGGTGCCGGTGTAGGTAAAACCGTTAACATGATGGAACTTATCCGTAATATCGCTATCGAGCACAGCGGCTACTCAGTATTCGCCGGTGTTGGTGAGCGTACTCGTGAAGGTAACGATTTCTATCACGAAATGAAAGACTCTAACGTACTAGATAAAGTATCGTTAGTGTACGGTCAGATGAATGAGCCACCAGGAAACCGTTTACGCGTAGCGTTAACCGGCTTAACTATGGCTGAAAAATTCCGTGAAGAAGGCCGTGATGTTCTATTCTTCGTAGATAACATCTATCGTTATACCCTAGCCGGTACTGAGGTATCAGCACTATTAGGTCGTATGCCATCTGCGGTAGGTTATCAGCCAACATTGGCTGAAGAAATGGGTGCATTACAAGAGCGTATTACGTCAACTAAAACAGGTTCAATCACGTCTATTCAAGCCGTTTATGTTCCTGCGGATGACTTAACTGACCCATCACCAGCAACGACGTTCTCGCACTTAGACGCAACGGTTGTATTAAGCCGTAACATTGCTTCTTTAGGTATTTACCCTGCGATTGACCCACTGGATTCAACTTCACGTCAGTTAGATCCACAAGTTATCGGTAAAGAGCACTATGATGTTGCTCGTGGTGTACAAACCGTATTACAGCGCTACAAAGAGCTGAAAGATATTATTGCCATCTTAGGTATGGACGAATTGTCTGATGAAGACCGCACAACAGTATACCGTGCACGTAAAATTCAGCGTTTCTTATCTCAGCCTTTCTTCGTAGCTGAAGTATTTACTGGTTCACCTGGTAAATATGTTCCGTTAAAAGAGACTATCCGTGGCTTTAAAGGTATTTTGGAAGGTGAATTCGACCATATGCCAGAGCAAGCGTTTTACATGGTAGGCTCTATCGACGAAGCGATCGAAAAAGCGAAAAAGCTGTAAGTTAAGCTTTAGGAGAGCGAGATGGCGATGACAGTGCAACTAGATGTAGTAAGTGCCGAAGAAAAACTATTCTCAGGCCTTGTCGAATCAGTGCAGGTCACAGGCAGTGAGGGCGAATTAGGTATTTTACCTTTTCACGCCCCTTTTCTGACCACCCTGAAACCTGGCATGGTCCGTATCGTTAAACAGTTCGGTGAAGAACATGTAATGTATGTTGCTGGTGGCGTATTAGAAGTACAGCCAGACACTATTACAGTATTAGCCGATGTCGCGGTACGCGGCGAAGACTTAGATGAGCAAGCGGCTTTAGATGCACAAAAACGTGCTGAAGAAGCGATGCAAAATGCTGGCACAGACTTCAATTATGCTGAAGCTGCAGGTCAGTTAGCTGAAGCCATAGCGCAATTGCGAGTAATTAAGCAACTGCGTAAAAAATAAGTTTAGTCATATTAAAAAAAGCCACCTTAGGGTGGCTTTTTTGTTTGTAATGCTCAAATGTTGGTAATACGAGTCAACGGTTCAGTAAAACTTCAGCCTAACGCTGTAATCTTGGTCATTATCTATTAAAATAGCCGCATATTAATTACAGGGATTCTGTTATGGCGTTAAATGTAGTGATTCTTGCTGCCGGTAAAGGTACGCGGATGAAATCTAACTTACCTAAGGTATTGCATAAAGTGGCCGAGCGGCCGATGGTACAGCATGTTATTGATACCGCTAGAGCTTTAGGCTCAGTAAAACCTCAACTTGTTTATGGTTATGGAGCACAAGCATTAAAAACAGCATTAGGCGAGCAACCATTACACTGGGTATTGCAAGCCGAGCAGTTAGGAACCGGCCATGCTGTAGCGCAGGCTAGTGACAATATTGCTGATAACGATACGGTGTTAGTGTTATATGGTGATGTGCCGTTAACTGAACTAGATACGTTAAAGCGATTACTTAATGCTAAACCGGCAAAAGGTGTGGCTATTTTAACGGTAAAACTCGCTAACCCAACAGGTTATGGCCGAATAGTTCGTGAAAATGGCAAGGTTGTAGGCATTGTTGAGCAAAAAGATGCTAACGCTGAACAACTTGCGATTAACGAAGTTAATAGTGGCATTATGGCGCTGCCTGGTAAGCAACTTAAAACCTGGTTAAGCCGTTTATCGAATAGTAATGCCCAAGGCGAATATTACTTAACCGATATTGTTGCTATGGCCCATGCTGAAGGAGTTGAAATTGCAACCGCTCATCCTAGCGATCCTATGGAAGTAGAAGGTGCGAATAACAGAGTACAATTAGCCGCCTTAGAGCGCGCTTATCAGCAGCGTAAAGCTAACGAATTAATGTTGGCAGGTGCTAACTTACGCGACCCCGCTCGGATTGACGTACGTGGCAGCGTTGAAGTTGCCAATGATGTAATGATAGACATTAATGTTATTTTTGAAGGTAAAGTGGTACTAGGCCAAGGCGTTACTATTGGCGCTAACTGTATTTTAAAAGATTGCGTTATTGGCGATAACACAGAAGTTAAGCCTAATTCTATGATAGATAACTCGACAGTGGGTAGCGACTGTTCAATTGGTCCTTATGCCCGGTTACGCCCAGACTCAGTCATGGAAAATGATAGTCATATAGGTAACTTTGTTGAAATGAAAAAAACCACTTTAGGCCAAGGCTCTAAAGCGAATCATTTAACTTACTTAGGTGATGCGGTAATTGGCACTAAGGTAAACGTAGGGGCGGGTACTATTACCTGTAACTATGATGGTGCGAATAAGTTTGTTACTACTATTAAAGATGGCGCCTTTATTGGTTCTAATAGCTCTTTAGTAGCACCAGTAACCGTTGGCATTAACGCAACAGTAGGTGCAGGCTCGGTATTAACACGTGATGCCGAAGATGGTGAATTAGTAGTCGCCCGTGCTAAGCAGCGCCATATTGCTAACTGGCAACGACCAGTGAAAATCAAAAAGTAAGATAGTTTACGGCGAGTTAGTGTGGAGTGGGCTTTACAGGTTGCAATACCCGTTTCGGCTCCCCACAGTAACTCGTCCTTTGCCTGCGGCAGGACTCAGACATCCTGTGGTGACCGATCCGGGAATCCAACCTTCAGTTATAATCTACTCATCTATATCTAGTTAAAACGTTACTTAGCTTTTATCAACCAGCACGGCAATAGCCCCATCACCGGTTACGTTACAGGCAGTACCAAAACTGTCTTGTGCCATATATAAGGCTATCATTAGCGCTACTGCGGCATCGCCAAAACCAAGCATAGAACCTAGTAAACCTACTGCTGACATTACTGCACCACCGGGTACGCCAGGCGCGGCTAACATGACAACACCCAGCATAAGAATAAACGGCAGCATAGTCATAAATGATGGCATTTCTAAACCATTTTGCATGGTAATAACCGCCATAGCACAAGTTACTATGGTAATGGTTGAACCAGATAAATGGATAGTGGCGCATAAGGGCACTGTAAAGTTGGCTACATCAGGTTTAACGCCATTTTTCTTAGTGGCTTGTAATGAAACCGGAATAGTTGCGGCACTAGACATAGTGCCTAAGGCAGTAAAATAAGCTGGCAGCATATTTTTAATTAGGCTTAAGGGGGGTTTACCCGCTTTAATACCGGCCAGAGTATACAGCGCCATAATCCATACCCAATGCATAGCAACCGCTAATAATAGAACAATGCCAAAGGTTTTTAAGGTAGTAAATACCGTGCCCGAAGCGGCCATTTGGGCAAATTCACCGGCAATATATAAAGGTAGTAACGGAATAATCACTTTTTCTAATAGCAGTTGAATAATATCGCGACCTTGATCGGATATTTTCTTTAAGTGGTCAGCTTGAGTGGCAGCCATGCCTAAGCCAAAAATAAAGGCTAAAACTAACGCCGTCATTACGCCAAATACTGGAGGAATATCCATACGGATAAAGGGCTCAATAATAGCGTTAGCTGTATTGGCGTTATGTTGCCCGCTAGTTGTAAACATAGGCACCACTAAGCTTGCTACTAAAAAGGCGAGCGTACCGGCAATAATGGTAGATAAATAAGCAATGCTTAAGGTGCGACCAAGCAACTTGCCCGAGTTACGCGGCAAAGCAGCGATACCACTACTAATAAAGAATAATATTAATAACGGTATGGTGAAAAATAGTAATTCGGCAAACAAGCCTTTAAAGGTTAGCAATAATTGGATTAGCCAAACTGGCGCATAAAGCCCAGCGAGTATACCCAGCACAATGCCGGTGATTAATTTAAGAATAAGTGACATAATAACTCTCGTTATGCGTTATAGATATAAGCGTAAAGTTCGAAGCTGAGCATACCACAACTTAAAATGGCTAGGGTTATTTAGGTTAGCTGGTCGCATCAGTTTTACGACAAATAGCAACAATATTCAGCTTAACCTCAGCCGGATGCGTTATCTTGCTCTATGCTTTAGCATAAAACGACAGTTTTGATCACCATAGAAGGTTAAATCATGAAAAAAGTCCTCATCGCATTTAGCGTGTTGGTATTAGCCAGCTGCGCCCAGCTAGGCTCAATGGCAAGTTATTCTGTTTCTGAAGCAGATCTTGAACAAATGCTGGCGCAACAGGTGCCAAAGCTAAGCCATCAAGCCACGGCTGCAGGTATACCGCTGACTTTACAAGTAGATAATATGAAAGTAGATATAGGGCCTGATAATAGTGATTTAGTCCGGCTAGACACAAGTGCCAGCGCGGTATTGTCATTATTTGGTTTAAGTTATCCAGCAACAATGAGCTTACTTATAGAAGCTGCACCTTATTATGATGCTAAGCAACAAGCAGTTTTTCTACGCTCGGTTAATTTATTAAGTTCAAGTATCGATGCTGCAGGGTATCGCGGGAACTTAAAACCAGTAAACAATGAACTATTAAGCCTTATCAACAGTTTCTTAGCCGATAACCCAGTGTATCGGTTAGATACCAGCAACCCTAGCATGAAGCTGCTATCACAAGTGCCTTTAAATATGGCAGTACAAAGTGGCAGCCTACGTTTTAGCCCCAGTAATTAAGGGCGTTAGCTAATAAAAAAAGGGGTGGCGAATGCCACCCTTTAAGTAGTACAAGACAAGTTAACAACGACCAGAGTTTCCTTTCTGTAACCACAATGTCACTCCGTTGACAAAAGTGATACTAGCTTTATTTTTATATAAATGCAAATGGTTATCATTAACTTTAGTAAATATTTATATTGCATTCATTGTTTCAATCAGTAAAATACCTTTCGAATCGAAACTTAATCGAAAGATAAAGCCACTAACAGCTGAAAAGTGTATTAAATAAACCTTATGAATAAGCGCAATACCCAGCAACGACGTCATTTAATTGTTAGTCAATTAAAAGAGCAAGGCGAGCTTTCTGTTGAGCAATTAGCTGAGCGATTCCAAACCTCAGAAGTGACTATTCGTAAAGATTTAACTGTACTGGAACAAGCCGGTTTATTATTACGCCGCTATGGTGGTGCTATGCCAATACCACAAGACTTTGTTAGTGAAAGCAGTTTAGAGCAAGTTTCAAAACGAAAGGTAGCTATTGCTAAAGCCGCAGGCGAACTAATTAAAGATCACTATCGCATTATTATTGATAGCGGCAGATCTGGTACAGAGCTTTAAGTAGATTTCAGTCGAGCAATCCAGCGACAGCGTGCGGGATATTGAGCTGAACAGTTACCTGCGGGATGTGTTGTTGTCACTGCAACCACAACTGAAAAGATACGCTTGTACCGTGTCAATGCAGGCACCGGAACAGCGGCCTATTTATACCGATGCCGGTGCTGTAGCGCAGATCCTGCCCAATCTGGTGATGAACAGCTTGACCGATGTGGCCGAGCCCGAGATCAGCATACAACTGCATACTGACGGCGGAGAGTTGCATTGGAACTACAGCGATAATGGCGGCGGTTTGGGTGCCGACAGCCTGCTGCGCCTGTTTGACCTCTTTTACACCACCAAACGCCATCAGGGCGGCACCGGTCTTGGCACCCATATCGTGTATAACCTGGTAACAGTGCGGCTGAAATGGCCTGGCAACTTACTGACCGACGCAAATGCCTTTGCTTTCTTTGCCCAGCTTTTCTGCTAGCCTAGTATTTTCAGTCAGATGAGCCTGTACTATGCGGGTTTTGAGTTGCTCACATTTATCTGCCAGCTCTTTGCCAGCTAGATAACTCTGATCTTTCTGCCATTGCGCTGCACCGATGACGCCATTATAGCTATCCCTGTCTTCCGGCGATCTGTCGGCCTGATAAGGCGTGGGTATATGCGCGCTGCAACCGGAAATGAGCAGGTAAGCAGCAGCGGTTTTATATAAATTTAACATACAATTAACTCCAGTCGTTTCAGGCTGCATTTTATTACCTGTAGGTAGCTGCTTCGGCTGTATAGGATTATTCTTCTGCAGAGGATACATTCTGAATAAATTGATTAATTCGTTGCAGGTAATTTGTTTTATCTTTAATAAATGTATCACAATGTCCACCCTCTGACACTGAATAGAGCTCGCTCAGGCTATGGTTTGACGCGTTATATAATGTTTCACCCATACTTAGTGGAATGTTGTTGTCTTTTTCCCCATGAATTATCAATATAGGTTTATCGATGCCTTTCAATACCGAAATATTGTCAAACTTTAGCCTATTATCTAACTGAACATTTATCATGCTGCCAAATAAACGACGCGACTGATATAGCTTTACCATTTCCGCCACATTAGTAATACCACCTTCAATAATAAGCCCTGCAACACGCTCATCGTTAGCAATGCTGGTTGCCATAACAGAGCCAAGAGATAAGCCATAAACGTAAACATTTTCATCTTTATTTAAAGTACTTATTGCTAGCTGGGCATCATTCATCATTGTCGAGAAACTGGCTTCACCATCGCTAAAACCATAGCCTTGATAATCAATAGCTAGAATATTAAAGTCGGTTTTGGCCAGTGCTTCTAGCACGCCAAACCAGGGTTGAAGGCTCATATTCAAAGCGTTGCCATGAAGAATCAGCAGTGTAGTGTTCTGGCCTTCAACTCGCTTATTTAATGCATAAATTCGTTTGCCACTCTCTGTTACCAGCCACCGTGGGGAATAGCCATGTACCTTAGTCAATTGCTCAATATTTTCGCCATTAATTTGTTTCGAAGGCGATACAATCATAGTATCCTTTACTGTCACTGAGCATGATGTTAAAAACATGCTCAAAACAAATACAATATAGTTAATAAATTTAAATTTTTTCATTTTTATTTTGGGTCCGTTTTTGTTTTGTAGTTATTAATATAAAGCCTGTAACTGCTTTGAGTAATGAATAAAAAAAGAAAAATATGGCTATATAATGAAAAATTAATAAGGTGGATCTAAGCACGGTAGTGAAGCTTATTTTTGATACTGCCATCAGCTCCCTGATCATTTCTGGCCCGCTGTTAGTTAAGAAACGTAATATTAGGAACATAACCAAAACAGCCGTTAGCATAAAAAACACACCATAGGCGATATCCAAAATGCTGGCTTTCTTCTTGCGTTTGAGTACTGCAAATACGTCGTTGAGTAGGTCTTGTCGCTTTGTTAAATCGTTAATAAACCAGTAACCATCATTCCTGTATATTGGAAGAAGCGAAAAGGTAAAACCAATCAGGTATAGCGTGATAAACTTATCTAGCTGACCGTACCATTGTGCGAAAATTATTACCGCAGTGCCGTAGATAACCTGAAAGTACAAGCCCGATATTGAAACAATAGTTTTTTTTCGGCTGTTTAAAGTATAGATATTAGATACGTTGGCAAAAAATACCGGCACCATCATATTGATGCCAGTACCTATTTCTCCGGCTTTGCCAGCGAATCTGTGACAAGCAGTGGCGTGACCAAACTCATGAATTAGCGAGCTGATTAGCGATAATATCACCACCATCATTAAATCAGTAGCGGTATAGGTGAAAATGTAACGATAAGTAAAGTTTCCAACGTGCTCAATAATATATGTTGCATGAATAACAACGGCAAGACCAACTAGAAACAATGCCAGCAGAGGCCGAAACAACCAGTGCAATTGGACAGCAATCCTGTTCACCATAGTTGCGGGTAACAGTGTCTGATGACAGGTTAGCGCAGGCTGTTTTTTTTTGAAAATTCTGCAATCAGCGGGAGCACGGTAAATACCTTTTTTAACCAAGATTAATTCCACAAAATTCCGGACTAATTCTGGATCGCGCTGGTGATAGATGTCGTTCTCCAGCTCGTTTAAAAGAGATACTGAAGTACTAGTGAAGTTAAAAAACCTGTCGTCTTTAGTGCGGACTGTAAAATTATCGTCTACTTCAGAAATACTGTCTACCAAAGAATTATACTGCTTTCCAAATATACAAATTTGTTTGGTCATAGATTGCTGCTCGTTTTTTTTGAGCCTCCTCGTCAGAAAGGCGTCCATTTTTTATACTACAGATTTGTTTATATAAGCTTGCGTTAATCTGTAAAACTTTGTTGTTTTTTACGTCCAGAGCAAAATAGTTATCTTTTAGAATAAAAGGGATGTATAAGCCCTCGTCGTTCAGTCCTGTATAAAACCTAGTAAGGTCGATAATCTTGTCCCAGTTGTAGGCCTGGGTCTGCACATATCTTTCGAAGATAGCGAAGGCTTCTTCGGCAGAGCTAACGGTATAGCTGTCAACAGGGATAACATCATTTTTTGGGTTGTAGCCGGAAATAATAAAACGCGGTTCCAGCCCCAACTTATTAGCCAACTTAAATAGCCCGGTACGGATCCGCATCTCACCGCCAAGAAATTTAATTTTGTTGTCAGATTTCTCCGAAACCCCAAGCGGAATATCAATAAAAGACAAAAATATGCATTCCTCTTTCATTGCTCTTAAGCATTTTCTGAAGAAAATAAAAGATTCACCTATTTCAATAAAGCTAATATTTACATTGGAGTTTATAGCGAGTTGTTGGAGCAACGGCAACGATTTTTGTTTTCCAACTAGGCAGACGATTTTATGTTTTGGCTTGAGTGAGGCTAGATAGGATATCATTAGCGGATAAAGACCAAAATGCACAGAGATAAAAAACCGGCATTGGAGGTCTTCCTGCTTATTTAGGGTGTCACCGTGTTTCAAAGCACCAATGTGACCATTTAATAAGCAACCCTGAAGCGTTTTCTGGTAGCCAAGCCATTGTCGCATCGTTGAATACAGGCGTGCATCATTACCTTTATGTAAACCTAATGATGCGAAACCTGAGAGAGCTTTAATTTTTATTGTTTTTGGGATCATATTTTAATAAGCAGTAATTCAAAGATTACTGCTTTCTCTCACTAGAAAGTTACTTCGTATAAACAAAGCCAGATTACAGGTTCGTTTTCATAACGAGCCTGTAATTCTTCAACACCAGAAAAGGTATCTATGATTTCTAAGCTTTCTGTTACTATTTTTTTTTCAATGTTCATAATCGAGTTATCCATTAATTAATATGCCACTCATAATGACAGATGCTAATGTTGGTATCGTATTCGTAGCGCTGCTCTAGCTCTGAAACATCCATACTACTGATTACTTCACATATAGCAGCTTCGTTTTCAATGATTTCATTATTATTCATTTTTATGTTCCTTTTGATTTTTATTTTCTTGATACTTGCTCGTATTAAATTTGCTCGTATTAAATTTGTTCGTTTAATTAGAGCAATTGAGATGTTAGATCTAAATTGTTAACTTTGCAATCTTATAGTTAATATTTATTTACTTATAGTTAACATTTATTTGGCATTGCTTACGCTTACGCTTTGGCTGAGATGTTTGTTGCAACATCGAAGTTGACCATGCCGCAGGGGCTAGTAACTTAATCATGAAATATAACTTCCTACTTAGAGTCGCTATATCTAACGAGATATAGCTTGCAAATTTAATTGTTTTAAATATATTATCTTTCGTTTTGAAGCTTAAGCGAAAGAAATGAATAAACGTAACACTCAACAGCGGCGCCATTTAATTGTTAGCCAGCTGCAACAGCAAGGCGAATTGTCGGTTGAACAGCTCGCCGCCCAGTTTAATACCTCAGAAGTGACTATTCGTAAAGATTTAACTGTGCTGGAACAAGCGGGTTTGTTGTTGCGCCGCTATGGTGGTGCTATGCCAATACCACAAGACTTTGTTAGTGAAAGCAGTTTAGAGCAAGTTTCAAAACGAAAGGTCGCTATTGCTAAAGCCGCCGGCGAGCTGATTAAAGATCACTATCGCATTATTATCGATAGTGGCCGAACAACTGCTGCGTTATTACCCGAGCTGTCTATTAAGCGTGGTTTGGTGGTGATGACGAATTCGTTGGCGGTAGCTAATGCCTTACGAGAGTTAGAAAATGAGCCTACTTTATTGATGACCGGGGGAACTTGGGACCCTCAGTCAGAAGCTTTTCAAGGTCAGTTAGCCGAGCAAGTATTACGGGCTTATGATTTTGATCAGCTATTTATAGGGGCTGACGGTATAGATTTAGAACGAGGCACAACAACCTATAACGAACTCTATAGCCTAAGCCGTGTAATGGCAGATGTGGCGCGTGAAGTTATTGTTATGTTGGAATCCGATAAGTTAGGCCGAAAAATACATAATTTAGAGCTGCCTTGGTCAAAGGTGAAAGTATTAGTAACAGATCAAGGTTTGCCAGTTAATGATGCTAAAAAAATTGAACAGCAAGGCGTTAGAGTTATCAGAGTTTCAGTTTAGTTATAATCTGAACTTTAGCGACTAATAGCTAAGCGCAATAAATAAAAGAATTTTGGAGAAAATACTATGTGTGGAATAGTTGGCGCCGTAGCTCAGCGCGATGTGGTTGATATTTTAGTTGAAGGCTTACGTCGTTTAGAATACCGAGGCTATGACTCTGCTGGTGTGGCTATTGCCCATAATGGAGAGTTACACCGAGTACGCCGCTTAGGTAAAGTAAAAGCCTTAGCTGATGCTATTGCTGCCGATCCAATATTAGGCACTACGGGTATTGCTCATACTCGTTGGGCAACGCATGGTGAGCCAAGCGAGCGTAATGCTCACCCACATGTGTCTAGCAATATTAATGTGGTTCATAACGGTATTATTGAAAACCACCAAAGTTTGCGCGACAGCTTAACAGCTAAAGGCTATGTATTTAGCTCTGATACAGATACAGAAGTCATAGCTCACTTAGTAGAAGAAGAGCGTAAAACAGCAGGCAGTTTACTCGAAGCGGTTCAGCGCAGTGTTAAACAATTACACGGTGCTTATGGCACTGTACTGTTAGATAAAACAGATGCCGAGCGTATTGTTGTTGCCCGTTCAGGCAGCCCATTAGTGATAGGCCTTGGTATAGGTGAAAACTTTATTGCCTCAGATCAGCTAGCCTTATTACCGGTGACGCGTCGTTTTATTTTCTTAGAAGAAGGCGATGTCGCTGAAATTACACGCCATAGCGTACGTATTTTTGATCAAGATGGCCATGCCATTGAGCGTGAGATCCACGAGTCTACAGTAAGTTACGATGCCGGTGATAAAGGCCAATATCGTCATTTTATGATGAAAGAAATTTACGAGCAGCCTAATGCTATCAATAACACCTTAGAAGGCCGTTTAAGTAATGATAGCGTACTAGATGAAACCTTTGGTAATGGCGCTGCTAACTTATTTAAACAAGTTAAACATGTGCAAATTGTTGCCTGTGGCACCAGTTATCACTCAGGTATGGTAGCCCGTTATTGGTTAGAGTCATTAGCTGGTATTTCATGTAATGTTGAAATTGCCTCTGAGTTTCGTTACCGCAAGTCGTTTGTACAACCAAACAGCCTAATTGTTACTATTTCTCAATCTGGTGAAACAGCAGATACGCTAGCAGCATTACGTATTGCTAAAGACTTAGGCTATTTAGGTAGCTTAACCATATGTAATGCGGCGGGTTCGTCGTTAGTTCGTGAATCTGATCTTGCCTTTTTAACCCGTGCAGGTGTTGAAATTGGTGTTGCTTCTACTAAAGCCTTTACTACTCAGTTAGTAGGCTTAGCCATGTTAACACTGGCCATTGGTAAATATAATGGTTTAACCGAACAGCACCAGGCAGAATTAGCGGCTGCTTTAAAAAGCTTACCGGCTAAATTAGAGCAAACTCTTACTTTAGCACCACAAATTGAAGCCTTAGCAGAAGAGTTTGCCGATAAACACCATGCACTATTCTTAGGCCGCGGTGATCAATACCCTATCGCGATGGAAGGGGCATTAAAGTTAAAAGAAATTTCCTATATTCACGCTGAAGCTTATGCTGCAGGTGAGTTAAAACACGGCCCGCTGGCGCTAATTGATGCCAATATGCCTATTATTGTTGTCGCACCAAATAACGACTTATTAGAAAAGCTACAGTCTAACGTAGAAGAAGTACGGGCTCGCGGCGGTATTTTATATGTATTCGCAGATACCGACGCTCAATTTAAATCAGATGACACTATGCGGGTAATTAACGTTCCGCATGTTTCTGAATTAATAGCACCCATTGTATACACCCTACCGTTACAGTTATTAAGCTACTATGTCGCCATTATTAAAGGCACAGACGTAGACCAACCACGTAACTTAGCTAAATCGGTAACGGTTGAGTAAGCAAAACTTAAGCGCTTAATTTAACCTTACATTCGCTAACGCGGTCATATAATAAGCCCAGTGCTGTCAAATAAGACACACTGGGCTTTTTTTATAAAAACTGTAATTAGTTAGCTAGTGATAACTCTCTTGCTAAAGGTGAGAATTACTGTTGAATACTGAGGGTTCACTAACGGGTTAACGCATTATTTTTGCGCTTAACTTTTTGTCATTAATCGTAGTCTATAGCGGTGTGTTTACGTGGTGCCTGGTTAGCTAAAGCCTTATTTATACTGTGGCACAAGATAAGAATATTAGAAACTTATCATAAACTTATAAGAAGTTTTGTTTACCTGAGCGTTATAGCAATGCAGGGTAAAGCCAATGTTAGCGCTTACTTATGTTGACGTAATGTTAAATAGTTGGAATAATATGCAGGCATAAATTAAGTATTAGTTAAAATGTGTATATTATTTAGCGCGGCAATTCTTTGGCCGGAGCTAGTTTATTGTTAATTAACACAACAACCACAGCTAAAGGGCACCTCAATGAAATTAGCTTTATTTTGCGCATCATTACTATGTATGGGGGTGGCGAATGCACAAAATGCGCCCCTATTTGAAACATTAGATTACCAAAAACATACAACTCAAAGCCTTAACACAAACAATAAGCAAGATCAGCATAACCATGCTGCCATTAAAGTTAGGGTAAATAAATCGGTATTGTCTGCGCAGCGCCAACGCTTTGTTCGTGCAGCTGAAAATGCACAACACCAACAAGCTGTCACTGAGCTACAAATTGCCTTACCAGATGGCACGGTGCGCAGTGTTGTTATTACTCGGGTTAAAGATAACACTAATGACGGTTATTCAGTATTTGGCCATATTCAAGGTCAACCAAGTCATAAAGTGGCCATTAACGTTATTAACAATGAAGCTTATGCAGGTACGGTTTTATTAGATGATATCAGCTATAAGATAATTCCTGAGTCTGATGGCATCTCTATTATTGAGCCTATTTTAGGTGAAGAGCATCAATGTGCTGGTGGTCAAATTGACCATAGGTTAGAGCGACAAATTCAGTCACAAATTACGCCACAGTTTGAGCAGCAGCTAACCCCAGAGTTGCTTAATAGCTCTGCGTTAAGCCAAGTAGATGTTATGCTTCTTTATACTGGTGCAGCACGAAATGGTGCTGGTGGTACTAGTTATATGCAAGCCTTGGCGCAACAATCGATAGACCAAATGAATTTAGCATTAGAAAACAGTAATGTTAATGCGTGGGTTAACTTGGTTTATGCGAATGAGATTGCTTATCGTGAAACCGGCAGTGGTTACACAGACTTAGACTGGGTAACTGCAAACTCAACTGTTGCGCAGTTACGTAATACTTATGCTGCAGACTTAGTGGGCATGATTATAGAAAACCCAGGTAACTTATGTGGTTTAGGTTGGTATATGGCAACACCTAGCACTAACTTTGCTTCACGCGGTTTTCAAATAACTCGTCGTAGCTGTGTGGGTGGTTGGACTATCTCGCATGAGTTTGGTCATAACATGGGTTTGCAACATGATGAAGCTAACGCGGGTGGCTCGCCTGGTCCTTACCAATATAACTATGGTCACTTACTTGCGAATAATACCCATACCATTATGGCTTATGGTAGCTCGTGTAACTGGTGTCCTGCAATAAACCACTTCTCTAACCCTGATGTATATTACAACGGTTATGCTACCGGTAGTGCTTATCATAATAATGCAAGACGCTTAAATGATACGCGTGCTTATGTTGCAAATTTCCGTCAAGGTAACGACAGCACACCTCCTCGTGAAACAATTGAGCTAACCAAAGGTAAAGCAGAGACTTTAACCAGCTTAAATGCTTCTGCTGAGCAAAAATATCGTATTGAGGTGCCAGCCAATGCTAGCAATCTAGTTATTAACACTAGCGGTGGTAATGGTAATGTTGACCTTTTTGTTCGCTTTGGTGCAGAAGCTAGCAGCCAGCAATATGATTGTGCTAGTGAAGGCGCAAATAATGCTGAAAGCTGTACTATTAGTGTGCCACAGCAAGGTAGTTACTTTATTACTGTAGCTGCAAAGGCAAACAGCACTAATGTTAATGTTGTAGCTGACTATAGCGTTGCTACGCCTGACTTTAAATATTTAGGCCGTGCTTATATCAACCATGGTGGCTATGCCATTTTACCGCAAAATAACTATGGCTATTACTACGCTAAAGCCGGTGCACATAAAGCAGAGTTATCTGTTTCTTCAACTCGTCGGACAGACTTTGATTTATACCTACAACGCTGGAATGGCTACCAGTGGGTCTATGTTGCTAATAGTAAGTCACCAACTAATAGCGAAACCATCAATTATAACGGTACAGCCGGTTATTACCGTTGGTATGTATATAGCTATTCAGGCGCAGGAACAGCAACTTTGCGCTATAACATTCCAGAATAGTACTTAGTTTAAATAGCCTCTTAATAAGCCAAGAGGCTATTTTTTTGTTGATACTTCAAGTTGATAGGTTCTTATATGAATATAAAACATGCTGAACTAAAATCTATAAGCAGTAAATTGCTGCTAGCGATTGCCTTAGGTGGTTTTTCTACTTTTCTGGCCGCTACACCGCAGCTAACGGCTGAACAGTCTATTGTTGCTGTTAAAAAACAGGCTGTAAGCATCACTAAGCAACAGCTTTTATATGATTATGATGAAATGTTAAGTTTCGATGTAAAAGACTATTTGCAGCAACATGCTCCGCATTTAGTTGATTATGCAGAAATAATTTCTCACCATGCTGGTTACTCATCAATTAGCCCTAAACTATTGATTGCGCTTATTGAGCAGCAAAGCGGCATTATCACTAAGCCAGGCTCTGCCAGTGCAATGGCACAACCTTTTGCTCGGTTATCAGCTAAAACCAGCTTTGCTGAACAAGTAGAAGATGTTAGTCAGCAGCTTGCTCAAGCCTTTTATCAAGGCCATTCGTACAGCGTAACGGGTAAAAATGAAAAGTTTACTACCGATATAGACGCCTCTCGTGCGTTAGGCCAGCTGCTAGCAAAGCAAGCAGGAAAAGCAGATCGACAACAAGCGGCTACTCTACAAAAGCAAACTGCTGATTTAATGGCTTTGTATAATAAGCTATTTAAAGATGTTGTCTCTGATAGCGATAGAGAAGCTAGCGCTTATCAACAGCAGAACACTCAAGCTATTACCGATATTAACAGTTACTTTCAATTGCCTTTTCCTACAGGGGATTATTGGCGAAATGGGGGCAGCCACACTAATACCGGCAGTGGTAGCTACCCTCAGTCATCGTTAGATTTTAATCAAGGAGGCTACTGGGGTGATAACTTAAGCCATATATGGGTGGCGTCAGTTGCACCTGGTACAGTGAAGTATCATTCATCTTGTTTTATGGAAGTTATTCACCAAGATGGTTGGTCTAGTACTTATTATCATTTATCTAATATTCAGTATGGTACTGGTGCTTATGTAGAGCGTAATGTGCCTATTGCTAACTATGCTAGCAATAGATCACAAGCCTTGTGTAATGGCGGTGCTTCAACAGGGCCACACTTACACTTTTCAATGAAAAGAAATGGCCAATTTTATCACTTAAATGGCATGAGCTTTTCAGACTATAAAGTGAATACAGGTAGAAATAGTTATGATGATAGCTGTAATTACTTTTGGTTAGCTAAAGGCGGTCAGCGTTATTGTGCTTGGTCGCGCATTTATAATGGCGGCGTAAGCGATACGACACCTCCGGATAACGGCACAACCTATACGGGCTATTTATCGCACCGTTCAAGCCAAATTCAACCTGATGGTAGCTGGTTCTCTTATCGTGGAGGCATGATAAAAGCTAACTTAACTGGCCCGTCTAATGCTGACTTTGAGCTTAGATTAGAGCGCTGGGATGGTTATCGTTGGTATTCTGTTGCTAGCTCAACATCGCCAACTTCAACGGAATCTATTAGCTATAATGCGAACAATGGTTACTACCGAGTTATTGTATATTCTTACTCTGGTTCAGGTGATTACACGTTAACTTTAATTAAATAATATTCAACAGCACTAAGTTCAAATTAGTGCTGTTAAAGTAAATGTTTTTTATTGCTTATAGCCAGCCCTTTAGGTTGGCTATATTTTCAGCAACTGAGCGAATTTAATTTAACTTTTAACATCATCTTTTTTTAATAAAAAATCAATTAATTGCTGCATCTCTTGTTGCAAGTTGCGATTATCTAGGGCGGCATTATTAATTTTATATTTACCATTAACAATAAGCATTGGCACACCTGTCAGTATGCGACTTTCACTTAGCTCATTCTGTTCCTTTTTCATTTGTTTAGCTGCTCCCACTATAGAGAAGCTTTTGATGGCTTTATCATAAGTGTCGCCATCTATACCGTGTAATAATACTAAGCTACGAATGTCGGCTTCATTAGTAAAGGATAAATGGGGTCAGATAAAAATTAAGTAGGCTATGCTTAACCTAGCTTCAGATGGTTATGGTAAGGCAGCGTTATGGCAAGACTTCCACGAGTGCATTTAGCCGGTGTACCAGAGCATATTATTCAGCGCGGTAATAACCGTCAGGTGTGTTTTGCGAGTGACGATGATTTTGCAGCTTATGCCGATTGGCTGAAGGAATATTCAGAGGCCTTTGGCGTACATATACATGTCTGGGTAATGATGACCAATCATGTGCATTTACTTTGCACCGCATCTGACAATAGCGGCATTAGTTTAATGATGCAAAGCCTTGGCCGGCGATACGTGCGGTATTTTAACCGGGCATACCAGCGCAGCGGTACCTTGTGGGAAGGGCGTTTTAAGTCGTGCCTGTTGCAGGAGGAGCAGTATGTAATGGCGGTGTATCGCTATATCGAACTGAACCCGGTGCGGGCAGGTATGGTTGACTCACCTGTGGAGTATCCGTGGTCGAGTTATGCTATAAATGCCCAAGGCAAGCAATCTGCGTTGTGTCAGGGGCATGCCTGTTATTTAGCATTGGCAGATACCGCAGCTGAGCGGCAACAAGCGTATCGCGATTTGTTCAGGAGTGAAATAAGTGAAGATGTGCTTGCTGATATTCGCAGTACGGTAAAAAGTGGCATGGCATTGGGTAATGATCGCTTTAAGCAAGAAATAGCAGCATTAACGGGCCGGCGGCAGCATTTGGAGCCAAGAGGGCGACCGAAGGCAAAGCAGGATCAGAGATAATTATTATCTGACCCTAATTTTCAATTAGGACAACTTGGCGCAGAATCTGAAATTTCTTTCCCGCAATCAGTACATTGTATTAAAGGCATGCACACCTCTCTTTTATATGGTTAATTTTAAATTATTACCTAGTAAAATACTCGAACAAATCGCCAAGCAGTCAATATTGACCAAAAAATTGAAGAAACAATAAAAAACACTGCCTCAAAAAGAACCCGAAGTGCTTTATAGATGGGCTTAGCTATTTTAGGTGCTAGCTTTATTATCCCAGTGAAACTTTTTTTGGTCACCGCAGACAATTTTTTCAATCTATTTATATCGTTAAAGTCATCAGCAATAGTTAGACTACGTGCAATACCAACAAAACCAGAATTACTGCCTATCACCCTCATATCATCCACTGCTGATATTAGTGGCTTAGCCGCTTTGGGATTAATTGCATTCTTAGCAAGAACAGAGAGCTCGTCTATTTGCTTAGCATCAACTTTGGTGAGGTCTAAATCATCCAGCTTTGCGGAAAACTCTGATAATACTTTTTTATCAATGACAACATCTGTGTGTTTAGAAAATGTCCGCTCCAGTTTCTTTGATAGTTTACCAGCGGTTCTAAGCCCCTTTACAGCTGTTACACCTACTCGAGCAGAAACACCACCAACAGCCGATGTGCCACCGGTAAAAAAAGAGGAAACTGTCATAGCAGTAGCAGTAATACCAACCAACGATAAACCCACAGTAAACGAGTCGTAGTCTGGATAAGCATCTAACTCAGTCGATAGATCCCTAAAGTCACTAACTCCCGTTAGACCAGAGACCACTGCACCTGTCAAACTTGCAGTTGAGGTTACCTCACCAGTCGATATCCCATTCCATAAATCTTTGCCAGTTCTGGATATACCGGACAAGGTTGAATTAGCTTTTTTTAATCGTATAAGTAGCTGGTCATCGAATATAACCTGTTTTTCTAAGCCAATAGCATAAATCTGATTTGCTGTTTCAATATCGTCTTCTTCAAGTGTTATGAAAAGTTCATCATTAAAACGAGTATCAGAAATCGTGCGAAGATGCATTCGAACTATTGCCTCGCTTGTGTGCTGCTTGAATAACAGCAAAACTGCATCAGACACATAAGGATAAAGTAGAAAACCTGGGTACAACAAAGATAAGAAAAATAATGCGTTTAAGATCCTTTTCACAAACAATCCTTATTAATAATTTAACTCTGAGACCTTTTTATCAACCACAGCGCCTTTAATCCTTTTCACTGTTTGCTCGAGAGCATTGCGCAGCTCATCTCGTTTTTGTCTATTAACGAATTTAAAATTCGCAGAACCAAACTCACCTGTGACATTAATATTAAATAGAACACGCTTCTTTTTTACTTTTCTAAATTTTGTCTTACCACTAGAGTAGCTGCCTGAAACAACATCTTTGGATTCAGTCCAGCGCTGAGTATCAAGATAAATATTTTCGATACTACTTATTTTTACTGTTCTACGCCTCATCAAATCCCAATAAGGCTGAAATGTGATAATTTGAAAGATGCTATTCTCGAGATCGCTTCTTGGAAAGCTAAATTCACCAACTTTAATGTCAACTACATATTTACAATTTTTTAAATATATTACGATTGATTGGATTAAAAATAAAATTATTACTATAGGCAAGTATATTAGATAATCAAAAAAATATAAAACAGGAACAGATAAGAAAACTAACCAGAAGAAGTTTTTAGCTGCTAACTTAAGTGACGTCCATACATCTATAATCACATACCTGTCCATTCAATCCCTTATTGCCAGTGATCATTCCAAACTCATCTCGTGTTAGGTTAATAGATTTTTACTAACAAACCAAGTTACTTTACAACCCTGATTGAAAACGACCAGAGCAAGACCAGAAAACCTGTACCTTTCAGCGCTAGCTACTCCACCCCCTGATAAGCAGTTTACTTACACCACTACCACTACCAGACCGTTAATGATCGGCAACCAACAATCACCGTCAGAAAAACAAACGACCGGATATAGACCAGACACCCAATAGGCAACCTTTATAGTAATCAATAGGGTCAGGTTCATTGATTTTGCGCCGTTAGCGGGCTAGTTTTAGTCAGGTACTTCAAGGAGGAAACCTGATGGCCCGTTTGCCCCGTCTTTATTTGCCGTGGATAAATGGGGTCAGATAAAAATTAAGTAGGCTATTACCCTAATGATATAAGCTAGCAAGGGTTAAACTTGTTAACCAAAAAATAAAGCCGCTGTAAGCGGCTTTATTTTTAAGTAATATAGCTATATTAGCTTTTTATATCATCTTTTTTTAATAAGTAATCAATTAATTGCTGCATCTCTGCTTGTAGGTTACGGTTATCTAAAGCCGCATTATTAATTTTATATTTACCATTAACAATAAGCATTGGCACACCTGTTAGTATGCGACTTTCACTTAGTTCATTCTGTTCCTTTTTCATTTGTTTAGCTGCTCCCACTATAGAGAAGCTTTTGATGGCTTTATCATAAGTGTCGCCATCTATACCGTGTAATAACACTAAGCTACGAATATCGGCTTCATTAGTAAAGGGCATCCGATTACGATGAATACGGTTAAAAATAGCTGAAGCAACTTCATCACCTTTATCGAGTTTTTTGGCTACTAAATAGGCACGGGCTAACATATTTTGAATATCAGGTGATGCGGCACGAATAAAGTCGACATGGACTTTCTTAAATGGTGTGTTGTCAGGCAAGTTTGCAGCAATACTCTGTGCAACAGGTTCAAATGCATTACAGCCACCGCAGTAAAATGAAAAATATTCTTTTACTTCTGGCCTTGCAGTTGCTTGCTCAGAGATAACCTCATAGTGTTTGCCCTGTTTAAACTGGTCTGCTTGAACACTTAATGGCAATAATACAGATAACAACAAAATGGCTGCACGTTTAATCATTAGTTAAATCCTTAAAGCTTTAAAATATTGGGTTTAGAGTACTAGTAATGTATTTACCTTGGCTGAACCTTAGGCTCAGTCATCTTTGCTAATAAGAAACTGAATGAGTTTGGCAAGTTCGGCTTCTAAATCGCCATCTAGATTCTCAAGGTTAATTCTATATTTTCCATTCACAATAAGCATAGGTACACCTTTTAATACTCTTTGCTCTGTGTACATTGTCTGTTGCTGCTTCATATAATCTGCAGCATTTATAACACCAAAGCTTTCAATATTGGCATCATAACTCTCAGGGGTAACCCCCGCGCTTATGGCAAGCTGGCGAATTTGCTCTGGGCTAGTAAAATTTTGTCTTTTTTTATGGATCTGCTCAAAAATAGCATCAACGACTTGATGTTTTTTGCCTTCTAAGTCGGCCACTAAAACTGCTCGAGCTAAATTATTTTGTAATGCTGGACTTGCCGCTCGGATAAAGTCGACATGCATTTTTGTAAAGCTAACATTTTTTGGTAGTTGTTGCTCAATACGTTGGGCGATGGGCTCAAAATTGGCGCAATGCGGGCAATAGAAAGAAAAAAACTCAACCACTTCAGGTTTTTCACTCGACGATGCTGCAATCACATCATAATGGTGACCATGTTTAAATTCATCGGCCGATAACGCTAAAGGTATGAAGAAGCTTAGCAATATAATTATAAATAACTTTCTCACGCAAAAATTCCTGTATCAATAATCTGCAATTAGCTTAACAAAGTTTAGTACTGTGGCACTAGTGAAAGTGGTGCTTGTTGTAATAAGAATAATTGCTCTTTAAGAGCTAAGCATTGTTGCTCCCAGTATTTGTCTGTATTAAACCACGGAAAGTTCATCGGAAATGCAGGATCTTGCCATCGCTTAGTTAACCAAGCCATATAATGTACCATACGCATTGCTCTAAGAGGCTCAATGAGCTTTAATTCAGAGGGATCAAAGTCACAATGTTGCTCATACTCTTCTAATATTAGCTCTAGTGTGTCTCGTTGCTCTTTTTGATCGCCTGACAGCATCATCCATAAATCTTGAATAGCGGGCCCCATACGGCAGTCGTCTAGATCAACAAAGAAAGGACCTTGGTCTACATAAAACAGATTACCGGCATGACAATCTCCGTGTAAACGTATAATTGAATTAGGCTTATAGTGTTGGCTGGCTAAGTCGATTACTTGTTGTAATGCGCTGGTAAAGGCTGGTTGTAAATAGCTAGGAATAAAACCTGAGTTTAATAACGTATTTTGGCTTTCTATAAGTTGGCTTTGTACGCTAAAACTGGGTCTATGCTTAAATCGATTAGCCGACCCCACTTGATGTAAGCGGCCTAAGAATCGTCCTAACATGGCAAGATGTTGGTCGTTATCAGTTTCTAAGCCTCTACCGCCACGACTAGGGTAAACCGCAAAATAGAAACCGTGATAGCTGTGTAGCGACTTACCTTGAATTACTAAAGGGGCAACTACCGGTACATCGGCGTTAGCTAATTCAAAAGCAAATTGATGCTCTTCTTCCAGTTGAGCTTCGCTCCAACGTTGAGGTCGGTAAAACTTAACTACAAACTTAGCTGCGGTTTCAGCAGCACCTTGATAAGCGCTAAATTGGTAGACCCTATTTTCATAGCTATTTAGCGCCAGTAACCCTGAGCTAACGTCAAGGCCGAGTTGTTGTAGAGCATCAATAATTAAATCTGGCTGAAGCGTACTAAAGTCGAATGTTGCCATGGTTGCTTTAATGTCCGACATAAAAAGTCGATTTATTAATTAAATTGACATCAGCATCGCCAACTTTTTCTACTTTAATTTTAAAGTTAACTTTTCCAACCTCTATGCTGTAAGGGTCGATAGATAAACTAATAGGTACACTTCGAGTTTCGCCACCGTTGAGTGTTACCTGTTCTAAACCTATCCAGTTAAACGGTATATCACTAACAACGCTTAAATTAAAATCAGCGGTTTGTTGTGATTTATTGGAAATAATAACGGTAAAGGTGTTTTCTATTAAGCCCTCATTGGTTTCTCGATATAAAGCACCGCGGTCACGGATAATATTAAGCTCCATAGGAACGCGATTATATAAAGTGTAACCAAAAGCACTGGTTACTATAGTCAGCACTAGCATATAGCCAAGTAGTTTGGGTCGCATTATCTTGGTTTTCTTGCCGGCTAAACTGTGTTCTGTGGTGTAACTGATTAAGCCTCGCTCATAGCCCATTTTATCCATAGTGTCATCACAGGCATCGACACAAGCGCCGCAATTAATGCACTCATATTGTAAGCCGTTGCGAATATCTATCCCGGTTGGGCAAACATGCACACATAAGTTACAGTCGATACAGTCACCTAACCCCTTATCTTGGTAATTCTTATCTTTGCGTGAACGGGGGCCTCTGTTCTCACCTCTTTTTTCATCATAACTTACGGTAAAAGTGTCTTTATCAAACATGGCCGATTGAAAACGTGCATAGGGACAGATATGAGTGCACATAATTTCGCGCATCCAACCCGCATTTCCATAGGTACAAAAAGTAAAAAATAATACCGACAACACGGCCCAAAAGCCGGCTTGCAAAGTGAAGAAGTTTTTAAATAAGGGCCAGATAGGCGTGAAGTAACCCACAAAGATTAAGGCTGTAAGTAAAGAAAAGCCTAACCAGCAAGCATGTGTCGCCGCCTTTTTTGCAAACTTAGATGCGCTCCACGGGTCGCGATCTAATTTCATTCGTTGGTTACGGGTACCTTGAATTTTTTCTTCAAACCAAATAAAAATAAAGGTCCAAACTGTTTGCGGGCATAAATAGCCACACCAAACTCGGCCATACAGCGCAGTGATAAAAAATAGTGCATAAGCAGCAATAATAAATATCCAGGCTAAAATCGTAAAATCTTGCGGCCATAATGTTAATGAGAACAGGGTAAATTTTTGCTCACCAATATCTAATAAAATAGCTTGCTGCCCTTGGTATTGGATCCAAGGCAATATCATAAAGGCGGCCATTGATAGAAAACCAATATAACGACGAATTGCTTGATGGATACCGGTAACCGCCCGAACATAAATTCGGTTTCTTGCGTTATAAGAGACTTTATTTGCAGGATCCGGCTTATGAATTTCAACTTGAGCTGGTATATTTTTAATATCTATCTTTTGTTGATCCACGGTATATCCTCATAACAACTTTAACGCTTAATACTGAGTATATCATTATGAGATAAAAAATAAGCTGCTCTAAGCCTGTTAAAATAAGACTTCGTAACAAAATCGATTGTTATTGACTGAATTTGACATTTTTAGTCGAATAAAGCACGGTGCATGTGGCGCAAGTATTAGTTACAATGTATCGAGAATGGCAAGGATAAGCTGCATCCGGTAGCTACTAATAGTTAATTTAGGTCGATTATGAAAAAGTTTTTTTGGATCGCTGTTATTTTTTTACTTGTGCTCACCTTCTCTGATCATGAGCTGATTCGCCCCTATAAAGAACAGGTATATAACCTAATTATGGATAAAGCGAGTAAGGCAAGTGACAGTAATGAGGCGGCGCTACGCCATGTTAAGAAAGAACTAATGGCAGCAGCCGAAAACTGGGGTGAAGGGCCGCGTAGTCAATTAGAAAAAGCAACGTCAAGTCTAGACTCTGTCTTGAGGTTTCATAAAAACTATTGTGTAAATGGTGACTTTAATCCCATTATTTATGGCGAACCATTAAAACAAAGCTGCGTTATTCTTAATAATCAGCATCATAATTTAACTAAACCTTAACTGGGGAGTGTTCATGCGCGTATGTGGAATAGAAATAAAGGCGAATGAAGCCATTATTTGTCTTATGGTGTTAGAGAATGGCTTATTTGAATTGCCAGACTGCCGACAAACTCGGTTCACACTAACTAAAGATGCCGATAGTGAGCAAATAAGACACTTTCAATTTACATTCGCTAAATTTATAGAAGACTATAAAATTGAACAATTAGTCATCAAGGAGCGGCCACAAAAAGGTAAGTTTGCTGGTGGTGCGGTTGGCTTTAAAATAGAAGCAGCCTTGCAGTTAATTAAAAGCTGTGATTGTCATTTAATGTCGGCTACAGAGCTTAAAGAGCAGTTAAAACGCAATCCATTACAAATCGACTTTAAAGCTACCGGTTTAAAAGGCTTTCAAGAGACAGCCTTTACTACAGCTTATGCCTTTAGCTTAAATAAACAGCGCTAATATTTACTAAATTTAATTCGGCTTACTAAAGCTAAAAGCTGGCGCTAAGTAAGCCGATGTATCAAGCAAAATAAGTGAATGTTAGTGGGTGATGCGGCGACGAATTGCTACTAACATTAATGCCAATAATGACACTAAACCTGCACTACCAGCGCTTCCACCTATAATAGTATCTGGTTGCTCATTTCTGGTTGGTGTTTTAGCAACATTGTCTTCAGTGTTCGGTGTTTCATCAACTACAGTAATGCTTTCTACAACAATAAAGTTACTTGCAACCAGAGGTTTATTGTCACTGTAATCATCAGAAGTATAGTTGGTTAGAGGTAAATCAGTTGTTACGCCTTGGAAGTTATAGCGTGGCAAAGCCGCAATAGCATCAACGACCTCCATGCCTTGAGCATTAATCTGGCCAAATACGGTAAAGCCACCATTTTGAAAATCTAAATTAGCCGAATTATCACTTAAATTGATATACCATTGGTTTGTCGCACTATTAGGGTTACCAGATAATTTAGCCATAGCAATGGTGCCACGAACATTCGACCATTTTGGCTCATTTACAATGGCAGCATTAGTTTCCGTTTGTTTTAAGGGTAATTCTTGCTCAAAAACAAAGCCACCACCTTGGATAACAAAACCGGGCATTGAACGATGAATAACGGTATTATGATATTGCTCAGCATTAGTGTAATTAAGAAAGTTTTCAACTGTAACCGGTGTGCTTTGATCAAATAAGTTAACTTCAAAGCTACCTAAGTTAGTTTTAATTTCGACTATAGTTGCGTGGGCTAAACCAGAGCTTGCTAGTAAAGTGGCTGCCGCAATCGTTTTATATAAGTTTTTAACCATAAGTCCTCCATATTGAATGCTAAATAGGATAAAGCAAACGCATTACTCTGCGCTACAAAAATAACAATTAATTACGTTTTACTTTACTTTTTACTGCTTTTTTCTTCGTCCAGCGTTTAGTTGTGTTTTTAGGAAGGTTAACCATAGTGATAGTTGCTGCTTCTGCTATTAGTGCCTGTAGCTCTTCACATAAAGGCTGCATAAAGGCTTGGTAACTGCTTCTTTTATGACTGATATTGTTTAAGTTAGCCTCCCAAAGTGCAGTCATATCTGGCAGTGTCGCTTTTAATGGTAAAGTATTTATTAATGATTTACCGGTCTCGGTGGCAAAAATCTGCTTCCCTTTTCGTTGTAAAAATTGTCGTTTAAACAGTAATTCAATAATACGTGCTCGGGTTGCCTCTGTGCCTAAACCATCGGTATCGCGTAATATTGCTCGAGTTTCCTTATCTTGAACATAGCGGCTAATGCCGGTCATTGCAGCGAGTAAGCTTGCATCTGTAAAGTGCTGTGGCGCTTGGGTTTGTTTTTCTAATACTGTTGAGTTGATACAGTGAAGATCTTGGCCTAATACTAGCTTTGGCAGTTGGCTTATCGAGTAGTCTTCAGAGCAAGCTTGCTGTATGTGGTTTGTTGTTTGCTGTAATAGTTGTTTCCAGCCTTTACTTTGTTCAACTTTAGCGGTTGCGCGAAAAGTGCCGGTTAAAATGCTCACTTCAACTTTGGTTTCGCTATAACAATAGGCTGGATAAAACTGAGCCAAGTACTGCAAAGCTATTAAGAGATATAAACGTTGTTCGGTAAGACTTAACTTACCTATTGCTAGGCGCTTGGCCGTTGGAATAATAGCATGGTGAGCCGTAACTTTACTGTCATCCCAAGCCTTACTGCGTAATGACGTTTGGCAATTTTTAACCTGAGTTATTAACTCATCGCTGTTAGTGGCTATGCTTTGGCAAATGTCAGCGGCATCATTAAACTGCGATAGGGGTAAGTAACGACAGTCAGATCGAGGATAAGTTATCAATTTATGTCTTTCATAGAGTTGCTGGCAGGAATCTAAAGTTTGCTGGGCACTAATACCGTAACGTTTAGCCGCGTCAATTTGTAATGCCGATAAATTGTAAGGTAAGGGAGGCGCTTGTTTTTTATTTTTCTGCTCTAGTTTAGAAACCTTAGCCGGTTGATTTAGAATTTTGCTTTTAACTTGCTCAGCTAATGCTTTTACTAACACTCTGCCGTCACTATCCTGATAAGGTAAGCAGGCCTCACTAGGTAACCATAATGCTGTAAATTGTTCATTATCGGCGGTGTTTAATGTTGCGACGACTTGATAAAATGGTTTACTAATAAAATTAGCAATTTCTTCATCACGGCGTACCACTAAGCCTAGCAAGGGTGTTTGCACTCTACCTACAGATAATACTCCGTTATAGCCTGCTTTTTGACCTTGTAAAGTATAGGCGCGAGTCATATTCAAACCGTATAGCCAATCTGCCCGACTGCGGGCTAATGCCGATGTTGATAAAGGCACAAAATCTTTATTGGCTTTTAATTGTGTTAATGCTCTTTTTACGGCAGCTGGATTTAAATCATTGATTAATAAGCGTTGAGTTGTCGCTAACTTTTCGCCTTTAACATCACAAAAAGCGAGCACTTGATCGACTAAAAGCTGTCCCTCGCGGTCTGGATCACCAGCGTGAACTATTTTGTCTGCTTGTTTAATTAACTTTTGTAATATTTTAAATTGCTTAGCTGCGCTAGATTTCACGGCTAGTTGCCATTTTTCTGGGATTATAGGTAAATGCTCCATCTGCCAGCGTTTAAATTCTGAGTTATACTGTTCAGGAGTCGCTTGTTCTAGTAAGTGACCAATGCACCAGCTTACTAGATCACCATTTGCTAAGCGGATAAAGCCATTATCTTTTTGTTGTGGTTTAGGCAATACTGCAGCAATCGCTTTCGCTAAACTGGGTTTTTCTGCAATATATAAAATCATAAGGCTCTCTAAAGAGTATTTAACTGTATCTATATACAGCAATGTAGCTTTAGTTAACACTTTTTGCAAAATATTTGTGATAAAATTTGGCTTTTTGGCAAAAGGGCATAGAATAAGAATTCTGGTGTTTTGGTTACTAACTTAAAAGTTGTCAGGCAGGTATGTAAATTATGGCGCAATATAATGATATTAAGAAAATCTGTGATGAGCTGCAAAAAACAGGTCAGCCAGTCTCGTTAGATTATTTATTGACTCAAATACCTGGGGCGCAAGCCAGTGTTGTAGTGCATTACCAAAAATGGCGTAATGAACAAGCTAATGAAGTGCCTGAAAAGCCAGAGGTTGTTGATACGCCTTTTTTTAGCGCTGACTTTATCAATGCCTTCCAACATGAAGCGTCACTTTTTGCCAAAGAACATACCGACAGATTAAATGCCCAGTTAGAGCAAGCTATCCAGGCTGAAGTTAGCGCAGCAGAGCAAAACCAGCAGTTACAAAATGAACTGTTTGATATCCAGCAGCGTAAAGAGCAGTTAGAAGCCAGCGTTACTGAACAGCAACAACGTTTAGCTACACAAACTGAAAAATATTCCACCTTATCTGAAGAGCGAGATGCAGCAACGGCTAAAATTGCTGAACTAACAGAGCAATTCAGTGTTGCGGAACAAGCATTAGCCGCAGAAAAAGAACAGCTAGAACAAACGCAGCAGCAATTGGCTGAAGCGACACAGGTTCAGCAAGAATTAAAAGATCAAATTAGCCAGATGACTGCTGCTACAGAAGAGCAGCAGTTACAAGTAGAACAGCAACAGCAAAGACAAGCCGGTATTATTGCTGAGTTAGAAAGTAGCTTACAGGCTCAAGAAGAATTAATTACAGAAGCGCAAAAACAATCAGAGCAGTTGCAGCAACAGTTAGAACAGCAGCAGCGTGAAAGTCATGAATTACAGCAGCAACTTAAGCACGCTTTACAACAAAGTGAGCAACAGTTACTTGAATTACAAAGTAAGTTAGCGACTTCTGAGCAGCAATTAGAACAAGCTGAACAAGAATTAAAAGTAGCGACTGAAGCACAAGCTGAAGTTGAAGCGTTACGTAACAGCGCTAAAGCGGCTGCGGCTAAGTTGCAGGATCAAGAAAACGAGATCATTGAACTTAATGGTATGTTGTCAGAGTTTGAAACGCGCTTACAAACTGCAACCAAAACAGAAACACAAGCTTTGGCACAAAGCCGTCGGCTACAAAAGCAGCTTGAAGACTTACAAAGTTCTGGTGGAGTAGCGACAGTTGCGGCAGGTGGTGATGAAGAGTTAGTTAAGAAGTATCAAGAGCTAGAGCATCATTATCAACAGCTTAAAGATAATTTAGCAGCTCAAGAGCAAGAAAAAGCGCAATTGTTAGCAGAGCATCAGCAAGCCTTAGCCAAGGCAGCTGAAGCTTCAGGTTCAAGCAGTGATAATGAGCAGGTTAAGTTACTACAGCAAAATCTTGAACAAGCTCAAGCAAACTTAAAAGAGTTTGAAGAGGACAAAATTGCATTAGAAGCTGAGCGAGATGTTGCTTTAGCAAAAGTTGCAGCAAGTAGTGCTCAAGATCAGGCTTCAAGTGCTGACATAGAAAAAGCCCAACAGCAGATTAACCAGTATGAGAATCAAATATCGACGTTAAATGCTGAACATGAAGATGCTAAAAAAGAAGCGAAAGAACTGCGTGATACTATAGCTAAACTACAGCAGCAATTAGATAACTTAGTTCAAGCTCAGAAGGTATCAGATAATGGCCCTGCTGATATGCAAGAAATGCTAAATCAGCTAAAAGCCAGCAATACCATGCTGAAAGAACAAAATGAAATGACCGCTAGCCATCAAGTTGAACAGCGTGAAACCATTAGGCAATTACGAGAAGAGCTGCAACAGCATCGTGATAAAACGCATGATATGCAACTCGAACATGACCGCTTATTAAAGCAGAAGAACCAGTTAGAACAACAGGTTGGTTTTGTTAAAGATAATGCGGCTGCCACTATTGAACGCTTAACTCGTTATCGTGAGCAGGCTCAAGAGAAGATTGAAAAACTAGAGAAAAAATTAAGCGCAGCAAAAATTCCAGATCCGCTTTAAACTACACAACCCCCCAGCTTAGCAGTTTACTAAGCTGGGGTTAAACTACCAATACAAGTTAAGTTATCTCGTTTTACAACCAGCCTTTTTGTCGGGCAATGCGGGCTGCATCTATTCTGTTAGTTGCGTGCAGCTTACTAATGGCTTCTGATAAGTAATTACGTGCAGTGCCTTCTGCTATATATAAAGTGGCAGCTATATCAGCTGTGCTTTTACGCGCTTGTACTTACTTTAATGCCGCTTTACTGCAGGGGCTAATGCGAACATTAAGGTGCATGCGCATTGTGATTTATTTAGTAGCTACTATGGCAATGGCCATTTGTAGCTGCCTTACTCTTACCAAGTAAGGCAGCGGTTTTATTAAGCTAATAGCGGTTTTAAGTAATGACCAGTGTAAGACTTTTCGCAGTCAGCGACTTGCTCTGGTGTGCCGGCAACTAAAATTTCACCGCCGCCGCTACCGCCTTCTGGGCCTAAGTCAACAATCCAGTCAGCGGTTTTCACTACGTCTAAATTATGCTCTATAACCACTATAGTGTTACCGTGATCGCGCAAGCGGTGCAATACATTTAATAGCTGTTGAATATCGTAAAAATGCAGGCCGGTGGTTGGTTCATCTAAAATATATAAGGTTTTACCGGTATCGCGCTTGCTTAGCTCACGCGCTAATTTAACCCGCTGTGCTTCACCACCTGATAAGGTTGTCGCCGATTGGCCTAATTTAATATAACTTAAGCCAACATCTAGCAAGGTTTGCAGTTTACGCTTCATAGCTGGTATGGCAGAGAAATACTCTAGGGCTTCTTCTACTGTCATATCTAATACTTGGTGGATGTTTTTACCCTTATATTTTATTTCTAAGGTTTCGCGGTTATAACGTTTACCGTGACAAACATCACAAGGCACGTAGACATCGGGTAAAAAGTGCATTTCTACTTTTATCATGCCATCGCCTTGGCAGGCTTCACAGCGGCCTCCTTTAACGTTAAAGCTAAAGCGGCCAATTTTATAGCCACGAGAACGCGCTTCTTGCGTGCCGGCAAATAATTCACGAACACCAGTGAAAATACCCGTATAGGTTGCAGCATTAGAGCGAGGTGTGCGGCCAATAGGGCTTTGGTTGATATCTATTACTTTATCAAAGTGGTCTAAACCGGTAATTTTTTCATGCGGAGCAGGATCTGCGCCTTCGCCTTTGTTTAGCGCCCTGTGGGCAACCCTAAATAGCGTATCATTAATTAAAGTCGACTTACCTGAGCCTGATACACCCGTAATACAGGTCATTAAGCCAAAAGGAATGGCTAGGTCGACATTTTTTAAGTTATTGCCCGTTGCGCCAAGCACTTTTAACCATTTATCGCCAACAGCCGTACGCTGTTTTGGAATAGCTATTTCGCGAGCACCCGATAAATACTGGCCTGTTAACGATTCAGGCTCAGCCATTATTTGTTGTAATGTGCCTTGAGCAACAACTTGACCGCCATGAACACCAGCACCAGGACCAATATCAATAATATGGTCTGCCAAGCGTACGGCATCTTCGTCGTGTTCAACCACAATAACCGTGTTACCTAAGTCGCGTAAGTGGCGCAATGTGGCCAATAAACGATCATTATCGCGTTGATGTAAGCCAATAGAGGGTTCATCTAGCACATACATTACCCCCACTAAACCAGCGCCAATTTGGCTGGCTAGCCTAATACGTTGGGCTTCGCCGCCAGATAAGGTTTCAGCACTGCGCGATAGGTTTAAGTAATTTAAGCCAACATTAACTAAAAAACTTAGCCTGTCTTGAATTTCTTTTAATACCTTTTCGGCAATTTTAGCTTTTTGCCCCTGCAAGCTAAGTTGCTGGAAGAAGTTCATACAGTCGCCTATTGATAACTCAACAATATTTGGCAAGTTAGTTTGGCCAATAAAGACATGACGGGCTTCTTCGCGTAAACGCGTACCACTACAGCTAGGGCAAGGCTGGCTAGCTAAGTATTTACTTAATTCTTCCCGTACCGAGTTAGACTCAGTTTCACGATAACGCCGCTCCATATTAGGCAATATGCCTTCAAAAGTATGGCTGCGCAGCACTATGTCGCCGCGATCATTAAGGTATTTAAACTCGATAACCTTATGGCCACTACCTTGTAAAATAGCGTTTTGCTGGGCTTTAGTGAGGCTGTTAAACGGGGCATCTAATGCAAATTTATAGTGCTCTGCTAATGACTTTAGCATTTGAAAATAATAAAAATTACGCTTATCCCAACCACGAATAGCACCGCCAGCTAAGCTTAATTCGTCACTAACAATTACTTTATTTGGATCGAAGTATTGCTTTACCCCTAAGCCATCACAGCTTTGGCAGGCGCCAGCTGGGTTATTAAACGAGAACATTCTCGGCTCTAATTCGGTCATTGAATAACCGCAAGTTGGGCAGGCAAAGTTAGCAGAGAAAATAAGCTCTTCGGCGTCAGGGTCATCCATTAATGCCACTTTTGCTATGCCGCCAGAAAGAGCTAATGCCGTTTCAAAAGACTCAGCTAAGCGCAATTTTACGTCGTCACGTACTTTTATCCGGTCAATAACAACTTCAATAGTGTGTTTTTTGTGTAAGTCTAGTGTTGGCGGATCAGATAAATCACAAACTTCGCCATCAATACGGGCGCGAATATAGCCTTGTGCTGCCAAGCTTTCTAAAAGCTTAACATGCTCACCTTTGCGATCTTGAACTACGGGCGCTAAAACCATTAACTTAGTGTCGTTATCAAAAGCAGTAGCTTTATCTACCATCTCGCTAATGGTTTGGGCGGCTAAAGGTAAATTATGGCTTGGGCAGCGTGGCTCGCCAACACGGGCAAATAACAGCCTTAAGTAATCGTAAATTTCGGTGATAGTACCCACAGTAGAGCGCGGGTTATGCGATGTTGACTTTTGCTCTATTGAAATAGCCGGTGATAAGCCTTCTATATGATCAACGTCAGGCTTTTCCATTAAGCTTAAAAATTGCCGAGCATAAGCAGATAAAGATTCAACATAGCGTCGTTGGCCTTCAGCGTATAAAGTGTCGAATGCTAAAGAAGACTTACCCGAGCCGGATAAACCGGTAATAACAATTAATTTATCACGCGGAATAACCAATGAAATATTTTTTAAGTTGTGGGTACGGGCACCACGAATATCAATTGTTTTCATTATAGCCTTATTTCAAGTTTCGCTTTTATACGCAAAAAGCATTATTGCAGATCTGTGGCTTTTATTTAAGCATAACCCAGTATAAACTGTAAAAATATACACCTATTTGAGCTGCGGCAACTAAATTGCCTGTAAAGTTAGCTTTTCATTATTTAGAAACGTTTTTAAAACAGCAATAGCGGTTAGCTTAACGAAACAGCGCTTAATGCAGAGCCATTTTATGTTACACTCGCCGCCTATTTATTATCATGTCAAAGCGTTAAAGTAAGCCAATGCAGCAATTAAACTCTGTTGAAAAACGCGCCGCCGTTGCCCTAGCCTTAGTATTCTCTAGCCGTATGCTGGGGCTATTTATGTTGCTACCTGTTTTTGCCCTTTATGGTAGTGAGTTAGCCGGCTTTTCACCACTATGGATTGGCCTAGCCATTGGCGCTTATGGTTTAACCCAAGCTATTTTGCAAATACCTATGGGCTGGCTGTCTGATCGCATTGGTCGGCATAAAGTAATGCTGGCAGGTTTAATGCTGTTTGCTGCCGGCTCTGTTGTCGCCGCCCTGGCCGATTCTGTGTATATGGTAACCTTAGGTCGCATTTTACAAGGCGGTGGTGCTATAGCAGGTGCAGTATTAGCACTAGCAGCAGATTTAACCCGAGAAGAACAGCGGCCGAAAGTGATGGCGATTATTGGTGTTTGTATCGGTTTATCTTTTGCGGTAGCCATGATTTTAGGGCCACTAGTTGCCCGTTGGGCTGGGCTTAGCGGTGTATTTTGGTTTACTGCTTTGCTAGCGTTAGTTGCCATGGCACTGGTGTGGTTTGTGGTGCCTAAAAGTGTGCAAAAAGCGCCAACGGCTGAAACCTTAGCCTTACCGCAAAGCTTAAAAGCCATGTTAAAGCATCGTCAATTAGTGCAACTAGATCTGGGTGTTATGTTATTGCATTTAATGCTAACCGCTATCTTTGTTGCTTTACCACAATTATTAACTAACACCGGTTTAGCCTCAGTTAAGCATTGGCAATTTTACCTGCCTATTTTAGTTAGCTCTTTTGTTTTAATGCTACCCATGATGATTATAGCTATGCGTAAGTCGCAAGAAAAAGGCTTCTTTTTAGTGGCAATTGCCTTACTAATAGCTGCTATGCTTAGCGTATTATTGCTGGCTAATTTTATTGGCTTAGTGCTTGGCATGCTGCTGTTCTTTATAGGCTTTAACTTTTTAGAAGCAAGTTTGCCTGCTTTAGTATCACGCATTGCGCCTGCTGGGCAGCGTGGTAGTGCTATGGGAATTTATTCAAGTAGCCAGTTTTTTGGTGCTTTTTTAGGTGGCCTAATCGGTGGTGCTGTAGTGCAGCAGTACGGTAATCAAGCACTGTTTATAGTGTTAGCGGTTATTGGTTTACTTTGGTTACTGGTTGCCAGTACACTGATTATTCCAGAGCGTGCGCAGCGTTTATCGTTAGCCGTAGCAGTAGAAACTGAATTAGCAGCACAGCAACTTGCAGCACAACTTAGCGCCTTAACGGGTGTACAAGAAGTAACATTACTACTGACAGAGCAACGCTGTTATTTAAAGGTTAGCTCAGCAGAATTTGATCCGGCGCAGGCAAAAGCAATTATTGCCGCCGCCGAAGCTTAATATTTTTAGGAGAATGTAGATGGCGCGTGGAATAAATAAAGTTATTTTAATTGGTAACTTAGGCCAAGATCCCGAAGTGCGATATATGCCGCAAGGTGGTGCTGTAGCAAATTTAACGGTTGCCACATCAGAAAGCTGGACAGACAAAGCGACTAATGAGAAAAAAGAGCAAACAGAATGGCATCGTATTGTTATCTACAATCGTTTAGCTGAAATTGCTGGTGAATACTTACGCAAAGGTAGCAAGGTTTATATTGAAGGCAAATTAAAAACCCGCAAATGGCAAGATAAAGACGGCATTGAACGTTACACCACAGAAGTTATTGCTAACGAACTGCAAATGTTAGACGGCCGTGGTGATAACCAGCAGCAAGGCGGTATGGGCGGACAACAAGGTGGCTACCAAAGACCACAACAAGCTCCTCAGCAGCAACAAAGCAGCTACCAAAAGCCAAGCCAACCACAGCAGCAACAAGGTGGTTATCAGCAACAGCAAGGCGGTTACCAGCAGCCAGCGCAACAAGCTGCACCACAGCAAAGTTATCAAAAACCAGCACAGCAACAGGGTGGTTATCAGCAACCGGCTCAACAGCCAGTAGAGCCAAATATCGACTTTGATGATGATATCCCGTTCTAAACAAGAACAGCTTTGAATCCTTAGAATATAAAACTTTAAAACCCTGCTTTGCAGGGTTTTGTTTTTTTAGCTGGTTTATTGGTGTTAGCTGTGTCAGTAATGCTGGCTTAAAACTTATTGTAAATTTACGCGGTTACCTAACGAGTAGCCATGTAAAATTTGCTGTTGTGGGCTTTTAATTTCGCTTACAGAAAAATATAAGGCGCTGTCGTTATTAAGTTTTATGGTCTGCTCTGTAGCATACAGGTTAAGGCCGGCAGCATCTATTTTACTATTGTCGCTATATAAGGCGATTAAGCCATGTAAGTCGGCATTAGTGATAGTAACAGCGCTATTTAGCAGCGTTAAGGCGGTGGCATCACTGTTAATAGTAATATCTTGCATACTTACAATAGCGTTTTCTATATAGATTGATTCTGCAGTAAGTTGTTCAAGTCGCACATAGCGGCAGCCAATAATGCGTATCTGTTGATAGTGGCCGCTATATTTTTTGTCTGTTTGGTTATGGCAGTTGAGATCTTGCTTGCTAGCTATAAATTCCGGTAAAGCTGTTTGCTCTGCTGGTTGCTGCAATGCCTGTTGAAATACGACAAGTAGCTGTTGTGGTGCATCGGCCATAGGCACATGGCCGGAGTTTTTAATGACATGCAATTGAGCGTTAGGCATGCGGAGCGCTAAAACTTGGCCCGTACGTAGTGGCGCAATTCTGTCTTGCTCGCCCCATATAATATGGGTTGGCACCTTAACTTGGCTAATGGCCGCGGTGAAGTCTTCGTAAATTAAGCCCAAAGCGGCATTTAAATTGGTTCTATCGCGATATAAATAGCGTTGGGCTATTGGTAGGTTTAACAGTAACTGGGCCGGATCAGGCAGATGGTCTAACCCTGTTAGCACTTTAGAGGTTAAGCGTTCTGTAAAACGATTAAACTTGCCTAACACACTAGCAAACACGCCTTTTGCTGGGCCAAGTTGCTCCATCCATTGGTAAGATTCAGGCATTTTTGCTAAATGTTTGACAAAAACAGTACGCTGCAGCACCCCTGCTGTATCTAACATAATCAGCTTGCTTACCTGCTGTGGATAATCTGCGGCGAAGCGTAAGCTAATGGCTGCGCCCATGGAATGGCCGGCTACAATAACTGGCTTATCGCTAAACTGCTTTATAACCCAATGCACTAGCTCGGCATAGCGAGATGGAGATAACTGCTCGATAGTTTTATCTGATAAGCCAAAACCAGGTAAATCGATACTGATGACATGATAATCAGATTCAAATTGTTTAATAACCGGCAGCCAATCTAGCATGCCGTTTTCACCTAAGCCGTGGATTAAAAACAAGATAGGCGCAGTGTTGTTCCCAGCTTGTACTAGGCTGATGTTACCATTATAAAGCGGCTCTTTTAACACAGTACGCTGCCAGTGTTGAGGTAATTCAACTGGATTTGGCATAGTTGTTGTCGTGTCTGCACTGAGGTTAAAACTGGTTAAAGAAAAATGAAAAACTAAGGTTATCAGCAAAAGTTTCTTGCCAAGCAGAGGCAGGGTATTAGTCAGCATTGAAAAATAGTTACTTAATAAAATAGGATGATTATCTTAGCATTTTTTTGTTTTAACAGAACATAGCAAGCCTAGTTGCTGCTATGCTAATTATTCACAAATTAAGGAAAGTAAAGATGATTAGTTATGTAACTTTAGGTGTTAGTGATTTAACCAAAGCAAAAACGTTTTACAGCCAGTTATTTTACGATCTAGGCGCTAAAGTTTTAGTGGATATGGGCCGGATCTGTTTTATTGGTAAAGACATGAAACAGCCTATGTTGGCCGTGTGTGTGCCTTTTAACCAAGAACCCGCTCAGCCTGGAAACGGTAACATGGTGTCTTTTTCTCCTGGCAGTAAAGAAGCGGTAGACGCCTTATATAAAAAAGCGATTGAATTAGGGGCAACTTGCGATGGCGCACCAGGCCAACGTATTCCAGATGTATTTTATGGCGCTTATGTAAAAGATGTTGATGGTAATAAGCTTTGTTTTAGTCACTTTGGTTAAAACTCTATCCCATAGTGTTACGGTAATTAATAATATGTGTTTAGCTGTAAAATGATATGAAGATACTATGAAACTGTTACCGATCACCTTGTAAACTTTTCTTTGATAATTATAAAGATACGAAGCATACACTCAAATGGCTGATTATAACTTACTGATTTTTAATGGTTTGATGTATTTATTATTGTTGGCATAAAGTTAGCTTAAGTTTAACTAACACATCATCAGCGCAGTTTAGACTGCACTAAGGAGCTTGTTATGTTAGGTTGGGCATTAACTTTTCTTGTAATAGCGATTATTGCAGCTGTATTAGGTTTTGGTGGTATTGCTGGCGCAGCAGCCGGTATTGCTAAAATAATCTTTTTTGTTTTTATCGTTTTATTGGTTATTTCATTAGTTTTCGGTGCACTACGTGGCCGTAAACCACCATTATAAAAATAATATAGGAGTATAAGTATGAATTTATCAACGCTTTTATCACGCAGTTTATTGGTTGCCTCTTTAGCTTTTACCGTTGCCGCTTGTAGTGACAATGACGCAGAAACAGCAGGTGAAAAAATAGATGAAGTTGTTACCGATGTAGGTAATAAAGTTGAAGACGTTTGTGAAGACGTGAAAGAAGAAGCGAAAGCTAAAGATACTGATTGCTAATATACATTTTAAACTAAGCTAAAAGGCAGCAGGTTTTTGCTGCCTTTTTTATTTGGACTAATTTAGTATGATATTTGCACTTTATTATATTCTCGCCGCCCTGATATTTTTTATTATCGCCTTTATTTCCCCGCACTGGATGCTACAGCTGTTATTCGGCTGGATAAGTTTATCGTTATTCATAGTAAGCAGTGCTTATTGGTTAAATAGCGCCTCTATATTTCGCAAACGCAGTAATGGCAGCTTGCCTTGGTACAGTCGTTGGTTATTTATTCCTTTCTTTTTGTTCGCGCGCGTTTATAACTTTTTAGCTAGGCATTATGACAAGGTGCCACCAATACAACGAATTACCAATAAAGTTTATTTGGGGGCTCGGTTAACTGAAGATGATATTCCTCAGTTAAATGCTGAAGGAATTAATGCCGTATTAGATGTAACCGCTGAGTTTGCCGCATTAGATTGGGCAACAAGTGACGAAAATATTCAGTATTTAAATATCCCTATTTTGGATCATGCCATTCCAAGTGATGATCAGCTTAGCCAGGCTGTGCGCTGGATGCATGCTCAACAGGCGGCGCAAAAAAAGATTCTAGTGCATTGTGCTTTAGGTCGCGGTCGTTCTGTTTTGGTGTTAGCCGCTTATTTACTTAGCCAGCAGACTAGTCGCTCAGCTGAGCAAGCATTAGCTTTAATTAAAGCGGTTCGGATAACGGCTAGGTTGAATAGACGTCAGCTTAAAGCATTAAAAAACTTTGCCACACACCAGCAAGGCAATAGTCATGTTAAAGCCTGTTTAATTGCTAATCCGGTTTCTGGTGGTGGTAAGTGGCAACAAGAAGAGCAGCAAATTATTGAACTGTTGTCACCTTATATGACGCTAACTGTGCAGACAACAAGCCCCGAAGTTTCGGCACAACAGCTAGCTAAACAGGCAAAAGATCAGGGAGCAAATTTAATAATAGCCTGCGGTGGGGATGGCACGGTGAGTGAGGTAGCCGCCGAGCTGGTTAATACTGATATTCGCTTAGGCATAATTCCTCTTGGTACAACCAATGCGTTAAGCCATGCTTTGTGGGGCATTAGTGCTAAATTAATGCCTGTTCGATCAGCCTGCATCAATATTATTGAAGGTCAAAGCCAAGCTATTGATACCGCTTTATGTAATCAACGTTTAGTCTTGTTATTAGCTGGAATTGGCTTTGCTCAACAAATGATAGCCTCAGCGGATCGAGAGCGTAAAAATCAGCTAGGCCAGTTAGCCTATTTAGACGGTTTATGGCGAGCAGTACAGTTAAGTGATGTTCAGCAGTTAGAGGTGCAGTTTGATAACCAGCCGGTGCAGCGTATTGAAACCTGCAGTTTAATTGTGGCTAATGCCGCGCCTGCTACAACAGTGTTGGCACAGGGAAAAGGGATGCCCAATATTAACGATGGCCAATTAGATGTTACTTGGATAAAAAATACGGCAGATAATCAAAGCTCTATTACCAGTTTAGCTGAATTAGCTTTTATGGGTATTACCCAGATTAAACTAGATAATAGTGTGCAGCATTGTTTAGCTAAACGGGTACAAGTTACAGCTGATAAAGACATTAATTACGTTATTGATGGCGAGCTATTCCAAGCTGAAAGCTTAGATATTCAAATTATGCCAGCATCACTCTATGTTATGTTGCCAGCAAGCAGCTTAGCTAAGGTAAGTGAATAAACAGCTTACACAGAACAGTGAAATTTTTACCGATTAGTCAGTAATAATGTAAATATAAAAATTAACATAAAATGAACAATAAAGGTTAACTGCAGTTAAAACAATAGGTTAAAAGTTGGCATCGAACTGGCATAGTTAATAACGTCTCACAAAATAGGAGTGACATAATGAAACGTACAACTTTAGCCGTAATGATGACATTTGCTTTAGCTGCAACTTCAGCCAACGTAGCTGCTAACGATTGGAAAGACGCGTCAAAAGATGCGTGGATTGATGGTAAAGCTGAAACGACATTATTATTAAACGGAAATTTAAACTCATTCTCTATCGATACTGATGTAAAAAATGGTGTAGTTACCCTAACAGGTAAAGTAGAAAGCGAGGTTGATAAGGCCTTAGCCGAAGAGCTTATTGAAAACCTTGATGGCGTTGAAAGCGTTGATAATAAGCTAATGGTAGAGCACTCAGATAAAAAGCGTGACCACGATAAAGACGGTAATGCTTTAAAAGATGCCAAAATTACTACTGTCGTTAAAACACGGTTATTATTTGAGTCTGAAGTCAGTGGTACCTCAATTAATGTTGATACCAAAAATGGCACTGTTACCTTAAAAGGTGAAGTTGACTCATCAGCAGAGAAAGACTTAGCAATGGCTATTGCTAAAAACACCAAAGATGTAAAAGACGTAGTTAATAAATTAAGAGTTAATAAGTAATACTTAATTGTAGACTATAAAAGCCAGTCATTTGACTGGTTTTTTTTTACTAAAATTCCGCATTAGTTAAGTAATCTAGCCCTATGACAAGCTATCCGTTATGCTAGCGCTAGGCTTATTAAGAGATAAATTTTAATGCGAATTTTGCATACGTCTGATTGGCACTTAGGCCAGCATTTTATTGGTAAAAGCCGTGCGGTTGAGCATCAAGCCTTTTTAACTTGGTTAGTACAGCAAGTTGTCGCGCTAAACATTGATGCCATTATTGTTGCTGGTGATATTTTTGATACGGCTACCCCACCTAGCTATGCCCGTGAGCTATATAACCAGTTTATTGTCCAGCTACAGCCAACCGGCTGCCAGTTAATTTTATTAGCCGGTAATCATGACTCTGTGGCGGTATTAGCAGAAAGCAAAGACTTATTAGCTTGCTTAAATGTGCAAGTGATCCCAAGCGTTACCGATGATATTGCCCAGCAACTTTGTCTGCTAAATAATCAGCAACAGCAGCCAGCAGCATTAGTGGCAGCCATTCCGTTTATTCGGGCCAGAGATGTATTACAAAGCCAAGCTGGTCAAACCGAGCGCGATAAACAACTAAGCTTACAACAAGCCATAGCCGGGCATTATCAACAGCTGTTTAGCCAAGCCGAGCAATATAATCTTGAACATAAGCTAGCGCTGCCAATAGTGATGACAGGCCACTTAACCACTTTAGGCGTTAGCTTAACCGAGTCGGTACGCGATATTTATATCGGCACGTTAGAGGCTTTTGCCGCCGATCAATTCCCTAAGGCTGATTATATTGCTTTAGGCCATATCCACCAGGCACAACAAGTTAAAGGTGCAACCGATATTCGTTATAGCGGCTCACCTATACCACTTAGTTTTGATGAGGCTAAGCAGCAAAAACAGTTATGGTTGCTAGAGTTTAATGGTAAAGAAAAGCAAGTAACCTCAGTGCCTATTCCCTGTTTTCAGCCGTTACTTAGCATTAAAACCGATTTAGTCTCGTTAGAAAGCAAGCTAACTTCAGCCTTAGCCGATTTAGCTGCCGATCAGCGGCTTTGGCTGGAAATTGTGATAACCGAAACCGATGCTTATTTAACTGATTTACAGCAACGAGTTGAAGCGCTGTGTGCAGATTTACCGGTTGAACTCTTACGCTTGCGACGTCAACGTGCCCTTGCTACTGCAGGCTTAGCCCAGCAAGGCCAGCAAAGTTTAGCCGAGCTGACACCAGCAGATGTTTGGCAAGCTAGGCTAGCTCAAGAGCAACTAACCGATGAGCAAAAGCAGCAATTAACTCAATTACACCAGCAAGTCTTAGCTGCGGTTGAGCAGGGGGAAGCATGAAAATTCTCTCGGTAAGATTACAAAATTTAAATTCATTACGAGGCGAGTGGTGTATCGATTTTCGCTTAGCGCCTTTTAATCAAGCTAATCTATTTGCCATTGTTGGCCCAACCGGTGCCGGTAAAACCACCATTTTAGATGCAATCTGCCTAGCCTTGTATCATCAAACGCCGCGCTTAAAAACGTCACCTACTAGTAATGAAGTTATGACCCGTCACACCAGCGAATGCTTAGCTGAAGTTGAATTTGAAGTGGCGAATATTGGCTATCGCGCTTTTTGGAGTCAACGTCGCGCTAGGGGGAAAAGTGATGGTAACTTACAAGCTGCTAAAGTAGAGCTGGCGCGCTTAGATGGCACTATATTGGCAGAAAAAATTAATGATAAACAACGCTTAATAGCAGAAATTACCGGCTTAGACTTTGGTCGCTTTACTAAATCTATGTTGTTAGCCCAAGGTGGCTTCGCGGCGTTTTTAAATGCCGAAGCCAACGAGCGCGCTGAGTTATTAGAAGAGCTAACCGGTACCGATATTTATGCCCGTATTTCAGCCCAAGTGTTTGCCGATTGTCGTGAGAAAAAACAACAGCAAGAGTTATTACAAGCTAAATTGTCAGCGGTAGAGCTATTAACGCCAGAGCAACAGGCTGAGCTTAATAGTCAGTTGCAACAAATTAGTGCTGATATTCATGACCAGCAAACAGAGCTAAAGCAATTACGTCAGCAACAGCAATGGCGACAACAGGTAGCACAGGCAACAACAGCGTTACAACAGGCAGAGCAAGAAGCAAAACAAGCCGAAATTAACTTAGCATTACAGCAACCGCAATTAGCCAAGTTAGCAGCTTATCAACCCGCGCATAAACTCGCACCGGTATATCAGGCTTTGCAGCATAGTCAGCAGCAGTTGCAACAACAGCAGCAAGGATTGCAACGGTTAAGCAAAGAAGTGGTCAGCGCTAAGCAGCAGCAAGCCACTTATTTGTGGCAAGGCTGGCAAAGAGTGCAGCAGCAACTTGTGCAAGCTCAACAGCAACAACAGCAGCGCCAGCAACAGCAGACTAAGCTTAAGCAACAATTAGCTGTCTGGCTGCCAGCTTTACAGCAGCAAACCGCGCTAGAGCAGCAGCTACATAGCCAACTAGAACAATTACAGCAACAAGGTTCAAGGTCGCAGTTACAGGCGAGTTATCATCAGCAGCAAGCTCAGTTACAGCTGCTACAAAAGCTGCAGCAGCAATTAACTTTGCAGCAAAAATATCAACAACAGCAGCAACAATTACAGCAGCAGCTTAAAAATGAAGAGCAAAAAAGGCAGCAGTTAGCTCAAAATTTAACGCAGTTACGGCAGCGCTATAGTGAATTGGCGCAACAAGTTAAAGATAAGCGTTTACTGCTACAACAGCAGCAGTTAATTTTGCAGTTGTCTGATCATCGAGCGCAGTTAAAGCAGGGGCAGCCTTGCCCGCTTTGTGGCGCCACTGAGCACCCTGCCATTGCTGACTATCAGCAGTTAGATAGTTCAGCAACCGAGCAGCAACTAGCCCAAGTGGAAAATGAACAAGCTGCCTTACAAAAGCAAGGCGAGCAAACCAATGCCGAACATGCTGCGTTAAAAGCAGCAATAGGACAATTAGAAAAACAAGATCAGCAATTAAGCCAAGATCTTCAGCAGTTAGATAGCGAAATGCAAACCGTTAAGGCTGAGCTTGGACGTTTAACATTAACAACAGCATTAGTACCTGCATTAATCGCAGAGCTAGCAGAAAAAGCGACAACAGACTTAACGACAGAGCATATTGCTGCAGCAATTAGCGAGCAAGAGCAACAGCAGCAGCAATGCCAACAGCAGCTAGCGCAATTAGAGCAATTACAACAGCAATGGCAAGACAATAAAACGGCTTTAACCAAGCAACAACAACAGTGTAGTGATGCTCAATATCAGTTGCAGTTGTTAGCCAATCAAATTCAGCAAGCTGAGCAAGAGTTAGCGCGGTTACAGCCGCAAGCAGATAATTGGCAGCAGCAGTGGCAACAGTTAGAGTTAGCTGCGCCAGGCTCAGCTGTGGCAAAAGAGGTGTTAGCTGAGCCTTTAAGTAGTATTGAGTCTACACTGCAGCAAGCGCAGCAGCACGGCCATGTATTACAAGGCCAGCATCAAGCATTGCAGCAAAGCTTAAAACAAACAGAGGCTCAGTTGCAGCAACAACAACAGCAATGGCAAACAGCCTTAGCACAAAGTGTTTTTTCTGATGAAGCGGCCTTTAAAGCCGCATTATTAAGCGATGATCAAGTGCAACAACTAGCGCAGCTAGAAAAAGACTTAAACCAAGCCAGCATTAGTAGCCAGCGTTTATTGTTAGATAGACAGCAGCAATTACACCAGTTAAAACAGGCAAATTTAACCGATTTAGAGTTAAACTCAATATCAAGACTAGTGCAGCAAGCCGAGCAAAAGTTGGAAGCTTTAAACCAGCAGCGTGGTGAAATAGCGCAGCAACTAAATGCTGAGAAAAAGCGCCGCGAGCAACAGCAGCAATTAATAGCTGATATTAAAGCGGGTCAGCAACAATATGAATTATGGCAGCGTTTAAATAGCTTAATAGGCTCGGCCGATGGCGCACGTTATCGCCGTTTTGCTCAAAGCTTAACCTTAGCCCAGCTTATATTATTAGCGAATAGGCAGCTGGGGCTATTGCATAACCGTTATCAATTAGCGGCACATGAAACCGCTGAGTTAGAGCTAGTTGTGCTAGATACTTGGCAAGCTGATAGCGCAAGGGATACCAAAACCTTGTCGGGCGGCGAGAGCTTTTTAGTCAGCTTAGCCTTGGCGTTAGGTTTGTCTGATTTAGTCAGTAGCAATACCCGCATTGATTCACTGTTTTTAGATGAAGGTTTTGGTACCTTAGATGCCGATACCTTAGATAGCGCCTTAACGGCCTTAGATAACCTAAATGCCAGCGGTAAAATGGTGGGTATTATTAGCCATGTTGAAGCGTTAAAGCAGCGTATTCCGGTGCAGATTAAAGTAGAAAAACAGCAAGGGTTAGGCTTTAGTAAGATTAGTATTGAGCAATAGTGGTGAAGCAAAGAATAAAAAAGGCCGCAGGCGGCCTTTTTGTTTTATTAGCAAACGACTAGAACGAATAAACTAAGGTTAAGGTCGTTTGCGTATCGGTCGATTTTTTATTAACCGGCACAGCTGAGTCATTCTGGACTAAAAACGCAGCTTTCATTTGTAATGAGCCGTTTATTTTTGCTGTAAGCGATGTTTCAGCAATAGTACGTGTATTGTCTTCACCGTATTCAACGCTTAGGGTTTGCGCAAACGTTGCCGACTCACTTAAGGTCCACTTAAAACTTGCGGCACCGCGAACAATTAAGCCGTTCTCAGTTTCGCCAGTAGAGCGCTCACCAGTAAAGTAACCCGGACCAATTTCTGCGTCTAAATGCATATCTTCACTGTTATATAAGCGGGTGCCGTAACCGATAGCTAAAGTAGTATACTTAGTATAAGAACCAAATTTGTCGTCAGTATAAGAGCCAAACATAAACAGCTTTTCAAACTCGTCATCAAGTTTATAAGCTGCCTTTGCTGAAATTAAGTAACGTTCTGCTGAGCGTTCAGTTACTTTTTCACCGTTTTCATCAGTTTTTTCGTCTTCTTTAAAAAAAGCACTGAAAATATACTGGTTACTCCAGTTTTCTAGCTCTTGCTTAGCATCAATTTTACCTGTTATCGAGGTACCAACAGTGTTACCTGTGGTAGTGATTGCGCCAAGCTCTGCTGAGGTTGTCCATACTTTATCAGTATCTTCAGCATAAACGTTTACGCTAGCAACGGCAAAAGCCGCTGCTAATAAAGACAATTTTCTCATTACTTCTCCTGAGAGTCTTTTTTGATGTGAACATCCATTTGTGGGAAAGGAATGCCAATGCCATTGTCATCAAAAGTGAGTTTAATTTTTTCTAAGGTATCCCAGTAAACACCCCAATAATCAGCGGCATTGACCCAAGGGCGAACATGGATATTAACTGATGAGTCAGCTAAGGCTGCAACAGCAATAACAGGCTTAGGTGTCGGTAAAATACGATCATCAGCGCTTAGAATGTCTTCAAGAATTTTCTTCGCTTGACGTAAATCAGCGTCGTAAGCAATACCAATTAATAAATCAACACGGCGTGTAGGCTCTGATGAGTAGTTAGTAATAGCGCCGCCAGTAATTTTAGCATTAGGTACTATAACGCGTTTATTATCTGGAGTTGTCATTAAGGTTTGGAAGATTTCAATTTTATCAACCGTACCTGAAACACCGCCAGCGTCAATGTAATCGCCCGATTTAAATGGACGGAATAAAATGATTAAAATACCAGAGGCAAAGTTTGCTAGTGAACCTTGTAACGCTAAACCAATGGCTAAGCCAGCAGCACCTAAAATGGCAATAAACGAGGTAGTTTCAACACCAATTTGTGACAATGCCATTAGCACTATTGCAATTAAAATAACGGCATAAACAATACTAGCGATAAAAGAAACCACAGCTTTATCGACAGAGCGTGCCAATAAGGTACGTTCTAATAGACGTTTTACAACTTTCGCTACAATGCGACCAACATAAAAGATAATAATAGCCGCAATAAATTGGACTAAATAGCCAAACATTACTTCATTATTTTCTTGAAAAAACTTAGTAATTTCTTCCATAGCGTTCTCCATAAGCGAACTAATATAATAAAATCAACGGGATTTTAGCATACCAGTTAAAAAAACAGCAATTATTACTGGGTATCTTAATCAATTGGCTTATTAAGTGGTAAAAAAGCTTGGTGTTAACGCTAAAATTAGCTAAGATAGCGGCCATCTGCGGTGACTGTAGCTCAGTTGGTAGAGCCCCGGATTGTGATTCCGGTTGTCGTGGGTTCGATCCCCATCAGTCACCCCATTTTTCTGTTCCTGCCTAGATCTGCTAAGCTTAGCTGCATTATTATAATCAAGAAGACTGATTTGTGATGGATTTAACGGCTTTGCAGCAGCAATTGCAACAACCTAATTTAGCCCCTGTAGAACAATGGCAGCCAAGCTTTTGTGGTGATATTCCGCTGTATATCGATGGTCAAGGCCAATGGTTTTATAATGATAGCTTGATCCAGCGCCCTGCTATGGTCAAACTCTTTGCTTCAGTTCTATTGTGTCAAGATGGTGAATACTTTTTACAAACTCCTGTAGAAAAAATGCGGATTAGCGTAGCCGACGCTCCTTTTATTATTACAGATTGGCAATGGCTAACGAGTGATAATTTGCCAGTGTTAGCTTTAACGACCAACATAGGCGATAAGCTTCTTGTTAGCCCTGAACACCCTATCTGGTTAGGGTTAGCTGCTGAGCAAGATTGGCTTCCTTATGTGCAAATGTGGCGGGGATTAAGCGCTAAACTGAATAGAAATGTTTACTACCAACTAGCCGAGCAAGTTAGCGCCGTTTATTGTAATGGCCAAATGCACTATCAACTGAAAAGTGCCGGTTACCCCTACACCTTTGCTATAACAGCTATTGATTAATTTAGTAAGCAGGGCTTTTGGATGTTCGTTATAGTTGTTAACCGGCACAGTGCTTTCTAATCCAATAAAGTCTTTTTTCTTCGGTTAAATTGGCGCTTTAGTTATTTTAGATAAATCAGAGTTTACATCATAAATGCGGGCTCTAACTTCCGTTACACCAAGTTGTTTTAATCGTGCTGTATGTTTGTCTAGATAAGCTTGTGCACTTTGTTTGTCTGCGAATAAGTAAATACCGCCAGCTTCTTGGCCGCTTTTACTTTCTGTCCATATTTTCCAAATAAAACCAGGCTCTTCGGTAATAGATAATGCTAGTTCATTTAACGCTTGTGTCATCTCGTCACCGAAAGGGCCAGTAAATGGAAAGTCTATCTGTAGTAGTTTTTGCATGGTAACACCTTTTAATTGGGCTTATTTTCCTGGTTCAGGTACTGACTTTTTATTTACGCCTTGTTGTTGAGTGATCTCTGTCGCTAAATCTTTGTCTTCCTTATCTGGGGTTAAGCCATTCTGCTCAGCGCCGTGACTTGGTGTATAAGACAAGGTGGTCATTAATGCAAAATGATCTGAGCCTATAGATGGTAGTCGCTGTATTTGGTTGAGCGTAAAGTGCTGGCTATGAAATAAATGATCCAATGGCCAGCGCAAAAAAGGATAACTCGCATGGAAGGTATTAAACATTCCTCGACCTACACGAGGGTCTAGTAGGCCACTTAACTTGCGGAATAAGCGGGTAGTGCGAGACCATGCTACGTCGTTTAAATCTCCGGTTATAATTGTGGCTTGCTGTGTATCTGCAATGCTGCGCGCCACGATAATTAGCTCGGCATCACGCTCAATAGATTGTTCATTTTCAGTTGGGCTAGGTGGTGCTGGGTGCAAAAAGTGCATTCGTATTTTGTTACCACACTTTAAGGTCAGTAGTGCATGCATTGAAGGTACATTATCTTCTACTAAATAGGCGATCTCGCTATCAGTTAAGGCTAAGCGAGAGTAAACATGCATACCATAAAGGTTATCTAGCGGGCACTTTATAGTGAAAGGCATATCTTTCTCTAAGCAATCTAGCTGCTGTTGCCACCATAAATCTGACTCTAAGGTAACGAGAACATCGGGTTTATGCTGCCTAACTAACTGAATAAGGCTAGCGGCATTGCGATTTGTTGTTAACACATTAGCTGTAATAATAGTGAGCTGGCGCTCTGGATTAGTATTTTCACTTGATAATACTTCATAAGGCCATAAGGGGGTGTAAGGCAGGATCCACCATAGTTGCCACAGTAAACAGAGCAATACACCAGAGGCTAACAACCAGTGCTGCCAAGCTGTAAAGTTAAAGAAATAAAGCTGACTTAATAATATAGCACTGGCTAAGACGGCCAGTTGCAGTCGAGGAAAATCTAGGCCGCGAATGGTCCAGTGAGCGTTTTTCCACAGCGGTAGCACAGTGGCTAAAATAATAATTAAGGTGAAAACTAATAAAGCTAAAGACATCTGTTGTACCTAGCTGCAGCGTGTATTCGCCGTTATTCTGAAAGTCTCATAATTCGCTGAAGACATAAAGCTGAGAGTTAAGCTCTGGCTCGTTATGTTTATGCTTAATTAAATCAAATTTTTTTATTTTTCAATCTACTATAAATTAGTGATAAGACCAAGCAACTAAGCACAAACAACTAAGCACAAACAACTAAGCTAAACATAAACAGCTTAACCTAAAAGCACCTTAAGCTGCTGCTAGTCGGTAATAAAAGTTTACCTATCGCAATAATATTGTTGAATTAGTCTAAGCTGTTATTACTAAGTAATCTAACTGATTTAATGAGTATACAGTATGAAAAAAACAACTTTAGCATTATTAGTGCTGTCATTAGGTGTTAGTCAATACGCATCTGCGGCAACCTTAATTTATGCCGGAAAATTGATTACGGCCGAAAATAACAAAGTACAGAGCAAGCAGACTGTGGTAGTAGAGCAGGATAAAATTATAGCGATTGAGTCGGGCTATAAAGAACCAACAGAAGCAGACCAAGTGATCGACTTACGTGCTCATACTGTTATGCCGGGTTTAATGGATATGCATACCCACTTTTATACTCAGTTTAGCCCTACGGTTTATTCAGAAAGTTTTACCATGAACGAAGCAGACTTAGCCTTAAGAGCGGCAACCTATGCCGAAAAAACCTTAATGGCGGGGTTTACAACGGTTCGAGAATTAGGTGATAACCATCAGATTAGTGTGGCTTTAAAAAAAGCCATTGCTAAAGGCTATGTTAAAGGGCCTCGTATCTATGCAGCGGGCAAAACGATTGCGACTACCGGCGGCCATGCTGATCCGACAAATGGCATTGCCTTTAGATTGATGCAAGATCCTGGCCCTAAAGAAGGCGTTATTAATGGCGTTGATGATGCACGTAAAGCAGTGCGACAACGCTATAAAGAAGGCTCAGACCTAATAAAAATTACCGCAACAGGTGGTGTGTTAAGTGTTGCTAAAAGTGGCACTAATGCCCAATTCACCGATGAAGAACTTGAGGCTATTGTAAGTACCGCAAAAGACTATGGCTTTAAGGTTGCTGTACATGCCCACGGTAAGGATGGCATGGTGCGAGCAATTAAGGCCGGTGTTGCGTCTATAGAGCATGGTACTTATATGGACCAAGAAACCATGGCATTAATGCGTAAGCATGGCACCTATTTTGTACCGACAATTATTGCCGGTAAATGGGCTGAAGAAAAATCACATATTGATGGTTTTTTCCCTGAGATTGTGCGGCCTAAAGCTGCGACAATCGGTGGCTTAATACAAAATACTTTTGCTAATGCTTATAAGGCAGGGGTAAAAATTGCTTTTGGTACTGACGCTGGTGTATTTGAGCATGGCAATAATTGGCGTGAATTTATTTATATGACTGAAGCCGGTATGCCTGCTTTAGAGGCAATTCAAAGCGCCACAATAGAAGGTGCTCGTTTACTTGGCGTTGAGCAGCAGCTTGGTAGTATAACGGTCGGTAAAATTGCCGATATAATTGCTGTTCCTGGCGATCCTTTGCAAGATATACAGCAAATGGGCAAAGTTAGTTTTGTGATGAAGGCTGGCGAAATCGTTCGCCAGTGAATCAGGAGTATTAGTCTTTCAGCCAGACTATTCTGGCTGAAAGCGATTAAGTAAAGCGGCAGTATCTTGTAAAATTGTCGACTTTAGATCTTGCTCTGCTTTTAGACGAACACTATCTTGTTGCTTAGTTAGTGCTTTATCTTGTTTATTTCTCGCTTCATGGGTTGGCATATCTTTTACTACGAGATACATCTGATATAAACCAGGATAGCTGGTATTTGGATCAGGCGTTCGCTCAGGAACAAGGTGATCTAATAATACCCATAACCTTAAGGCGCCCTCAGATAGCTCGCACTGGCCTTCTAGCATCGCTTTACAAATAAGCACTATGCTGTCAGTTAAATACTTTTTACGCTCAGTGGTTTTGTGCTCTTGTTGCTGGGCAATTTTTTGCTTCTGTTGCTGTAACTGCCATATTAGTTTGCCGGCATAAAAAGCTAAGGCTGCAACTATAATGGCGCCTAAAGTAATTAATATTATGGCTGTTGTGCTAAGCATTAGTCGTCATCACCTAATAAATCTTTACGCCAGTCTTTTTGTGCAAAAGTACTTAACGCATCTTCAGGCTCATCTTCTTCTTGATCTAAACCTAGCTCTGTTAGTAATTCCGCTAAGCGTTTAGTCTTAGCATTAAAATACTTGGCATCTTTACCGGTTAAAATTTCATCTTGCTCAACTTTTTCTAATAGCTGCTGTAAATAGCTATCATTTTCAATTTCGGCAAGTTCTACCTCAGGCGCTAATGGAATCGGCTTAGCTTTGGTTAAACTTGCGCGAGGTTGTAATTGCTCTTTAGTTTCGGCTTCTGCTACTGGATGCAAAGGAATCGGCGTCTTGCTACCTAAGCGTTTATCTTTATTTGCTTGATTTGAGCTATCAGCTTTGCTGCTAACAAGGCTATTTCGGTTGCCAGACTTTAAGCCAGCTCCCTTTTTTTTCGTTTGCTCTTTAGGCTGGCGTGTTTTACGTGCATCTTCAGCAGCTAAGTGACGTAAACCATTGGAAACGGCTGAGCGAGTTTTTTTCTGACGCGTCATGTTGAATACCTACAAAAAAGGGCGCACATTTTAACCAATTTTAGTTATAAAGACTAATCCTTTGTGCGTTGCATGATCACAACATCATTTGTGGGAAAATGCAATTTATAGCCGTCGCGATCTGCTAAAAAGCGAAAAGTTTGCTCTGAGAAAAAGCTAACGTGGGTAGGGTCAGTTTTATAATGCCAATTTTGGAACGCTTCCAGGCAGGTATAACGTTTAGTCATAATGGCAAGCACTCCCTTTGGTTTAAGCAAGTCTTGCCATTTTTGCCATTCGATAGCCGGTTGAATAAAATGTTCAATAGCTTCACTGCAAGTAATAAAGTCATATTGCTGGCTTAGCACTTTATCATCAGCAGCAAAGAAGGGATCCCAAATGGCCATAGTGTGGCCTTGTTGTTGTAACATTTTAGCTAATAAGGGCCCTGGTCCACAGCCATAATCTAAACCTGACAACGCGGGTGTGGCTAAATGTTGCTGTAAAGGCTGGGCTAAGCGTTGTAAAAACTGGCGATAGCCTAAGTCGTTTAAATCATTATTATGTAATTGATATTGTTTAAGCTCATCTTGTGCTGATAACAGCGCATTCCGATCAGCAAAAACTAAGGTACAGTTTTGGCATTGCCAATAGGCGCGTAATTTATCTTGGCAAAAGAAACGGGTGTTTGACTGACACAGTGGGCAGTGTTGGTTTGGCATGGTGGCAACAGGCTTGACTAGTTTTATTAAAAGAAAAAAGGCGATAAGTTTACCTATCGCCCCTGGATTTTTTTGTGTCTATAGACACGATATTTTCGCTGTCGTCATCCTGACACTCGGTAATCACCTTGTCAGCTCTAGTTCCGTGTTTTTATTATTATCTTCCATGAAAAAGTTTTTATTATTGATGATCTTCCTAATACTTTATTATTCATCCTTGCGCGTGAAGCACGCGGCACATCGTCCCGATGTGTTAAACTGAAGGTACGGCTCTTTAAAACACGTACTGTCCCTTCCCTGCGCCAAATCCTTGTTATTATTTGTCACTAAATGTAACCGCTATTAATTTACGCACTTTAATAAATATGGCAAGTGATTAGTACAAAAAAAGTTCAATATATAAATAAAATATATTTTTTATTTATATTAAACAATGGGTTAAATGATTTTATTGGTTTGATCTATCTCGTTGTAGCGCTGATATTTGGTAATGTCTTACATAATTTGTAAGATATCTCTTACATTTTACTGCGGTGAACCTACAAAAAAACCGGTTAAATGAACCGGTTTTTTTAACAAGTGTAATTTTCTTAGTGCAAACCACCTAAATATTGAGAAAGTAACTCAATATCTGCGTCGGTTAATTTTTTAGCTATATCTCGCATCATACCATTTGGATCATTAGCACGTTTGCCGTCGCGAAACTCTGTTAGGGTTGTTTTTAAGTAAGTTGCATTTTGAAATGCAATCTTTGGAAAGTTAGCTAAACCGCTGCCATTTCCTCTTGGACCATGACAGGCAATGCAAGCTGCGATACCACGTTCAGCGTCGCCGCCTCGGTACAGTTTTTCGCCAGCTGAAATAACATTTTCAGGCGTGCTGCCTGGCTTCATTTTTTGTGAAGAGTAATAGGCCGCTAGATCTTTCATATCTTGGTCTGAAAGGCCTGCAACCATACCAAACATAATGGCATTATCACGACCTTGCTTACCGCCGGTTTCCATGCCTAATTTAAATTCTTTAAGTTGCTTATATAAATAGGAGGCATGTTGGCCTGCTATTTTTGGATACATATCAACCTGGCTATTGCCATCTGTACCATGACAAGCAACACAAGTTGTTGATTTTGCTTTGCCTGCTTCAGCATTGCCGTCGAAAGCGTGCGCTGTGCCGATAAGACCAAACACTAGCGTCAATGGAAATAGAAGTTTTTTCATGTTTTATCCGTCTCTGTCCGCAGTAAAAGTGCCAGCATACTGGCATTGAGGAGTAATAACCTTAATATTGCAGTCTATTTTACACGATTTAACAGAAAGTAAAATGGCATATAGCATGCAAAAGCTTCTGCCGATCTAGTAGATCCGTTACAATAGCTATAAATAAATAGCCGGAGTAGGCCGTGTACAAGTCAAATATACATTATCAAAGCGCAACTTTCTTAACTAGCGCACCTGATATCAAGGCGTTACCTGCTGACCAAGGTATTGAAGTTGCCTTTGCGGGGCGTTCAAATGCAGGTAAGTCTAGTGCGTTAAATACTTTAACGCGACAAAATAGTTTAGCCAGAACCAGTAAAACACCAGGTAGAACCCAACTAATCAATACTTTTAGCTTAGATGCTGAACGTAGATTAATAGATTTGCCAGGTTATGGTTTTGCTAAAGTGCCATTAGCGGTAAAACAAAAATGGCAAAAATCTTTGGCTGAATATTTACAAAAACGACAAAGCTTAAAAGGCTTAGTGGTATTAATGGATATTCGCCACCCGATGAAAGATCTTGATCAAGATTTAATCTCATGGGCTGTTGCCAGTGACTTACCTGTTTTAGTGTTATTAACTAAGGCAGATAAATTAGCCTCAGGCGCAAGAAAAAAAGCCTTGATGCAGGTTCGAGAAGCTTCTTTAGCTTTTATGGGTGATGTGACTGTGCATGTATTTAGTTCTCTAAATAAGCTGGGGTTACCTGAATTAGAGCAAGTATTAGATAACTGGTATCAAGCAGAACCGTTGCCGGATATTGGCGCGGAATAAAAGAAAAAAACCGACACTTGAGGGTGTCGGTCATAGCGAATGGGGGAGAAGCTATAATGTTAAATCAACAGGGTGTCTAAAAGACAACGCCATTATACAGCAGCAATTGCAAAATTAAAGCATTTGCTCTAAATTGTGTTATTTATTCCAGCGTTCTTGCTGGCTAACTCGCGTTAATAGAGTAAAAGCTAGCCTTCATAGTAGATTTTATCTATTGAAGGCTAAACTTTTTGTGCCATTTCTAGCGTTAATCGCGCTTTTCAAATGATTAATGTGCCTGATCCCAGTTGTCACCATGGCCTGCTTCTGCTAGTAAAGGAACATCTAGCTTCGCTGCAGTCGCCATTAAATCAACTAACTTTTGTTTAACTTGCTCCACTTTATCGCTATCGACTTCAAACACTAACTCATCGTGTACTTGCATTATCATGGTTACGCTATCGTCGTTTTGTTGTTGTAGCCAGTTATCAACAATAATCATGGCTTTTTTAATTATATCTGCTGCCGTGCCCTGCATAGGCGCATTAATAGCGGCACGTTCAGCTGCTTTTTTACGAGCCATATTTTTAGCGCTAATTTCTGGTAAGTATAAGCGGCGACCAAAAATAGTTTCCACGTAACCCTGCTCATGTGCCTGTTTACGGGTGCGATCCATATACTCTAATACACCAGGGAAGCGGTCAAAGTAACGATCCACATAATGCTGAGCTTCAGCACGGCTAACGCCCAGCTGCTTAGCTAAGCCAAAAGCAGACATGCCATAAATTAAACCAAAGTTGACCGCTTTAGCACTGCGCCGCTGATCTGAAGTCACTTGCTCTAAACTGACGGCAAACACTTCAGCTGCAGTAGCGCGGTGAATATCGCGCCCCTGGGCAAAAGCTTCTAATAAGGCTTTATCTTGTGATAAATGCGCCATAATGCGTAACTCAATTTGTGAGTAGTCGACGGCGACAATTTGCTTATTTTTAGGCGCAATAAAGGCTTGGCGGATCCTACGGCCTTCTTCGGTGCGAATTGGAATATTTTGTAAATTAGGATCGGTTGAACTTAATCTTCCTGTTGCGGTTACCGCTTGATGGTAAGAAGTATGAACCCGGCCCGTTAATGAATGCTGCATTTTTGGCAGTTTATCGGTATAGGTTGATTTTAACTTACTTAAACCGCGATGCTCGGTGATGAGTTTGGGAAATTCGTATTCTAAGGCTAATTCGGCTAATACTTCTTCGGCTGTTGAAGGCGCTCCCGTTGGCGTTTTCTTTAAAACAGGTAATTCCATTTTTGTAAAAAGAATTTCTTGTAGTTGTTTAGGTGAGGCTAAATTAAAGGTGCTGCCAGCTTGTTGGTAAGCTTCTTGTTCCAGCTCAGCAAGGCGATCAGCTATTTGCTTGCTTTGTGCTTGCAATAGTTTGGCATCAATTAAAACGCCATGGCGCTCCATACGTGATAAAACGTCTACTAACGGCATTTCAATTTGCTGCAAGACTTCAACTAGTTTTGGCTGCTCTTGCAGTTGAGGCCATAAGGCAAAATGCAACTGTAATGTGATATCGGCATCTTCAGCGGCATAAACAGCAGCTTTTTCTAATTCTATTTGATTAAAGGTTAATTGCTTAGCACCCTTGCCGGCAATTTCTTCAAAGCTAACGGTCTTTTTACCAAGGTGCTTTAAGGCGAGGCTATCCATATCATGGCGACCTGCGACAGAGTTGAGTACATAAGACTCCAACATAGTGTCAAACTTAATGCCTTTAAGTTGAATATTGTATTTGGCTAGCACACTTTGGTCGTATTTTAAGTTTTGACCTACTTTGGCATAGTCGTCACTTTCTAACCAAAAGCTTAATTGTTGTAATACCCAGTCACGATCTAACTGCTTGGGTGCGCCGACATAATCGTGGCTCACGGGCACATACCATGCCTTATCCACACTAACGGCAACAGAGAGTCCAACTAAGTCGGCTTGCATATAATCTAAGCTAGTGGTTTCAGTGTCAAAAGCGGTTAGTTCGCTTTTGCGTAAAGCCTCTAGCATAACGGCAAAGTCAGCTTCGCTAACAACAGTGGTGTAATCGGTTGCATTCGAATCGCTGCTATTGGCTTCATCAGCTGAAGATGCTGGAGTAGCTTGTTCTGCAGCAGTTTCATCGCTACTCAGTACTTCTTTTAACCAACGATTAAACTCACATTCTTGATATAGAGCAGTTAAGGCAGCTGTATCCGCTGGCGCAATCACTAAGTCATCTAAAGTGACATCGAGCTCTACATCAAGCTTTATGGTGGCTAAGCGACGGGATAGCTCAAGCTGCTCTTGATACTCTTCAAATTTGGCTTTCATGGTTTTAGCGCCACGGAAACCTAAGCTGGCCACTTGATCTAATTGTTGATAAATCGCCTCTATTGACCCCATACCTTGTAATAAGGCGACCGCTGTTTTTTCTCCCACGCCCGGTAAGCCAGGAATATTGTCAGACTTATCACCCATTAAGGCTAAATAATCGATTATTTGCTCTGGTTTAACACCAAACTTCTCTAGTACGGTATCAGGCTGCAAGATAGTGTTGGTCATCGTGTTGATAAGAGTGACATGTTGATTAACTAATTGCGCCATATCTTTATCACCGGTAGAAATAAGCATATCTCTACCTACTGCACTGGCTTTGCGAGCTAAGGTACCAATCACATCATCGGCTTCAACACCGCTAATACTAATTAATGGTAAGCCCATGGCTTTAATTATTTTATGTAATGGTTCAATTTGGCTACGCAAGTCGTCAGGCATAGCAATACGGTTCGCCTTGTATTCACTGTACATTTCATTGCGAAAAGTAGGACCTTTAGCGTCAAATACGACAGCCATTTGCTTAGGATTATATTGCCGTAATAAGCTTTTTAGCATATTAACAACACCATAAATGGCGCCAGTTGCTTCACCACGTGAATTGGTTAAATGTGGCGGTGAATGGTAAGCACGAAATAAATAAGAAGAGCCATCAACTAAAATAAGTGGGCTGTCTGCGTTGCTAGTCATGAAATTACACATCCTGCAGAAATAAAGCTATAGCATGCCACAGCAGGGCTAAGGCTGCCAGTTTGCCAAGTGAATTAACTGAAGTATAAGCTGTGGATAACTTTGTGCAAAACCTAAGGGTACTTTCAGTAAACAAAGTGTTCACAGTCGAGGTTGGCTGTATAAGTTATTGATTTTGTTGGTATTTATTCTTTGTTTGGGACTGTTTTGCTAAGCGTTGATAAAAAGAGACTTTGTGGAAAACAGTTTTGGTTACAAAATTATAGGCTAATTTATAACAGTTATAATTTATGCAGCTAGCCAAATAGGTTAGCACAAAAATAGTGAAAGCCAACTAAAATAGCATAAATTTTTTAATTTAATATTAGCGCGGTAAAAGTGACTTTTGGCAAAATCCATATATTGCGCTAACTGCAGTTAATCATTTAAAAAAAATCTGCTATCATAATTGCGATCAAAATTATCAGTAGCTATACAACTTTTCGCAGCTAACTGCCGATAGCGAACGTTTTAAGCTTCCACTTTTTATGGCTAGGAGGCTATAATGCGACAAATTTATATGGCCTTCACGACGGGATTATAGACAATGAAAAAACTGACCATGGCTATTGCCTTGCTATTAGTGACGCTAGGTGTCAATGCTAGCTCAGAATCAGATAAAGCGGATATAGCCAAACGTATAGCGCCAATAGGGCAAGTTTATGTTGCTGGTGCCGTTGTAGCCTCTGCGGATGCATCAGGCCCGCGTAGTGGTGAAAAAGTATATCAAACTTCTTGTTTTGCTTGTCACGGTACGGGTGCCTTAGATGCACCTAAAAAAGGTGACCCAGCTTGGAAGCCACGGTTAGAGCAAGGTTTTGATATCTTATTAAAGCATGCTGTTGAAGGTATCCGTAATATGCCAGCTAAAGGTACTTGTGCTGACTGTTCAGAAGACGAATTAGCCGCTGCAATTAAGTTTATGACCGAAGGCGTTTAATCAAGAATCTTTCCGGCAATAAAAAAAACCGCGTTGATATCGCGGTTTTTTTTCGCCATTTGTTTATATAACAAACAAAAATGTTAATAACACTTCCCTATACCAAAGAAACGATGCATAATTAAACCGTTAATGGAATTCCCTTTAATGGAAACGTCTCTCTATTAAAGCGACACTTAGCCGATAAAGGATATAAGAGCTAAACTCGTGACTAAGTATTCAACTAATCATTTGCGTCGTTTAAAGTTGCTAATTCAGCACTACAGGCGAGCTTATATCACTCAGGGTGCTTTGCTAAGTCTTTCTGAACTTGCCAGCACGACTAGCGATATGCGTGAGTTTTATCCCGCTATCCATAAAATGGTGTCTGAGTTACTGCATGCTGAAAATTTTTATGTTGTTTTCTACGATAATGCTAATCATCACTATTCAGCCCAATATTTTTCTGATGAAAAAGATCAAGTTAAAATTACAGAGTTTTCATCTGAAACCTTCTCTTCAGGCTTAACTGGCTATGTTGTTAACTCCGCTCAGCCTTTGTTATGTGATGAAACATTATTTAATAATCTAGTTGCGCGAGGAGCTATTAAAGCGCAAGGAACACCTTGTGCGCACTGGCTAGGTATCCCCTTGTGTCGTGATGACAAGGTAATTGGCGTAATGGCCATTCAGTCTTATAATCCACAGCAAAGCTATACTGCAGCCGATCTAGATTTATTTAGTAATATTGGTAGTCATACTATTACAGCCTTAGATCGAGTTAAAAGCCGTGAGTTACTTGAAGAGACAGTGCGCCATCGCACCCAAGAGTTACAAAGCGCCAACTTGCTACTAGAAAAAGAAGTGCAAGAGCGAATTAATGCTGAAAAACTGCAAGCAGCGTTATATCGAATATCTGAACTTACTGCCAGTAGTCAAGATATGGAAAGTTTTTACGCAGCCATGCAGCAAGTATTAGCTGGGCTAATGCCGGCGAATAACTGCTTTATTGCGCTGCTGAATAAAAACAAGTCGACGCTCAATTTTCCTTTCTATTTAGACCAATATTCTTCCTCTGCAGATGACAGGCCCCTAGGTCAGGGGTTTACCGAGTTTGTTTTACGATCTGGTGAAGCTAAGTTGATTAATCCTGAGTATGCTAATGCATTAGTTAAGTCAGGGGAAATCCGACGTGAAGTAGCAACTGCCGGTAAAGCGGTTCAGTATTCGACAAGTTGGTTAGGCGCCCCTTTGCTAGTGGATGGCGAAGCAATAGGCGTTATTGCCTTGCAGTCTTATCAGCAGCAATATCAATATGGTGAACATGAGTTAGGTATTTTACGTTTTGTCTCGCAAAATATTGCTGTTGCTATTCAGCGAAAACTGGCAGCAGAGCAACAAAAAGCCCACCAAGAAGAATTAGAACAACGCGTTCTAGAAAGCACCACAGAACTGCGACAAACTAATTTATTTTTACGGCTACAGGTTGAAGAGCGGAAAAAAGCGGAAGCAAAATTATTCTATGAAGCAAATCATGATTCTTTAACAGGCTTAGCTAATAGGCAGATGTTTTTACAGTTACTTAAGCAGCAGTTTGCTTTAACTAAGCGCCAACCTAATTTGCATATGGCGCTGCTTTATATCGATTTAGATCGCTTTAAGCATATTAATGATAATTTTGGCCATCATATTGGCGATGCCTTTTTAGTTGAAGCCAGTAAGCGCTTAAAGCAATTAATAAGAGATCATGATGTTGCGGCAAGGTTAGGCGGTGATGAATTTGTTGTTTTACTATCACACCTAAAATCCGAGTACGATACGCAAGAAATTGCTCAGCGGATAGTGCTATCTTTAGAGCAACCTTTTGAATTAGAGCAGCAAAAAATATACTCCGGCGCAAGTGTAGGCTTAGCTTATATGAAACCAGAGCACAGCACAGCAGAAGAGCTGTTGCGCGACGCAGATAAAGCCATGTATGAAGCAAAATCGCAAGGCCGCAATCAGGTTGTTACGTTTAATTAAATTGCCAAATAGCTTAAGATTTTTTTATCATTTGGCGTAATCTTTCTAAGTGCGCTTGTCCAGTTTGCTGCCGTTGTTGCTCTGTTTTTACTGGTGCTTGTTTTTGCCAGTCTAAGTCATCCTGCGGTAACTCGTATAAAAAGCGACTTGGCTCAGGGCGAATAATCTCGCCAAATTGACGGCGCTCTTTGGCGTAAGTAAAAATAAGTTCGCGTTGGGCTCGGGTAACGCCAACATAAGCTAAGCGACGTTCTTCTTCTACATTGCCCTCATCAATACTGGTTTGGTGTGGCAAAATACCTTCTTCCATACCCACCATAAAAACATAAGGAAACTCTAAGCCTTTAGAGGCATGTAAGGTTAGCAACTGCACTTGATCAGCGTTATCTTCTTGCTCTTGCCGTTCCATCATGTCGCGTAGTGTTAAACGAGTGACTACTTCAGACAAGGTCATGGGCTCTTCATCGTCTTTGCCCGCTAGCATTTCACTGATCCAACGATATAGCTCATTAATATTTTTTAAGGCCATTTCTGCTGCTTTAGGGCTAGTGCTACTTTCAAATAGCCAGGCTTCATAATGACTTTGCCGTATTAAATCGCGAATGGCTTCAGCGGGGTCGGCACGCTGGGCGTTGTCGGCTACTTGGCTAATCCATTTAGCAAATTGTTGCACAGCATTTTGGCTGCGAGCCGATAAATGCATAGAAAGCTCTGACTCACAGCAGGCGGCAAATAAGCTAATGTTCTTTTCGTTGGCAAGCTGGCCCACTTTTTCTAATGTTGCTGCCCCAATTTCTCGTCTAGGGGTGTTAATAATACGCAGTAGTGCATTGTCATCGTCTTGGTTTACCACTAAGCGTAAGTAAGCCATCATGTCTTTAATTTCGCTACGGGAAAAAAAGGATGTACCGCCGGAAATCTTGTAAGGAATACGGTTAGTCATTAAGGCTTTTTCAAACACTCTGGACTGGTGATTACCGCGATACAATAATGCATAGTCACGATATTGGCTGCGGTTAATAAAACGATGGGAAATAATTTCAGCAACCACTTTTTCCGCTTCATCTTCTTCGTGCTTACAAGGTAATACCTTTAAAGGCACGCCATAACCATTTTCACTAAATAGTTTTTTTTCAAATTCATGGGGGTTATTAGCAATTAAAATATTAGCGGCTTTTAAAATCCGCTCTGCAGAGCGGTAATTCTGCTCTAGCTTAATTACATTCAAATTGGGGAAGTCAGTTTTTAGCAAAGATAAATTTTGTGGGCGTGCGCCCCGCCAAGAGTAAATAGACTGATCATCATCACCTACCACAGTAAAGCGCTGGCGCTCGCTAACTAAGGCTTTAACCAGCTGATATTGGCTAGTATTCGTATCTTGGTATTCATCCACCAATAGGTATTGAATTTTTTGCTGCCACTTTTCTTTAACTTGCTGATTATGCATAAACAATAAAGTTGGCATTAAGATTAAATCATCAAAATCAAGGGCGTTATAGGCATTAAGTTGTTTTACATATTGTTGGTAATAGTTGGCAAAACTAATATCTTGCGCTTCAGTCGCACTAGCAATGGCTTTAGCGGGTAAAATAAGCTCATTTTTCCAATGGCTAATTCGGCTTTGTAAGGCGCGTAATAAGTCTTTGTCGCCTTGAATATCGCTTGCACTTAATTCTTTTAATAAGGCTAAGCTGTCTTGGTCATCGAATAAGGTAAAGTTGGCTTTATAGCCAATATGGCGGTATTCTTTTTTTAGAATATTTAAACCTAAAGTATGAAAGGTAGAGATAGTTAAGCCGCGGCTTGCCGCTTTAGGTAGTTGCTGACCAATACGCTCGCGCATTTCTCTGGCGGCTTTATTAGTAAAGGTAACAGCCGCTATGTGTCGAGCGCTTAAATTACACTGCTGAATTAAATAAGCAATTTTATTGATGATAACCCGTGTTTTACCACTACCAGCACCGGCTAAGACTAAACAAGGGCCAGAAATATAATGAACAGCGGCATTTTGTTGCGAATTTAACTTCATTTACCCACCTTTTAATTAAGTTGGCTATTGTAACGAAAATTGAAAGCAAATAGCATGCGGCAAACACATTTAGCACGCTAAAATAGCCGCATTAATAGTTTAAACGCCATCTGTAACATAGTGGCGAAGGAGAGCAGCATGATAGATCCAAAAAAAGTTGAAGACATTGCAAAACAAATAAGCAATGTGATCCCGCCGCAATTAAAGCAGTTTGCCGACAGTGCTGAAGGTAAAATTAAACAAATTTTACAGCAAAAGTTAGCAGATATGGATTTTGTGAGCCGCGAAGAGTTTGATGTTCAACGTCAAGTGTTACTACGCACCAGAGAAAAACTAGAGCAATTAGAGCAGCAAGTGGCGGTGTTATTAGCAGAGAAAACGGAAGACTTTGCGGCTAAAGACTTACCGTCGTCAGATCAGGTTTAAGCTAGTACAGTTTATATATTGAATGTCGTAAAAAGAGGGTTTACCTATATGAAGTCTCATAAAGTAAACCCTCAGCTAGTTATTTAGCTTTTTGGGCTAGCAACTTTTAATATTTCTGATAAGCCTGCAACTGCACCGCCAATGTTGGCTAGCTCAGCTGGAACTATCATAGTGTTGTTGGTTTTGGCTAGGTTTCCAAACTCTTTAACGTACTGCTCTGCTACGCGTAAGCTGACCGCTTCGGAACCGCCAGGGTGATTAATCGCTTCTGCAATTTTGCTAATACCTTCAGCTGTTGCAATGGCAATAAGCTCAATTTCACGAGCGCGACCTTCAGCTTCGTTGATTTGACGCATTTTATCACCTTCAGACAAATTGATGACCTCCTGCTTTTGGCCTTCAGAGACGTTAATCATGGCTTGACGCTCACCTTCTGATCTGGCGATAGCGGCACGGCGTTCACGCTCTGCGCGCATTTGTTGCTCTAAGGCGTCTTTAATGCTTAGTGGGAGCTCAATATCGGCAATTTCATAACGTAATACTTTTACCCCCCAAGGAGCAGCAGCTTCATCTAAGGCTTTAACCACTTCTTCGTTTATTTTCGTTCTTTCTTCGAAGGTTTTATCTAAATCGGTTTGGCCTATAACTGAACGCATAGTAGTTTGGGCTAGTTGTGCTGAGGCATAGCGATAATTGTTAATGCCGTAGCTGGCTTTATGCGGATCAACAACTTGCAAGTATAAAATACCATCTATACCTACTTGGATATTGTCTTTAGTTACACAAGTTTGCCGTTCTACATCAATAACCTCTTCTTTTAAACTGTGGGTATAAGCAACTTTATCGATAAAAGGGATTAAAATATGAAAGCCAGAATCTAAGGTGCGGGAATACTTACCTAAGCGCTCTATAACAAAGTTTGTTTTTTGTGGCACAACGCGCGCCGTTTTTATAATAGTGATAATAACGGCTATAGCAAAACCAGCCATTAAAATGGTGTTAATGTCGACCATCAAGTTTTCTCCTTAAATAGATGGGTAATACAAGCATACTCGGGATTAGCCGATTAATTTGGTTTGCTGGCTCTAACTTGAAGTTTAATGCCTTGATTGGCAATAACCCAAGCAACATCGCCCGCTTGCAATTGATCGTTAGATTCTGCGTCCCACTGCACACCATTTAATACAACACGGCCGGCACCGTGCTCAAAGTTACTGTGAACAATAACGCGCACGCCAATGTCAGAAGCAACATTAGACGGCTGCTCTGTGCTATCTGCGGTATAACCAACAAACCAGCGTTTGCAGCGGCTACGAACACTAAATAGCATTGCTAGCGATAACACGGCAAAAATTAAAAACTGCATGCTATAGCTAGAGATAATGTCATAATTTAATAACAAGCCAACAATAATTGCTGCGACACCAAAAAATACCGCAACAATGCTGGTGGCCATTAACTCTGACAGAATTAACACTATGCCGGCAATGATCCAAAGCGTAGCTATATTCACTTAAGTTACTCCATGATTAATTTCTTACACGCTTTAACTTATAACGTAATTAATTTGTTAAAGCACCTTTGATATTAAAGCATTAAGTGCTTTTGTGATATAGCTAAACCTTGCGGCTTGATATAGATAACGGCTGTTAAGCTTGGTTATTTTGTTTTACTTCTAGCAAATCATACTGACGCATTTGCGGTATAGCTTGTTGGATCTGGGTTTCTAGTTTATCTAAATTGTATAAGCCATCACATAAGGCTTCGCCCCTCTGCTCTAAGGTGCTAACTTGGCTCTCAATTTTGTTTTCTAATTCAGTACCAAACTTTTCCATTTTTTCGGCGAAGGCCTCCATGCGCTGTTCAAAACTGCCTTCACCGCTAGTTAATGCTTTGCCAACCGCTAACATCATATTGCCTAAAGACTCGGTAACGGCATGTTCGATAGCTTGCTCAAAGGCTTGATCAAATACGTCGTCTAAGCTATTGAAACGACTACCGTAAACGGTAATATTATCTTGCTGCTTCACGACTAAACTTTCACTATAAGATTTAATTTTAGCCACTGCTTTATTCAGCGCCGGTGACTGATTAACAGGCTGCTCTGTTAATTCAGCAACAACGGTATTTATAGCATCGCTGGCGAGAATAAGCGCGTCTTCTATAAGACCTAAGGTTTGTATTGTTTGCTGGCGAATGTCGGCTTGAAACTGCTGTAATTGCTGTTGAGTTTCATTGTTAGTTGTCACCCTTATATTTTCTAACCACAGCTGGCCTTGAGGGTTAATACGCCATAACTCACCATCTGCATTTTGAATGGCTACGCTGTTTGGGCTAACTTGCAAGTCTTTGTCTAAGTGAATATCACACTGCTGCTCATGTGCCGATGCGGTACTGGCTAATAATGTCGCCGCGATAATAAGTGTTTTCATAATATTTCCCCAATCTGATACATTTTTAAAATGTGAACTATACATATGGCAGAGTTTGAGCAAGTTTGAGGCCAATTTTAAGTGATTGTTTTTAATCTATTTAATTCTCTATTCTTTAAGGGTTAGTTTAGGAGTTAGTGTTTTTGACTAAAAACTAGTTAAAAGCATAATAAAGATTGATATAAAAAGAGCTAATAATAAATACTGAAATTCGACTACTATGCAGTTATTTGACTTAGGCTTATTTTACAACTAGGTTTAGAGGTTGCTTAACGGTTGATTTTTAAGTTAATACAAGGATTACCCTTGGTTATGGCTAGTCATATTCAAGCCAATAATGGATTATAGTTGAGTATTAGATGATTAAAAGGCTCATTTTTTTAGGTTTATTGTTATTGAGCGGTACTAGCATTTTGCCTGTTAGCGCACAGATATTAACAATAGCGACTGAACATTTTCCACCTTACAATTATCTTGATGATAATAGTAAAGTGGTAGGAATTAATGCTGAACTTGTACAAAGAAGCTGCGAAATTGCCGCTATTGATTGTTCTATTCAAAGTTATCCATGGTTAAGAGCAATGTCACTAACCCTCGAGAATGATTATGGCGCGCTATTTTCAACTTTACGTTCTGCCGATAGAGAAAGACAATTTCAGTGGGTTGGTCCTTTAGTTAAGTCGCGAGCTATTTTATATCGCTTAAAATCTAGGCCTGAAATACAAGTAACACGTTTAGAGGATGCTAAAAACTATGTTGTTGGTGTTGCTCGCGGCGATGTTTATGAGGCTTATTTACAGCAAAATGGTTTTAGCTATGGCAAAAATCTATTTGGTTTTGCTACTAAAGCTGAAGCAGCAAATTTATTTGTTCAAGGAAAAATAGATTTACTAATTGGCTCATGGCAAATATTACCTATGTGGTTAGCGCCCTATAATGCAACGGTTGATGATGTAGAAGAGGCCTTTCAACTAAGAGAGCTAGGCGATAACTATTTAGCGCTGAATTTAAAAGTGCCCAAACAAATGGTTGATCAACTGCAGCAGGCACTGCAAAAACTGCACGAAAGCGGTGAATATCAACAAATCTTAGAAAAATATCAATATGCACCGCAGCATGTCTCAGCTCAAAAATAAACTCTACGGGTTTTTAGGTAGCCAATCAGCTTGTTGTGAGCAGCTTAAAGCTCTGGTTGCCAATTAAATTGATATTGAACATCGCCTTTACTTAGGGTTAATGTTTCTTGGTCAATTGAGACTTGTGGGCGGCTTTGCAAAAACTGACTGAATGCTTGCTCTTTGGCCATGGCTTCAGGTTCACACATCATCATAGTCGTAGCGAGTTGAGAAACAACAAGTTCGCCCTTATCTATATGGTAGTTACCCATGGCATTATTACAGCCGGTAAAGCCTGAGAGTTTTCCTTCTTGTAAGGCAATATGTAGTGGTTTTTGTTCAGTGCTATTTGACAGCTGCTTGTATTGGCCTTCGGGTAAATTAATTTGTTGGCAGGCGGCGAGTAAGGCTATGGTTGTGAATACTAGAGAACGTGAAAAAAACATGGTGTCGCTCCAATCTTACTAAGTTTGTAGTCTAGTATGCCATGATTAAGCTAACTATAGGCTGAACAAAGTATGCCACCCAACACTAATCAATTAAATCGATTGAATTGATTTGTTTTATTCGTTTTAAAAGTAAAGAATGCTGAGCTATTATAGCTGCAGTTGAAACAACAACTATGAACTAACCTAAGGAGTAAGACTATGTCTTCTATTATTAACACAAAAATTAAGCCGTTTAATGCAACTGCATTTCATCAAGGTAAATTTGTACCCGTTTCTGAGCAAGATTTAGCAGGCAAGTGGTCTGTTGTTGTATTCTACCCAGCTGACTTTACTTTTGTTTGCCCAACAGAATTAGGCGATTTAGCAGATTTTTATGCTAAATTCCAAGAGATTGGTGTTGAAGTATACTCAGTATCAACAGATACTCACTTCACTCACAAAGCGTGGCATGACGCTTCTGAAACTATCAAGAAAATCAACTACCCAATGATCGGTGACCCAACAGGTACTATTACACGTAACTTTGGCGTTATGATTGAAGAAGAAGGTTTAGCTTTACGTGGTACTTTCGTAATTAACCCTGAAGGCGAAATCAAAGTTGCTGAAATTCACGACTTAGGCATTGGCCGTAGCGCTGCAGAATTATTCCGTAAAGTACAAGCTGCACAATATGTCGCTAACCACGACGGTGAAGTATGTCCAGCTAAATGGACGCCAGGTGAAGCGACTTTAGCGCCATCATTAGATTTAGTTGGTAAAATCTAAGAGCAGCAATTGCTTTTATACTACCGTGACGATAGCTGGTCACGGTTCAATAAATACGAATTATTTTAGTCGCGTTATTACTGGGCGAGTAACCTCGCCCAGCTTATTCCACAGTTTTTGCTTTTTTAGTCTGTGCTCAGATTGCGGCATAGTTGTGTCTAAAATTTATCGTCTAAAAATATTAAGGAGCTTTTATGCTAGATACTAACCTTAAACAAACATTAAAAACCTATTTGCAGAACCTAAAAACTGAGGTTGAGCTGGTGGTATCTTTAGACGATAGCGCCAAAGCTACAGAGGTAGAAACCTTAGCTCAACAAATTAGCGAGCTTTCTGATTTAGTAACACTACGGCGCGATGATGCGGCTCAAGAGCGTAAGCCTGCGATGCTAGTACGTTCAGTGGCAAAAGGAACCGAAATTACTTTTGCTGGTGTGCCTTTAGGTCATGAATTTACCTCGCTAGTGTTAGCCTTATTGCATTCAGGCGGACACCCAATTAAAGAAGAAGCTGAGACTATTGAGCAAATACGCCAGCTGCCAGGCAATTTTGCTTTTGAGACCTATGTGTCATTAAGTTGCCAAACCTGTCCAGAAGTGGTGCAAGCGTTAAATATAATGTCGGCAATAAACCCAAATATTACTAACGTTATGATTGATGGCGCTATGTTCCAGCAAGAAGTCGCTGATAAAAACGTAATGGCGGTGCCGTCGGTATTCTTAAATGGTGAGCTGTTTTCACAGGGTGCCATTACGTTAGAGAAAATTATTCAAAAGATTGATGTTAATGCTGAACAGCGCCAAGCTGAAGCGTTAAGCAATAAAGATGACTTTGATGTGCTTGTTGTTGGTGGTGGTCCTGCTGGCGCAGCTGCCTCTATTTATGCAGCACGAAAAGGCTTAAATACAGGCGTTGTTGCAGAACGTTTTGGTGGTCAAGTTGCCGATACTGTCGGCATTGAGAACTTTATTTCAGTTAAAAAGACCGAAGGTCCTAAATTAGTGGCTAATTTAGAAGCCCATGTTCGCGAATATGATGTCGATATTATGAATGGTCAGCGTGCAGTAGCGCTAACTAAAGACGATAAAGTGCAATTAGAGCTAGCCAACGGCGCAGTATTGAATAGTAAAACCTTAGTGTTATCACCCGGTGCGCGCTGGCGTGAAATGAACGTGCCAGGCGAGCAAGAATATCGCGGTAAAGGTGTCGCTTATTGTCCGCACTGTGATGGCCCGTTATTTAAAGGTAAAAGAGTCGCGGTTATAGGTGGCGGAAACTCGGGTATTGAAGCAGCAATTGACTTGGCAGGTATTGTGGAGCACGTGACTGTACTTGAATTTGCGCCTGAGTTACGCGCTGATGCGGTATTAATTAAAAAAGCTAAATCAATGGCTAATATTACTATAATTACCGATGCACAAAGCACAGAGGTAACAGGTGATGGTAATAGAGTTAATGGTATTAATTATACCGATCGCAAAACAGGCGATGCACATCATATTGAATTAGCAGGTATTTTTGTGCAAATAGGCTTAGTACCAAATACTGAATGGTTACGTGGTGCAATCGAGCTATCGCCTCGGGGAGAAATTATTGTTGATGAACGCGGCCAAACTTCAATGCCAGGCGTGTTTGCTGCCGGTGATGCCACCACTACACCTTTTAAGCAAATTATTATTGCCATGGGAGCAGGTGCTACAGCAGCCTTAGGTGCTTTTGATTATATGATACGTCATTAGTAGTTAAAACCTGGCCATAAGGCAGGCGTTTTCATTCCCTCACTCATTGAGTGTTACGGCAACTTAGGTTGCCGTTTTTTTATTGTTGGCGTAGAGCATGATCTGCTGGTACGCCTAATAAATCGAGGATCTGGCTATTAATCTGCTTTTTTTCTAGCGGTGGTATTACTAGGGTGGTGATTTGGTTTAATTTAGCCTGCGCCAGTTGTGATAATGGCAAAGTTTCAGCGCGATGTTGCCAAATAGGTAAGTCTGCTGCCTCATAGAGTATGACTAAGTGCTCTGGGGGATACCAGTGCAGGAGGTGTTGAATAAGCACCGCAATATAGCGGCTATTTGGGGTTAGGTTACACAAGCTAAAATCGCCCACTATAGCGACTTGCCATAAGATAACATAGCCTGACACATCAAGATTACGCTGATAGAACAAAAACTGACTGGCTTCAAATTTCTGGCAGCCCTGCGCTATAGGATCTATTGCTAAATCGGCATATAAGCAGGCATCTGCGGCAATTCCCGCTTCCATTTTAGCTGCATAGCCTAACAGTTTTAATTGGCGCATTGCTTCATGTGGTGGCCAGCTAGCTATGCCTGGGTGGCCATAACAGGCCCAAACGACATTGTTACCTGCTTGTACGGCATTAATGACCGCTGCAATCATGGCTTGATAGCTAATGCTTCGCGATTGCCCAGGGCAATAAAACGGCTGCAAGTCGACTAAATTAGGGTTTATCTGTTGTAAAAAATGAGCAAGGTAATGGGTATTGCTATGAAAAAACACGAGATCAGCCGCGGCAAGTTGGTTTCGCGCTAGTTCGGTCAGTTGGCTACCTAAGGTAATGCCTAAGCCAAGGCAAGTTAGGCGGCCTTGAGGGGCTAAATGGCGAGTCATATTAGCCATTCGTTTGGCTGGCATGACTACAGTTTTTACCAGTAGATTTCGCATGGTATAAAGCCGCATCAGCTTGTTTAAGTAAGCAGTCAAAATTAGCAGAACTGCTACTTGCAACACCCAAGCTGGCACTTACGGAGATCTTGTGTTCATTTGCCTCTATAGCTTCGTTGGCAATACTTAATCGGCATAGCTCTGCTAGCTTTACTGCATCGGCTAAGTTGCAGCCAGGTAAAAAGATGGCAAATTCTTCTCCACCTATTCGAGCGAGTATATCTTGCTTGCGAATATGCTGGCTGCAGCGATCGGCTATGGCTTGTAGCACTTTATCCCCAGTGGCATGGCCGTATTGATCATTAATTTTTTTGAAGAAATCAATATCAAACATAATCAGGCTACATTGTTCTTGCTGGCGACGGTTTTGTAATTGACGGTTAACCGTTTCGCTAAAATAGCGACGATTATATAGTTTGGTTAAAAAGTCAGTGGTTGCCAGTTGATTAAGGGTTGCTCGTTTATTATTTAAAACATAAATAACCAGCAATAACAAAAAGATAAGCACGATAGAAAATAGAATAGATTTCACTTTTTCTTCTTTTTGTAGTTTGCTTTCTAGCTGGAGTAGATTATTTTGGCTTGATAATAAAGCGAGTGTATTTTCACGCTCTAAAAAGTCAGCTTGTGCCAGATGGTAAGCAATATTGCGCTGTTTATACTCGTCAATATGGGCATTAAGCGCAGTAATATGCTGTTTATAAGCGGCGGTTGCTGCAAGGGGAGTGTTTTGAGCTTCGTATAGTTGGGCTATGCGTAGCAGCACTTGGTTTTCTGTTCGGCTATCTCGCAATTTTGTTGCCATTTTCTGCACCTGCTCTAGTTCAGAAGCTGCGGCAGTGAGTTCGCCAAGCTGTAACTGGGCATAACCGATAAAATATTTAGCGCGCAAAATGGCATAAGGGAAACCAATGTTATTTAAGTCTGGCAGCATTGCTTGCATCTTGCTTTTAACTGCAGCCGCTTCAGTTTGAATATCTACTTCTGCCTTATATAGCTCTAGGCTATGCGCCATTAACAGCTCGTTTGCTTCAGTGCAATAAGCAAGCGCTTGGGCTGCGTGCCTAGCATCGTATGTGTTGTCTATATGAATTCTGGCATGTAACTCTAGTACCCAACTAATACATAATGCTCTTGCTTCTGATGAGTTTTTTCTCATTATTTGGGCATAGCTTATGGCTTTTTCATAAGCACCAGCGCCAATATGTAATTGGGTGGCGACGTTATAAACATTACTGATTAAATCTTTATCAGATATTTTAGTTGCTTCAAGTAAGGCTAAATACAAATGGGTGTAGGCGGGTTGATAATGTTTTATCGCCTCATGGATATTGGCTAACAGTAAGTTGGCTTTAATTTTACTTTCAAGAAATGGGCTATGGGAAATCGTTGCGGCTATCTTAATTGCTTGGTTTAAGTCACCTTTAACTGCTGTTAGGTAGGCTTTTACAAACAAAAATTGATGCTGCTGCCTTGTGTTTAGCTGACTAAGTTCTGTCTCTACCTCCTTTAAAAGCCGTCTTGCTTCGCTAGGGTTGCTGGTGCGTTGAGTTTCTGCGGCATTTAATGCTTCAACGGCATTTATCTGTGCCAATAATGAAAAAAGGTATAAGGCAAAGCCAAATACCTAAGGCAATAAAAGCAGTGTAAGCGCCACGAGTCATGCTACTTTACAGGGAAGAAAAATGTAGTTGGGCTGACTGTTTTACCTGTTAGTTTTTCTATCTGCGCTTTATCACCCGCGAGTACCGCTTTTATTTCATTACTTTGCAGACCATAGTTTTTATAATGTCTCAGCAGGGGCTGCTGAGTAATCTTGTTGTAATTTAGGGTTAGTTGCGAGTTCAGCAATAAACTTATTTAAATCTGACATAAAAACTCCTTATTAATACCAATTAGATCCATCTTCCATCAGTCTAAATAACTGAATAACAATAATGTAGGTGAAATGACAGCAGGTAACAATAGGTCTAGTTATATTTTTGTAATTAATGTTGAGAGCTTAGTGCTAAAGGGGTTTAATTCTTAATTTATTGCGACTTTAGTCGGCTCATAGTATGCATGTTATGCAATAATTAAGCTTATAAATAAATGGCAGAGAGTTGATTAACAACATGAATTATTTACCTGAGGTAATACAGATTGCTGAACAGGCGGGTGAAGCAATTATGGCTATTTATCAACAAGATAATACGGCTTTTAATATTACCGATAAAGCCGATGCTTCACCGCTTACTGCTGCTGACTTAGCCGCTCATCAGCTTATTGTCAGTGGGCTAACAAAGTTAACGCCAGACTTGCCTATATTGTCTGAAGAAGCCGCAGATATTAGTTGGCAGAAACGCAAAGCCTGGCAGCAGTACTGGTTAGTTGACCCCTTGGATGGCACTAAAGAATTTATTCAACGTAATTGTGAGTTTACCGTTAATATCGCGCTTATTGCGGCAGGTGAACCCATATTAGGGGTTGTTTATGCGCCGGCATTACAAAAATTGTATTACGCCAGCAAAAATCAGGGCGCTTTTTTAAAGCAAGCGCAAACGATTCGTCGGCTAAGTGTCAATACTAAAGCAAGAGATAACGGTATTATTGTTGTGGGTAGCCGCAGTCATCCTAGCCCAAAGCTGGCAGAATGTTTAAGCCAATTACCTCAGCATAGTTTATTGCCGGTTGGTAGTTCGTTAAAGTTTTGTCTGTTAGCTGAAGGCTGTGCAGATTTATACCCACGATTAGGCCCAACTATGCAGTGGGATACGGCTGCTGGGCATATTATTGCGCTTGAAGCCGGCGCTATCGTGCAGTTTGCTGGCCTAGATAGCAAGGTGTATCACCGAAAAAGCTTATTGAATCCGGAGTTTATTGTCTCTGCTCGACCTTTTCCAGTACACTTATCTTAATTAATAAAGGTGATATATGCGTTTAGATAAATTTATTTGTGAAAGTACTGGCATAACTCGTAGCCAAGCCGGCAAGGTGATTCGCCAAGGTTTAGTTACTTTAAATGGTGATAAGGTGAAACAAGCCGCATTACAAGTGACTGCTGATGATGTGGTCTGCTTAGACGATCAGCAAGTTAACATTATAGGTAAGCGCTATATTATGCTGCATAAACCTGCGGGCTATGTCTGCTCTACCGATGATCCGGACCATCCAACCGTATTTACACTAATGGATGAGCCAATAATCGAGCGGCTGCACACCGTTGGTCGGCTAGATTTAGATACCACAGGTTTAGTGCTAATTACCGACGACGGCCAGTGGTCGCATCGTATTAGTAGCCCCAAGTATCATGTGGCCAAAACCTATCGCGCTTGGACAGCCGACCCAATTCCCGCCAGTGCGGTGCAACAGTTTGCCGATGGCATTATGCTGCGTAATGAAAAAAACATCACACTACCGGCTACGCTAGAAATTATTGGCGAATGCGAAGCGCTGCTTACTATTCAAGAAGGCCGCTATCATCAAGTCAAACGCATGTTTGCTGCCATTGGCAACAAAGTGGCGCAACTGCATCGCGAAAAGATTGGCGGTGTACAACTACCCGACGACTTAGCAGAGGGTGAATACCGGCAGTTAACTGAACAAGAAATTAAACTATTGAATAAGGATGCAAAGCCGAGTTAATAACTCGGCTTTCTTAAAAATGCTATAAAATACCACTTGTTGATTGGATTAAGCCTTGAACTAAAACAGGCTCAGCCTCTTCATATTCTAAGTTTGCTTTATTCGCAGTAGAAAGAATTCGGGTTTGATAACGTTTCCAGTTAGTTGTTTCAGATGAGGTAACGTTTTTATAGCCACTTGTGCCTTGTTTTAATTTTGAATCTACGGCCTCCGTTACAACAACTCCCTTGGCTGCTCGCTCAGATATTTGTAAATCAGTAATCATGCTAAAGTAAACGTCTTTAACAAAAGCATCAGCGACAACACCTAAACCAGCACCAACGATACCTGCGGCACCACGCCCGCTACCACCGCCAAATTGAGCACCAACTACTGCACCAGCTACGCCACCACCAAAACCCCGAGACAACAAACTTTCAGCCTCTCGTAAATCAGTTTTGCCTATTTGTAACACGTTGGCTTGAATCATATAATGAGCCTTATCAGGATCATTCATAACTTGATAGCCTCTTTGCTGAATCGCACTGATGATTAATGGCTCAATGGATAGCCCAGGCTTATCTGAGGTATTACGAACTTGGATAAACACTGTTTTTTTATCAGGCGAAACGGGGTCTAAAAATACGGTTTCACTCATACGAGTTTGTACATCCAGTGTTCTTTTTGAGATCATGGTATGAGTTGCACCACAGCCTGATAACACTAAAGTTGCCGCAATAACTCCGGCAAAAATAACTCTTTTTTTCATTGTTTATTCCTTTAATAATCTTTAAAAAAAACTAAATTGAAGTTTCTTTCTAATTTACACCAAAGCTAAAAAAACACACAACACCCTTTATATGAATAAATTTAGAGTGCTACAATATTAAAGCTTTATACTGCATTAACGCTTAAAGCGGCGGCTATAACTGCTTCTGCTGCATTGTATATCGAATGATTATATTCTCGTTCTTTGCATTGTCAACAAGGCAAGCAATGCCTCTTTTAAAAGGGAGCTAAATACTCAAGTTAGCTTTAATTTTGGTAAGATAACGAAGTATATTTTTAAACGCATTTCGCTTTTTAATAACTACAGGCTACGCTTCAGCTGATTCGCAATTCATCTTAGTGCTAATAAAAAGGATAATATATGGGCTTTATTTTGTTTTTAATTATCGGTGCAGTAGCTGGATGGTTAGCAGGGCTTATTATGAAAGGCCGTGGCTTTGGCCTTCTTGGTAATATGGTTGTCGGCATTGTTGGCGCGTTTCTCGGTGGCTTTCTTTTTGGCATACTGGGGT
>NZ_JBOTRC010000009.1:0-116246 GCF_050936095.1 Rheinheimera sp. WS51
TTTGCTAATTGGCTGCCGCAGCGTAGCGTAGGCAGTCCAGTGGAGGCAACGCATTTTGTGGCCGGAACGAAATTAAGCAACTTGTTATGTTGCATTTAATATGGACTCATATTTTACCAAGTGTTTGTTACCCATAAGTTTTGATGCGTTAATCAAGTGCAACCAAAACTCCTTGGATGGGCTTGGATTATCCTCGATAACCCCACCTAGTACTTCCATAGCTAAAAGCAGTTCATTAGCATTGATATAATCCAAGAAATCTTCTTGTTTATATCCGTTATCTGATTCTACTGCGTTACTCGGTAGCAACTCGAAAGCTGCCATTAATTCAGCTTCGATAAGAGTCCATCTTTCAGTTAGCTCCATGATTCACCTTGCAACATAACGCCCGCCATAAACGGCCGAGTGAAACGAGGTCCGGCGACCGCAGGGAGCGTATTTGATGGTTTGGTTATATGCTTTACAGCTCATAAGTAAGCACGTACTTATGTTTACCCTCTTCCTGGACTATTTCCAAAGATCCGGATATACTTTCTAGCTCACCTTTACCTGAGCCTTGAACGATAATGACCTCTAGCGATTGTCGCTCAGCCGACATGTACCCATTGTGAAATAGACTAAAAGACCCTGACTTTCCCTCGACCGTGCCCTCAAACTCCTCAATCGCTGAATAAACTGAAGCCCCACCTTCTGTCCTTTTACTAATCATCTGACCAATGCCACTCCCTTCAAGGTCGCCACTGTACTTTTTGCGTATAACCATCCTTCCCGCAGGAAACTCTTGATCATTTTGCGGTTCAAGATCTACCTCGAAAGTTCCTGATGCAGACATACTACGTTCCTTTTGAGTTGTATCGCTAGCTGCCGAGAGGCTGCTCGCTGTGAATATAAAAATTAAAAGTATCGTCGATAATAAATGTTTCACTTCCGGGACTCCTTGCGCATATAACGCCAATATTCAGCGGCGGCCTTTGCGTAGCGAAGCGGAGAAAAGGCCGTCCGGTGGAGGCCCGTCAGGGCCGGAACGAACTGCAATGACTTGTTAAGGATTTCAGTCGTCAGCATAGATATCGATGATGTGCTTTGGAGCAAATTTTAGCTCCAAGCCTGCCTGGATTTGATCTGTGCAGTATGGGTCATTATCCAGTATGCCGACGTAGCCCTCTGTGGTTGCCTGCTGAATAACCACCCACATTCTTTCGACGTTGACCTCACCATCCTCTTCTATACGGAACACAAGCTTTACGATGTCCCCAGAGGAAAGAGACTGTCTAGCAGGTAACGGCGGAATCCAAAAGGTATCCGGGGCTTCTGCGTGGAGTTGCTCCCCGCTCTCTAGTTCAAAGTCGACCATAGTATCCTTAACGCCTTAATAAAATGCGCCGCCAGGCGTCATTTTGATTTATTTGTTATGTGATTTTCACCGCAATTGAGCCTAGAAAGCAAGCTGTAGCGATACCAACACCTAATAAAGGAACCTTAAACCAATATCTATAAGCTAGGCTTAGATAGGCAAGGGAAATAGTTACCAGAAGTAGCGAATAGTAGAAACTATGAGATATCACATCCATGTTAAATGCAGCCAATGGAATATATACGGCAGCAATGATTATAGCCCCTAGACTATGACTAGCATTAAACCCTACCCATGCGTCCCACATAGTTGTTTCTTTCGTTAAAACTGGGCTGGTGCCTTTCATGCTTTCAGTGACATCTGGATTGAAGGCGTTAAATTTATTTGTAAAGAACGTGAATAAGAGATGAGCCAGGCCGAGAAGGCCAAATATTGATGCACCTATAATTATTAATAACTGTTCCACGTAATTACTCCTAATGATTTGCCTCACATAACGCCGTGCTCAGCCGGCTGCGTTGCAGAGTGAAGGTTTGTGGAAAAATGAGCGAAGCCATTGCCACAAACCGAAGCGGCGCAATGCAGCTCGGCTGCAGCGCCTTGTTATACGTCTAACTATACACCGCAAGGCTCGCACCTTCCGTAGCACAAACTTCTTGAAATGTCTCTGTATGGGCCAATCGTTTTAAACATCTAGCTAAGTTAGGAAATTTCATAGGCGCGAATTTAAACTCACTTCCCCAGTGACACAACATAAACAAAAAATAGTCACAAATCGATATTGAACTTCCTATCAAATAATCTCTTTCTCCTAATTGGTCATTTAGTATGCCGTACATACTGATAATTCTATTTTCTTGCGCGGTCACAATACTTTGACAAAGAGTAGCATTGGTAGTGTGTTTTTCAGGATAAAAATACACCATTAGTTCAGGCTGAAGCGTTGAAGTTAAATAAAATAGCCACTGTAAGCACGATGCTCGCTCTGTGGTGCCTAATGGTGGCAACAACTGATGCTCGGGGTGTTTTTCAGCCAAGTACAAAGCTATTGCACCGCTCTCAAAAATAGCTTGCCCATTATCTAGCAGCGTCGGAATCCGTCCGGTCGGATTTAATCGGAGGTATTCTTTGGATTTTTGAGATTGACTTTTTCGGTCAACAAATTCTAGCTTATATTCTACTCCCAAGTCCTTTAGAATCAGATGTATTGCAAAGCTAGCATTTCCTGGATAATAGAATAATTTATACAAATCAATATCCCTATTTGAAATTAAGTGCAATCTACTACAACCGTATAACGCCATTTTAAGCGGCGAGTAACAGTTTGCTAAAGTGTGAAACGAAGTGGAACCGAGCAAACTGTTACAAGTCCGACTTTAAAACCTTGTTAGAGCTAAACTTCCCGTTTTGGGCAGTTTTGTAGATATTCCGGATCACTAGGATTCCTGCTAATTGAAAAATCCATACGGATAGAAGTTAAAACAGGCGTATTATCTTTATTTTTCTCTGTAGCTTGCCACTTCCATTTAACCAAAGCTGCAGCTGCATTTTTATCGAATACGCCTTTAGGGTACGATGAACGAACCTTATACCCTTGGGCTTTTCCATTTTGATCAATACCAACGATTAGATCAACGCAACCAGATACGTTGTTTTTAGCTGCTAAAATTGGATATCTAGGTTCAATCCTTTTTGCAACAGTCCAATACTCATCAACTAATTTAATTTGATCTTTACCTGATATATCGAGGTAATTTATTTTTGGTTCTTCAACTTTAGTTGTTGTAGCACAAGAAACAACAAAAAGTGTAAGTGGTAATAATAGGTATGATTTATTCAAAGCTTTCTCCTTTTAGCTCTAACGTCCGCCACAAACGCGAGCAACTTGTTGCGAGTCGAGCCGCGAAGCGGCGTTTTGGTGGCGTTTGTTATGAAGTAGCATTCTCTACTGGCACCAATAAAAATTTACTTGCCGAGCCAGACTGGCGCGCGTGTTTAAATGGCTCATATTCCTCAGAATTGTAAAAGCCTAACGCATCCTCTTTGCTTGGAAATTGAGCAACCAAGCTAAACTGCGGCTTTTCCGCACCTTCCAGTAATTCAATCGATGAAGTTCTGGTTAAGTATTTACCACCAAATCGACTGACAAGGGGCGTAACCTTTAGAAGATATTCATTGACCCATGATGGATCAGTGATATTGGTCTCAACTATGAAAAGATAACTCAATGTTTACTCCTACTGCATAACGCCCAAATTTAGCGCGGAAAGCCGCGCAGCGGGTTGACGTCGCAGCCAGCGCTTTTTGCTGGCGATAATATTTGATTGTTATGTGCCTGATTTTAAAGCAGTACTATGCTCAATACTGCCAACAATAAAACAAACGCCAACGTACAACCAAACAGTGCTAGCAACTATTTGCCAAATATCGACACCGGTTGCTGTAGCAAATGCTGGAATACCAATTAATCCTCGCAAAGTACAAAGTAACGCGATGGTAATTAAAGCAGGTTTAACCAATGGAACCTTGCGTATTAAACCAACGGCTGAAAAAGCAAACACCGTACACGCCAGCATTAAACCTGCAACAATTATGGTACCGACAGGTGCAAGCAAAGTACCTTGTTGAGCTGAGTCTATGATTTGCTTAGGCGCTCGTGCAAAAGCAAACCAGCTTGGCCCGCCCCAAATACAAAGTAAATGCCATATAGCTGCAGCCGATGCAATAACGCCACCACTAATTAATAGTTTTGATTTAACACTAAAACTCAATACGAGCTCCATTCTGTTTTAGCACATAACGCCCAAATTCAGCGCGGAAAGCCGCGCAGCGGGTTGACGTCGCAGCCAGCGCTTTTCGCTGGCGATAATATTTGTTTGTTATGTGAATTTTACTCGTGATATTTACGAATTACTGCAACTTTGCCATTTTCAATTTCCAAAACTTCCATCATTACCTGATTATAAGCAATAGGTTGCTTACTCTCGGGGTGAATACCTTTTGCGCTATTTCTGTACCTAATAGCAATAGCTGAGTTATTAAAAGTAAATACGTCAAGAAGCTCAGCACTATATTCAGTGTGCGCACCTAAATAAAAAGTCATTCCTTTACGCATAGTTTCCTTGCCGTCGGGCAATCTAGAATCATCAGTTACCCAAGGTAAATGTGAGTGTCCGACGTCATCAGTAAGTAAGGCAAGGTAACTTTCTAGCTCATTCTTTGTTGCGCCAGGTGCTTGAGTTGCAATCATGGTATCGAAATAAGTTTGAGCAAATTTTTTAAGATCAAATTCATCAGCTGATACTTTTGCAGCAAAAAAAAACATAAAAATTAAAAGCAAATGTCTCATTAGTAACTCCAAGTTGAATGATTTACATAACGCAAAGCACACGGGCGACGAGCCGCGCAGCGGGTTGGCGTCCCAGCGGCCGCAGGCCGCGAGTGCTGCGTTTTGTTAGGGCGGTGTCGGCTCATCATCACTTGGCGGATCTCCTGATTCTTGTTTGCGTTTCACCTGCTCTTGCTTAATACGTTGTAACTTTTTTATTTCCGCTGGAGGTATAGGAAACAGCGAAATCAAAGGAAATAGCGCCAATATAACGTAACCCCCGACTGGCATTCCCTTAGCCCATCGAACAAGCTTTGCCAGCCCCCACAATAATAAAATAAAGACCGCACCAACAACAGAATAAAGTAAAAGATGCTCCCAGCCACCGAATTTACTGCCGAAGTCCATTTTCTTAACCCGTTAATTTAATGTCATAAATTAATTGGGAGCTGAACTCGTAATATCAAGTAGCCCTAACGCTTATTAGGCGGAAAAATCCGTAATTAAACACGGAATTTTCCGTCTTTGTAAATTTAATGTTGAAGACATTACAATGATTTTAGATTATATACAATAGGTTATGGGTACAGTGCTATTTTTTGGTGCGGCAAGTACGGAAAAGTCCGTCTAATAAGGCTAAAAACGTGTTTATCTGGTTATGTATGTAATCACAGTATTTTGCGTAAGAAGTAACCTATTAAATCACCAGCTTTGAAAGGTGGTGATTTAATGTTAGTAAGACTTTTAAAGTGGTTTTATTTAAACCACTTTCGAATAACGCTGTTGGCCTTTATTTAAATAGGCATCGAAACAAGCACAGATACTGCGTACCCATAAACGGCCTGTTTGGCTGACTACTAGCTTATCTTGATGTACTTCAACTAAAGCATCTTCAATAAAAGGGCTTAACTTTTGTTTAGCGTCAGCAAAGTAGTGCCAAAAATCGGTTAGTTGCCAGTTAGCGCTAAATTGCTTTATATCTAGTTCAAAATGGCAAATTAATTGGCTAATTAAGGCTGCACGGAGTTTATCGTCGGCATTTAAACTAAAACCGCGTTCTACAGGATACGTTTCTTGCTCTAGCGCTTGGTAATAATCGGTTACTACTTTACTGTTTTGCCATAGCACGCCATTAACTTGACTAATGCTAGAGACACCTAAGCCAACTAAGGCATCTTGACCGGCTGTGGTGTAACCTTGGAAGTTACGCTGCAACTTACCCGCTTGCTGGGCTTTAGCTAGGCTATCATTGGGCTTAGCAAAATGGTCCATACCAATAAACTGATAACCGGCATCGACAAAAGCACTGATCCCTAACTGCTGTAATTCAAGTTTAGTGGCTGCTGTAGGTAGGCTGTCGTTATCTAACTTGCGCTGGGCAGCAAAGCGATCAGGTAAGTGAGCATAACTAAATAAGGAAATACGATCTGGGCTTAGTTTAATAATTTCTTTCAAAGTTTGGCCAAAGCTTTCAACATGCTGAAAGGGTAAACCATAAATTAAATCTAAATTAATTGAGCTAAAACCAAGCTGCTTACTCAATGCCACTTGGCGGCGAATAAGATCAGTATCTTGCACTCTATTAATAGCTATTTGTACTTTTTCGTCTAAGTCTTGCACGCCATAACTGACTCGATTAAAACCTAGTTGGCGTAAGTGGGCTAACTTTTGGTCGCTACAACTGCGCGGATCAATTTCAATACTTATTTCAGCATCAGCTGTTAGCTTAAAATACTGCTGTACCATGGCCATCAACCTACTTAATTGCACTTCGGTTAAAAAAGTAGGTGTGCCACCGCCCAAGTGCAGCTGATTAATTAACTTTTTCTCTAGTAACGGGCCGTACATAGCCATTTCTATGGCTAAGTTATCAAGGTAAATATCCGCTTTATGTTGATGCTTGGTAATAACTTTATTACAACCACAATAAAAGCAGAGTTTTTGACAAAAAGGAATATGAATATACAGGCTTAATTCAGCGCCGCTTTGCTCAATAGCTTTAGCAATATTAGCTAGATTAAAATCTGGATTTAACGCTAATGCGGTTGGGTAAGAGGTATAACGTGGCCCATTAATATTATATTTTTCAATTAATTTATTATCCCATCGCATTATACGGCTCTCACTTAATGTTGCTGCTAAAGGCTAATATAGCGCGCATAGCAGTTTGGTTATTGATCTAGCTCAGTTTTCTCTGCGTTATCAAAGCTGTTCAGCTACTTGATGAGCAGTTAACCAGTGTAAGCCTTCAATAATTGGTTTGGGCAAGCGCTCTAAGCCAATACTATCTAACAGGTTTTTACACTCTAGCCCTAGCTCTGTATCACCTAATATGACTAATTTTCGACGAAAGAATAAGGTATCTGGGTCAACTTGATTTGTGATCATTTGTAAAAAATCCACTGAACTTGCTTTAATAAGGCTATCTTGCTTTTGTGCTGGCAAGCTAACCTGTAATCGCTTATCTACTAAGCTAATACCAAAAGCTAACTGATAGTCAGTCACTTCAATAACCACGCTTTTGTTCAGTAAAAAGTCGAGTTCGCCACTACGGCATTCTTGTTGAAAAAACTGATTTAAAGCTAAGCTTAACACCCTTACTTGTACTGCTTTTGGCGCATAATGATTAACCCGCCGCATTATTAAGGGTATTGCCGATACCACCTTTTGGTTAGCTCTTTTAATATCAAACATAGTGCACCTTTTTTTGGTTATATAGCTCTATAATCAAACCATAATTAACTCGCGGTGCCCATATCCTTTCAGGGGTAGGACAGTGATTTAACCTAGGTGCCATTATGGAATTATTATGTCCAGCAGGTAGCATGCCTGCATTGCAAGCCGCCATAGATAACGGTGCTGACGCCGTTTATATTGGCTTAAAAAATGATACTAATGCCCGGCATTTTGCTGGCTTAAACTTTGATTTAACTAAGCTTGAACAAGCGGCACGCTATGTACACCAGCATGGCAAAAAACTGCATATTGCGATTAATACTTTCGCTCATCCCGATAACTGGCAACGATGGCAGCAAACCGTGGATATGGCTGTTGCTGCGGGTGCAGATGTATTAATTATTGCTGACTTAGCAGTGTTAGCATATGCCGCTGAACGTTACCCTTTTGTAGAGCGGCATTTATCTGTGCAAGCTTCAGCCACTAATGCCGCCGCCATTGAGTTTTATCGTCAATTTGGTGTTAGTCGAGTGGTATTGCCACGCGTATTGTCTATCCAGCAAGTACGTGCCTTAGCCCATAGCTGCGATATTGATTTAGAAGTTTTTGCTTTTGGCAGCTTATGTATTATGGCTGAAGGCCGCTGCTACTTAAGCTCGTATATGACAGGCCAATCCCCTAATACAGCGGGAGCTTGCTCACCTGCCGCCTTTGTTCGTTGGGATGAAAATGACGGTTACTTAGAGTCGCGTTTAAACGGCATATTAATTGATCGTTTTGCGCCTAATGAAACAGCTGGCTACCCCACTTTATGCAAGGGTAGATTCAGTGTAGATAATGACACCTATCACGCTTTAGAAGAGCCCACTAGCTTAAATACTTTAGATCTGTTGCCAGAGTTACATAAGTTAGGTATTGCCTCATTAAAAATAGAGGGGCGACAACGTAGCCCTGCTTATGTAGCACAAATAACTCAAGTGTGGCGCGCTGCTATTGATCATGTTCTACGTGATCCAGAGCAGTTTTCAGTACAACAAAACTGGCAGCAGGTGTTAGCAAACTTATCTGAGGGCAGCCAAACCACTTTAGGTGCTTATCATCGCAGTTGGAAATAATTGTAAACATTGGAATAAATGCAATGAAATTTTCTCTAGGCCCAGTGCAATACTTTTGGCCAAAATTACAAATGCAGCAGTTTTATCAGCAGGCTGCCGACTCTAGCATCGATATTGTTTATCTTGGTGAGACCGTCTGTAGCAAAAGGCGTGAGCTGAAACTGCCAGATTACTTAGAGCTAGCCCATATGTTACGTGAGGCTGGTAAACAAGTTTGTTTATCCACTATGACATTATTAGAAGCGCCAAGCGAACTTAGAGAATTACGTAAGTACATTGAAAACGGTGAATTTTTAATTGAAGTTAATGATGTTGGGGCTATTTCGTTACTGCAAGAACAAAGTTTACCTTTTGTTGCTGGTGCGGCTATTAACTGCTACAACCAACACACTTTGCGCCGCTTAGTGGGTATGGGTATGAACCGCTGGGTTATGCCTGTTGAGTTATCACAGCAATGGTTAAGCAGCATTTTGCAACAAAGTGTTATTACAGATATTCGTGATTGTTTTACTACCGAAGTATTTGCTTTTGGCCACCTTCCTTTAGCTTGGAGTGGTCGCTGTTTTACTGCGCGCTCAGAAAATCGCAGTAAAGATCAATGTGAACTATGCTGCATTAAATACCCACAAGGCCGTAAAGTTAATAGCCAAGATGGCAGCCAAGTATTTATTCTTAACGGCATTCAAACTCAGTCTGGCTATCGTTATAACTTAGTTAATCAGCTACCAACTATGCAAGGGTTAGTGGATATAGTACGCTTAAGTCCTGAAGTAGAAGGCACTTTTAGCTGGCTAGACAAATTTAAAGCCAATATTAACGGCCAAGCACCGCAAGCTTTAGCCGCTACCGACAGCAATGGTTATTGGTTGCAATTAGCCGGTATGGCAAGTCAGTAATTATATAAGTAATAACAGGAACAAACATGGATAATAAGATGGCTAAAATTGGTATTGTCACCGTGAGTGATCGCGCTAGCGCCGGTGAATATGAAGATATTTCTGGTCAGGCGATTATTGATACTTTAAATGATTATTTAACTAGCGAGTGGCAGCCAGTATATCGGTTAATTCCTGATGAAAAAAACTTAATAGAGTTAACCTTAACCGAACTTGCTGATGATGAAAACTGTAGTTTAATTGTCACTACCGGCGGTACTGGGCCAGCAAAGCGAGATCTAACCCCTGAAGCAACAGAAGCAGTGTGCGATAGAATGATGCCTGGTTTTGGTGAGCTTATGCGCGCTGAGTCATTAAAATATGTTGCTACGGCTATATTGTCTAGGCAAACAGCTGGGTTACGCGGCGATAGCTTAATCATTAACTTACCAGGTAAGCCTAAAGCTATTCGCCAGTGTTTAGATGCGGTGTTCCCTGCTGTGCCTTATTGCATTGATTTAATGGAAGGGCCTTACTTAGTGTGCAATGAAGCGGTAATTAAACCCTTTCGACCTAAAAGCTAACGTCGTAATATAAACAGCCAAATAACCAACAACAACGTAATAAACCAAAACCCCGACAACAATTGCCAAAAAAGTAAGGGGTTGGTTTTATGCTCTTGTTTTACTTCTTGGTGCAAAAACTCTGGGTTTGGCTGCTGTAGGTCGGTTAGCAATTGATTTAGGGTTTGATAACGCTGGTTTAGCGATAAACTTACCCCTTTTTCTAAAGCACGATCAAACCAAGTTGGGATAACAGCATTAAACTGACTGGCAGAACGATAGCGTAACTTGTCATAATCAGCGGCTGTTCTGCACTCCTCTACCGCATCGCCGTAAGGTAATTGTCCGCCTGTAAACAGCTCATAGCTAATAGTGGCTAAGGCATAAATATCACCTTGAATACCCGAGTTGTGGCCAAGTAAATATTGCGGATCAGAATAACTGGCCGTACCTAAAGCAATATCCTGCTGCATGGGGCTATAAATTTCAGCTAAGCTGGCTACATAAACCGAACCAAAGTCGACCACCTTAAGTTTTCCATCTGGCAAACGTAAAACATTGCCAGGCTTTAAGTCTTGATGAATAGCCCCTACTTGATGAAAAGCCTGTAAACCTTGAGCTATCTGTTTTACTAATGAAATAGCCAGCGACGGTTTTAACGGTTGCGGCTGCTCGGCAAACCATTTATCTAAGCTTTGGCCGGGTAAATATTCCATTAAATAATATAAAAACGTGCGTGGCCTATCTTGGCGAATCACTTTTACTACATGCTCACTTTGGATCCGCAAGCCAATCCATTCTTCGCGTATAAAACGGTCAATATAAAAGTGATCATCGTCAAAGTTGATTGATGGGCATTTAAGCACTAATTCAGTTGCAGTGGACTCATCTTTAACTAAATATAAATGACTACGACTGCTGGCAAATAACTCTTTTAGTACCAAATAACCATCTATTTTCATGCCAGGCTCTAGCGCAGGTGGAAAAGGTAAACGGGTTAATTGTTGGTTTAAATCATCTAAGCTTTGCTCTGGAATACTTGTTACTTCAACCAAAATAGCACTTAAATTATCATCAGACCGCTTGGCCATTGCAGTGTTATACATAGCTTGCACTGCAGCATTAACATCAGTTAGCTGCATAAGTTTGGTAAGCTCTGAGGTTGTAATAAAATCATGGATACCATCACTAGTGAGTAAAAAGCGATCTCCCGCTTCAATAGCAATGCTGTTATGATCAGCCGACACTTTTGCATCCATACCTAGAGCACGACCTAAAAACTGCCTCTTATCTGATAAAACTGTGGTGTGATCTTGGGTTAATTGTTGCAAAACACCATCACGTAAATGATATAAACGGCTATCACCAACATGAAAAAAGTGCGCGGTTTGTGATTTTAAAACTAAAGCCGTAAAAGTAGTTAAATAGCCTTTTTGCTCATGATTACTAGAGTGATTAAAAACATGACTTAATTGATACAGTTTATCGTTAATTGTTTTTAATAATTGTTCGGTACTATAAGCTACTGACCAGCTATCTGGCGTTTGTGGATACTCTTTACTGAATCGCTGCACAGCTAAGGTACTGGCTTGCTGTCCTGCTTCGGCGGTACTTACGCCATCGGCTAAAGCAAAACAGGCTCCTTTGTATGTCATAAGGTGAGCATCAACAGGGATATAGCTAGCAACAGCATCTTCATTAACCGATTTAATGCCGGCTTCACTGAGCTGACTAAATACAAGCTGTAGCTGTTGTTCGCTCACCTTAAAACTAACTCCTAACTTCTGTGTTTAGGCCAGTGCCTTATCCAACACTAATATGATGCACAGTACCATCTTCACCCACTTCAGTAATATGACCTTTAGGGTTGTCTAAAAACATTACACTAAATAATCCTACTAAAGCTGAAGCGGCGATTACAAAAAAGAAGGTACTGTAATCAACATAGCTTAATACAGTTAAATATACGACAGCGCCTACGTTACCATAAGCACCAGCCATACCCGCTATTTGGCCTGTCATACTGCGTTTAATTAGTGGCACTATAGCAAAAACAGCACCTTCACCGGCTTGAACAAAGAAGCTACATAACATAGTGGCTATAACCGCGAATGGGATCCACCAATGACTATCCATTAAGCCCATTAAAAAGTAACCTGCAGCTAGGCCACCTATAAGAATAAGCATACTTTTGCGACGGCCAAATTTATCTGAAATCCAACCGCCCATAGGCCGAGATACCAAATTCATAAAGGCAAAGCCTGAGGCTAACAAGCCTGCTTTAACAGCAGACAAACCTTCAAATGTTTCTATAAAATATAAAGGTAACATAGATACTACGGCGAGCTCAGAGCCAAAGGTAGTAAAGTAAGCCACATTTAAAATACCGACTTGTTTAAAGCTATATTTATCCGTTTCAGCTACACCAGCACGTAAATGCTCTACGTTAACACTCCAAATTTGTTGTGTTTGGCCAATAAACAGTACCACCAACACCCCCCAAAATCCGTACATAATATTCGTAGAGAATAACTCTACTCCGGCTGGGGATAAACGCCATGCCAACATACCTAGGGCTAAATACATTGGTATATTCATGATAATTAGCAAGTACAGATCGCGCCAGCTTGAAACCATCATGCCACCGGTTTTTTTCGGTTTAAAATAAACCGAACCTTTAGGGGTATTACGTACTAATTTATAAAATATTAAGGCATACACTGCACTTATAACACCAACCGCAGCAATAGCGTAGCGCCAGCCGTTTTCACCACCAAACATTAACGCTAATGCTGGTAAAGTCATAGCAGCTGCCGCTGAACCAAAGTTACCCCAGCCACCATAAATGCCTTCTGCTGTGCCAACCTGATTATGCGGAAACCACTCACCTACCATACGAATACCAATAACGAAACCGGCGCCGACAAAACCTAATAAAAATCGCATTATGGCCAGCATGTTATAGGTTTGAGCAAAAGCAAAACCAATACACAGCATGGCAGATATAAATAACACTAATGAATAAACAATACGCGGTCCATAGCGGTCTACCATCATGCCGACAACAATTCGTGCAGGAATGGTAATAGCGACGTTTAAAATAAGTAAGGCTTTTACTTGGGCATCACTTAACGCTAACGCTTCTTTGATATGAATAAGCAAAGGAGCATGAGCAAACCACATAACAAAAGTTAGAAAGAATGCAAACCACGCTAAGTGCAGCATTTTTATTTTTTGATCAGCAAAATTAAGGATCCTTAATTTGCTACTGTTTTGTGCTGAATATGACGGCTCTGACATATTACCCCTCCAAGGGATTTACTAATTAACCCTACTCATTGTAAGGATCAAACCCGACAAAATCTTTGATATAAAACAAACTAAAAAAAAGCCAAGTGGTTGTTAAATAAATATTATAACCTATTGTAAGTAGTGCACTTAAAGCCGTAACTGGCATTCTGACAATAGCAGCTACCCCTTAAGTGGTAAGCGGTAAAATAAAAAAGTATAAATAAACGCATCAGAGGTACACCCTAGAATTCACTGCAAAATTAATTGCACTGAGTAAACTAAAGCTATGGCTTACTAACGGGTAATAACATGCAAGTAAAACGGGTTAATGCAAATAAAGCTTTAATTATTGCCACGCTAGCCTTTGCTGGTTGTTTTTCAATTTGGACCCTTTATGCCGTTATGGGCTTAAACCTGCAGCAACAGCTAAAATTAACAGCAACGCAGTACGGGGTTTTATTAGCTGCGCCAATATTATCTGGCGCCTTATTGCGTATCCCTGTAGGTTTACTGGCTGATCGCTATAACAGCCGAAAGCTGTGGATAGCGCTCATGTTATTGGTATTACCCCCATTACTACTTTTGCCTTATATTAATAACTTTCAAGGTTATTTGTGGCTAGGGCTTTGGTTTGGTGTTAGTGGTGCATCATTTAGCATTGGCACTCGTTATGTATCTGATTGGTTTAGCACAGCGCAACAAGGCCGAGCTTTAGGTATTTTTGGCGTTGGTAATGTAGGCGTAGCAATCAATTTTATTTTAATACCGCTTATATTACATTTTCTAGATTGGCGCTGGATTGGTCCTATTTATGCTCTAGGGCTTGTGTTATTAATCTTATTGTTTGCACTGTTAGCGCCTAATGTAGCGCCGCCAAAAATAAACAGTACGGTTAAAACCAGTTCATTACGCGAGCTTAGTGCTCAGTCCAGAGTTTGGCGTTTTTCACTGTATTATTACTTTGTTTTCGGCAGCTTCTTAGCTTTACTGCTTTGGCTACCACAATACTATATGCAAGCCTATGAATTAACGGCGCAACAAGCCATGGCATTTACTTTATTTTTTGTTGCTAGCTCATCAATGATGCGAGCCTTAGGCGGTTGGTTTGCTGATAGATATGGTGGGAGAGCAGTAAACTGGACTGTATTTTGGGTCTGTATTGTTTGCTTATTCTTTTTAAGCTACCCACCTACTACCATGCTTATTCATGGCATTGAAAAAGATGTCACTATTTCTATCTCTGTCAATGTGTGGTGGTTTACTGCGCTTATTTTTATTATTGGTGTTGCCCAAGGTTTTGGCCGAGCTAGTGTTTATAAAGTGCTTTACGATTATTACCCAACCCAAATGGGCGCAGCGGGGGGCTTTGTTGCCGCTATTGGTGCATTAGGCGGTTGTACCTTGCCAATTTTATTTGGTGTAGCACAAGATATACTCGGCATTGTTACAGGCTGCTTTATGATTTTATATGGTGTGCTTGCACTGTGTATGGTGACAATGTTTTTTGCAAACCAAGCAGCACAATTTCAACAGCGACTTAAATTAGCACGTGAAAATAACTTCTTACAGGAAAATGATGACTTTTTATAGGATAAATAAACATGCAAATTAGTGATCTTGCTACAGAGCAAAAACTGATGCCATTACTGCGACAAGCATTTAGACCCATGTTTTTATTAGGTGGGGCTTTTAGCGCTATTGCTATGTTGCTTTGGGGGCTTGTCTTAGCCGGGCATATACAACTAACGCCCTTTGCCAATGTATTGTTTTGGCATAGCCATGAAATGATATTTGGCTTTGTTGTTGCTATTGTTATCGGTTTTTTATTAACCGCAGTGCAAAACTGGACTGGCCTGCGCGCGCCTCATGGCAAAACTTTATTGTTTATTACCTTATTATGGTTAGCCGGTCGCTTAGTCTTATTATTTGGCCAATCTTTACCCTTAGTATTGGTTGCTGCTATTGATCTTAGTTTTTTACCTGTTTGTGCTTTTTTATTAGCCAAACCCCTTATTCAAACCGGCCAACAGCGCAATTTGTTTTTTATTCCTGTGTTGGCGCTACTGACTATATGTAACTTATTAATGTACATAGGTGTTGCTTATCACCGCTATGATTTACAGCAGCTGGGCAGCCAAAATGCGGTTTGGTTAGTCACCTTATTAATGACCATCGTCGGTGGCAGGGTATTGCCTATGTTTACCGCGAACGGCACTCAAACTAAAAAAGCCGAGCCTATAGTCTGGTTAGATCGTATTGCTTTAGGTTCGCTTTGGTTAATTTTCATTCTGCACTTTTTAACCTTAACTCAGTACATTCATGCTTATGCTATTAGTGTTTTATTTGCCATTAGCGCTATAGCCATTGCTATTCGCTGCGCTCGCTGGAAAATATGGATCACCGCTAAAGTGCCTTTATTATGGTCATTGCATATTGCTTATTGGTTTATCCCAATTGGCTTAGCGCTTTATAGCGCCCGTTATGCCGGTTTACCAATAAGCAATAGTGTTGCCTTACATGCGTTAACTGCTGGGGCTATGGGCTCGATGATCTTAAGTATGATGGCACGCGTTTCTTTAGGTCATAGTGGCCGAGTATTAAAACCCAAAGCCATAATGTCTGTTGCCTTTATTTTAGTTATTGCTGCGGCAGTAAGTAGAACACTGTTAATCTCAATTTGGCCGCTTGAAACAACACATTGGTTAATGTTGGGCGTGGCTGCTTGGTGTGTCGCTTATTTGCTCTATGTTATCGTATATTTTCCGGTATTAACTACCCCGCGTCCTGATGGCCGGCCTGGCTAATAAGACACTTCGTTTCAATAATGCTCTAAGCCGGTTTATTATTTGTCAGTAAATCGGCGCTAGCCTAGCTTTAGTTTGATATATATCAAGTCAACATTTTAATTGCGCTCTAGACTTAAGGTTACAACTTACTTTGTTGTAACCTTATAGGAGCCAAGTTAATGACCATAAATTATAAAGATAAGCCTTTAGTTTACGCCTGCTCAGGTTGTTCAAATGTTGCACAACTAGCTAATGACTTGGCTGTAGTTTTAGACAGAGAAGGTTCGGCTCAAATGTCTTGTATTGCTGGTGTTGGCGGTAAAGTGAAGCAGTTGGTTAAAGTGGCTAAATCTGGCCGGCCCATTTTAGCTGTAGATGGTTGTGCGCTTAATTGTGTAAAGCAAACCTTAGCCACTGTTGATGTAGTACCCACTTGGCATTTAGAGTTAACGTCACTTGGCTATATAAAACGTGAACATGAAAGTTGTAACCTAAACGATGCTTATAAATTAATGCAGCTGGTTCGTACCAAACACTTAGGCCTAGCGACAAGCGATTAGCACTCCATGATCAGCTTTAAAGCAAAGAGCAGACTGAACAATGCGGATCTTTAGTTAAAGTAAACTGCTGCCATTGGCTATACATAGCATCAAATAACTGCAGTTTACCAAATAAAGGCTGGCCCACTTTGGCTAAAATTTTCACCGCTTCAAGTGCTTGCATAGTGCCGACAATGCCAACTACAGGCGATAAAATGCCGGCTTCCATGCAACTTAATTGCTGCTCGCCAAATAGCTGACTTAAACAATGGTAACAGGCTTGATCGCCCTGCATGCTAAAGCTGGCCACTTGGCCTTCAAAGCGAATAGCCGCACCAGATACTAAGGGCACCTTAGCCTTAACGCAGCCAGCATTGATGGCGTTACGAGTACTTAAATTATCGGTGCAATCTAAGACTAATGAATACTGCGGGATCAGTTGGGCTAAGTCTTCTGCCGTTAAACGCTGCGTCAGAGTATCAATTTGTATTTCACTATTTAACTGTCGCAGCTGGGTTGCCGCTTGCTGTACTTTAGCTAAACCAATATCCGTTTCACGATACAAAATTTGTCGCTGTAAATTGCTGCTATCAATACTGTCATCATCTACCAAAGTAATAGCACCAACGCCGCTAGCAACCAAATAAGGAGCCGCCGCACAGCCTAAACCGCCCATGCCGATAACCAGTACTTTGCTGGCTAATAAAGCTTCTTGACCGCGAAAGTCCATGGCCGGCAGCATAAGATGACGACTATAACGCATAGCTTGTTCAGGGGTTATTTGTTTTAGTTGTTTTTTGTTAAGAGACGTTGTCATTGTTATTCTCTGCCAATTGCTCAGGGATCTGCTCTGGTCGCAGCCAGATCCAAATAGCAACGGTTAACATAATTAAAGGTACAGCTATTTTCACCCAGAAAATAGCTGCTGAAAACTGTAATACAATGCCACTTATAGACATCATACCTATAGATAAGTATTTAGCTTTTCTGGGCACTATACCGTATTGGCGCCACTTTAAAATGGCAGGCCCAAGGTGAGGCTGAGCTAATAACCAGCGCTCTAATGCCGGCCAGCCTTTACCGCCCGCCCAAGCACTGACTAATATAAATGGCACTGTTGGCATCACCGGCAATACCATACCTATTAGGCCTAATAATAAGCTGATAATGGCCAAAAAACGCCAAAACAGCACTCCCATAAAGCGCAACATTATTTCATTCCTAAACGCTGGGCTAATTTATGCAGGTTACTGGCATCTATTTCTAGCTGCCGTGCTGCCTGTGACCAACTACCTGCAGAGTTAACTAAGGCTTGCTCTATCATCTGGCGTTGTAATTGATTAACTGCTTGCTTTAATGACACACCTGCCACGACTTGTTTATGAATTAACTCATGTTCACCCATTAACGCTGAGCTGGCTTCTATATCTAATAACTCAGAAGCAATAGTTACAATATCATTGCGTGAAGCACCATGACTTAGCGCTTTAATTGCAGCGCGGCTAATAACATGCTCTAACTCGCGCACATTACCCGGCCAGTTATAACTTAATAATGCTAGCTCAGCTTGTGGTTCAAGGCGCAAAGCTCGTAAACCTAAACGGCGACTATTTAGCTCTAAAAAATGCCCGGCTAATAATGGAATATCATCTCTGCGTTCTCTTAATGGTGGTATAGGTAACGGATAAACCGACAATCTATGATATAAATCAGCTCTAAATTCACCACTTTTCACTTGCTGCTTTAAATCTCGATTGGTTGCAGCAACTAAGCGTACATTGACGGTTCTTGATTCATCTGAGCCTAAACGTTGAATTTCACCGTTTTGTAATACTCGTAATAATTTAGCTTGCACCGCTAAGGGCAATTCCCCTACTTCATCTAAAAATAAAGTGCCGCCATCGGCAGCTTCAAAGCGACCAGCACGTTCGCTATTAGCACCTGAAAAAGCCCCTTTAGTGTGGCCAAATAACTCGCTTTCTGCCAAGCTTTCCGGTAAAGCCGCACAATTTAAATAAATTAACGGCTTTTTCGCTCGGTTAGAGCTACGATGTAACTGCCTTGCAAATAGCTCTTTACCTACCCCAGTTTCACCTAATAATAAAACCGGTAAGTCTGAATTTGCGACTATTGCTAACTCTTGCAGTACTTGCTGTAGCGGCTTACTTTGGCCAATAAGTTCATATTGCTGATCATTGGCTGTAAATACTGGCTCATTTGCCTGATGGGTTGTTCGCAGCGCTCTATTGGCTTGCTCTAACTCAGTTAACCTAACCGCTGCCTCAACATATAAGCTGTAACGCTGTAACTCTATAACCGTCTCCTGATTAAAGCTATTGCCGTCTAGCGCATCTAGGGTTAATACTCCCCAGCAGCGGCCTTCAATAAATAAAGAGGTGCCCATACAATCATGTACTGGTAACGCTTTACCGGGTTGATCGGCTAATAAGCCATCATAAGGATCGGGTAGCTCTGAACTGGGATCAAACCTCACTGGATTACGGCTAGCTAAAATAGCGGCTAATCGCGGGTGCTTACCCACTAAAAATCGCCGACCATGGGCTTCGCGCACTAACCCATGCAAGGCCACAGGTTTTAAAATTTCATGCTCTAACTTTAATAGACCCACAGCACCACAATTAAAATGACTACGTAAAGTACTCACTAAACGTTGCAAACGAACCGCAGCCGGTAAGTCTGTGACTAAATCAGCAATAAGGCTTTGCTCTAGCATGGTAGCTTTCACCCTTTCATGGTTATTTAAACCTAGCTTAATATGGGTTTAATATACCATAGCGTTAAATAAAACCATATAAATCAATGGTGGTAGTTTTGGCCTAACTCTTGCTCTATACAGCTATATAACAAGTTTTATTTATTATTTAGCTAGGAGTCAGTATGTCATTATTAGATCAATCTTTAGGTAGCATTGCGACATCTGTTGCTGGAGCAACAGCAGTATTTCATCAATTTAAATTAGACTTTTGTTGTGGTGGCCAACTAAGTTTACGCGAAGCTTTAGCCAAACGTGAGCTAAACGAACAAGACGTTGTTACCGCATTAACTGCCTTACAGCAGCAAACAACCGACCATATAAACTGGCAAGAAAAGCCAGTTAAAGAGTTAATTGAGCACATAGTTACACGCTTTCACCAGCGTCATAGGCAACAGCTACCTGAGTTAACCCGTTTAGCCCGTCGGGTTGAGCATGTTCACGGTATGGACCCTAATTGCCCTAACGGTTTAACCGAACATTTAGAGCAAATGTATCAAGAATTAGAAAGTCATATGATGAAAGAAGAACAAATTTTATTTCCTATGCTTGCAGGTGGTATTTACCCATCAGGCCCAATTAGCGTAATGGAAGAAGAGCACATTCAGCATGGCGATGCGCTAGAAACCTTGTGTAAACTCACTAATGATATTACTTTGCCAGCGGGTGCTTGTAACACTTGGACCGCGCTGTATATTGGCCTTGAAGAATTAAGACAAGATTTAATGCAGCATATTTTATTAGAAAATGAAATTTTGTTTGTGCAACCTAAAGCCAAAGCCCATGGCGAAGGCGGGGTTTGTTGCGGCGGCTGCCAATAAGCTGCAGTGCACTAAACACTAAACACTAAACACTAAAAAAGCCTGCTAATTTTTAGCAGGCTTTTTTGTTAGTGCTAGTTGTTAATGCAAAAGCTGCAGCTTCGCTAGCTCACTATACAGCGGGCTTTGCTCTATTAGTTGATGATGGGTGCCACTGGCAATAATACGGCCTTTATCTAATAGAATAATCCGATCAGCATTAACCACTGTTGCCAAACGGTGAGCAATAATTAAGCTGGTTTTATTTTGCATTAAGTGCTCTAGCGCCAACTGAACTTGCTGCTCGCTTAAGGCATCTAAGGCACTGGTGGCTTCATCTAACAATAATACTGGCCGGTCGGCTAAAATAGCTCTAGCAATAGCAATTCGCTGCCTTTGCCCACCAGATAACTTAACCCCGCGCTCGCCTAATTGGGTTTGATAACCTGCACTTAATTCGTTAATAAAGCCATCGGCACGAGCCGCAATACAAGCTTTCACCACTTCTTGCTCAGTCGCTTCTGGTCGGCCATAACGCACATTTTCTAACACACTGTCAGCAAATATAACGGCATCTTGTGGCACTAAGGCAAATTGCTGGCGTAGTTGTGCTAACTCAAGCTGGTTAATATCCACGCCATCTAAGTAAATAGCGCCTTGACTGGGCTGATAAAACCGCTGCAACAATTGAAACAAAGTGGTTTTACCAGCACCGCTTGGGCCAACTATGGCAATGCGCTCGCCTGGTTTAATAGCCAGCTGTAATTGCTGTAGCACTAGCTTGTCATCTGTATTAGGGTAAGCAAAACTTAATTGCTTTAACTCAATAGCACCGGTAATTGGCTGGGGTAAAGGTACGGTTATTTCAGCTGATTGAATATCAACTGGCATTTCTGCTAATTCAATTAAGCGCTCAGCCGCACCAGCTGCTCGCTGAATATCACCTATTACTTCGCTTATGGTCGCCGCGCCTCCGGCCACCATAACAGCATAAAACATAAAAGCCGTTAACTCGCCTGGGGTCATTTTATCGGCCATAACATCATGAGCGCCAGCCCAACTTACTAGCACCATAGCGCCTATACTTAGCATCATTACCATAGCAATTAACAAGGCACGGTAAAAAATACGGCCGCTAGCTGCCTGCATAACTTGCTCTATGCGCTGGCCAAAACGCTGTATATCATGCTGCTCATGGGTATAAGACTGCACGGTATGAATTTCATGTATACTTTCATCAACATAAGCACCAACATCAGCCAGCCTATCTTGACTGGCGCGGGCTAAAAGCCGTACCTTTTTACCTAACATAAAAATAGGTAACAAGACTAAGGGCACCGCAATCAAGACTAACAGTGTCATTTTTACGCTAGTTAGTGCCATCATAATTAAACCGCCGACAATAGTAACACTAGAGCGCAAGGCCATAGATAAACTAGAGCCAACCACACTTTGTAATAAGGTGGTGTCAGCGGTAAAACGCGAGATAATTTCTCCGGTGCGCATTTCGCTATAAAAGGCAGGCGATAGTTTTAACATATTCTGATACACGGTATTGCGGATATTGGCACTTACCCGCTCGCCCAACCAAGTCATTAAATAAAACCGAGCAAAAGTGGCCACTGACGCCACTAAACATAACAATAAAATAAAGCCAGTGACATAATTGAGCTGGCTTGCATTACCTTGAGCAAAGCCTTGGTCAACTAACATTTTTACGCCTTGGCCTAAGGCTAGCCAGCTTAAAGATCCTATAGCTAAAAAAATAAGGGCGGCTATAACCTTAAGCCAAAAAGGTTTTAAAAAGGTAAAAATCCATGGCAAGACTTTCGTTGATGAAGTTGTCATGCTTTTATTCAGCCTCTGGTGCTTGGTGCCATGAAGTCCAGCTACGCGTTGCAACAAACACCGTATAGCTGCTAAATTCGGCAATTAACTTACTGTATAAATCAAAATTGCTTAAATTTACGGTAAAAAAACAATTTATCCCGCAATTTACGGCGCGAAAAGTTTGGCTCGAAGTCGTAACAACTTGGCTAGGCAACTTATGGTACTCAACCAGTTGCCGAACCCGCCAGCCATGAAACTGGCTAGTTACAATATAATTAGCCTTAATGCCATATTTTTGGCTTAAACTAGAAAGCTCTTGATAAGTATTATCGCCGCCATTAAAGCAGTTAATGGCAATATTGGGTTGATTTCGCAGTAAATAGTCAACATAAGGCTGGCAGTGTCGAGTAGTTACTACCACAGATGCAGCCTGTTTAGGTAGTAGTTGCACCGCTCTATCTAAACGCGATTTAGCACAGGCGGGTAAAGCTGTCGCACTGCCACCGCAGCCAAGCACAACGGCATTAACACTGCTTGCTTTTGTTACTCTTGCCTCACTTAACTTAAACTCGGGGAATAGCGCCCTTACTTGATTGGCAATAAAACTATTACCCAACACATAATAAAAAATAAATAAGCACCATAAACCTTTTTTGCGGTAGAAAATACAACTAATAAATAAAGCAAATAACACAATATTTTGTGGGTATAGCAAAGGCTCAAGAATGTCTTTCACGTATCGTCCTTAGTTGCTGCTCGCTGCTTGAAAATAATAGCGCATTACAAAGTGCCCAAGGCAACCACAATAAGCCAGAAGTAATAACATGGCCTGCCATAGCAGAAACAGCCAATAATACTAGATTAAGCAATAACATAACACGGCCTGCCCTTAAACCAAGGTGTTTAATGCTATTACAAATAAATAGGCCAAAAGTGGCAATATAAACAACTACCCCAACCACACCATAAAAGATAAATAAATCAAACCAGTCTAGTTCAGCAAAGTACTTTTTAAGCTGTAAAGCACTACCGCCTTGCCCTACCCCAAGTAGAGTTTGGCCGCTGGCATAGTGCTGCTGTACGCTGGCCCATATTTGGCTGGCATAAAGATCACGCGACGATAAAATAATACCGCTTATACCACGCTGTTGATAAACAAAGTCTAACTTTTGGTAAATGCCTAATGCCTGCAACAGAGCCGGCAGATTAAGACTTGCCAACAAAAATAGCACAAGAAACACGGCTGCCATGGCAACTAACCTTAGCTGATGCTGACGCCAAAACTGAGCAGGCATAAACAATAAAGGAATAGTTAACACTAAAATTAAACAGCCAAATAGCCCGGTTTTAGTTAATAACAACAAAGCTATTACCAAGGCCAATAGGCTAACAAGGCAGTAACGCCAGCGCGATAACGGCCAAGTAAGGCTTAATAATGCTGCCGTTAAGACGAGTAACAATGCCGACAATTCATTAGTGGAATAAAAAAAACCTTTTATGCCTAAAAATGCTTGCTGCACATTCTCCATCGGCCGATAAGCACTATAACCCCAGCCACTTAACCCCAATAACATATTCAGTAATAAAACGACTGAACTTACAGCTAGGGTAAAGTAGAACAGCCGTTGAGCTGAAGCAGGCTGCCGTTGCTGTAAAGTGAAAAAGTAGTAAAAGCCTAACAAGGGGCTGAGTATTTTTACCACTAATTGAACGTCTGCCAAAATCCATTGGCTGCTTTGTTGCCAACTGCTTACAGCCGGCCCCAATAGCAGTAAAAGTGCAGTCGCAATATAAATTAACACGGCTTTAAACTGGCTTTGACTAAGCGCCAGCAACATTAAACTTAACAGCAAACCTTTATAAACCAAAGCCAAGCCATAAGCCGAACCTTGGCTTTGTAGTAAAGCGCCATTTAAACAATCAACCAACAAAAACCAAGGGATCAAACCACATAACAGCCGATCGGCTTGGCTTAATAACCAAGACTGCATTTTTGCTGGGGCTATCACTTTTTAAACAGCCCCATAACACCCTTACTAAACAACTGCATTCGCCATTTACTTAAAATCCGTAATTTATGCTTTAAATAATAACGCCACTTTAAGCCGACTAAACCGTAACGAGCACGGCTAAAAAAGCCAAATAGACTAAGAGGCTGATGTTGCATGGTTTGGCGGTAATACATTTGATTTTGTAAGTTACGCTCAGACATTAAGCTGCGATGTTTAGCCACAAATTGCTTGTGAGCATCTAAACGTTTGGGCGAGTCTGTAATACGGCCCAGTTCATGACCTACGTTCACCTTATAACTTGGCTCGGCAATACGTAAAGCGGGACCATAGTCACGCACTACCCGTACCCACATATCGTAATCTTGAAACGCGGCTAAATTTATATCAAAGCCGCCCAAGGCTAGCATGCGATCACGCTTTACTAGGGCTTGATTAGATAGCACATGCAGATCAAGCAACTGAGCTAAATCTACCACTTCCTGCTTGGTATGAAGCCGCTTTTGCAAAGAGCCGTAATCCCAGATATAACCTGAGCAAACACAGCTATATTTATCGTCATAAGCGTCATATAAGCTTTGCAATCTATTAGGCAAAAATTCATCATCATCATCAATGCCAGTAACCCACTCACCTTTAGCCTCGGTTATGGCTCTATTGCGGGCAGCGCAAGCGCCTTGGCCTTTGTCTTGGCGAAATAAACGCACTCGACTATCATGCTCATAGCGCTGGTTTAAAATATGCCAAGTATCATCAGGCGAAGCATCGTCTACTACCAATAACTCAAAATTAGGGTAAGTTTGCGCTAAAACAGATTCAATAGCACGGATCGCCATATTAACCCGGTTATAAGTAGGCATATAAACACTGATCAGGGGTAAAGCTGTTGCATAAACCATTCGTTATCACCCTTATTACTAAATATCACTAAATTTTACCGCGCCAATACCACCAAATATAACGCAACAAGCCCAACTGCCGGCCTATACGACTAGGCTGCAACAGCAACCGATAAGCCCATTCTAAATTTAGTTTGCACCACAAAGCCGGAGCCCGTTTTACATTGCCAGTAAAAACATCATAAGTGCCGCCAACGCCCATATAAAAACAATTGGGGTGCGCTTTGGCTAGACGCTGAATAAGCAACTCTTGTTTAGGTGAGCCCATAGCCACACTAACTATTTTAGCGCCGCTTTGTTTAATACTGGCGGTTAGAGCCGCTTCGTCTTTAAAATAACCATCAATCGCGCCGACTAAATTCACCTGCTGCTGTTTTAACTTAGTGGCAGTTTGCTGATTAACCTCAGGCTTAGCGCCGACAATAAATACCGGCACCTGATATTGTGCAGCGCGTAGCATTAATTGCTGCCAAAACTCACAACCGGGAATACGTTGTACTTGTTTGCCTAACCGTTTACGCATAACCTTCACCACCCCTATACCATCGGCATAGCGTAAATCGGCTTGGTTAATTACCGCCTCAATTTCTGGGTTTTGCATTGCGGTTAATATTTTTTCAGGATTAATAGCAATAGCTGAGCCGGCAAACACTGTAGCATCGGGCTTAATCACTAATTCCAGCATATGCTGCATATCGTTAAAAGCTGCCACCTGAACAGGGCCAATTTTAACCGTTTCTAGGTTAATTGCTTCATTATTTATAACTGATTCACTCATAAAACAACTCGTTGATAAACTGTCTCTAATTGCTCTGCGATATTTTTTAATAAATAGGGCTCTGCACTAGTACGGGCTTGTTGTTGCAGCCGTTGATACTGCTCGGGTGGCAGCTGCCATAAGCGTTGAATAATGGCAGTTGCATTCGCAAGCCACTGCTGCTCAGAATCAGTAGCGCTAAGTAAGACCCCGTTGACGCCATTTTGCACTTGCTCTTGAGCGCCATCAGTAAAGCTGGCAATAACAGGCGTATAGCAGCACATGGCCTCAGTCATCACTAAACCAAAGGCTTCGTTACGGGATAAATTTATTAAGTATCGCGACTGCTGATATAGCTGCTTTAAGGCGCTACTATTTTTCGGCCCGACAACTAAGACATTGGAAAACTCAGTCGCCGCTGTTTGCAACCGACTTAACCAAGGACCACTGCCAGCAATAACTACATGTTTATCTGTTAAGTAAGGCAGCATAGCCAGCAGTCTATCCATGCCTTTGTTTTCATCTAAACTACCAACATAAAGTAAATCGATTGTTTTATCTTGCCAGGTCACTTGCTCAGCTTGGCGAAAAGACTCATGAATACCCGCTGCTAACACTTTGCTATTGGCTTTAGGCAAAGAAAAATGCTGCTCTAACGCCGAGCTGGCAAAGATCCACTGATCAACCTGTTTAGCACACCAGCGATATAGTTTACTGGGTGGTTGATACTTATAAATATCACTGCCATGACAGGTGACAACTATTTTTAAATTTCTATTGCGACAAAACTTATAAACTAAAGCCAGCCAAATAGTCGGATAGAAAAAGTGGATATGTGCTATATCATAACGCTGACGGCTAATAACAAAGCGCCAGATAAAGCTAAATAAAAAAACTGGATATTTCAAAAGCTTGTTCAGCAAAGAGTCACTGTGCCAGCGCATATAATGATACGCAGGGTTAAGTTTGGCTAAGGCCCAAACTTGGTTATGAACAAATTTACCTTGAAATGGCGCCGATGGTTTTGGCCCCATATTACTTATAATAAGAATTTTACACTGAGATAATTGCACGTTACTTATTCGTCCTAACGGCCAATTTAGCCAGTTAAATTAAACAACCTTAGTGCACAGTAAACCCGATTTTAGCTGACGCTGTGCTGAATAGCACTAACAGCATAGTAATAAAAACAGATATATGGGTAACTAAATGGCTGAAAACACATTACTTTACATCACTGCATTGGTTTGCTCGACCCTAGCGATAAGCTTGCTTTATCCACTGTCGATCCGCTTTGGTTTAGTTGATATTCCGCACGGACGTAAACAACACCAAGGGGCTGTGCCATTAATTGGCGGTATTGCTACTTATATAGGTATCGCCATTAGTTTAAGTTTATTTGCAAATACCACATTACAGCCGTTTTATTATTTAGCCTGTACCGGTTGTATAGTACTACTAGGTGTTTTTGATGATTATCTAGATTTAAGTGTCAAGCTGCGCTTAGCCGTGCAAACTCTACTTGGTTTAGCCATGACATGGAGTTTAGGTTTGCACTTAAGTAGCTTAGGTAACTTATTTGGTTTAGGTAGCATAGAACTGGGGGTTTTCGGCTTACCTATTACCTTAATTGCCGTTATTGCGGCTATTAACGCCTTTAATATGACCGATGGCATAGATGGCCTAGCAGGTATGCTTAGCTTAGTGAGCTTTATCACTATCGCTATTTTTATGTGGTTATGGGGCCAGCAAGACTATGCTGTATTTGTCTTAGTTATAATTTTCGCTATGTTGCCCTATTTAGCCTGTAACTTAGGGCTTATCGGTAATAAAAAGATATTTTTAGGCGATGCCGGCAGTATGTTTATCGGTTTATCGATTATTTGGTTACTAATTATTGGCACCCAAAGTGAAACTGCCAGTTTTAGACCTGTTACCGCCTTGTGGATTATTGCTATTCCATTAATGGATATGATTGCCATTATGGTTAGGCGTATTCGCAAAGGCCAGTCCCCCTTTAAAGCTGATCGCGAGCATTTGCACCATATTTCCTTACGTTTAGGCTTAAACTCTCGCGAGTCATTATTATTAATAACGTCTTTAGCTTGCGTGTTCTCTTGTATTGGTATTATTGCTGAATACTTACTGGTGCCCGACTTTATTATGTTGCTGCTATTTAGCTTGGCATTTGCCGGTTATTTATATTTATTACAAAACACTTGGCGCCTAGTGTCACATTTTCGCCAGCAAGCTTTACGTCATAACAATAAGTAAGATTTAAACATTTTTTAATCAAAAGCTTATAAGGAAGATTAAGAGTGAATTTTATAATCAAACTGCTGCAAGCTAGAGCCACTGCCATGCTTGGCGATAAAATGTTTAAGTTAGCAGCAGGTGCGATTTTAACTATTTTTGTTGCCCGTATGCTCGGTGCCGCTGAGCTAGGTATTTTCTCTATTGTTATGGCTTGGAGCGCGTTTTTAGTACCTATTACGAGTTTAGGCTTAAACAATATCGTTGTTAGGCAAATGGTAAAGCATGACAAGGGTAAAGATGCCATGACCATGCTGTATAGCGCTATCAGTATGCGCTTACTTCTTGGCTTTATTGGTGGTAGTTTTATTTTACTGGCCTTTTATTGGCTTTATCCCGACCTCTTTGTTGGCCATTTGCGCATTGCTATTCCAGCGCTATTTTTGCTGCAAACTTTTTTTGGCTTTTTATTATTTGAATTTTATTTAAATTACCAAGGCACCTTTAGAACGGTAGCTTACATTAAAGCCGCTATAACCGCCGTAAGCTTTAGTATTAAATTAACCCTGTTATATCAAGGCTTTGGTATCGCAAGCTTAATTTTATTTACCGGTATCGAATTTCTGCTGGTTGGCTTGGCCCAATACATTGTTTATCGTTTAAAACACAAACCTTATAACGAAACAGAAAACCGCTGGCCGGGCTATCATCCGCGCTGGTTTAATCTGGCTCAGGCTAAACAATTATTAAAGCGATCTTCTTGGCTTTGGCTGTCGGGTATTGTCTCGGTAATTTACTTAAAAATAGATATCGTTATGCTTGGCTCTATAGCGGGTGCTGAGCAAGCCGGTATTTATGCCGCTGCCAGCCGATTATCTGAGCTGTGGTATGTATTTCCAGCCACCTTAGCTGCCCGCTATTATCCGGATATGATCCGTGCTTACCAACAAGGCTTTAACTCCTATTATTTGAAGCTGCGCCGTTTCGCTTTATTGTTTTTTGCCGCGGCGTTTTCTATCGCGCTGGTAATGACGCTTATTGCACCTTGGATTATTAGTTTATTGTTTGGTGCTAACTTTTTAGCAGCCGTAGAGGTATTACAAATTCATGTTTGGGCAGGTTGTTTTATCTTTGTTCGTTATTTAATTAGCCAGCATTTACTTATTACTGAGCAAGAGCCTTTATCTTTAGCTAGCCATGTTATAGGTGCTTTACTTAATGTTGGCCTAAATATTTGGCTGATCCCGACAATGGGGATAGTTGGTGCCGCTTGGGCTACACTTATCTCTTACTCTTTTGCCTCATTCTTTTTTCTATTTTTATTTAAAAGCACACGCCAACAAATGTGGCAGTTAGTAACAGTGCGCAAAAATTAATAAATAACCTAAATATTTAACGCGTTTTAATAAGGGCGGTATATGAGCAAACCATTTTTTGTTGAAATTAAAGGCGTCCAGTTTCGCAATAAAGGCGCCTATTTAATGTTACTTGCCTGCTTAGATGGCTTAAAAGCCGAGCCTAACGTGCAATTAGTATTATCGCCAGGACCTAACCTACCCTACCCTGAACGCGCGCGTTTAGGGGCTTGGCAAAAGCTATCTTTTCGCCGTGGCGGCCTAGATTTTACCCCGTGGATTGGCAAGCTACCCATGCAGGGTTTATTTCGCCGTTATGGCATGCTGTGTGAGCAACAAGTCGATTTAGTGCTAGAGGCCAGCGGCTTTGCTTATGGTGATCAATGGCCACTGCGCTTTTTACAAAACACCGCCAAAGAAGTAGTGCGTTTTGCTAAGGCTGGCAAGCCCTTTATTTTTATGCCCCAAGCCTTTGGCCCTTTTGAATCAGAGCCTAGTAAAGCTGCCATGCGCGATATTATTCAGCATGCTGCTTTAATATTTGTTCGCGATCCTGTGTCGTTGCAGCACTTACAAGGCTGTGTAGCAGACCTACCGCAATCAGTTGTGCTGACTCCCGACTTTACAATAGGCTTAACCGCTAAAGCGAATCATGAAGTGCCAACCATTGATGGTCCCTATGCTGCACTTATTCCTAACAATAAAGTCGTGTCTAAATTTAACCATGCCGATGCCGAGCAACAACGAGCGCAATACATTAATGCCTTTGCTGCTGCGGCCAATAAGCTAAACGAAAAGGGTTTCCAGGTAATGCTGGTGAATCATGAAGGCAAAGAAGATGCAGCGCTTTGCAATGAAATTGCCGCTAAAGCCAAGTGTCAGATCGTCCAGATTGAAGATCCCTTAGCCGTTAAAGCCTTTATTGGTAAAGCTGAACTGGCTATTAGCTCTCGCTTTCATGGCGCTATTAATGCCTTAAGCCAAGGGGTGCCCTGCATTGCCACTAGCTGGAGTCATAAATACCACGCCATGATGAGCGACTTTGGCATGGCTGAATACTGCGTAGAGCAACTAACAGAGCAAAACCTGTTAGCCAGCTTACAGCAAGTGTTAGAGCATAAAACTGCACTAAGCTTAACCTTAAAACAAAAAGCCACTGAGCTTAAACAAAAAAATGCAGCCATGTGGCAGCGGCTGTACCAAGTAATAAAGTAGCGCTTTAGTGCGCTTTTATTACTGTATTAAAATAGATTGACCTAACATTTAACATATGCGAAATTACACATATGTGAAATTTCGGATATGTTAAATGGATCCTTGTACCTTTTTTAAATGTCTTGCTGATGATACACGACTGAAATCTCTACTGCTTCTTACTCACACACCTGAAGCTTGTGTTTGTGATTTAATGCAAGCGTTAGCGCTTGATCAACCTAAAATATCTCGCCACTTAGCCCTATTACGTCAAAACGGTATTCTAATGGATGAACGGCGGGGTAAATGGGTCTATTACTCACTTCACCCGCAGCTACCGCAGTGGGTTCGAGATGCAATTATCAGCACCGCTAAGCACAACCTTGCTTATTTTAATGCTGACTTACAAAAATTAATTGCCGCACAAGCTTCTTCTAATCTATCTTGTTAAATAAAGTTATTACCTATGAAAATTCTCTATATTTGTACCCATAATCGCTGTCGAAGCATCTTATCAGAAGCTATTACAAATAGTGTTGCAGCAGGTTTAATAGAAGCTAGAAGTGCGGGTAGCCAGCCTGCTGGTGAAGTGCATCCCCTCACGCTTAAGTATCTAAACCAAGCCGGTTATGCAACTGAAGGTTTAACCAGCCAATCTTGGCATGATTTTACTGACTTTAAGCCAGATATCGTGATTACAGTATGCGACTCTGCGGCGGGTGAAAGCTGCCCACTTTATTTTGGTTCTAGCCTAAAAGTTCATTGGGGCTTAAACGACCCTTCAAAAATACAAGCTGATGAAGATCAAATTGAACAAGCCTTTTTAGCCTGCATTAACGAAATAAGCCAACGGGTAGAAAAGCTTAAGCTCCTTGCTAAACAAGCATTAGCCCCTGCAGAGCTTAAATTAGCATTAGAAAAAATAGCGGCTGACCAGCTCAAAGAAACCGTTAATTAACCCGTACTATAAGGAGATCCGTTATGGGATTATTTGAACGCTTTTTATCTATTTGGGTTGCGCTTGCTATAGTGCTGGGCATTGTCGCAGGGAGCTTAGTACCTCAAGCTTTTAATATTATTGCTACATTAGAGTTTGCCCATGTCAATATTGTTATCGCCGCCCTTATTTGGTTGATGATTTACCCTATGATGGTGCAAATTGATTTTTCCTCTATTAAAGATGTTGGCAAAAAACCAAAAGGCTTAGCATTAACCCTTATTATCAATTGGTTGATTAAACCTTTTACTATGGCCTTACTCGGCTGGTTGTTTTTTAAAGTTATCTTTGTTGACTGGGTTGATCCTACTACAGCAACTGAATATATCGCCGGTATGATTCTACTGGGGGTTGCGCCTTGTACTGCCATGGTTTTTGTTTGGAGCCAGCTAACTAAAGGCGATGCTAATTACACTTTAGTACAAGTGTCAATAAACGACATTATTATGATTTTTGCTTTTGCCCCTTTAGCCGCCTTACTGTTAGGGGTAACTGATATTACCGTACCTTGGGATACGTTGCTGCTTTCGGTCGGCCTATATGTATTAGTCCCCCTGATTGCCGGTATTTTAACCCGCAAAAAACTAGATAAAGCCCCTAAGGCACAGCCTAACAATTCAGCACTAGAGCAGTTTTTAGGCAAAATGAAACCTTGGTCTATTATTGGCTTACTTTCAACTGTTGTGTTGTTATTTGGCTTGCAAGCAGAAACCATTTTAGCAAAACCGGAAGCCATTATCCTGATTGCGATCCCCTTGCTAATTCAAACCTACGGTATTTTTGTGCTGGCTTATTGGTTAGCGAAACGACTTAAGTTGCCGCATAACATTGCTGCTCCTGCCTGTATGATTGGCACCTCTAACTTTTTTGAATTAGCGGTTGCAGTGGCAATTTCATTATTTGGCTTGCACTCGGGTGCAGCATTAGCAACGGTAGTTGGTGTATTAGTTGAAGTGCCAGTAATGTTATCTTTAGTCTGGTTTGCTAATAGAACTCGGCATTGGTTTAGTTAGGCAGGAAAATAATCTCCCTTTGGCTGCTATAATAACTAACATATTTAGCAACCTAAGGGAGAAACAAGTAACAGCGGTACTTGCTATAAATTAACTGTTAGTAATTAACACTCTGCGATATTAACCGCTATAGCTAAGCCACCTTCTGAGGTTTCTTTAAAGCGACCATTCATACTCTGCGCGGTTTCCCACATGGTTTGGATAACTTCATCTAAGGTAACCCGAGCATTAGCAGGATCACTTTCAATGGCAATATTAGCAGCCGTTATCGCTTTAATGGCTCCCATAGAGTTACGCTCTATACAAGGTATCTGAACTAAGCCTGCTACAGGATCACAAGTTAAGCCTAAATGATGCTCCATGGCTATTTCTGCTGCCATTAGCACCTGCCCTGGTGTACCACCCATAATTTCGGTTAAACCGGCTGCTGCCATTGCTGATGAGACTCCTGTTTCAGCCTGACAGCCGCCCATAGCAGCAGAGATAGTGGCATTTTTCTTAAATAAAGTCCCTATTTCACCTGCAACTAATAAGAAACGAATAATTTTGTCGTCCCCGGTATACTCAGTGAAGGTTTGTGAGTACATTAAAACGGCGGGAATAATGCCACTAGCACCATTTGTTGGCGCAGTAATAATACGGCCAAAGTTAGCATTTTCTTCGTTCACAGCTAAGGCAAAACAAGAAACCCATTTACTAATTCTAACAAAGGTTTCATCAGTATCTAGCACTAGCTGATACCATTCATCTTTATTTTTAAATGGTTTATTTCCTAATAAAGTGCGGTTTAAAGCTGCTGCTCTGCGCACTACTTTTAAGCCGCCTGGCAATATGCCTTCTTGAGTTATACCTTTATAAATACACTCTTTTATGCTTTGCCAAATAGCTAAAGCTTGTTCATTTGTTTGTTGTTTCGTGCGCCAGCTTTCTTCGTTGATATAAACTAAATCTGAAAAAGACACGCCTAATTTGTCACAATAATGCTGAACATCTTTGCCTTTATGACAAGGATAAGGCGTGCGAATTGTGAGCTCGTCTACTAAAGCTTCTTCTTCGGTTGCAACAAAACCACCGCCTATAGAATAGTAGTCTTGTTCAAACTCAGTACCATCTTTAAATACCGCTTTGAAAATCATTCCATTAGGATGGAAATCTAAACTTTTTTCTTTATTTAAAATAAGATGATGGCCATAGATAAATGGCAGCTCAATTTCAGCTGCAAACTTAAGCGTTTTCGCTGCTTTAATAGCCTCAATTTTTTGGGTTATTTTCGTTGTATCAATGGTTTTAAAGTCTTCACCCGACAGCCCTAACATACCGGCTATATCAGTACCATGACCAATACCCGTTTTAGCTAACGAGCCAAAAAACTCAACAAAGACTTCTTTTACATCAGAAATTTTATGTGTTTTACGAATTTCGTTTATAAATAACTCTGCCGCATTCCACGGTCCCATCGTATGCGAACTCGACGGTCCGATACCTATTTTTATAATGTCAAAAACACTAATAGATTCCATTTTGATCTCTTAATTCTTATTTAATACGGGTAAAACATGACCTAAGCTTTTAGTTATTTATTAAGTCTTGTTCGTTAAAACCTTGCCATGATAAATTTCACAGAATTCTATTGCCTGTTGCTCACTTTAACCAGCAGCTAGCTTAAAATGTTTATCGGCATAAATAGCCATTAGAGTGTAAACATAAATGCACTAATATACATTAACTACTAGCACTGAGTATTTTCTCTAACTTATTAAAGGCTAGTTTCTGTTGTACTGTACACGCTTTAAAACTTAAGTTCTGCCAGCTTGCGACTAATTAAGCTTAATAAAGGATGCTAAAACTAGCCTAATGCGACTTATTAGCTAAAAATGCCTGTAAACGTTGTTCTAAAATGGCATACTCCTTAGTTTGATGCAGCAACCCCCCCCCTAAATAGCCAATAAAACTACCAAGTAAGACATCTTTCAACCGCAGCATTAATAACCAATTTAGATCCTGGTCTATGCTATTGGCTTCGGCAAGAATAATAGTTAACGGTGTAATGCAAATAACGGCTAAGCCATAGTTTCTCGTTATTAACACTTCAATTAAAAAGCTAAATAACATAATTAAGAATGCCAATATCCACGCATTTGGATTTAACGAAAAAATACTCCAAGCTAAGCCCATACCAATGGCCGTTCCAACAATACGATGAATTTTTCTATGCCACACTGCCCGAAAGCTAGCACCTTGGAGGATAGCTAAACAAGAAATCGGCACCCAATAAGGCTTGTCAAAACCAAACCATAAAGCCAAAAAATAACTTAAGGCAATAAAAGTAGCTATAGTAGATGCTTCTAAAAAAATTGCCGCCACTCTAGGTTCGGTTGGTTCAGCGGCGACTAGGCCATGTTTATTACCAGCCATTAGCTGAACTAAGCTATAAATAAGTGCTAACAAACTTGCACCCAAACAGCCGAATAACAATAATCCCACTCTTTGTGCCACTAATGCCAGATCAAAAGGTACTGCACTGGCAACGCATGCAATCATAATAAAAAAGAAACTGCCAGGTGGCGGCACAACAAAAAAACGGCAAATAAAAGTCGCTAAAAATGAAACAAAAAACAGTGCCAGCACTAATACCCAAGGATTAAAGCCGGCCAACAGACTTAAAGTAAAGCTAGCAGAAAAACCAAAAGTCACTAATGCCATAGTTACCATGCGATGTGGCAAAGGCGTTTGCCTGATATACAAGCTGGCCAAGCCACCTAAGCTTGCCATAACACCAAGCATAAAGTGATTAAGCCAAACAGCAATAAGTGCAGGAACGCCAACAGATAAAGCGACAGTAAGATGAATACCAAAAGGCCGTTTTTGTGGATTTAATGCTAATAGCGGCCGAATTTTTGTCCAGATGTTAGTGCCATTAAAAGCGGTTGATTTATCTGACGCCATTTGCCCCCCTTAGAATTCAGATTAAAAAGTTTAAGTTGAATAAGCAACTACAACAATTAAGCCTGAGGAATAATTAAGTTACCGCTTAAGCACCAGAGTCAGTATCTTTACCATCTGGCTTTGCGATATCATTACACAAGGAACACTCTACACCCTTACTAGCCTGATATAGCCGAGAGCCTATAAAGATTGCAGTAGTAATAAATGCCCAAGTCGCTGCAAATGATAGTGAGACAGACAAATTATTCTGCTTTAGTAACTGAACAACAAAAAGTAAAATAAAAACAACACCATAAACCTTAATTGCTCTTTTTAACCAAAATTGATACCCCATTGCCATCTGTCCATTTAAAGCGGTAATATTATCAGTAGATACTAATTAACTGACTTTTTCCATTATAAAGTTTGTTAGTTTTTGCCCATTAATTAAGACTTGTTGCTGTTTAACGACAGTGAAACCCATTTTCTGATAAAAAGGCCTAGCAGTAATACTTACTTCAGAATAATAGCGTTTTATTGCCAAAGATTGGCCTTGGCTAAATATGTGCCGCATCAATGCTTTGCCTACACCTTGGCCTTGATATAAATGATGGCAAAAAAAATGGTCTATTAAACCTGTAGACTGAAGGTCGCTATAACCAACAATAGCCCCATCAATAACTGCAATATAAGGAGAGAGCCCTTGCATTCTCTTTTGCCAAGCGGCCATATCATAGTTATCAGGTGCCCAAGCTTGCACTTGCGCTGCTGAGTAATCACGAGAGTTGATATGACGAATAGTATGGTAGAACAGATCCCATAAAGCTGAAGCATCTGCCGGAGCGTAATCGCGAATGGTGATCAAGCTTAGCCCCTTCCTTTGTTTTATTAATAAATAAGCCGGCAATTTAGCCGGCTTATTATACTGGATCATTACAGCAGTATTTATTTATAAAAAGCTTCAACAGTGCCTTTAAGCTTAATTAATAACGGTTGACCACGGCGGTCTAGCGCTTTAGGTGATGCTACTTTAACCCAACCTTCGCTGATGCAATACTCTTCAACATCAAAACGCTCTTTGCCGTTAAGCCTAATGCCTACGCTGTGCTCGAAGATCTCTGCTATATGATGCGGGCTACGAGGGTTCCCTGATAAATGATCCGGTAATTCTGGACGCGATTTAGTCTCGTTCATGGTAAACCTAAAGTAAATAAAAGTACGCTATTGTAGACAATATCAGCCTAGCGCTCAATAACCCTTGATTCAACAAGCTGTGAATAGTTGAGCACTGCTATTTTGTTGCGGCTTTAATCGTAGCTTGCCAGTTAACTGCTTGCCATTGGCCGTTACGTTTAACAAAGGTGCCACTATTTAAATAACGCTGAGTCTTAGCACCTGAACGCCCCACTAATACAAAGGCAACAACAGCCGTATCACTATACTGCATTATGCTAACGTCTTCACTACTATACACTGTTTCGATATTGTCAGGTGCTATCATGCCGCTGCTTTTAACGCTCTGCATCAACTCTGCTTTACCAAAAGGCTGCCGCTGGAGCTAGTATAAATAAGCTCATCAGCCCAAAACTTATTATGAATGCTAGCATCATTACGGGTGGCACCATCGAGAAACTCCGATAGTAAGGCGGTTAATTCCGATTTATCATCAGCCATAGCAAATACAGGGCTTAACAGTAAAATACTGCCAAATAAACAGCTCACTAACAGTTTCATCTTAGATCCTTATGGTTAAGTTAAGATATTAGCAATAAAAAAGGCGCTCAATGCGCCTTTGATAACACAGTTTTAGCAGTAAAAACCATTACATGCTAATACCGCCATCAATTTCTACCACTCTGCCGGTGTAGAAGTCGTTCTCAAAGATATATTTAGCAGTATGAGCAATTTCACTGGCTTCACCTAAACGGCCAACCGGTTTCATTTTCTCTAAACGCTCGCGCATTTCCGGTTTCATAGCATCTGTCATGGCTGTGCGTATAACGCCAGGCGCTATAGCGGCAACACGAATACCATAACGGCCTAACTCACGGGCCCAAGTAACTGTCATCGCCACGACACCCGCTTTAGCGGCTGCATAGTTTGTTTGGCCCATATTGCCGCTACGTGCGACGCTAGACATATTAATAATAACGCCTTTACGCTGACGTTTTACCATTATGGCTGCAGCTTCACGACCACACAGGAAGACGCCTGTTAGGTTTACATCGATAACTGACTGAAATTGTTGCAGTGACATTTTGCTTTGAATTTCACCGTCTTTATATTTCAATAATAAGCCATCACGTAAAATACCGGCATTATTAATTAAGCCATCAATACCTGAAAAATCATTATCAATTTGGCTAAAGGTTGCTTCGACTTCGCTTTCATCTGCAACGTTAGCGCTATAGGTATTTACCGTGGTACTTGCTGCTAATTCGGCTTTAGCCGCAGCTAATTGCTCGGCATTCATATCAATTAACGCTAATTTTGCGCCCGCTTCTGCGCACATACGTGCCATTTCAAGACCAAGGCCTTGAGCACCACCTGTGATTACGATGGTTTTGTCTTTCAGGTCCATGTGTTTACCTTGTTTATTGTTTATTTGAAAGCGCCAGGTGCTGCGAACATTTTTTTCATGACACGGCGTGAATACCTCCATGTAGCCTCTTTGGACACCGTCCTGGTGTCCAAGGGTCAAGAAAAAAAGTTCATCCGCGCCTGACTTTGCCTTGCTAATTAATCAGTTAAAAACACCCCAACAGCAAATGTGGAGTATTTATTTCTGAGACCTTTGTAGGCCATGGATGGCCGAAACAGAGCCCCATGGATGGTTTATGGCGTGTCTCAGAAAAAATATACGCAGCAATTGCGGTTCGCCACACAGGATCTACAAGCTAACTTTTCTTCTCAAACATCTTAAAAATGCTTGAGAAATCAAGCTTGCCATTACCTGCGCGCTGGTGAGTTACATATAAACTACGCGCCAAGGCTCCCATTGGCGTGCTGCTATTGCTTTGTAAGGCGGCTTCTAGGGCTAAGCCTAAATCTTTCGCCATTAAATCAACTAAGAATCCACCTTGATAACCATTAGATGATGGCACATTCTCCATCACATCAGGACAAGGATTATATAACTCTAGCGTCCAGTTACGGCCCGAGCTTTTTAGCATAATATCTGATAACACTTTAGGATCTAAACCGTTATCTATGCCCATCTGTAATGCCTCTGACGTGCCCGCCATAAGAATACTCAGCAGCATATTATTACAAATTTTAGCCACTTGGCCTGCACCTACATCACCGGCATGAAATAAGTTTTTACCCATATCACTTAGCACTGTTTTAGCACGCTCAAAATTAGCAGGCTCACCACCAGTAATAAAGGTTAAAGTACCGGCTTTGGCGCCACCCACGCCACCTGAAACAGGGGCGTCGATAAAAGCAATGCCCTGCTCAGCTAAGCCGGCACCAACTTTACGGGCGCTATCGGCATCAATTGTCGAGCAGTCAATAACCAAAGCCGACTTAGCAATATGCTTAGCTAAGCCCTGTTCACCTAGGTATAAACCAATAACATGCTTACCCGCAGGCAGCATTGAAATAACAAACTCAGCATCGGTTACCGCTGCCATTGCAGAGCCAGCGCTGGTTACACCTTCAGCTTTTACTTGGGTTAAGGCTGCAGCTGATAAATCAAATGCGGTAACTTGATGTCCGGCTTTAGCAAGATTGATAGCCATAGGGCCACCCATGTTACCAAGGCCTATAAAAGCGACTTTTGCCATCTTAGGATCCTTTTATTCTTCTATTTGTCCAAGGTCACGAAGCGGATGTGCAGCGGCAGTCCATGGCGAGTGGAATAACTCAGTCACTATTTCAGCCGGTACATCGGCAACCGTTTTATATTGCCATTTTGGTTGGTGATCTTTATCTATTAATAAGGCGCGAACACCTTCGGCAAATTCACCTAATTTACCGCATTGCACACTTAAACCAAGCTCTAAACGAAAGCTATCGGCTAAAATTTTACTTTGGCCTAACTGCAATAATTTAAACACAATATGTGCAGTAATAGGGCTACCATAGGCTAAAGACGCTTTGGCTTTATCTAACCACTTATCTTCTTCACCTTCAATAGCATCAATGCTAGCCATAACTTGCTCTAGGTCGGTTTTAGTGGCTAATGCAGCTATTGCATCTTGGTATGGGCGAATATGGCTTAACGGCATCTGGCTACGGCACTGATCTTCCTCAGTACGTAGGATGTCGCTTAACTTTTGATGATTCAATATTACTGTATCGCCCCAGTTTACGGTTAATAGCTTATCCATCAAGGCTTCTTTGCGCTCATTAGTTACAAAGTGATCAGCTAAACCTATAAACTTGGCATCGGCAGCATTTATTGAAGCCCCCGTTAAGCCTAAGAATAAGCCACAACCTGCTGGCATACGGTTTAAAAACCAACTAGCGCCAACATCTGGATATAAGCCAATGGCCATTTCTGGCATAGCTATACGACTTGTTGCAGTAACCACTTTATGCGAAGCGCCAGCCATTAAGCCTAAACCGCCGCCCATAACAATGCCGTTACCCCAAACTAATACCGGCTTATCAAAGGTATGAATTAAATAATCTAACTCATACTCTTTACTGAAGAACTCTTCAACTTCTGGTGCATATTCACCTGGTTGCTGCTGCATTGCATGATATAAGTCACGTATATCACCACCGGCACAAAAGGCTTTTTCGCCAGCACCTTGCATAAAAACCAAACAAATATTGTCATCAGCCTGCCAGCGCTGTAACTGTGGCAGCATTGATTCAACCATGGGCAAACTTAACGCATTTAATGACTTTTCGCTGTTTAACGTCACAACGCCAATTTTTTTGCCATTATGGGTATCTAGCTCTACATATTTAACTACGTCTGTCATCTGCTTATCCATTAATCCAATTGGGTTTACGCTTTTCTAAAAATGCGGTGACGCCTTCAACTTGATCTTTAGTATCAAATAAGCCAACAAAATATTCACGCTCTAAAGGCAAGGCGCTATGCATACTGCCTTTACGGGCCTGCTGGATTAGCTGTTTACAAGCGCTAACTGCAGGAGGGCTTTGCTCTGCTGCCTTGTCGGCTAACTCTAAAGCGGTATCTAAAGCAGCGCCGGTAGCGACAACTTCTTCAATTAAGCCGATTTGTAAGGCTTTTTCAGCGTTTACTCGCTCGCCACATAAAATCATTCGCTTAGCCCAACCTTCGCCGACTAACCAAGCTAGGTTTTGAGTACCGCCAGCACAAGGTAATAAGCCTACTTTTGCTTCAGGCAATGCCATTATAGTTTGTTGCTCGGCAATACGAATATCACAAGCTAAAGCGACTTCTAAACCGCCGCCCATGGCATAACCATTAATAGCCGCTATAGATACCCCTCTAAAAGCAGTTAAGGTTTCAAAGGCTTCACCAAAGATCCGAGACATATCGCTAGCCACAGCTTTGTCACCATCAGCAAATAATTTAAGATCGGCGCCCGCACTAAAAAACTTTTCACCTTCACCGGTAATAACCAAAGCATAGATATTTTTGTCTTCATCTAGGCTTTTAACAGCGTCACGCAATTGGCTTAAAGTTTCAAAGGTCCAAGTGTTTGCAGGAGGGTTAGCAATAGTAATTAATGCGGTATGACCACGCTTTTCTAGTTTTAACTGTGCCATGATGTTTCCTTATCTAGGCCACAGCAAAAACATAAACATTTGCTGTGGCAAGTTACCGATAGTCCGTGTTTACTGACTATTAGTTTGCATGCTGATTATAAAATATCAGCAGCAGCTTGATCTAACAAACGACGGCCAATGATCAAACGCATGATTTCATTAGTGCCTTCTAAAATTTGGTGTACCCGCACATCACGGAAATGGCGCTCTAATGGGTATTCTTTGATATAACCATAGCCACCGTGTAACTGCAGGGCTTGATCGCAAACGCTAAAACCAACATCGGTGGCAAAACGTTTCGCCATAGCGCAATAAGCAGTAGCTTCGCTGTCTTGTTGATCTAATTTAAAGGCGGCTAAACGCACTAACTGACGCGCAGCAACCAGCTCTGTGGCCATATCGGCAAGTTTAAACTGTAAGGCCTGAAATGCAGCAATAGGCTTACCAAACTGCTGCCGCTCTAACATATAATTACGCGCGGTATTCAAAGCTTGCTGCGCCGTACCTATAGAGCAAGTAGCAATATTAATACGACCACCATCTAAGCCTTTCATGGCAAAACCAAAACCTTCACCTTCATTACCTAATAAGTTATGAGCAGGAATACGCACATCTTCAAAGGTAATTAACCGAGTTGGCTGAGCATTCCAACCCATTTTTTCTTCCGCTTTACCGTAAATAACGCCTTTGGCATCAGCTGGAACTACAAAGGCCGAGATTCCTTTAGGGCCTGCCTCACCGGTACGGGCCATAACAACAAGTACTTCTGTTTCACCTGCGCCTGAGATAAACATTTTTGAGCCATTAAGCACATACTCATCGCCTTCTTTTTTAGCGCTAGTACGTAAACTGGCGGCATCAGAGCCTGAGCCTGGTTCGGTTAAACAATATGATGCTAACTTTTCGCCTGTGACGAGTTTATCTAACCATTCACCTCTAGCTGTATCTGTGCCCCAATTGGCTATCATCCAAGTTGCCATATTATGAATAGTGAGCATGGCAGTTGTAGCAGTACAGCCCATAGATAACTGTTCAAAAATAATAGAGGAGTCTAACCGTGATAAGCCCATACCACCGTATTGCTCTGGGGTATAAAGCGAGCAAAAACCTAGCTCACCGGCTTTTTGAATAACAGCTTTTGGAAAAAAATGCTCACGGTCCCACTGAGCAGCATGAGGGGCCAACTCTTGCTCTGCAAACTGCTTAGCAACATCGGCAAAGGCTTGTTGGTCTTCGGTTAAATTAAAATTCATATAATGTCCTGCTTTGAAACTTAAATTTATAACAGGGACTGCAGACTTTATTTAGCCGACCGTTGCAGGCCATGGATGGCCGGAAACGAGCCCCATGGACGGTTTATTGCGTGTCGGCGTGTAAAGTGTGCAGGCCAATACACCTAAATACTAAATAAACCTTAACGCAGGTTAATCGACATATTAGGCCCTGACACCGGAATATCATCGTTAAACCAACGCGCTGTTATAGTTTTAGTTTCGGTATAAAAACGTACGGCTTGTTTGCCATAAGCATGCTGATCACCATAGAAAGAACCTTTCCAACCGGTGAAAGAGAAAAATGGCAGAGGCACTGGAATAGGAATGTTAATACCAACCTGACCTACTTCAACGTTATGTTGATATTTACGCGCTGCAGCACCGCTAGCGGTAAAGATAGAAGTACCATTACCATAAGGGCTGGCATTAACTACTTCTAAGGCGGCATCTAAAGAATCAACCTGCATAGTGGTTAATACTGGGCCAAAGATTTCTTGCTTGTAAATCTCCATATCGGCGGTTACATCAGTAAAGACGGTTGGGCCTACCCAGTTACCATTTGGGTAACCTTCAACTGTGCAGTTTGAGCCATCTAGCACACACTTAGCGCCTTCTTTTTTACCTTGTTCAATCAATGATAAAACGCGAGCACGTGCTTGTGGGCTAATTTGCGGGCCATATGCGGCTTCAGGATCGGTATAAACGCCTGGGCGAACCTTACCAATTGCAGCAGCAACTTCTGGGATCCACTGTGCAGAATCACCCACAAAGACCGCAACCGAAATAGCCATACAACGCTGGCCAGCTGCACCAACAGAAGCCCCCACTAAGGCATTAATGACTTGTTGCTTATTCGCATCTGGCATAATAACCATATGGTTTTTCGCACCAGCAAAAGCTTGTACCCGTTTTAAGTTATCAGTACCAGTTTTGTAAATATATTGACCAACATTCACCGAACCAACAAAGGAAATAGCTTTAATATCTGGGTGATGCAAAATGGTATCAACTTGCTCTTTAGCCCCATGCACTACTTGTAACACACCTTTAGGTGCTCCTGCTTGTACAAATAGCTCAGCTAATTTATTCACCGTCATGGGATCTTGCTCAGACGGTTTTAAAATAAAGGTATTACCGCAGGCAATAGCCATTGGGAACATCCATAATGGGATCATCGCAGGGAAGTTAAATGGTGTAATACCGGCACACACCCCTAACGGCTGAATATAGCTATAGGTATCAATGCTACGTGCTACGTTTTCGACAGTTTCGCCCATCATTAATGACGGAATATTTGCTGCTTGCTCAACAACTTCAATGCCGCGCCATACGTCGCCTTTGGCATCTTCAACCGTTTTACCTAATTCTTGGCAAATAATTTCAGCTATCTCTGCTTGATGCTCTTTTAGCAAATGGGCATAACGCATCATTAAGCGCGCCCGCTCTGATACTGGTACTTCTTTCCAGGTTAAAAAGGCCGTTTTTGCCGATTCAATAGCGCGTGTCATTTCGTCTGGCGTAGCACAAGGTACCTGAGCAATGACTTCTTGGGTTGCAGGGTTGGTTACGTCAATTAATTTGTCGCTATTAGAGCTAACAAATTCGCCATCAATAAAATGTTTTACATTAACTGTCATGGAGCTTCTCCTGGTTGTTTGAAGCACTGCCAGCTTTATTTTTTATATTAACTGGCAGGTAGTTATTATATATAAGCTTGGCCTTACATAACCTCAACGGCTAAAGCAACAGCTTCACCGCCGCCAATGCATAACGATGCAACACCTTTATGTAAGCCACGCTGACGTAAAGCATGAATTAAGGTAACTAAAATACGGGCGCCTGAGGCACCAATAGGATGACCTAATGCACAAGCGCCACCATTAACGTTTACTTTAGCTTCATCTAAGCCAAGCTCGTTAATTGCTAGCATAGTTACCATGGCAAAGGCTTCGTTAATTTCCCATAGATCAACATCTTGCTTAGACCAACCTGCTTTAGCTAATACTTTTTCCATAGCGCCAACAGGTGCCACAGTAAATAAAGCAGGTTCCATAGAATTAGTAGCATGAGCAACTACACGAACTAAAGGTGTTAAACCTTGTGCTTTGGCATCGTCTTCACGCATTAACACTAAAGCTGCACCGCCGTCTGAAATAGAACTAGAGTTCGCTGCGGTAATAGTGCCCTCTTTAGCAAAAGCTGGACGTAGGGTAGGAATTTTTTCGAAATTGGCTTTAGCCGGTTGCTCGTCAGTATCAAAAACCTGCTCGCCTTTACGGGTTTTAATGGTTACAGGCGTAATTTCAGCCTTAAAGGCACCGCTAGTAATAGCTTGTTGGGCGCGGGTTAATGACTTCACAGCAAAGGCATCCATTTGCTGACGAGTTATGCCTTTTTCATCAGCGGTTTCTTGAGCAAAACAGCCCATGGCCTTGCCATCATACGCATTTTCTAAGCCATCTAGCATCATATGATCTTTTACTTCGCCATGGCCCATACGCATGCCACCACGAGCTTTTGGCAGTAAATATGGCGCATTAGTCATTGACTCCATACCACCGGCAACCACAACATCTGCGCTGCCTGCTTTTAATAAATCAGTCGCTAACATAACGGCTTTTAAACCCGAGCCACACACTTTATTAATCGTAGTGGCCCCGGCAGATAAAGGTAAACCGGCTTTTAATGTTGCTTGGCGCGCAGGGGCTTGGCCTAAACCAGCAGGCAACACATTACCCATAATAACTTCGCTAACGCTCTCGCCTTTAATACCTGCTTGAGATAATGCTGCGCTAATTGCCGTTGCACCTAAGACGGTTGCATCAACCGCTGATAAACCACCCATAAATCCGCCCATAGCGGTACGTTGAGCTGCAACGATTACGATATTGTTAGACGCCATTATGTTCTCCAAACTTGATTGAAATGAAAATAGATAAAAAAGTTGTTTCAGAGCCTACACCAAATTTACGTTTACGCCAACGTCAACCTTATAAGACTATGGTTGTGTATGCTTAATTTGGTTCATTTCTGTGTACAGCTTACGCTAGAAAAGTGGCATTTTTGCTTTACAGTTGGCATAAACAGAGGCTTGCGGTCTAGACGTCTATCCTCTGTTAGCTTTACCTTTACGTAAACTTCACTTATAGTTGCAGCGTTTTTGAGAAGGCAGACATGACGATAAAAGAAGAAAAAACCTACAGCATTAGTGAGCTTGCAAAAGAGTTCGACATTACCACTAGAAGTATTCGTTTTTATGAAGACCAAGGCTTAGTGATGCCTTTGCGTAAAGGTCAAACTCGCATTTATAGCAACCGAGATCGAGTTCGTTTAAAGCTGATTTTACGTGGCAAACGTTTAGGATTTAGTCTAGCCGAGACAGGACAACTATTTGAACTTTATGATGTAGATAAAAGCAGCGTAACGCAGCTAAATACCATGATGAAGTTAATTGAACAGAAAAAAGCTGAATTACATCAGCAAATGGACGATATCAAAGTTGTGCTAATGGAGCTGGTAACTGTTGAAAAACGTTGCCGAGATATCTTAGCCAATACCAAACCACAGACACTGCTAAAGCAGCAGGATTGAGAAACGGGGAATAACATGATTAGCAGTTATAAAGGCCTTAATTTCGACTTAGGTGAAACCGTCGATATGATCCGCGAGCAAGTAAATGCATTTGCTCGTGAAGAAATAGCACCACGCGCTAGCCAAATTGATATAGATAATGAATTTCCAGCCGACTTATGGCGTAAATTTGGCGACTTAGGCTTACTAGGTATTACTGTAGATGAAAAATACGGTGGTTCTGGTTTAGGCTATTTAGAGCATGTTGTTGCTATGGAAGAAATTAGCCGAGCCTCTGCTTCTGTTGCTTTATCTTATGGTGCCCATTCTAACTTATGTGTTAACCAAATTTCTCGTAACGGTAGCGAAGAGCAAAAATTAAAATATTTGCCTAAACTATGCTCTGGCGAGCACGTTGGTGCTTTAGCGATGAGTGAGCCAAATGCCGGCTCTGACGTGGTAAGCATGAAACTGCGCGCCGAGAAAAAAGGCGACAAATATATTCTTAACGGCAACAAAATGTGGATCACTAATGGTCCAGACGCTGATGTATTAGTTATTTATGCTAAAACCGATGTTAATGCGGGCTCTAAAGGCATTACCGCTTTTATTGTTGAGCGTGGCTTTAAAGGTTTTAGTACAGCACAAAAGCTAGATAAATTAGGTATGCGCGGTTCAAATACCTGTGAATTAGTATTTGAAGACTGTGAAGTGCCCGCTGAGAACGTATTAGGCCAAGTAGGTAGCGGTGTAAAAGTATTAATGAGCGGCCTAGATTATGAACGTGTTGTACTTTCTGCCGGCCCATTAGGCATTATGACCGCCTGTATGGATGTTGCGGTACCTTATGTACACGACCGTAAACAATTTGGTCAAGCCATTGGTGAATTCCAATTGGTTCAAGGCAAATTAGCCGATATGTATACACAAATGAATGCAGCAAGAGCCTATGTTTATGCTGTAGCTAAAGCCTGTGACCGCGGCGAAACAACGCGTAAAGATGCTGCAGCAGTTATTTTATATGCTGCTGAACTAGCAACAAAAATGGCTTTAGATGCTATCCAATTACTTGGTGGTAATGGCTACATTAATGAGTACCCAACAGGCCGTTTATTACGTGATGCTAAGCTATATGAAATTGGCGCAGGTACGTCAGAGATTCGTCGTATGTTGATTGGTCGGGAACTCTTTACCGAATCAAACTAACGGCTTGAAATAAGTAAACAAAATAAGGAACAATTCAGATTTAACCTCGCAACACAGGCTAAATCATTGTTCCTGTTTTGTTTTGAGCTAACTGATAATGCTAGCCCCCATTGATGGCCAGTAACTCAATGTTCAGTATAGGGTGACTTAAGTGACCAAAATTACGTCTAAAATAAATCCTCGCTCAGAGGAATTTCAAAAAAATGCAGCGGCAATGCAAGCCGTTGTCGATGATCTCAACAGCAAAGTGCAACAGATTAAACTCGGTGGTGGTGAATCTCTTATTGCCCGCCATGTTGCACGTGGCAAAATGTTTGTCCGTGAGCGAGTGCAAAAGCTATTAGATCCCGGTTCACCTTTTTTAGAAGTCGGTCAATTTGCTGGCTGGGAATGCTATGACGACTACGTGCCAAGTGCAGGTATCGTTGCTGGCATCGGCCGTGTGAACGGTGTTGAATGCATGGTAGTGGCTAATGATGCAACCGTAAAAGGCGGCACTTATTATCCGTTAACTGTGAAAAAACATTTACGTGCCCAAGAAATTGCTGAACGTTGCCATTTGCCTTGTATTTATCTTGTTGATTCAGGTGGCGCTAACTTACCGCGTCAAGACGAAGTTTTCCCAGATAAACTGCACTTTGGCCGTATTTTCTTTAATCAAGCCAATATGTCTGCCAAAGGTATTCCGCAAATTGCTGTGGTAATGGGCTTATGTACAGCTGGTGGTGCTTATGTGCCAGCCATGGCTGATGAAAGCATTATTGTAAAAGAGCAAGGCACCATCTTCTTAGCCGGTCCGCCTTTAGTTAAAGCGGCAACAGGTGAAGAAGTTAGCGCAGAAGAATTAGGCGGTGCCGATGTCCATTGTAAAATTTCAGGTGTGGCCGATCACTATGCCTTAAATGATGAGCACGCTTTGCAGTTAGCCCGTAACTGTGTAGCTCGCCTTAACCGCCAACAGCAAACTAAGGTGGATGTTAAGCCAAGCCAAGAGCCGTTATACGATGCCAAAGAGCTCTATGGCATTGTTGGTACAGACTTACGTAAACCTTTTGATGTTAAAGAAGTGATTGCCCGTATTGTTGATGGCTCAGATTTTGATGAGTTTAAACAATATTACGGTTCAACTTTAGTTTGTGGTTTTGCCCGTATTTTTGGCAATCCAGTGGGTATTGTTGCCAATAATGGCATCTTATTTTCTGAGTCAGCGCAAAAAGGCGCCCACTTTATTGAGCTTTGTGCTCAACGTAAAATTCCTTTATTGTTTTTACAAAATATTACCGGCTTTATGGTCGGCAAAAAATATGAAGCCGAAGGTATTGCTAAACACGGCGCTAAAATGGTGATGGCGGTAAGTTGCGCTAAAGTACCTAAATTCACGGTGTTAATTGGCGGTAGTTATGGTGCAGGTAACTACGGCATGTGTGGCCGTGCTTATGATCCAACCATGATGTGGATGTGGCCTAATGCTAGAATTTCCGTAATGGGTGGCGAACAAGCTGCCGGTGTTATGGCACAGGTGACCAAAGATGGCTTAGCGCGTAAAGGTGAAACCTTGTCAGCAGAAGCTGAGCAAGCACTTAAAAAGCCAATTGTTGAGCAATATGAAAAGCAAGGTCATCCCTACTACGCCAGTGGTCGCTTATGGGACGACGGTATTATTGATCCTGCTCAAACACGAATGACAGTAGGCTTAGCTTTAGCCGCAGCTTTAAATGCGCCTATTGAAGAGACTAAGTTTGGCGTGTTTAGAATGTAGCCGATGGTGTAAAACCACTTAGCGAGACGCAATCGCGCCGTGCAACTTTGTCAGAACACGCCGTAAATACATCCATGTAGGCTCGAGTTTTTCATCCCTGAAAAACACGGTTCTGAACAAAGTACACTCTGCGCTTGCTCTACTGGCATTTGGTCTACTGAGCAATAGCGCTGATAGCAGTTTTTAAGCAAGACTAAGCGGATGCGGATGTGGCTTTTTAGCGACCTTTGCAGCCCTGGATGGGCGAAAATGAGCCCCCAGGGATGGGTTTACGGCGTGTCGCTAAAAAAGCTCACGCAGCAGTAGCGAATTTAAAGATATGAAACAGCATTGCTTTTTTAAGTCATGCTTGAGCAATAAATTAAAATACTCTCGGAGTAATATATGAAGCCTACTTACACAGAAGTCAGCATAGATAAGCGCGGGGTTGCCACTTTAACGTTAAACCGCCCGGAAGTGCATAATGCCTTCGACGATAAAATGATCGCTGAACTGATCAGTATTTTAGGCAGTTTAGCCTCTGATGATGCTGTACGTGTTTTAGTGTTAAACGCTAAGGGTAAAAACTTCTCAGCTGGCGCCGATCTGAACTGGATGCGCGCCATGGCTGATAAAGATTATCAACAGAACTTAGATGATGCCGACGAGCTGGCAGAGTTAATGCACAAACTTGATCGCTTTCCAAAGCCTAGCATCGCCTTAGTGCAAGGTGCAGCTTTTGGCGGCGCGGTGGGTTTAGTTGCCTGTTGTGATATTGCTATTGCTTCAGATAATGCCAGCTTTTGTTTAAGTGAAGTTAAAATTGGCCTAATTCCCGCAGTTATCAGCCCATATGTCATGCGCGCCTTAGGTGAGCGACAAAGCCGTCGTTACTTTATTACCGCTGAACGCTTCAGTGCCGACACAGCATTAAACATGGGCTTATTACATCAAGTTGTAGCAAAAGAGCAACTCGACGCTGCTGCAGATACTTTTATTCAAACTTTATTACAAAATAGCCCCGCAGCAATAAAAGCCGCCAAGACCCTGATCCACAATATTTATAACCGTAAGATTGGCAATAATGTTATTGCTCATACTACGCAGGCGATTGCTGAAATTCGGGTGTCAGAAGAAGGCCAAGAAGGCTTAACTGCGTTTTTAACTAAACGTAAACCTAATTGGCTAAGTGAGGAATAATATTCATGTTTCGTAAAATTCTGATTGCTAACCGCGGCGAAATTGCCTGCCGTATTATAGATACCGCACATAAGCTAGGTATTCGCTGTGTTGCTGTCTACTCTGAAGCTGATGCCAATGCACGTCATGTTCGCATGGCAGATGAAGCCTATTTACTTGGCCCTGCCCCCAGTAAAGACTCCTATTTACGTTTAGATAAAATTATTGCTATAGCCCAAAAAAGTGGCGCTGAAGCCATTCACCCAGGTTATGGCTTTTTAGCTGAAAATGAACAGTTTGCTCAAGCCTGTGCCGATGCCGACATCGTATTTATTGGCCCGCCAGTTAGTGCTATCACTGCTATGGGTTCAAAAAGTGCCGCTAAAAACATTATGCAAAAAGCCGGTGTTCCCCTCGTTCCGGGTTACCATGGTGAAGATCAGTCTGATGCCAAATTAGCAGAGGAGTCTGCAAAAGTAGGTTACCCACAATTGCTAAAAGCGGCTTATGGTGGCGGTGGTAAGGGCATGCGCGTGGTGTGGTCAGAAGACGAATTTGCTAGCGCCTTAGCCGGTGCGCGCCGCGAAGCAACAGCGGGCTTTGGTAACGATAAAATGCTGATAGAGCGTTATTTAACTAAGCCGCGTCATATTGAAATTCAAGTTTTTGCGGATAATCATGGCAATGCTGTTTATTTAGCAGAGCGTGATTGTTCTATTCAACGTCGTCATCAAAAAGTTATTGAAGAAGCGCCAGCGCCAAACTTTACTCAGCAACAGCGTGAGTCTATGGGTGAGGCTGCGGTTAAAGCGGCTCAAGCTATCGATTATCGCGGTGCCGGTACAGTTGAGTTTTTATTCGACGAAGACGGCTCTTTCTACTTTATGGAAATGAATACTCGCCTGCAAGTAGAGCACCCAGTAACTGAAATGATTACTGGCCAAGATCTTGTTAATTGGCAGCTTTTAATAGCCGCAGGTGAACCTTTACCGCTAAGCCAAGACCAAGTGCAAATTGACGGTCATGCTATTGAAGTTCGGGTTTATGCAGAAGATCCTGATAACGACTTTTTACCTGCTACCGGAAAATTAACTTACTTACGCCAGCCAGAAGCCAGTCGTTATGTTCGCGTTGATACCGGTGTAGTTGAAAACGATGAAGTTAGCCCATTTTATGATCCTATGATTGCCAAACTAATTGTTTGGGATCAAAGCCGTGATCGCGCAATTAGCCGTATGCTTCGTGCCTTAGATGACTATCGTATCGCCGGTGTAACGACTAACCTAGGCTTTTTAACCAGCTTAGCTGAGCATCCTGCATTTAAAGCAGCAGAATTAGATACTAATTTTATTAACCAGCATCACGATAGCTTATTTGCTCCTGCTAACCAGCAGAATAATCAAGCTTTAGTATTAGCAGCTTTATATATTTTGCAGCAGCAAAAATCACAAGTTAACCATAAAACGTCCTTTAGTCCTTGGCAATTTAGCCATGGCTGGCGTTTGAATGAAACCCCAACAGTTACACTTACCTTACGCCGTGGTGATGAAGAAAACCAAGTGACTATTGAACAACATCAACAGCACTACCAAGTACAGCTAGGGGAACAAAGTGTCATTTGTAATGCCGAATTAAACGGTGATGAATTAAGTGCCGTTGTGGGTGAGCACAGAACTAAAGTGCGGGTAAGCCAATATCAAGATACTGTTAGTGTGTTTATTAAACACCAACGCTATGACTTTATTTACCAAACTGAAGTGGCAACCGATCTTGATGGCGCTGAGCATGCAGGTAGCTTAACAGCGCCGATGAACGGCACTGTGGTTGCGGTATTAGTAGACAAAGGCGCCGTTGTTAAAGCCGGTGATACTTTAGTCATTATGGAAGCCATGAAGATGGAATACAGCATTAAAGCCACTCAAGATGGCACGGTGAATGATGTATTTTATGCCGCAGGTGACTTAGTCCAAGACGGCGCAGAATTAGTTGATTTTACGGCGGACGAATAATGACATTACCCAAGCAAGTTAGACTGGTTGAAGTAGGCCCGCGCGACGGCCTACAAAATGAAGCAAGTGTTAGCACAGCCGATAAAATTGAGCTAATTAATCAGTTAGCGGCGGCTGGGCATAGTTATATAGAAAGTGGCGCCTTTGTGTCACCTAAATGGGTGCCACAAATGGCCGACTCTGCAGAAGTGTTTGCAGGAATAAAGCGCCAGGCAAATATTACCTATGCAGCATTAACACCTAATTTAAAGGGGTATGAAGCAGCTAAGTTAGCCAATGCGAGCGAAGTTGCTATTTTTGGCGCAGCTTCAGAAGCCTTTAGCCAAAAAAACATCAACTGCAGTATTGCAGAAAGCTTAGCCCGGTTTGAGCCAGTAATGACAGCAGCTAAGCGCGATGGCCTTAAAGTAAGAGGTTATGTGTCTTGTGTCGTAGGCTGTCCTTATCAAGGTGAAGTAGCCCCTAGTGAGGTTGCTCGGGTAGCTAAAGCTTTACTCGATATGGGCTGTTATGAAATATCACTTGGCGACACTATAGGTGTAGGCACACCTAACAGCGTTAATGCCATGCTAGATGCAGTGTTAGCGGTTGTGCCGGTAGAAAAAATAGCCGTACATTTTCATGATACCTATGGCCAAGCGCTAAGTAATATCTATGTTGCTTTAAACCGCGGCATTAGCGTTATAGATAGCGCTGTAGCAGGTTTAGGTGGCTGCCCATACGCTGCAGGCGCATCTGGCAATGTCGCATCTGAAGATGTAGTCTACTTATTAAACGGTTTAGGTATTAAGCACGGGGTGGAGTTAAATACATTAGCCGCCGCCGGCCGCTTTATCACCGACAAGTTGGGTAAGCAACCTAGTTCTAAAGTAGGATTGGCGCTTAAAGCTAAGTGCAGTACAACTTAATTTAATCAGCGTTATAGTGTTTTGTTGCAGAAAAAAATAACAACTAAGCAAATACAGAGGATAACAAATGGCAGGGTTTAATAAGGTCGTATCAAGCTACGAGGAAGCCATGGCAGGCTTGCAGGACGGCATGACCGTTATTGCTGGTGGCTTTGGTTTATGTGGTATTCCTGAGGGCTTGATTGCCCAAATAAAAAAAATGGCTACCAAAAACTTAACCGTCGTTTCAAATAACTGTGGTGTGGATGGCTTTGGTTTGGGTATTTTACTTGAAGATAAACAAATAAAAAAAATGGTTGCGTCTTATGTTGGTGAAAATGCCTTATTTGAAAAGCAACTGCTTAACGGTGAATTAGAAGTCGAGCTAACGCCTCAAGGTACCTTAGCTGAAAAAATGCGTGCTGCTGGTGCTGGTATTCCTGCCTTTTTTACCGCTACAGGTTACGGAACACCTGTTGCAGAAGGTAAAGAAACCCGTGAAATTAATGGCCGTAACTATGTACTCGAAGAGTCTATTCAAGGCGACTTTGCTATTGTACGTGCCTGGAAAGCAGACCGTTATGGCAATTTAATGTTTCGCCATACGTCAATGAACTTTAACCCTATGGCAGCTACAGCAGGCAAAATTACCGTCGCTGAAGTAGAAGAAATTGTTGAGCCGGGTGAATTAGAGCCATCACAAATTCATACCCCAGGTATTTACGTACAACGTGTTATCAAAGGTAACTTTGAAAAACGCATTGAACGTCGTACAGTTCGTCAAGCTTAAGGAGGCAACAATGGCTATATCTCGTGAACAAGTTGCCATGCGCGTAGCACAAGAACTACAAGATGGTTATTACGTCAATTTAGGGATAGGTATCCCAACTTTAGTAGCAAACTATGTACCTAAAGGTATTGAAGTCATGCTGCAATCTGAAAACGGTTTATTAGGTATGGGACAATACCCTACTGAAGATGAAATCGATGCTGACATGATTAATGCCGGTAAAGAAACTGTGACAGCCGTTAAAGGCGCGGCAATTTTTAATTCAGCTGAAAGCTTTGCCATGATCCGTGGCGGCCATGTTGATTTAACGGTATTAGGTGCCTTTGAAGTTGACCAAAATGGTAATATTGCTAGCTGGATGATACCAGGCAAGCTAGTTAAAGGCATGGGCGGCGCTATGGATTTAGTAGCCGGTGCCCAAAATATTATTGTCACTATGACTCATGCAGATAAGCACGGTAACAGTAAACTATTAACTGACTGTACTTTGCCGCTAACCGGCGTAGGCTGTGTTAAAAAAATTGTCACAGACTTAGCCGTGTTAGAAGTACGTGATGGTGCCTTTCATTTATTAGAACGGGCTCCTGGTATTTCAGTTGAAGAAATTCAACAAAAAACAGCGGGTAAATTAGTGATAAATGGCGACATTCCAGAAATGCAGTTTAGCTAATGCTAACATTGCTATCCTAGATGGTTATCCTCGATAGCTATCTAGCTAAATGTAATAAAGAAAAGCTGGCTTAATGCCTAATGCCGTTCACTTAAGGTGAGCGGCATTTTTTATTGTTGCTTACCGCTTTAAGCGCGCTAATAAACTTGAGGTGTCCCAGCGATTGCCACCCATTTGTTGCACTTCACTATAAAACTGGTCAACTAAGGCTGTTAATGGCAAATGGCTGCCATTATTACGCGCTTCAGTTAAGGCGATCCCTAAGTCTTTACGCATCCAATCAACGGCGAAACCAAAATCATATTCGCCTTTTAACATAGTAAGAGAACGATTTTGCATTTGCCAAGACTGAGCAGCACCTTGCGATATCACCTCGACTACGGCGGCGGCATCTAAGCCGGCATTTTGCGCAAAATTTAAGCCTTCAGCTAAGCCTTGCACGACACCGGCAATACAAATTTGATTAACCATTTTAGCTAGTTGCCCAGAGCCAACAGGCCCTAACAACTTAGCGCAGCGAGCATAACATTGAATAGCGGGCTCTGCCTTAGCCATATCGGCATCTTCGCCGCCAATCATCACAGTTAAAATTCCTTTTTCAGCACCCGCTTGGCCACCTGAAACCGGCGCATCTAAAAAGCCAATGCCTTGCTGTTTGGCCGCTGCAGCTAATTCTCTGGCTAATTCAGCCGAAGCGGTTGTATGATCAATCAACACACTGCCAGTTTGCATACCGGCTAATACGCTCTGCTCGCCATAAACTACCGAGCGCACATCGTTATCATTACCCACGCACATAAAAACCAATGCGGCTTCTTTTACAGCCATAGCAGGCGTTTCTGCCCAGGCGCCGTTATATTCAGTCGCCCACTGCTTTGCCTTAGCTGTTGTACGATTATATACCGTCACCTGATAACCCTTTTGCTGTAAAAAACCAGCCATTGGGTATCCCATAACCCCTAAACCTATAAAGGCAACCCGCTTACTTTGTTCATTTGCATTATTTGACATAATTTAGACTTAAAACTGTGACACACTGTGGCGCAGAGCTTACAAATTAATCTGCCTAATTGCAAAGCTGTTAAGCAAGATCTTCAGTTTTCTTTGCCTAAATTGATTGGCTTTATTCTAGCGTAATCTGGCAATAAGTAAGTACCTAGTTTGCAACTAACCAAGCAATACTTTCGCAAGTAAGCAGCCTAGCAATTTTATAAATAACAAGGAGTCGTCTATGGCGAGAATACATCAATTTACTGTCAACGATGGCCATGGCAATAGCCTAGACTTAAGTCAGTTTACTAATAAAGTGTTATTAATTATTAATACCGCCAGCGAGTGTGGTTTTACCTCGCAATACGCAGAGCTAGAAAAGCTGCATCAAGAATATCAAGATAAAGGCTTAGTTATTTTAGCCTTTCCCTGTAACCAGTTTGGTAAGCAAGAGCCTAACAGCAATACTGAGATCCAACAGTTTTGCCAACGTAATTATGGTGTCAGCTTTGCAGTTATGGCAAAAATTGACGTAAACGGTCCTAATGCTGCGCCTTTATTTGATTATTTAAAACGCCAAGCACCTGGGGTGTTATTCACCCGCGCTATAAAGTGGAACTTCACCAAGTTTTTAGTTAATAAACAAGGCGATGTTATTAAGCGTTATGCGCCCAGAACTAAACCTAGCAGTATAACCAAAGCAATAGAGCAATTACTGGCCGAATAAAACAACAAAGCCTTGTCTGTGACAAGGCTTTGACTAAGCTGCGATTAGCTTTAACGCGGAGGCAGCATACCTGGTGGTAACTTACCGCCCATGCTACGCATCATTTTCATCATACCGCCTTTGCCAGACATTTTTTTCATCATTTTCTGCATTTGCATAAACTGCTTTAATAACTGATTAATATCTTGCACTTGGGTACCAGAGCCAGCAGCTATACGCTTTTTACGAGAGCCTTTTAATAAATCAGGATAATTACGCTCTTTAGGCGTCATAGAGTTAATAATGGCTTCCATCTTGATAAATTGTTTATCACCCATTTGATCCATGGCACCTGCTGGTAGGTTCTTCATGCCTGGTAGCTTATCTAGCATCGACATCATGCCGCCCATGCTGCGCATTTGAACCAGTTGATCACGAAAATCTTCTAATGAAAAGCCTTTGCCCTTCATCAGTTTTTTAGCCATTTTAGCTGACTTTTCTTTATCAACTTTTAGCTCAAGTTCTTCAATTAAACCCAGCATGTCACCCATGCCAAGAATACGAGAAGCGATACGGTCAGGGTAAAACGGCTCTAAAGCGTCTGTTTTCTCGCCCATACCAATAAACTTAATTGGTTTACCGGTAATATGACGAATAGATAAAGCCGCACCACCACGGGCATCACCATCGGCTTTAGTTAATACTACACCCGTTAATGGCAACGCATCGTTAAAGGCTTTTGCTGTATTAGCCGCATCTTGACCTGTCATGGCATCAACCACAAACAGGGTTTCAATTGGCTTAACGGCTGCATGTAAGGCTTTAATTTCATCCATCATGTCACTATCAACATGCAGACGACCTGCAGTATCCACCAAAAGAACATCAAACTGACGCACTCGAGCATGGCCAATAGCCGCATTAACAATATCAACTGGTTTTTGTGAGATGTCGCTTGGGAAAAATTCAACCTTAATATCATTTGCTAAAGTTTCTAGCTGTTTTATTGCCGCAGGACGATAGACGTCGGCTGAAACCACTAGCACCTTTTTCTTTTTACGTTCAGTTAAATATTTTGCTAACTTAGCCACTGAGGTGGTTTTACCCGCCCCTTGCAAACCCGCTACCATTACAACCGCTGGCGGCTGGGTATTTAAAGCAAGCTCTTCATTAGCGTCGCCCATGGCTTCTTCAAGTGCTTTTTGCACTATTTTTAGAAACTCTTGGCCTGGCGTTAAACTTTTACTTACTTCTAAACCTACTGAACGCTGCTTAACATTAGCAACAAAGTCACGCACTACAGGCAAAGCAACGTCGGCCTCAAGCAGGGCCATACGCACTTCGCGTAAGGTTTCTTTAATATTGTCTTCAGTCAGACGACCGCGACCGGTAATATTTTTTAAGCTTCGGCTTAATCTGTCAGAGAGGTTTTCAAACATGCTATTATACTCAACACTGATAATATGACCGATTATACCTCAGACGAGGACAAGAATCAGCCGTTATCAAATACTCGTATTATATTTCTAATTTTAACTTGGCTGATAAAGACTCAGAGTGAACACTGTGTTTAAATGCCAAGATACCCTACAATAATGAACTGACGAAATAAGAGGGATTAATGCACATGTCAACGGTATTGCTCAGCGCACTGGCTTTAGTTGCTTATCTAGTAGCAACCGCGTCGGTGTCATTGCGTATTTTTCATCCTGCTGGGCCTCACTTTAAAACTACCTTTTCTGCAGCAAGCCTAGCCATAGTGCTACATATGCTGGCATTAACCGCACTATTGTTTACAGCAGATGGCCAAAACTTTAGTTTGCTTAATGTTATTTCGTTGATTTGCTGGCTAATTACCGTTGCAATAACGGTGATAGCGTTACGCACGCCCACTATTTTATTGCTTCCCGTTGTTTATGGTTTTGCCAGTTTAGTGCAATTAGCTACCTTAGTGACGCCGCAATATAGCCAAATACAGCATTTTGAGCAGCACCTTAGTTTATTAACCCATATTTTCTTAGCTTTTATTGCTTATGCAGTATTAGTTATGGCTATGTTGTATTCGCTTCAAGTTACCTATATTAGCAATAAATTAAAACGCAAAGATTTCACTGCCGTTAGTCGCCATATGCCCCCTTTAGTGTATGCCGAAAAATTACAATTTAGATTATTATTAACCGGTACTATTTTGTTAGGCTTAGCGCTATTATCTGGTGCACTCTTTATGGATAATTGGTTAGCAAAAGATAACCTACATAAAAACGTGCTAAGCTTTATTGCATTTTTAGTATTTGCCCTGTTATGTTGGGGACACGCCTGCCAAGGCTGGCGTGGAAAAACAGCAAATATGCTAACAATTAGTGGCAGTTTACTGCTAACATTAGCCTACTTTGGTAGTCGCTTTGTTCGCGAAGTACTATTAGATAAATTTTAATTTTTTTAACTCATAGGCCCCACTTTAAAAATAGGGGCTTTGGTTATATAGGTGTTTAACTTTTGGACGACATAGCAACAAGTACGTTATTTATTATTCTTGGCGTGCTTATTTTCATATCTGCCTATTTCTCAGGATCAGAAACCGGCATGATGTCTGTAAATCCTTATCGTTTGAAGCATTTAACAAACGAAAATAATAAAGGGGCTATTCGTGTTAGCAAACTTCTTAAGCGACCTGATCGCTTAATTGGCCTTATTTTAATTGGCAATAACTTAGTTAATATTGCCGCTTCAGCTATTGCAACTATTATAGGTATGCGACTTTATGGCGATGCTGGTATTGCTATTGCTACTGTAGTATTAACATTAATTGTTTTAGTTTTTGCTGAAGTAACGCCTAAAACTATAGCGGCTCTTCACCCTGAACGCATTGCCTTTCCCAGCTCAGTGTTATTAAAGCCTTTATTAACGATATTTTACCCACTTGTATGGCTAGTTAATTGCATTACTAACAGCATTTTAATGTTATTCCGTATTAGCCCAGAAAACCATCAAGGCAATAGCTTAAGCGCCCAAGAGCTGCGTACCGTTGTGCATGAAGCTGGTGCATTAATTCCTGAACAGCACCAAAATATGCTAGTGGGTGTTTTAGATTTAGAAAATGCTACCGTTGAAGATATTATGATCCCGCGCAATGAAGTAATAGGGATTGATATTAATGATGAATGGAAAGATATAGAACGCCAGTTAGCGAATATTCAATATAGCCGTATTTTACTTTATCGCGATAATATTGATGATGCCTTAGGTTTTGTTCACCCTCGAGAATTAATGCGTTTAGCAATTAAAGAGCAACTAACAAAAGCCTCTTTATTACGAGCAGTAAATGAGATTTACTTTATTCCTGAAGGAACCCAGCTCAGCACGCAGCTACTTAAATTTCAACGTACTAAAGAACGCATAGGTTTAGTGGTAGATGAGTATGGCGATATCCAAGGGTTAGTTACTCTAGCCGATATTTTAGAAGAAGTTGTTGGCGAATTCACAACCGATATTGCAGAAGAAACCAACGAAGATATTATGCCCCAGCCTGACGGCTCGTTTTTAATTGATGGCAGTATTAATATTCGTGATTTAAATCGTGAGATGGAGCTAAGCCTGCCAACAGACGGTCCGAAAACACTTAACGGCCTAATATTAGAATTACTAGAAGAGATCCCTCAGGGCCGTTTAAGCATTAAGTTAGCGGGCTATCCGTTTGAAGTGATTAATGTTCAAGACAATATGATTAAAACAGTCCGTTTTTTGCCACATATTAGCTAAAATTTCATATGGTAATACTGCTTAAATCACTATTTGGTTAGGCTATTTGACTCTGGTGTTAGGACTAGCGCATTAACAATTTCAGCTGCTTTATTACCATGCTTTGGTTGTTGTAGGTGCAAGGCCGTTAACATACTCCGCCAAAAATAAGGGCCAAGCTCGTTTATAACGTTAGACTCAGCATTCAACAACATAGCCACACCAACTTGATGCTCAGCTGAGTAAGCAATTTCAGCTCTATAGCCTTTTACCCAGCCACCATGATATACCAATTCGTCTTCGCCAAATTGATATAAGCGCCAACCTAAGCCGTAATTAGCATCTTTAAGATAAGGCTTCCATTGCTTACGGCGAAGATCACGACGAGTTTTAATTCGCCTAGTTGTTAATTGCTCCAATAGTGGCTCTGATAAAACAGTTGGATTATGACCTAACTGAGCAATTAGCCAATAGCCTAGATCTACAGCACTAGCATTAACCCCTGCGGCCGGTAAAAAGTGATAATAATCTTCAGACACTTTAACAGGATGCCATTCTTTGCGCGCCATAACATGGGGCATTGCTCTGTTTTCACTACTAAAAAAACCGGCCATACCTACCGAAGCTGTAGGCAAATTAAGAGGTGTAAAAATACGCTTTTCAATTAAATCAGCATAAGTTTGTCCTGTTGTTTGCAACATCACAGGTTCAATTAAACTAAATAATACATTTTGATAGCCGTAACACTTACCGGGAGTACATAAGGGATCAATCTTACTAAACTGAGGTAAAATACGATCCAGCGGCACATCCGCTTCAATTAAGTTGTCATATGCATTGGGCATAACACCGGTACTTTGTGACAGTAAATGATTTAATGTTAGCTGACTATTATAACGTTTAGATTTAAAAGAAAAGTCAGGTATGTAATCAATTAGCTTGTCATCTAAAGTAAAGTTACCTTCTGCTGCTAAAATGGTTGATAAGCCAGCGGCAAAGGTTTTCGATACTGAGGCAATACGAAAGACAGTATAAGGGTCAACCGCCTCTTCTGAGCCTAATTGACGCACGCCAAAACCCGCTGTAGCAATAATTTTATCGCCTTTTACAATAGCGTAAGCGCCACCAGGGATACCAGCCTCGGTTAGCTTAGCAAAAAAATGCTGATCAAAATCACTAATCACATTTGCTAAATTATCATCCGCCGATATGGGTACTGTGAAAAAATAAAATAATATACCAACGAACCCTAGCTTCACTTAGTGCCCTTATACTTTATACATCTACAACTTATTTCATTGTATGGATTTTACAATTCAATGCCAACTATTGTTAACATTTAAAAATCACTATAAAACTATAATTAACGACAACAGCAACCGAGAAAATTAGCTTAAACAAAAAAGCGACTTAATTGAGTAAGTCGCTTTTGGTTAGATATAATAAGCTAACTGATTGTTCGCTTTACCAATCATCTAAAATATCATCAAAGGCGTCTTCATCTAATTCTGGCTCTGCTTGCTTAGGTGGATTGCCATCATAAATTTTAAATAATATACGCTGGAAATAAGACTCTTTTACAAAAGCATAAGGATCCAGCGATTCATCCAACATTTGCTCCATAGACATTAATTGCTCACGGCTATCTAAGGCGCTAATTACATATTTAGTCACACTTAATGGCATGCTTAAAAGTGACAAAGGTGAATACAGTGAGTCTCCAGCTTTACCGACAACACCACGAGCAGTATTAGGGCCTAGGCCCGGCAGCATCAAATAAGCCCCATCACCAACGCCCCACACAGCTAATGTTTGATCAAAATCTTCATCTTGCTCAGCTAAGCCAATTTTAGTGGCTACATCAAAAATACCAAAAATACCCAAAGTACTGTTTACTAAAAACCGTGCTGCACTAATCGCTGTGTTATTCGGTTTTGCTTGTAAGGCACCGTTTAACACGTTAACCGGCTCAGACAAGTTATTACTGGCATTCACTAAGCCTTTTCTAGCAGGTTTAGGCACTAAGGTCATATAACCTACTGTGGCGGGTCTTAATAGATAGCGATCTAACACATCGTAGTTAAAATCCCACATATCACGGTTAAAGCTTTCTAGCGGATCACGCTTGTCAGCATAACTGTGACTAGAAGATGTCGCTATCTCATCTTCAGCAGCACGCTCTGGTGCACTATTACTGGCACAGCCAGCTAGCATTAATAAAATAGCAGTACTACTAATAAAGTGCTTTAATCTGGCCATATTAGGGTTCCAGGGTTAACTTAATTGAAATGTGCGGCTGTTCAAAAGACAACGTATCAGAGACGACTTGCACATCGCCAGGACGCTGTTCAACGGTTCCTGATAACGACATTCTAGCAACCACCTCTATTTGATCAGCATTGGCTAAACTCCAACCTGGTTGCATAGCCATTGATTCTTGTAACACTAGCTGCTGCTGGCCAGCAACTAGAGGAATACGCTGCACGGCTAAAGGTAATGCCGGTCCCTCTTTAGCTCTGGCAAATAAAAACAAAGTTGCATCAGGGTTAGCTTCTTGTAAGGCAGGATCAACATAAAGATCTACCGTTATACGCCGCGTTGCAGTATCAACATCGACCCCTAATTCACTTAAGCGTTGCTGCACCGCCTGATAACGCGGATCATCCGTTTCTAGCTCTGCCAATAAAGCGGTCCAAGCTTGTTTAGCTTCTTCCAGATCGCCGTTTTCATAGGCAATTAACGCCATCAAGGATAAAGCATCACTATTTTTAGGCTCTTGCAGCAAAATTCTAGCCACAGCACGTCCCGCAAGCGCTAAGCTGTGCTCATCACCAACAATAATTAACGCTTGGCTATAACTTAATAACACAGGGATCCGATCTGGAGTTAACTGCAAGGCTTTTTCAAAAGCATCAACAGCTTGCTCTGGCATGCCTTGAGACAAATAAATTCGACCAAGTAACATCCAAGCTATAGCATCATCACCCTCTTTAGCTAATTTAGTTCTTAATGCTAAACCAAATAGCCTGACCTCTTCGGTCGATAAAGGCTCGCCTTGTTGTAGTAAAGCTCGCTCGCCATAACTCTGTAAATTCGCTTGCGCCTGTTGCCACTGCTGTAATTGCCTATAATTACCATTAAATGAATACACGGCTGACACTATAACAATAATGCTAATAAGCATAATCCAAGGTAAAAGGTGGCTTTTTTTAGTCTGAGCAGCAATTTCTTTATCATTGCCGCTAATAAATTGCTGTTTTAATTCGTTTGCCGCTTGCACAAAATCAGATTCCGCTAGTTCACCGTTATCACGCGCTAAAGCTAATACTTGCAAGCGTTGTTCAAATAGCGCGGTGTTAGATAAATTTTGCTGCCGACTTTGCCGAGGCCAAAATAAACCTAATACACAAATCAGTAGCATTAGGCTAGTTGCGGCTATTAAAGGCCAGATCATCATTTTTTACTCCGGTAACGGTCAATCAACTTATCTAACTCAGCATCTTTTGCCTTATCTAACGATGAGGTGTGTAAAGACTCGCTAGCAGCTGAAGATTGCGAGTTATTTGCTGCTTGACGTCTATAAGCGCCAAATAATAGTAAGGCGATTAACATGACTAAAGGAGCGACCCATAGCCAAAGCGTTAGTTTATTCACTGGTGGTTGATAATGCGCAAAGTCACCATAGCGATTAACCATATAATCTAGAATTTGCTGCCTGCTTTTACCTTCACGAATTAACTGAAAGGTTTTCTCGCGCATATCTACCGCCACAACAGCATTAGAATCGGCAATATTTTGATTTTGACATTGCGGACAGCGCAACTCAGCAGTCAGTTGCTGATAAAGTTGCCGCTCAGCACCATTATTAAAAGTTAAAATCTCTTCAGCGTGGCTAACGCTAGCAAAGAATAGCCAGCATAATATCATTAGTAATGACTTCACGGCTTAGCACTCCACTGCTGATATAAGGGCGCAATTTTGCTGCGCCATATTTGTGGATTAATATCCCCTATATGATGCAACCTCACTACACCGTCAGCATCTACTAAAAAAGTTTCTGGTGCGCCACTTACCCCTAAATCTAATGATAAAGTGCGTGAAGCATCTAAGATATTAAATTGGTATGGATTGCCGCGTTGACTAAGCTTCTCTGCAACTTCTTGCTGTAAAGTGGCTAAGTTAAAGGGCTCATCAAAGGTTGGGTCTTTTGGTAAGTCATAGTACAAACCAACTATTTTTACTCCTTGCTGACGTAACTCAGTTAAATAGGCAAGTTCAGCATTACAGGTTGGACACCAAGTACCCCAAACATTAAGTAAAAAAGTTTCCCCTTTTAACTTTTTAGCATTCCACTGCAGTTTAGGCCGCATTAAATCGGGCAGGCTAAATTCGGGTAGTGGCTTGCCTACCGTTACCGAGCTACGCTCCATCGGATTAGAAAATAACCCGCTCAGTAAAAATAAACTTAATGCTAAAAATAAGGCTAGCGGCAAATAAAAGAACAACTTACGCATTAACTCGCTCCTTATTACCTCTACGCTTTGATTTTTTACGGTAACGCTTATCGGCTAACGCTAATAAGCCACCTACGGCCATTAAAACACCGCCTAACCAAACCCAACGCATAAAAGGTTTAACCTGTATGCGTAATGCCCACGCATTGCCAGGTAATTCCTCACCTAAAGAGATATATAAATCTCTGCTTAAACGGGCATGCACGGCCGCTTCGGTCATCACCATACGTTGAATACGATAAAAACGTTTTTCAGCATGTAAATGAGTAACATAATTGCCATTAGTACTAACATCAATTTCAGCGGCCTGCCCCCCGTAGTTAGGGCCATTAAGGGCATAGACTTCGGTTAATTTAAAGTCATATCCCGCGATTGAAGTTACATCGCCTACTTGCATTCGCACATCACGCTCTTCAGTGTAGGTTTTAGTCATCACAACACCAACAATTAACACAGCAAAACCAATATGCGCTATGGTCATGCCGTAATGACTTGCATTAAGCTTAGTTAAACCTTGCTTAATAGAACCAAAATTGTGTAAACGCAACAAGACTTCAGCTAAGGCAGATACTCCCACCCAGGCACCTAACAATAAGCCAAGTAATGCTAAATTAGCTTGCAGGCTTTGCATAGTCACCATAACCGTTAGCGCCAGCATCACCGCCGCTATCGCAACTAATGAAAGCGGCTTGATTAACAACATAAATTGTTGCTGTTTCCAACGCACCCAAGGCCCCAAGCCTAACAACAAGGCAAAGGGAATGGTCAGGTAATAAAACATTTGATTAAAGAAAGGCTCACCTATAGAGATAGAGCCTAAGCCCAATTCTTTGTGAAATAACGGAAATAAGGTGCCTAAAAATACAATTAAACAGGCCGTTAATAAAAAGATGTTATTGCTCCATAGCAGCATTTCTCGAGAGAAAAGCTGATAGCGCGCTTGGCTGCGAACTGCGCTCATTCGTAAGCCATAAAGTAATAATGAGCCGCCAACAACAATCAGTAGGAAGACTAATAAATATAAGCCTCGCCCCGGATCGGTAGCAAAAGAATGCACTGAAACCAAAACCCCAGAGCGAACTAAAAAGGCTCCAACTAAACTTAACGCAAATGCTGATAAGGCCAGTAATACCGTCCATGACTTAAAAGTACCGCGTTTTTCAGTTACCGCTAAGCTATGAATTAAAGCCGTACCTGCTAACCAAGGCATAAAAGAGGCATTTTCCACCGGATCCCAAAACCACCAGCCGCCCCAGCCAAGCTCATTATAAGCCCACCAACTGCCTAACATAATACCTAAGGTTAAAAACACCCAAGCTGCTAACGCCCAAGGTCTAACCCAGCGAGCCCAAACGCTATCAAACTTGCCCCCCATTAAAGCGGCAATAGCAAAAGCAAAGGCCACAGCAAAACCTACATAGCCCATATACAGCATAGGCGGATGTAAAATCATGCCAAAATCTTGTAATAAAGGATTTAAATCACGGCCTTCTACCGGGTAAAACGGTAGGCTACGCTCAAACGGATTAGACATTAATAAAGAAAAGGCAATAAAACCGACATTTATTAAGCCAAGAACGGCTAAAATACGGCCTTGCAAAAATAAAGGTAAGCCTTTAGAGAAAATAGCAACTAATGCTGTCCAGCCGGTTAGCATTAGCACCCAAAGCAGCATAGAGCCTTCATGAGAGCCAAAACTCGCCGCTAAACGATAATACCAAGGCAGCACCGAGCTGGAGTTACTAGCAACATTAATTACTGAAAAATCACTAATATAAAAAGCGTAACCTAAAGCCGCCATTGCGATTGCACTAAAAATAAACATAGCTATCGCTAAGGGTTTAGCACTAAGTAATGCTTGCTGATTACCACTAATACTGCCGTAAAAAGGAACAACAGCTAAAACAATGGATAAGGCAAAGGCAAAGCTAAGAGCCAGTTGGCCCGACTCAACAATCATTAGTAGCTCCCATTGGCTGGCTTATTTACCGGTGGAACATGTTTAATGCCTTTCATCGCTTCTGCTACTTCTGGTGGCATATATTCTTCATCATGTTTAGCTAACACTTCACTGGCAATGATGGTGCGACTATCTTGTAAAATACCTTGAGCAACAATACCTTGGCCTTCGCGAAATAAGTCTGGCAGTATACCTTGATAAATAATGGTCACGCTTGGGCCTGTATCAACTACATCAAACTGTACTTTTAGTGTATTAGGATCGCGTTTTACCGAGCCATCAACAACCATACCGCCAATGCGTAACCTTTGCCCAGGCTGCGGGATCACTTTATCTTTACCTAACCCTTCTATTAATTGCGTCGGGGTATAAAACAAATCTATATTTTGCTGTAGAGCATATAGCATAGCCCCTACAGCAGCGGTAACTAACCCCACAATAAGCACAATGGCTAATAAGCGTTTCTGTCGTCTTGGCTGCATTAGTTCTGTTGCTCCTGGTACTGCTTGATGCGTTGTTCACGAGCAGCTTGCGCTGCGATTTCACGTTTAAGCTGTTTATGCTGCCAGCGGCTATAAACCACTAAAGCGGCCAACATGGCATAAGTAGAGCCAAAAGATAACCAAACATAAAAGCCATAATTACCCATTGCCCAAAATTCTGCCCATGATTGAAAATACATTATGACTTCCTCACCAGCGCCTTAACCCAAGGTCTATGTTGTTCATTTTGTAAAATAGCCGTGCGTAAGCGCATACAGACCATAGCAAACATAAAAAATGCAAAACCTAAAATACTAATTAATAATGGCCACAACATGCTTGGGTCTATCGAAGGCTTAGCAAACTTAGTAATAGACGCACCTTGATGTAGGGTATTCCACCACTGTACCGAATAGTGGATTATGGGCAAGTTAATCACACCGACTACCGCTAGTAATGAAGCCACTTTACTGCCTGTAGCTCTATCGGAAAAAGCGCCGCTTAGGGCAATAACGCCTAAATATAAAAACAATAAAATAAGCTCAGAGGTTAAACGTGCATCCCACTCCCACCAAGTACCCCACATAGGCTTACCCCAAGCCATCCCAGTTACTAGCGCAATTGCGGTATAAACAGCACCAATAGGCGCTATTGCTAGTACTGACCACTGGGCTATTTTAACCTGCCAGACTAAAGCGATAAAAGCCGCTACAGCCATATAGAAGTAAGTTCCCATAGACATAATAGCTGCAGGCACATGCAGGTGAATAATACGGTAGCTATCGCCTTGTTGATAATCTGGTGGCGTAAATGCTAAGCCCCAAATGTTACCTAAAGCCAAAGTAGCTAAGGCCAATAGCATTAGCCAAGGTAACCAACGACCACATAAATGATAAACAGTCTCAGGTTTTGCATAAGGGTGTAACCATTTAAACATGTTAACTCACATTTATTTTCAATGCGCTGGCCACCGCAAACGGGACTAACGCCAAACTAAATAATAACATTGCTAAAATTATTGCTAACTGGCCTTGATAAGATAGCCCCATACTGGCGGCTTCCATAGCGGCGCTAGCAAAAATTAACAACGGAATATACAAGGGTAAAATAAGGAGTGCCAATAAAATGCCCCCTTTTTCGGCAGAAAGCGTAAGTGCTGCGCCTAATACGCTTAGCAAGCTAAGTAAGGGAGTGCCTAAGGCTAAGGTGAAAAACATTGCCGTTAAACTCGCACCGTTTAAGCCTAATAATAATGCTACTAAAGGTGATAACAACACTAAGGGTAATCCAGTGCTTAACCAGTTTGTAAACGACTTTGCTAACACAAAACTCATTATAGGCTGTCTTGCTGCCACTAATTGCTCAACCACACCATTGCGATAATCGTCTTTAAATAAACGCTCTGCTGCTAGCAACACACTTAACAACGCCGCTATCCAGACAATACCAGGCGCCATTTGCCGTAATAAATTAGGCTCGGGGCCAACCCCTAACGGAAATAAAGTCAGCACAATAATAAAAAACAGCACTGGGTTAAGCCAGTCGGCTTTTTGCCTTGCTAATAAACACAATTCACGACGAATAAAATGGCCTAGCATCACCATCTGTAAGCTAACTCCAATTTTCGTATTGCAGGGTAATCCAGCGTTAAAGGCTGATGAGTGGTTAGTATTATGCCACCGCCGCGCTGTAAATGCGTTAAAAAATGTTGTTGCAATAAGCCAATGGCAGCTTGATCTAATGCCGTAAAAGGCTCATCTAAAATCCAGATTTGGCTGGGTGTAAACCATAATCTGGCTAAAGACACTCGGCGTTGTTGCCCAGCAGAGAGCATGCGACAAGGAATATCTTCTAAACCAGCTAAGCCTAACTGAGCTAAAAGCTGATAATCATCTGCCGCAGCAAGCTCCATACTGGCTCGCCAAAAAGAAATATTCTCAATCGCCGTTAAATGCTCATGAATTCCACTATGGTGGCCGATATAACATAAGTTAGCAGCATAGTCGGCCGCCGCTTTTGGCAAAGCATGTTGTAAATAATGCACTTGACCATCTGTTGGTGTTGCAAGATTTGCTAATAAACGCAATAAAGAGCTTTTACCTGCGCCATTTTTACCGGCAATCTGTAATAAATCGCCAGCTGCCAACTGAAGAGATAGCTGTTCAAATAGCACTCGGTCTTGCCGAATACAGCTAAGATCAGTGGCTTGCAACAACATTTGGCCGGTAGATACGGGATAAGATAGCAAGTGAGCGCACACCTAAAGTTATCGACGACAAAGTAAATTGCGCGCATATTAGCATAATGCGACCATAATACGAATGAGACAGCCCTGACTTAAGGAAGAAAAAGAGCAAATAATGAATGAAATAAACTTACCCATACCAAGCCAAGCCAGTAATTTAACGCTTGATAAGCCTGCGCTTAAGCTATTAGTGGCGCAAATATATCAAGCCCAACTGCAACAGCTTAGTAATGGTGGCTTTTTTGTTCAATTGCCCACTAAACAAGGGCCGCTACAGATCCCCTTACCTACAAGCTTTACAGGGTTAACTCCCGTCAACTCTGATAATAAAAGCCAAGCACAAAAACTACCGGTTCAAGTTGAGTTTATCAGTCAAAACAATGGTCAATTAACCTTAAACATTAAAGCACCAGCAACGACAATTAACTTGCCAATTAATCCGGTGCAAGCCCAGCAAATTGCCTTAGCGTTAAGCCCTAGCCTCTTAAATCAAGCAGGCCCAAAAGATAGCCAACTAAATACAAACGCTATCGCCCCTCTGCAAATCAGTAATGTGTTAGTTAATGCGTCAAATCAAGCAACAGGTGCCGTTATCAATGCCAGTATTAGTATTAATAACAATAAAATCATTTTGAATATTGCTAAATTACCTAGCATTATTTTAAGTTCGGCTTCTAGCCGTGCTATAGGCGCAGCTATTCAACGCCAAGTTGCAACCTATAGCAAAGAAATGCCAGTGCAATTGATTATTAGACCAGCCAACAGTCAACTGCACTTGATGCCAACTGTAACGCAACAAGGGCAAGCCAATGCTGTGAGCCCACCTATTTCACAGCAGCTAAGTACCATGACTGCAGAGCAGCTTGTTAAAGTCGACTTAAATCCGCAAGAGCATATTAAAATTCAGCAACTGCTGCGTAACCTCGTTAATCAGCAAACACCTACTGTAACAGTAAACAACCAACAGTTAAGCTATGGCAAGTTAGCACTATTAACCTTGCCCAATCAGCCAAGCCAAGCCGGTGCAACTGTATTTAATAATGCCAATTATCAGGTGCAAATTACTCCCAAGGGCAATCAGTGGCAATTACAGCTTAGCAACTTACCTCTAAGTGACTCAGCTAGCGTCGCTACCGATAAGCTAAACTTAGCGGTGCAGCTTATCACTAAGCCTGCCACGCCAAGTTCAGCTAGTGCAGCACCGGTAAGTACCACTGTAATGTCAGCACAAAGCTTGCAACAGAGTGTGCAACAAGCCTGGCGTCAGTTACTACCATTATTGCCGCAACATATTGACCCTTTAGCTGATAACGCCTTAGAGCCAGAAATGAGTAAAGTCTTGTCTCTGGTTCGCCAGGGCCAACCTGATGGCAATAAAGTATTAACGACAAACCAGTTAACTCAGCAACTTAGCGCGCTATTACAATTTCAACCTTTACAAGCAACGCCTAATCCACAAACCGGAGCCGGTACCTTAGCCTTAGCCATCCAATTACTACTGGGTAACTTACAACAAAAAGCCACCGCGCCTGCGAGTAATACCTCTCCAAATCAAAGGCTAGCATCACTTATAGGTCAGCTAGAGCCAGCACAAGCTAGTGGCTTACTTCGTCAATTAAGCAGTCACAGCAGCGTTATTCAACAAAGCCAATTAAATATGGTCGATCCTAATAGTAATCAGCAGCTAGTATTCCAGCTGCCCATGCAGCAAGGCCAGCAAAGTGTCTTAAATCAAATTAGCATTGAACAACGAGAAGCCAATAACAAAGAAGCAGGTAGCAAGCAAAAGCAGTGGCGTTTAACCATGAAGTTTGATTTACAAAAACTAGGTAAATTGTTGGTCATTGCTACCTTGCAGCAAGATGAATTACAGTTACAATTTTATGCTGAGCAAGTCGCAGCACAAAAAGTTACTGAGCGTTTTTTACCCTTATTAAAAGAACGTTGCCAAGCCCAAGGTATCGAAGTTAATCAGGCAGAATGTGTTTTAGGGGTGATCCCACAAAGCCTAATGCCCAGAACCAATAGCCTGGTGACCATAAGAGTGTAGTGGCCAAAGTGCTTAAACTATCAGAAAGGTTTAAAAAATGATGAAGAAATATCAACAATTTACGCCAGAAAGTACAACCGGCGATAAAGCCACTGAGCATAAAACAGCCACGGCGTTGCAATACTCAGGTAAAGCGGCCCCCACAGTAACAGCCAAAGGCCAAGGCGAATTAGCTGATGATATTATTGCTCTTGCTAAAGAGCATGGCGTGTTAATTCACCAAGATGATGAATTAAGTAAGCTGTTAAATCAGCTAAGTTTAGGCCAAGAAATTCCGCAGCAACTTTATATTGTTATTGCAGAACTAATTGCTTTTTCCTATGTATTACAAGGCAAGTTTCCCGAAAATTGGCATAATATTCACCAACGGGTTGATATTAAAACTTAAGGTAAGCTAGTTTGATTTGGTTTGGTGTAAATTCATTAACAATTCGGCTTCAGCGCGTGGCAATTCACATTCACGGATAATTTCATCGATATCAGCCCCTAGCTCTACCATTTTCATAGCTCTACTATAAATTTTTGCTTCAGGATCCGCTAACTCTAATGACTGTTGCTTATCCATAAGCTGCTGCAATAATTGCTGCTGCTCAGATAAGTTTGACTCCATACTGATAACTCTATGACCCACACCAATAATACCAGTACGCAATTCTGTAATTTCATGGCCAAATAAGTTGGCCTCTTGTTGCTTTTCATTTAGCAATAGCAACTCTTGCTGCAGCTGTTCTAGCTGCAGCTGGCTTTTACGCTGAATAAAATATAGCCTTAGAATTAAAGCAATAAGTAATAGCGTTTGTGTGAGTATAACAAGCCAAAGCAGCATCATTAGATAGTGCCAACCTCTTCCCACTCTTCATCGGTAAGTAACTTATTCAAATCAACTAAAATTAGTAACTCATCGTCTCGGTTAGAAACCCCTTGAATAAAGCGAGCACTTTCATCAGTCCCTACATTGGGTGCTGTATCTATTTCAGACTGCTTTAAATAAACGACTTCTGCTACGCTATCAACTAAAATACCTATTACTTGCTTTTCAGCTTCAATAATAACAATACGCGTATTATCAGTCACTTCACCTTGCGCTAAACCAAAACGAGTACAGGTATCAATTACAGTGACGACATTGCCCCGCAAATTTATAATGCCAATGACATAATCTGGCGAACCGGGTACAGGAGCAATTTCAGTATAGCGCAGCACTTCTTGTACCTGCATAACATTAATACCGTAGGTTTCTTCCTCTAGTTTAAAGGTTACCCATTGCAACACTTCATCAGCGCTAGCACCTTTTGACTTAGATTGTTTTTCTAGTGTACTCATACACCGCTCCTTAATACTTATATATTTGCTTACGATGAAATATCTAACCCACGGTTTAGCAAGTCAATCATCGCATCAACATCGACTAGCACGCACATATGCTCTTTAATTACCCCTGCCATCCAAGGCCGCTTTCCTTCACTTTGTCGCCACTGTACATCATCTTGTTCAAGGACAAAGGTATTAACTAATGATTCACAGCAAATGCCCCAATTACTGTTCGCTAGCATTATGACATAGTGATAATCTAACTGTTGCTGCATTTTTTTATCATATTTTTCAGGCATTACCCAGCGTGCAGTGTCAACTATATTTATTTTTTGCTCTCGATAGAGCATAACACCTTTAAACCATTCTGGTTTACCTATCAAGCTATTTACATGCCTTAGCTTATGAATGCCGCCTAGCTCTTTTAAAGGCACTGCAACCTTTAAACCTGCTAACTCAAAAAACAGGGCTTGAAAACGGCCTTGGCGGTATTCTTTTTCTAAATGAACCTTAGAGCTAACTGGCTCAGCTGACGGTTTTAGCTCTGTTTTAGTTGTTATAGACTGCTCAACCTGAGTTTCTGCCACTGGTACCTTAACTTCAGGCTGTTCTTGCACTACTGTAGCTTTAGCTACAGGCTTAGGCTGGCTGACCTGCGACAGTAATTCATTGAGCTGTTGCTTTTGCTGCTGTGCTAATAAATCGGGCTTTGCAACTTCTTCTGTTAATAAAGCAGATAAGTAGTGTTGCATAACCTTATGACTAGCATTTAAATTACTCATCCGCTACTCCGACGCTAACTGTAACAAATAAGTCAGTAACGTATTATAAGCAAATACACCTCGCGAAGCGGGTGCATGCACATTCGGTGGCGTATGCGCTAAGCTAGCATCACGAAACTTAGTATCTATTGGAACAACCGACGGCCATACTTTGTCTTCATAACTGTTTTTTAAGGCTTTATATGCTTCTAAAGAGGCATTAGTTCTTTTATCATACATAGTAGCGACTATAGTGTAAGGATAGTTTTTCTTCTGCGATGTAGACATGAGTTTAATCGTGGCTATCATTCTATCTAGCCCTTTTAACGCCAAAAACTCCGTTTGCACAGGAATAACTAATCTATCGCATGCCGCTATAGCATTAACCATCAACACCCCCATTACAGGTGGACAATCAATAAGCACGTAGTCATATTCTTTTTCTATTTTTAGTAAGGCTTTTTTCAACATTAAGCCCATACCACCACGTGTACCCAAAGAGCGATCTAAAGTAGAAAGCGACATAGATGAGGGTAAAATATCTAAGTTTTTAACACCACTTGGACACAATGATTGTAAAATTTGCTCTGCTGTTACTTCATTACCACGAATAAAAATATCGTAAACACTCACTTCCAACTCTTCGGCATCAATGCCAAAATAATAGGTTAAAGAAGCATGAGGGTCGGTATCAACTAATAAAACCTTAAAGCCGCGCTCTGCGAGTAAGCCCGCCAAACTGACCGCAGTGGTGGTTTTACCCACACCGCCTTTCTGATTCGCTACCGTCCAAATTTGCACATTATTGTCCTTACTCTTGGGCAGGCAAAGGCCGAGTTGTAATTCGAATTCCCCCACCTGGTAAGGCAATTATTTTAATACTGCCGTCATCTTGGGTTATTTGTTCTAGTTTTTGTTGTAACTCTACATCTTCAGCAGCTTCAATCATAGGCTGCTCAGGCTCTTGATAACCATAACGAGAAATAGCAATAACAACTTTACGATTTTCAGCCCGGCCTTGGGCACTGTCATTGTTAGTAAAAGGATAGTATTGACCAAAGCCTTCAATTGCCATTCTAGCTGGTGTAGTACCTAATTTTTCAAGCACTTGTAATACCGACACCGCACGACTAGCAGATAACTGCCAATTTGAAGCAAATAATTCATTATTAATCGGTTGATTATCGGTGTAACCACGAACCCGAATATAATTGGTAATAGGGTTAATCACCTTAGTGATTTCAGATAATAATGTTGTTGCAGAATCGGTTGCCGTAGCACTGCCACTGGCAAAGAGTAAACCGCTATTTAACTCTATGGTTAGCCAGTTTTCTTCACGCTCTATCTTAGTTAAACCTTGCTCTATTAAGTTATCTAACGCTTTAACTAAATGCTGCTCAACAAACTGCAAAGGGCTGCCTAAATGCTTATTATCAATTTCAGATAAGGTACTGGCATCAGCTAATAAAGTTGGCCCTTTAGCAGGCTGTAACGAACTACCATATAAATCGACTTCGCTTTGCGGCCCAGCTTCTACCAATAAACCTGGTCCTGTTAACCCCGTATCAGGATCTGTTGCTTTATCAAACATTCTAGTTAGGCTTTGCGCTAAGACGCTATATTGCTCTTCTTTGATAATAGACATTGCGTATAACACAACAAACAAAGCAAATAATAACGTCATAAAGTCGGCATAAGAAACTAACCAGCGATCTAAATTTTGATCAGACTCATGCTGATAACTTCTACGCCGACGATACATAGCTTAATCCAACTGGTAAGCGGCCAGCTTACGCTCAATATTATACGGATTTTCACCATGAGCTATAGACACTAAACCTTCGATAATAAGCTCGTTATATAGTGAGCGTTGTTCAACTAAGTTTTTTAATTTTTTTCCTATAGGTAAAAAGAAAAAATTAGCAAAACCTACGCCATAAATTGTAGCCACAAAGGCTGTTGCTATGCCCATACCTAATAGTTGAGGCTCTGAAATATGCGCTAACGCTTGGATCAAGCCTAGCACTGCGCCAATAATACCGATTGTTGGGCTATAACCTCCCATAGCATCAAAAATGCTCGCACCACGCATTAAACGCTCATGCTCTAAACTTAATTCTGCATCAAGCGTATCCTGCAATACGCTTGGCTCTACGCCATCTACCAGCATATTTAAACCTCGATGCAAAAACTCATCTTGCTCTGAAAGTGCATCATCTTCTAAGGCTAAGAAGCCACTGCCTCTAGCTGCTGTGCCCCAGTTAACGATACGCTGTGCCGTATGCGCTACTTTATTAGGCTGAGCCCAAAACACCCAGGGCAACATTTTAAAACCCTGCTTAAATTGAGCAGAGGGTGTTTGTAGCATCACAGCCCCAATAGTGCCTCCGACAACGATAAAAAAAGCAGGTAAATGCAATAAAGTTGTTAGGCTACCCCCTTCCATTACAAAACCGCCCGCTACAGCAATAATGGCTACGGCAAATCCGGCAAACGCTAGTTTATCCATGATTTAGTTCCACCATTAGATGAGCTGACACATCATTTAAACTTACCTCAACATCCATTAGTCCTGCTTGAGCTATCGCCTGAGGCATGCCATAGACCACACTGCTCGATTCATCTTGGGCCCATATTTGTGCCCCTTGCTGCTTTAACATTCTTGCTCCCTCACGGCCATCGGCTCCCATGCCTGTTAAAACTATAGCCAAAACGTCACCAGAAAACACCCTAGCAGCTGTTGCAAAAGTAATATCAACACTAGGTTTAAAGGTAATCCTTGCAGAATTATCTTCACGAATTCTTAAACGGGCTTGATTAGGCAATCCTTCAATCAGCATTTGCTTGCCACCTGGTGCTAAATAGGCAACACCTGGCTGCAAAACATCACCATCTTCAGCCTCTTTAACCGTGATTTTAGCTAAGCTATTTAACCGTTGAGAAAAGGTGCCCGTAAATGCCGCAGGCATATGTTGAATAAGCACTATAGGTAAAGGGAAGTCTACAGGTAAAGCGGTTAGAATACGCTGCAAAGCAACTGGCCCACCGGTTGATGTTCCTATTGCAATAAGTTTATGCTTTTTACCACTGGCCTGAAATTTTTTAATCCGGCTGGATGCCGATACACGCTGAGTGAGTTGTGGTCGTTGGAATAGTTCAGATTTTGTCGTAGCGGCTGAAGCTGCAGAGCCTGTGCTGCGGCTTACTGGCGTTGTGTTAATAGATGATGCGCTAAGCGAGTCACTCTTAGGGGCAAGTGAGTTAAAAGTGGTGCGGCCTAAAGGTCTTTTTCGCGCAACTGCTTTAACGCGATCTCGTAATACCTGACTCGCTTCTTCCTTGTCTCGTGCAATATCTTCAAATTTTTTCGGTAAAAAATCCACCGCACCGGCATCTAAGGCATCAAAAGTTGCTTTAGCTCCTTCATGGGTTAGCGATGAGAACATGAGAATAGGGATCCGTTGCCATTGCATTATTTCTCGTACCGCAGAAATACCGTCAAGTACCGGCATTTCTACATCCATAGTAATAACATCGGGTTGCAATGACTTTGCTTTATCAATGGCATCTCGCCCATTAATTGCCGTATCGATAACTTCAATTAATGGGTCTTTCGCCAAGATCTCAGTCAGTCGACGGCGAAAAAAACTTGAATCATCAACTACTAGGACCCTTATCGCCATATTACTCTATTCACCTCGGCCGTTACTAAAACGCTCTAATTTAATTTTTGACTTTTTAGCGTAATGTTTTAATAAGCTTGGGACATCAAGTATCAAAGCAATACCACCGTCAGATGTTATTGTCGCACCGGCCATACCTGGCGTACCTTGCAGTAACCGATCTAAAGGTTTAATAACCACTTCTTCTTGACCTATTAAAGCATCAACAACAAAACCGACTTGTTGGGTGCCTATTTGTACTATCACAACATGGCCTTGCTCACGGCGACGCTTTTTCTCTGAGCCTTTAACCAACCAATGCTCTAAATAAAATAAAGGAATGGCTTTATTACGCACCACTATGGTTAATTGGCCATCAACCATATTTGATTTATTTAAATCTAAATGGAAAATCTCGCTCACACCCGCTAATGGCAAAGCAAAAGTTTGTTTACCAACAAGCACCATCAAGGTTGGTAAAATAGCTAAGGTTAATGGCACTTTAATTTCTAATAGTGTGCCTTCACCTAGCTTAGACTGGATCTGTACAGAGCCATTAAGTTGGTTAATTTTAGTTTTAACCACATCCATGCCTACACCACGACCAGAGATGTCAGAAATCTGCTCTTTGGTTGAAAAGCCAGGGGCAAATATTAAATTAAAGGCTTCGGTATCAGACATTCTAGCAGCAGCATCAATATCTAAAATACCACGTTTAATCGCAATACTTTTTAACTTTTCAGGATCCATCCCAGCACCATCATCTTGGATGGTTAGTAAGATATGATCACCTGCTTGCTCTGCTGCTAACCTCACAGTACCAACACGCTTTTTGCCCGCTTTTTGTCTAACGTCTGGCATTTCAATGCCGTGATCTACAGAGTTACGTACTAAATGCACTAGCGGATCAGCTAAAGCCTCCACTAAGTTTTTATCTAAATCGGTTTCTTCACCTTCTAACACTAACTCAATATCTTTTTTCAAAGACCGAGCCATGTCACGAACAACTCTAGGGAAGCGACCAAATACCTTTTTAATAGGCTGCATGCGGGTTTTCATCACCGCGCCCTGTATATCGGCAGTGACAACATCTAAATTAGCAATGGCTTTACTCATCGCTTCATTTTCAGCACTACCTGAAAGGCTTAACAAGCGATTTCTAACCAGAACTAACTCACCAACCATATTCATAATCTGATCTAACCGCTTAGTATCAACCCTAACCGTTGTATCAGTTTGAACTTGCTGCATAGCCACTGCTTTATCTGGTGTTGCAGCAACAACTGGAGCTGGGCTAACAACCGGCGAAGTTTTAGCGGGTGTAGTAGCTGTGCTTGCTTTGTTATCAACAGCTTTGCTATCAGTAGCTTTAGCAGTTGAGCCCACAGGCGCTTTTGCTGTAGGTTTAACTTCAGCAGCTGTTGTTGCTACTTTAGTTTCTACTGAACTTTCTTTTGAAGTAGGCGCTTTTCCTTTACCGTGTAATTTATCAAGTAAAGCCTCAAAATCCTCTTCATCTATTTCATCTGAATCACTGTCACTGCTAGCTTTAGCCGTGCTAGAAGACGCTGGGTTAACTTTATTCTCTATCGTCTGAGGTGCTTTCCCCTTGCCATGAAGTTGATCGAGTAGAGCTTCAAATTCATCCTCATCTATTTCATCTGAGTCAGTAGAAATACTTTGTGGTTCTGCCTTTTCTTGTTTAGCTGAACTAACAGACGCAGTTGTGGGTGCCTTTCCTTTGCCATGTAGCTGATCAAGTAAAGCCTCAAATTCATCATCATCTATTTCATCTGAATCACTACTGCTCGAATCAGTCGCTTTAGGCTGAGCGGTTTGCTCTTTAATGGCATCAGGAATAAAGGTACCTTTGCCATGAAGCTGATCTAAAATAGCTTCAAACTCGTTATCAGTAATGTCATTGCTAGCATTGTTAGCATTGTTAGCATTGTTAGCATTAGTTTGACTGCTGGCATCTGCCGCATTATTAGCTAAACCTGGAGACTTGCCATGTAATTCATCTAAAATTTTCTCAAACTCATCTTCGGTCATTTCATCAATGCCCTGGCCATCAGCAGTATGAGTTTCTGTTTGCTCCTCGGCAGTCTGCTCTACAATCTCGTCTTGAGCGTCAGTAACATCAGCCACAAGTTCTTCATCTGCAACAGCACCAGGAGCAACTTCGTTTTCAGAGGCAGGTTCACTGTAAAAGTGTAAAGCTTGAAGTAACTCAGCGGGTGCTGGGGTTAATGGTTGGCGATGTATTACAGCAACAAACATGGCATTAATGCTGTCTAAAGCTTGTAAAATAACATCCATTAATTCAGCGGTGACTTGTCGCTTGCCTGTTCTTAGAATATCAAAAACATTTTCAGCACCATGGCAGGCGTCAACTAGTTCAGTTAATGCTAAAAAACCAGCGCCACCTTTAACGGTATGAAAGCCGCGAAATATAGCATTTAATAGATTTGCGTCGTCAGGGTTATTTTCTAACTCAACTAATTGTTCTTGCAATAATTCAAGAATCTCACCTGCTTCGACAAGGAAGTCCTGTAAAATATCTTCATCCATATCAAAGCTCATGCATGAATACCTCTATTAAAAGCCTAAACTTGACAGTAAGTCATCAACATCACCCTGATCTGTTACCACGTCTTCTCGCTCTGCGGCATCTAAGATAGGACCTTCGGCATCTCGTGTTATTGCTTTTGGTTTACTTTTTACTGTTGAGCCTGATGTATTTGAATGATTAAAAGCAGTTAACAGCCCGAGCAAACTTTCTTCAACCTCACGAACCAACTCAATTACTCGGCTAAGAATTTGCCCTGTAAGATCTTGGTAGTCTTGTGCCATTAATACATCAGTTAATAAACCATTTAATGTTTTAGAATCATTATTAGCTTGTACTAAAAAGCCATCCAAATTGTGGCATAAACTTTTAAACTCACCTAACTGCAGCTGCCTTTGCATTAAACGCTGCCATTGCGGTTGAATAATATTGAGCTGTTGAGAAATGTTATCAGCTATAGGCAAACAGGACTCTACCGCATCCATAGTACGGTTAGCTGCCTGTTCCGTCATGCCAATTACATGGGCTAATCGTTTTTTAGCGTCAGGAATATCTTCTTCAAGTAGGTTATTTAAAGAAGGATCAACATGAAAATTCTCTAAAGAGTCGTGTAGCTGCCGAGTTAACTTACCAACTTCTTCAAATAGTTCAGATGCACTAGGTACAACTAGTGTTTGAACTAGCTCATTAGCTGCATCAACTTGCTCTGACTCCATAAACTCAACCAGTTGCCGAGCTTGTTCTAATGTAATTATCGGTTCAGTTTTCATCGTCATACTAAGACTCTCCTGTCAGTGACGATTAGCCTAAACGCTCAAAGACTTTTGCCAATTTTTCTTGTAATGTTGCAGCAGTAAAAGGCTTCACAATATAGCCATTCACCCCAGCCTGCGCAGCTGCAATAATTTGCTCTTTTTTAGCTTCTGCTGTAACCATTAATACAGGTATATGCTTTAGTTTTTCGTCCGCGCGTATAGCGCGAAGCAAATCGATACCTTGCATTCCAGGCATATTCCAATCCGTTACCACAAAATCAAAGTCTGCACCTTGAAGCATAGGTAAGGCGGTACTGCCATCATCAGCTTCCGAAACATTGGTAAAGCCGAGATCACGTAATAGGTTTTTTATTATTCGTCTCATAGTTGAAAAGTCATCAACTACAAGAATTTTCATGTTTTTATCCAAAATCTCCTCCAACGAGATATTACAGCTAACTCAGTATAAGGTTAGACCCAATTCTGCATTCTGGCTTTTAATCTAACAAGTGCCTGACTATGTATCTGACTAACACGTGATTCGCTTACGTTTAGCACAGCACCAATCTCTTTTAAATTTAGCTCTTCATTATAATATAAAGATAATACTAGTGCTTCACGTTCAGGTAAATTGCTTATAGTAGACACTAAGTCTTGTTGAAATGCATTATTAGCTTGGATATCAAATAAATCATCGCTACCAGCATCATCACTGCTTACGATTACATCTTCAGAAACACCAAGATCTTCAATACCAATAATTCTACCACTGCTAATATCACTAAGTATATGATGATACTCATCTAAGGATATATTCAGTTTTTCCGCCACTTCATAATCTTTTACATCACGGCCATAGGCAGCTTCTAGTTCGGCTACAGTATCGGCAATTAAACGCGCATTACGATGTACTGAGCGCGGCGTCCAATCGCCTCGGCGCATTTCATCTAACATTGCACCTCTAATGCGAATACCTGCAAAGGTTTCAAAACTTGCGCCTTTACTACCATCAAAATTCTTTGCTGCTTCAATTAAACCTATCATACCAGATTGAATCAAGTCATCTACCAGCACGCTTGCCGGTAATCGCGCTAACAAATGATAGGCAATACGCTTAACTAAAGTCGTGTGCTGATCTATCAATTGCTGCATGCGATCAACACCGCCATAAGCTGCTAGTTTACTATTCACACTAAGCCTCGTTCCGGATGAGAGTCAATTAATTGCTCTAAAAAAAACTCTAAATGCCCTGATGCCATATTAGGTAATGGCCACTTACCGGCTTTTAACGCTAAACTCTTAATTGCCATGCTTGCTGGTGTTTTTGGAAATGCCTCAATAAAGGCTTTTTGCTTACGTGCCGCTTTGCGGACATTTTCATCATAGGGTATAGTTGCAACTAATTCGAGATTTACATTTAAAAAGCGGTCAGTTACTCGTGTTAACTTAGCAAAAAGCTCTTGCCCCTCTTTTATGCTTCGCACCATATTGGCAACAATTTTAAACTTATCAACACCATGATCTCGGCTTAGTATTTTCATTAATGCGTAAGCATCAGTGATTGATGATGGCTCATCACAGACAACAACAAGCACATCTTGCGATGCGCGGGAAAAACTAAGTACCATATCTGAAATACCAGCGGCAGTATCAACTAATAAGACATCAACACTGGTTTGCATTTCACTAAAAGCACGAATAAGTCCAGCATGTTCTGCCGGAGCCAGCTCTGTCATGCTTTGTGAGCCAGACGAAGCCGGTATAATTTTGATACCAAAAGGCCCGTCAATAATTATATCGTCTAAAGATACTTCACCTGACAATACATGTGATAAATTTTTGTCTACTCGAAGACCCAACATTACATCACAGTTAGCTAAACCTAAATCAGCGTCAAGCACCATAACACTTTTGCCTAATTGCGATAACGCCATGGCCAAGTTAAGCGAAACATTGGTTTTACCAACGCCGCCTTTACCACCACTAATTGAAATAACTTTTACCATCTGCTTATTCATTTTTCTAAGGCCAGTAGCTTGATCATCTAAATAGTCATGATTATGCATAGGTTGTTTCCACTCGACTCATCTCATCTGTATGCCATTGATGAACCGTACTGCTTTGTGCTAATCGCAATGTTTCAGCTTGTTGTACTAAGGCTTTAGCATCTGCAACAGCAATATCTTCAGGTACACGCTGGCCATGAGTCAGATAACTTACTGCTAATGCATTTTGAATAGCCACGTTAATCACTTCTCCTAAGCTTAAACATTCGTCTAGTTTTGTAAAAATACAACCTGACAATGGAATACGCTTAAAATGAGTTACGCTTTCTTGCATAACTCTAGCCTGTGCTGTAGCAGACAATACCAGATAATTTTTTATTTTGACATGGCTATTATTCACTAGTGTAGCAAGTTTCTCAGTTAAATGAATATCTCGTTGGCTCATCCCAGCAGTATCAATTAAAACTAATTTACGTTGCTGTAACTGATTAATTAACAAGGTTAATTCTTCGCTATCTTTTGCTAACTTAACGGGGCAGCCAATAATACGACCAAAAGTTGCTAATTGTTCATAAGCGCCAATGCGATAACAGTCTGTGGTAATTAATGCGACTTGATCAGCTCCATGTCGACGCGCGAACTCAGCAGCTAACTTAGCAACTGTAGTCGTTTTCCCTACGCCTGTAGGTCCAACTAAAGCCACTACACCACCACGGCGTAAAATATCATCATTAGTAGTACTAATTTGTCCTGCTAGTAGTTCTAACGACGCATCCCAAGCATCATTTGAATTCATATCTTCTGACATAAAACAAGCGAGCTGATCGGCCATTGCCTCAGATAAACCAAGCTGTTGCAAATTTTCTATCACCAAAGCACGTAAAGGCTCTCGACGAGCTAAATCTTGCCACATCAGTCCTGATACTTGGTGCTGCAATAATTGACGCATCGACAGCATTTCATTACGCATCGAGTCCATTTGCTTTTGCATAAAGTCAGCTTGCTGTTGCTGCAATTTGCTAAGCTCAGATAATTGTAAATTTGGTACGGCCTGTGTATTGCCAGTATTTTGACGGTCAAAAGCAGGAGCACGCTCAGGCTGGGTCTGACGATTCTGTACTGCGGCCGCTTGAGATGGCACCGCAGTATTACCCTGTTCATGTTGCTGTTTTTGCATTTGGCGTGCTAATAAGGCTTTTAATGAATCAGCGGCAGGTTCAGCCTCATCATCATCAGCTACTGTCGCCTGGAATCGTGACGCAACACGCTGCGGTGCCGGTTTAGGCTGCATTTTTTCTGGCTTGGCTTCATTATCAATAGCGGCAACAATCTCTACTCCTTCAGCCACTTTTTTATTAGAAAGTATAATCGCATCCGGCCCAAGGAACTCTTTTACCTCGGTTAAAGCACTACGCATGTCTTTTGCTACAAAGCGTTTTATTTTCATGAGTTACTCCTAAGAAGCCTGGCCAATCACACTTACAATGCGAATTTGTTTATCATCGGGTATCTCTTGATAAGACAATACCCTAAGTCCTGGTATGGTATACTTCACAAATCGTGCCATAACTGTGCGTAAAATTCCTGACGTTAATAAAACAGCACTATCTCCGCTTAATTCTTGGCTTTGATAAGCATCTTGTAATGACTGCTGAATACGGTCTGCTAGCCCAGGCTCGATGCCCGCACCATCATTACCGGCGGCCTGCATAGACTGATGTAGCATTTGTTCAAGTTCAGGCGCAAAAGTAATAACCGGAATTTCGCTGCGGTTTCCACCAACCTCTTGGACAATTAAACGACGCAAGGCGATTCGACAAGCTGCAGTCAGTACGTCAACATCCTGACTCTTAGCCCCATACTCAACTAAGGTTTGTACTATAGTGCGCATATCGCGAATAGGTACGCCTTCTTGCAATAGGTTTTGTAGCACTTTTACGACTACAGTTAACGGTAAAGTATCAGGCACTAAGCCTTCAACTAACTTAGGTGAATGCTTAGCTAGCATATCAAGTAAGTTTTGCACTTCTTCATGGCCTAATAAGCTAGCGGCATGGTTAGTTAAAATTTGACTTAAGTGGGTTGCAACAACAGTAGCTGCATCAACAACGGTATAGCCTAAAGTTTGTGCATGCTCACGTTGCTCTTTGGCAATCCATACAGCATCTAAGCCAAAAGCAGGATCTTTGGTTTCTATTCCTTTTACAGTGCCAAAAACTTGACCTGGGTTAATCGCCAACTCATTATCATGCCGTAGCTCGCTTTCACCACTAATTACGCCCATTAAGGTCATGCGATAACTATTAGGCTCTAAATCTAAATTATCTCGAATATGTACCGCTGGAATTAAGAAGCCTAATTCTTGAGATAGCTTTTTACGTACGCCTTTAATTCGGCTTAATAACTCGCCGCCTTGGCTTTTATCAACTAAAGGTATTAAGCGATAGCCAACTTCTAAGCCAATCACATCAACGCCCTGTACGTCATCCCAACCAATTTCTTTATTAACTGTAGGCTCTGCTGCGGTTACTGCAGCAGCATCTCTAGATACCAGCTCAGCGCTAGCCTGCTTGCCACGCTTATGCATTACATAGCCCATACCACCAACAATGCCCGCTAATGATAAAAATGAAAAATGCGGCATCCCTGGCACAACGCCCATCAGCGTTAATACGCCTGCAGCTACAAATAGCACTTGGGTATTGCCCAACTGTGCCGTCATTTGCTGCCCCATATCTTGAGATTTATTTTGCCGAGTAACAATAATCGCTGTACCTATAGATAATAACAGCGATGGAATTTGTGCCACTAAGCCATCACCTATTGTTAATAAGGTATAAACTTCCATGGCATTGGCAAAAGATAAGCCGTGCTGGATCATTCCAATAAATAAGCCACCAACCAAGTTGATCACTAAAATTACAATACCGGCTATCGCATCGCCTTTAACAAACTTACTAGCACCATCCATTGAACCGTAGAAATCAGCTTCTGTAGTCACTTCATCACGACGATCGCGAGCTTGCTCTTGGGTAATCAAGCCTGAGTTTAAATCGGCATCAATGGCCATTTGCTTACCCGGCATAGCGTCTAAGGTAAAACGTGCAGAGACTTCAGCTATGCGGCCAGCACCTTTGGTGACAACCACAAAGTTGATAATGATAAGAATTAGGAAAACAACAATACCGACCGCATAGTTACCGCCAATAACCACCGAGCCAAAAGCCTCGATAACTTTACCCGCAGCATCGCCACCATTATGCCCCTCAAGTAGCACCACCCGAGTACTCGCTACGTTCAGAGCTAAGCGCATAATGGTTGCAACTAACAAAATTGCAGGAAAAGCGCCAAAATCCAGTGGCCGCATGGTATATACCGTGACCAACAAAACCACTAGAGCTAGGGCAATGTTAAATGAAAACAGCACATCTAATAATACCGGGGGTAAAGGTAAAACCACCATGGCTAAAGCAGCTAATATAAATAGCGGCGTACCTAACCCGGTTAAGAAGTTAAGCTTTGAACGATCAAAACCTTTAAGATAACTGACTAACTGCATGATAATCCTGACAGTAAATTGGCGCTATACAGGACACAAGCAAGAACTGCTCCAACATTTACAGATACTTGGGTTACAGTCGATTTTTATGACAATATAGATTAATAACGATAATCTTCTGGTATTGGCAGATCTTTAGCTAAGGCTTTTGGCCTTGTGCCTTTGCCTTTTTTATGCATTTTTAATTGATAGACATAAGCTAGCACTTGAGCTACGGCTGCAAATAACTGTTCTGGTATGGGGTGGTCTACTTCTGTAGTGTGATAAATAGAGCGCGCTAACATTGGTGACTCTAATACTGGCACTTTATGTTCATTGGCTATTTTACGAATATGCATAGCAACTTCATCTACGCCTTTAGCAACGACAACTGGCGCTCTAAACTTTCCTTGGTCATATTTTAATGCAATAGCATAGTGCGTTGGGTTGGTTACGATTACGTCTGCTTTTGGCACTTCTTGCATCATCCGCTTCATAGACATTTGCATTTGCGTACGACGTATACGAGCCTTAATTTCTGGACTACCTTCACTATTTTTATGCTCGTCTTTTATCTCTTGTAACGACATTTTTAGCTGTTTGATATGGTTCCATTTTTGATAAGGGGCATCAACTAATGCAATAACTGAAACGCTTGAGCATAACCCTAAAAATATCCAAGCTAAAAAATATAAAGCTGACTTAATATTGTTAGGTTCACTCATCAAAGAAAGCGACATAATATCGTCGAAAAAGAACTTTAAAAGTAAGTAAGCAATACCAACTACCACTATTACTTTCAAAAAACTTTTTAATAGCTCAACCAAAGCTTGCAAACCAAACATGCGTTTAAAGCCTTTTAATACACTCATTTTGCTGGCTTTAGGCGCAGCCGCCTGCATACTAAAGTTAAAGCCTCCTAATAAGACATTACCAATAAAGGCCGCAGCAAGGATAAACGCAAAAATGCCCGCCATCGGTGGAATCAACTCTTTGCCTATTTCGCCCCAAGCCGTAAACATAGAGTTTATTTCAAACATATCTTTTTGATCTAAATGCATCATGCGCCGGCCAATAGTTAAAATGGCTTCTGCTAACATTCGGCCAAAAATTAAAATAGCACAGGCACTGCCAATTAAAACAAAGGCTGTGCCTAAATCTTTAGACCGCGCTATCTGCCCTTTTTCTGCTGCGTCTTGCAGCTTCTTGGGGGTGGGCTGTTCGGTTTTTTCTGCACTATCATCTGCCATGTCAATGCGCCTTGTTTAACAGCCAATTAAGCGACAGCTATATTCTATGCTGTGCTGCCATTGCTTTTCGAAGTGGAATAAAAATGTATCTAACGTCAGCCATAAAATAACTAAGCCCGATAACATAGTAATTGGGAAACCTATCGAAAAAATATTCAACTGAGGTGCAGCACGAGTCATAATGCCAAAAGATAAGTTAACCGTAAGCATAGAGATTATAGGCGCCAAAGCAATGGCTAACGCAGTAGCAAACATCCAACCGCCAAACTCAAGAACCACCCAATAACTACTAACATCCCACCATTGTCCATTAATGGGCAGAGTATCAAAGCTAAATACAAGCATTTGGATCATAATTAAATGGCCATCAAACAACCAAAATAGCAAGGTGGCCAATATTAAATAAAATTGACCAATCGCTGGTACACTAACACCACTGGCTGGATCTACCATAGAGGCAAAACCTAAACCCGTTTGAGTTGCTAACAATTGGCCAGCCACGACGAAAGTGGTAATAAATAATAATGAAATAAAGCCTAAAGCAAAACCAATCATTAATTGCAGTAAGACCTCTAAAATCATCTGCCCAGACATTAAGTCAGCACTGGCCACAGGGGGTAAGGTTGGCATGATAATTAGGGTAATCATAACAACTAAGCCGGTTTTAATGCGCATAGGGACATTACGCACCCCTATACCCGCCATAATCAAAAACATTCCCGTAACTCGACACAAAGGAAGTAAATAATCAGCGATGGTCTGCATTAATATGCTTAATGGAAATTCCATAATAGGCTCAGCTAGCCAACAACCGTAGGAATACTAAGAATTAACTCGTGGGTAAACTCTGTAATGGTTTGAGTTAACCAATGACCACCATAAGTTAATGCCAGCAGTGTTACAATTAAGCGCGGTAAAAAGCTTAATGTTTGTTCGTTTATCGAAGTCGCAGCCTGAAATACCGCAACCAATAATCCCACAAACAGCGACGGTAAAATAATGGCACTAACAAGCAAGATAACTAAAAATAAAGCATCGCGTAATATATCAACAAAAACCTCTGGACTCATGTGCCTACCCCATAACTTGTGGCCAAGGTACCCATAACGAGTATCCAGCCATCGACTAAGACAAACATCATTAACTTAAATGGCAATGAGATAATCATCGGCGATAACATCATCATACCCATGGCCATTAATACACTCGCCACCACCAGATCAATAATTAAAAAAGGAATAAACAGCATAAAGCCAATTTGAAAGGCAGTTTTTAGCTCACTGGTTATAAACGCTGGAATAACAACCGTAATGGGATAATCTTGCGGGTTTTCAGCTAGTTCTAAACCGGCTATTTGGGCGAAAGTATCCAAATCCTTAGTCCGAGTTTGGTGTAGCATAAAACCTTTAATCGGTACTATGGCTGTTTCTAACGCTTGAACGGGGGTAATTTGCTCGCTTAAATAGGGCTGAATGGCAGTGTCGTTAATATCTTTAAATACTGGCGCCATAATAAAAAACGTCAAAAATAACGTAATACCAATTAAGACTTGGTTTGATGGCGACTGCTGCAAACCAATTGCTTGGCGCAAAATAGCCAACACCACAATAATGCGAGTAAAGCAGGTCATCATAATAACGAGCGCTGGAATAAAGCTCAGCATCGTCATTATGGCTAACACTTGCAGTGTTACACTATATTCTTGGCTCCCATCGGCTGCGGTGGTTATTTTAAGTGCCGATAACGCACTATTATCAGCAAAAACCTCAGGGCTAACTAAAGCAACTAGCAGCAAAAACAACAGTCGTAGCATAATTTTTTCTATTTTTTTAGAAACGATTGTAACTGCATATGAAAGTCTGATGCCAACTTTTCTTCTGGAAGAGGATTTTCTAGTTCAAACAGTAAATTTATACTGTTAGCTGTAACACCTAAAACCCGTTGTTTCCCTTGCATTTCAATAACTAATATCTTTTCCTTCGGGCCCAAAGAAGTAGTAGAAATAATTTTAATATGCCGACTTCCAGGTAACCGAAGTGTCAACTTTTTAAAGGTCCAACCTAACACTAAGACAATAAGCACTACGATCGTCAAAGAAATGGCCATTTTACCAAGGCTTAAACCTGACTTGGGACGAGGGCTATCTTGCGCTGTTAAATCAGTTGTAGGCCTTTGAAATGCAGTTGTTTTTATCGGACCTGAAGCAGGTTTCTCTGTTTCGGTATTAGGGTTTGTAGTATCTAACTTAGTTGCATCTAAATTTATACCGTCTGTATTAACTTGTTCAGTCACGACAGAAGTTGCTTTAGTTTGCTTTGCTTCTAACTCTGCTTTAGCCTGCTCCGTGGCAGTATCAGTTAACCTGTCTTGGGCAACAGCAAAGCTACTTATGCTGGTAAACGCCAATATAAGTAGCAAAGAGCAAAAAAGTTTAGTTAAAAAGCCCAGCATTAACGTAGTTTCTTAATACGTTCAATTTGACTAATAACGTCGGTTAAGCGAATACCAAACTTATCGTTTACTACCACAACCTCACCGTGCGCAATTAAAGTACCATTAACTAATACATCTAATGGTTCACCGGCAACGCGATCTAACTCAACCACAGAACCTTGATTAAGCTGTAACAAATTACGAATGCTTATTTTTGCCCGCCCTACTTCCATAGAAATAGTAACAGGGATATCTAAAATAGTATCAAGCTTACGTTTTTCATCTGCGCTAATTTCCGCTTTTTCATCACGAAGCTCTTCTAAATCAACCGCTTCAGCACCACCCTCTGCTTCTGCCATCGCAGCTGCCCATTCGTCCATGGTATCTTTATCATCAGCCATTTTTATTACCTTATGTCATGATCTGACAAATCCAGATCAGCTTCTAATTCATTAATATCTGCGTCGCTATCAAGTCGGCGACCGCCTTTAGTAAAGACATGCAATTCTGACTTAACAGATTCTGGGCGTTTAATTTTTTCGACAATTTTAACCGCAACATTTTCCCGTGAGCGGCCTAATTTACCGCGATAAGTAGGTAAGTCTTCCACCAGCACGGTAATATGCTCAGGTACCTCTATTGGAATAATATCACCCGCTTTTAACTCCATTAATTCCCGTAAGCTAATATCGACATCAAGCATTTTAGTGCTTAAATCAACTTTAACATCCATGATTTCATCACGTAGCGCCTTACTCCAGCGCATGTCTGTATCTTCTTTATCACTTTGTACACCCGCGTCTAACAGCTCTCTGATAGGCTCAAGCATTGAATAAGGTAAAGCAACATGAAAATCACCACCTCCGCCGTCTAGCTCAATATGAAAAGAACTAATAACAACCACTTCAGTTGGACTAACAATATTAGCCATGGCAGGGTTAACTTCAGAATCTATATATTCAAAAGACACGTCCATCACCGGCGCCCAAGCTTCTTTATAATCTTCAAAAATAAGCTTTAACAGCATTTGGATAATGCGTCGTTCGGTTGGCGTAAATTCACGACCTTCAATTTTGGCATGGTAACGGCCATCACCACCAAAGAAGTTATCCACTAGAATAAAGACTAATCGTGCTTCCATGGTAATTAAACCGGTGCCTTTTAAAGGTCTAAACCGAACCATATTCAAGCTTGTAGGCACAAATAAAGTATGTACATACTCGCCAAACTTAATCATTTGCACGCCGTTAATTGATACCTCTGCAGTACGGCGCATCATATTAAATAAGCTAATGCGCATATGCCGTGCGAAACGCTCATTAACCATTTCTAAGGTTGGCATGCGTCCGCGCACAATGCGATCTTGCGATGAGAAATCGTATTCAGTAGCAGAGCGATGCGACTTATCGCCAGCTTCGACTACTTCTTCTTCTTCAACGTCATCAACACCATGCAAAAGCGCATCAATTTCGTCTTGTGACAATAAATCGGTCACGGCTGCTCACTCTTATTGCATAACAAAACCGGTGAAAAGTATTTCATCTACCACCACCGAACCCACTACTTCTAATAATTCTTGTTGTAAATTAGCTAAAGCTTCATTTTTTAATGCTTCACGTCCTAAAGGTGCACTTAGATCATCAGCATTAGAGGCGCTAAAGGTTTCTAATAAACTGCCCTCAATAAGGGGGATATGTCGCATTGCTAACACTTCATTTTCTTTACCGCGGACTAAGAGTTGTACCTTAATTTGTACCATTCTATCGCGGGCGCTACCTGGCACATTGAACACAAAGGGCCTAGGTAAAGGTACATATAGTGCTGAGCCTGTCATTGCTTTAACTGATTCGGCACTTTTGCTTGCTGATGTTCCTTCAGTACCTGAGTCTGATTTGTTTTGATCACTAAACAAAAACAAATACGCTGCACCAGCAAGCAACAGAGCGACAACTACGGCTGCAACAATAACCAGTTTCTTTTTTTTACCTGACCCTTCAGTAATCACTAAATCTTTATCTGCTGCCATATTAAAAACTACCTGTCATTTTCCTTGTCACTATTATGCGACCCTAAGCTAGAGAATGTAAATCTTTGTACCAAGTTTTCTATCTTGTTGTATTTATATAGCCAATAAATCGTCAGTAAATAGCAACTTACCACTTAGGCATAATAATCCACTAATCTTTCTGAATGCTTGACGACTAATTTTATTGGCATGCCAAGCTGTTCACCATTTGCATCTTCTCCTTGTGCAAAGCTCTGATTCTGCTGGCCTTGTTGTGCTAACTGTCTTTGCTGTTGTTGCTGCTGTGACTGCTGTTGCACTTGCCCCTCACTTAATTGAATACCCTGTTGTTGGAGCATTTCACGTAAACGCGGTAATTGTTGTTCTATTAGCTCTTTAGCTTGCTGTTGTTGCACGGTAAATTGCACAGTAGCTTGTTCTTGTTGCATATCAATTTTGATTTGCATCATGCCTAGCCCTGCGGGATCAAGCCTAATTTCTGCTTTTTGGATCTGCTGGCTTAGCATCATACTTACTTGCTGACGCATATGCCCTGCAGCATCTTGCTTCATTAGGTTAATGCTTTGCTTTAACTGTTCAGTATGAGAAGCCACCTGGCTAGCATTATTTGCGGCTGTAGCTAAACGTGATTCCACCGCGCTTGCTTGTGTATTTGTGACACTACTTGCTAAAGTTGCTGCAAAGCTACTTTCTTGACGGGAGGCGCCCGTAGACGACGCTGTCAATTTCTCGGCTAACTGCGCACTAACCTCTGATTGTTTTGCCGATGAAGTCATTTTATCTGTATCAACTTTATCTGCTAAAGATGCTTTAGACTTAGCTGGCGTTTTATCATCTACTTTAGTCTGCTCTTTATTAGCAGCTGTGGCTAAACTAATATTGCCTTGACTAAATATCGGTTTTACCGGAATACCTATTTCAGGATCAGGCCTACCACCAATATCAATAGTTATAGGCCCATCGCGCTGGATAGGTTGGGTACCGGATCTAATAAGGCCATGGCTTGGCTGATTAAGTAAATCTAATTTAGGCGATGTTTCATCAGTAGTGCCAACCGGGTTTCCTTCCATCACTGGCGGTCTGGTTGTTTTATCTTGCTTTTTATCAGGGGCTTCTGGTAGCTCTAATTCAGGTTTAGTTTTATCCGTATTGCCAACCGGGTTTCCTTCCATCACTGGCGGTCTGGTTGTTTTATCTTGCTTTTTATCAGGGCCATCTGGTAGCACTAATTCAGGTTTAGTTTCATCAGTAATGCGAACCGGACTGCCTTCCATCACTGGCGGTCTAGTTGTTTTGTCTTGTTTTTTATCAGGGCCATCTGGTAGCACTAATTCAGGTTTAGTTTCATCAGTAATGCGAACCGGACTGCCTTCCATCACTGGCGGTCTAGTTGTTTTGTCTTGTTTTTTATCAGGGCCATTTGGTAGCACTAATTCAGGTTTGGTTTCATCAGTAATGCGAACCGGATTTCCTTCCACCACGGGTGGTTTTACCGTTTTCGATGGCAGTTGTTCTGTAGCATCTGGTAAAGTTAACTTAGGTTCTGCATCAGGATCATCAGTTACTAGCACAGGACCTGTGGTAATTGGCGCCTTAGTATCAGTCAATTTTATGTCGCTTGTTTCAGCCGTTAATTCAGCTTCAGTACTTTTTTTAGTAAAAGCAATTTGTTGTAATAAATTATTAGCTAATAAGCCATTGCCAGTGTTTTCTACTGTAACTAGGCTAACAGCAGGATCATTTTTTGCCAGTGCTAAACTGATTTCAGACAAATTGCCGACACCGGCAGGAAGTTGCCGCAATTGCTGGCCTGAGTTTTGACTATGCTCTTGGGTTAAAGCGTGGTCTAAACTAGCACCAAAAGCATCTGACGTGCTAGTTTCAGCTTGCGCTAATCCTGTACGCAGCGAACTATCTACACTGCCTATACTACTTAAAACCGTTGAAACTGGCTGACCAGACATACTCATCTCCTGCTACTTAGCGCATTTGATACGACACTTAACGCCTAACTAGCTCATTAAAAAGCTAACATAAACAAAGCACATCAAAGCAAACAGTTTAACAATGGCTTTATCAGGCATAACCAAAGGCACCAATAAAATATATTTATGTTGTGCTAATCACTTTAAAAAGCTAATTAGCAGCATGTAGAATAAATACATACAAATTTCAGGCCAGTTTGTTATTTATTAGGCTTTTATAATTCTTCTGCTTTTTCTGCAGCTAAACGGCGCATAAAAATTTGCCCTGCATACTCATCAGCGTTTTTCTGCTCTTGCTTCATTTGTGCATGTAAAGCCGCGGTTTGTTCGCGCTCTACTAAATACTCAAGTGCTTTACGTTTTTTTTGCATAGCTAACCATGCCTGTTTGCGCTGTTCAGCCACTTGTCTGGCTTGCTGCACGGCTTTAGCTTGTTGCATTAAGGCTTGATCTAGCTTGCCTATAAAGTTAACAAACTGATTATATTGGCGACTTTGTAAGCCAGAGCTACCTTGTTGCTGACTTTGTTGAATATATTCAGTTCTATAATCAGCTAACCCCTGATATTTTTGCTCGGCTTGCTGGTAAAACTGCTGGGCATTAATAAACTGCGCTTGCAGCTTTTCCTCACGCTGTTGTTGCACTTTAATTAGCATAGCAAAACGATGATTTATCATTGTTTATGCCCCTGAGGTAACGGCGCTAGCTGATTAAGCTGCTGTAAACTTTCGTCATAAGCAATAACTTCTGTCATCCCTTGTTGCAAAAATTGCTTAATATTCGGCATCATGGCAATGGCTTTGTCTAGCTGAGGATCACTGCCTCGGACATAAGCGCCTATAGAGATTAAATCTTTGCTTTGTTGATAACTGGCATAAAGTTGTTTAATAGCACGAGCTTGGTTCTGATGCTCCATGCTGGTTACCGCTGGCATTACCCGGCTAATAGACTTTTCAATATCTACTGCAGGAAAATGGCCTGAGTCGGCCAGGTGACGAGATAGCACTATATGGCCATCTAAAATAGCCCGCGATGCATCGGCGATAGGATCTTGTAGATCATCACCTTCAGATAGTACCGTATAAAATGCCGTTATCGAGCCTTGACTACCCGAGCCATTACCTGCTCGTTCAACTAAAGCCGGTAACTTGGCAAAAACAGAAGGGGGATAGCCTTTTGTTGCTGGCGGCTCACCTACCGCTAATGCAATTTCACGCTGCGCCTGAGCATAGCGAGTGATTGAATCAATTAATAACAACACATCCATGCCTTGATCACGAAAATATTCCGCAACCTGAACCGCCGTTTCACAGCCTTTTAAGCGCATTAAAGGCGATACATCTGCAGGAGCAGCAATAACAACAGAGCGAGCTTTACCTTCTTCACCAAGAATTTCATCAATAAACTCTTTTACTTCTCGGCCCCGCTCGCCTACTAAGCCAACTACGATAACATCTGCCGCAGTACCACGTGTCATCATACCCAGAAGCACACTTTTACCCACACCCGAGCCAGCAAATAAGCCCATACGCTGACCTTTCCCTACGGTAATAATACTATTAATTGCACGCACGCCAACATCTAGCGGCAGCTTAATAGGGCGTCGATTCAAAGGGTTAATTGGTTTACCTTTGGCTGTAGCATATTCTGTTGATGCAATAGGCCCTTTGCCATCTAATGGGGCTCCTACACCATCGATAACTCGCCCTAATAAGTTTAAGCTAAGAGGAACGCCTTTATAGTTCAGTAAAGGCGTCACTTTAGCACCAGGCACAACGCCCGCTATATCGTCTTTGGGCATTAAAAAGATACGTTCATTAGCAAAGCCGACTACCTCGGCCATTATCTCGCCTTGGGCGGCTTCAACCATACATGGCTGGCCAATTGCCGCACTACAACCGGTCGCTTCTAGTGTTAACCCAACAACTCGTACTAAATGCCCAGCCGCAGCTGGCCGCGCAGATTGAATATATTCTTGCTGTTGTTGTAAGAATTCACTTAGAAGATCGCTGCTAGACATAGTTACTCTTTATCTATTGGCTGTTGGCTTGAAAAATCAGCATCTTGATGCGACTGTTCAGCCTCTGTATAAGCTTGATCAGGCGCTTTTTCTAGTTCACTAGGCTCAGAAGCTGTTACCGCATCAGCCGTACTATCGGCTATACCTTGCTCTGCACTAGGGGCTGGAGTATTTGGCGACGCTTCAACATTATCAGAAGCCGGATTAGCTGCAAGTTCATTTGCTCTAGCCTTTGTGTCTTGTTCTTTCGCTAATTGCTGTAATTCAATAAAATGGGCTAAGCTGGTTTGTACACGTTGCTCTATACTTCTATCGACACTTGATAAAGTGCTTTTTACTAAGCAACCGCCTTGAGCTACCTGATCTGATGCAATTAAATGCCAGCCATTTGCTGCAATATCTGCTGTAGAGTAAAACTGTTCAATTATTGCTATATCATGAGGGTTAAGGGTAATAGCTACATTTTTACTCTGTAATGGTAAGGCCGAAACGGCATCGGTAATAGCTTGTAAGATAACTTTTGGATTAGTTTGAACCTCTACCGCAATAACCGCTTTTGCCATGGCTAAGCTTAGCGCTACCAATTGTTGCTTTACTTGTTCATTTACGGCTAACAAAGGCTGTTGCAATTGTTGTAATAATGCAGTGAGTTGTTTGCGTTGCTGGGTTAACTCTTGTTCAGCATCGGCTAAGCCTAATTTTTTGCCTTCAGCTTGGCCTTGAGCTAAACCATCTTGTTGACCTTGTTCACGCCCTTCAGCATAGCCTTTACTAAAACCGTCATCTTTGCCCTCAGCAAAACCTTCGTCATAAGCCGCTTGTCTAATTTCTTCAATATCATTTGCCGTTAAAGGCTTAATGCTAAGCTCTTCAGGATCGGTATTATGGGCATTATTATGCTCAGACTTACGCGAAACATTAGCAATATTAAAGGCATTAGTGCGCTGGCTTGTTTCAGCGGTTAAATCTGGCGTTGGCCATTGTTTTAACTGTTGTTCAGTTTCGTCGTCAGGCGAAAATGGCCGACCATAATTAAAATTTTTCTTATCACTCATGCCAGACTCACCTTTTACAACCTAATACCGACATTATCTAGCATTCGCTAGGTGTTATGCTCTACCGTCATTATAAGAAGTCATCACCACCACCACCGCCAAGCATAATCTCACCAGCGTCAGATAAGCGACGAGCCGTAGACAGAATTTCTTTTTGCGCCGCTTCAACATCACTTACTCGTACTGGAGCCATAGCTTCTAAATCATCTTGCAGTAATTCAGCAGCCCGCTTCGACATATTCTTTAAGATCTTCTCTTTTAAGTTCTCATCGGTGCCTTTTAATGCCTTCATTAATACATCTTGCTGAACTTCACGTAATAGCGTTTGAATACCACGATCATCAACATCAACCAGGTTTTCAAACACAAACATTAAGTCTTGAATTTGTTGCGCCATTTCTTCGTCATTCTCGCGAATAGCATCCATTAGCATGCCTTCAACATTGGTATCCATATAATTCAAGATATCCGCAGCCGCTTTTAAACCACCCATTTTTGCAGTTTGAGTTCCCGCTTGGCCAGCAAACTGTTTTTCCATTATTTCATTTAGCTCTTGTAATGCTGCTGGCTGTACTTCTTCTAAGTTAGCAATACGCATTGTAAGATCTAATCGCACTTTTTCTGGGAATTGCGATAAAATTTCAGCCGATTGTTCAGGCTCTAAATAGGATAAAACAATAGTTTGAATTTGCGGGTGTTCATTGCGAATAATGCTAGCCACCTGCTTCGAGTCCATCCACTTTAATGAATCTAAGCCTTTAGCTCCGCCGCCTAATACAATTTGGTCAATTAAATTAGCTGCTTTTTCTTCACCTAAGGCAGCCGTTAGTGCTCGCTTAATAAACTCTTCACTTTGGAAACCTATGGTACTAAAGTTTTGAATTTGCTCTATAAACAAACTATGCACAGCGGTAATCTTGGCTTGATTTAAATCGACCATTTGCGCCATAGCCAAGCCCACTTTCTGCACTTGCTTTGGCTCTAGATGCTTTAAAATTTGCGCTGCGTCTTCTTCTGATAAACTCAGAAGTAATATTGCTGCTTTTTCAACGCCATCAAGTTTAGCGACATCAAAGCTAGGTTTTGTTTCTTCTATACTATTCATCTTCAGCCAACCAATTTTTCACTACTAAAGAAGACAGTTCAGGTTCGTTAGCAACTAAGGCTCGAACTGCGCGTAATAGATCATCATCACCATGTAAGTCTGGTAACATTAAGGTGCCATCGGCAGCGAAGCCTACAGCGTTATCATCAAATGATGAGTTTAGCATGTCGACAGTGTCATCACCCAAGTCTAAGCCTTTGCTCATCGACTTTTCATCATAAGCTTCTTTAGTGTCATCTGGGTAGATCAGTTTCTTCAACATAGGACGCACGATAAAGAGTAAAAGTACGATAACAATAATTCCGCCAATAATCAGTCTCACTAAGCGAGTAAACCACTCTTGAGTATAAAAACTTGGCTGCTCAATATCTAAAATGTCATCTTTGATGAAAGGTACAGAAATAACTTCAACTATATCTCCACGCTGAACATCAAAACCAATACCACCTTGCAGTAAACGGCGAATATTCATTAAGTCGGCTTGGCTGCGCGGCTCAGGTGTTACACCATCTGCTCCTATTTTATAGTCAACAGCAACTGAAACACTTAACCGGCGAATCACACCACTTTGCTGAGTTGTATGACTAATAGTGGTATCTAATTCATAATTACGCGTAGCTTCTTTATGGCTGCGACCTGGAATAATTTGTTGTTTGCTACTACTTGTAGCTTGTTCAGGGATAGTAGAATCCAGCGGCGGCTGATTAGATAAGGCACCAGGAATACCACCGCTGACACTACCTACATTATTTTCTTCAACCGTCATTTCACTACGTACAGCGGGTAAATCTGGGTTATAGCGTTTTTGAGTTTGCTCTGTGGCGGTAAAGTCCATATGTAAATCAACTTCTGCGGTGTAATTACCATACCCCAGAACAGGCATTAGAATAGAGTCAACTTTCTGTCTATATTCCTCTTCACGAGTACGCTGTAATTCATATTCTCTGCGCGTTCTTGCCGCTGAAGCATCTTGCGAGCCACTGTTTAATAAACGGCCACTTTGGTCTGTTACGGTAACTCGTGTTGGCTCTAATCCTTGTACCGCTGAGGCCACAATATCCACAATGGCATCAACTTCACTATCGCGTATAACAGTACCGCCTCTAGCAGTAACAAGCACGGTAGCTGAAGGCATTTTTTGCTTTCTAGCAAAAACGTTTTCTTTCGGAATAGCTAATAACACCCGAGCACGCGATACACTTTGCAGCTCTTCAATAGTACGAGCCAGTTGTTGCTCACGGCTATGCTTTAAACGCTCGGTTTCTAAGCGCTGACTTACGCCAAAGCCACTGTCTTTTAATAAAAATTCAGTCCCCGTTGAAGACTCTTTAGTTAAGCCGGCACGAGACATAGATAATTTAACTTTTTGAAATTGATCTTCAGGCACTAAAATAACATTGCCTTGCAACTCATAACTGATATTTTGCGAGTCTAAATGATCAAGTGTTTGAATAAGTTCTTCGGTAGCATAGGTGCCAAGAGGACGCAACTCGGGCTGCCTGGCCCATAACACAATTAAAATGGCAATGGCTAAGCAGATAGTTAACGCAATAACCATGGTAATCTGACGGATTAAATCAGTACCCGCTAAAGAGCCAAGTAAGCTAGTTTTTTGTTCTTGTTGCTCATCACTGGCGTAGTCATTACCGCTTAATGCCAGTTCGGTTGATTGATTATCAGCCACGTCTATTTACTCCTGACCTATACCGGCATCGACATAATTTCTTTGTACGATTCTACCAGTTTATTACGAACTTGCACTGTTGCCTCAAATGCTAATGACGACTTTTGGCTAGCAATCATCACTTGAGCTAAAGATACGTTAGGGTCGCCCATTTCAAGTGCGCCTCGTAACTTGCCTGTTTCTTGTGCTAAATCATTAACGTTGCCTAAAGCTTGGGTCAGCATTTGGCTAAAATCAGTTTGGCTTGGGTTAACTTCAGCAGTATTTTTTACTTTAAGCTCGGTGCCAACTGCGCGAGCTTGCACTGCCATAGACTGCATTTCGGCATATAAATTTTGGCCTTTGATATTCATCGCGTCACCTGTCAAAAAATTGCTGCTTAACTAATATAGTTATATAAGCATTAAATATGCCAACTTTAATGCATTGAAATAATTAGAAAAGTTTAAATTAAATGCAGCTATCCAGTAGATAAAGCCAGAATAAAGCAAACCTATTCTAGGCTTAATTGATCTTGAACTTGGTTTCTAGATAGGGAAAGAAAGCGGACAGCGTCTTAGCTGCCCGTTGTAATTAAACATAACCGACTTATTTACACCGGAATATCAATACCATATTCACGCATACGAGCTAATTTATAACGCAAGGTACGATCGCTAATACCCAGCTTTTCGGCGACCTCTTTACGTTTATTTGCGCAGGCTTTCATGGTTGCCAAAATAATACGGTGTTCTTGATCATGCACACTGGTTTTAAAGTCTATCTCTGGCTCCGATGTGCTTGCAGGCAATGATGGCTGCACTAAATGAGTATCGCTGCTAGCTAAATGGCTATTTGTTATTTCGCCGGTCTTTTGTGTCAACGATGGCATTGGAATACTTTGGCTACATTCCAGCATAATATCTTCAGCTTGAATATTATCTTGGTTAGAAATTATTAGGGCACGCTGGATAACATTATCTAACTCTCGTACATTACCCGGCCAGCTATACTGCCGTAACCGCAATGCGGCCTCAGCACTTAATTTAGCAATAGCCCGCCCTTCATTGCGACAATACTTATCAATAAAGTACTCGGCTAGCGGCACTATATCTTCAGGCCGCTCGGCTAATGCCGGCCACGTTAAAGGAAACACATTTAAGCGATAAAATAAATCTTCACGAAACACACCTTCAGCTACTGCTTGTTTTAAATTACGGTTGCTTGTTGCTAACACACGCACATCTAATTTAATTGTTTTACGCCCGCCCAACCGTTCAACTTCACGCTCTTGTAAAACCCTTAATAATTTAGCTTGCAGGTTTAAATCCATTTCTGTTATTTCATCTAACAAAATAGTGCCGTGTTGTGCCTGCTCAAATTTACCAGGACAAGCGGCTATGGCACCGGTAAAGGCACCTTTTTCATAACCAAACAGCGTAGATTCCAGCATATTTTCTGGAATAGCAGCGCAGTTAATAGCAACAAAAGGCCCTTGATTACGCTCCGACAACTGGTGAATATAGCGAGCTAACACCTCTTTACCTGAGCCACTAGGCCCTAAAATCATAACGTTGGCATCGGTACGTGCCACTTTGCCACATAAAGTAAGTAACTGCTTACTACTTTCTGCTGCAACAATAGGCTCGATGGTAGAAGCATCTTCTGAACTAACATAACGACTTACCGTATTTACTAATACTTCGGGCGAAAAAGGTTTCGCTAAATAATCTATAGCCCCTAAGCGTATAGCTTCAACAGCCGCTTGCACTGTGGCATAGGCTGTCATCATTAATACCGGAACTTGCGGATAATGCTCACGAACCGTTTTTAGTAAGGTTAAGCCCGATGCACCCCCAAGCTGAACATCTGAAACAATTAGTTGAAATGACTGTTGCTTTAATAACATCAAGGCTGCTTCTGCACTTTCTACAGCTTGCACTTGATAATTTGCCAACATTAAGGTGTCTTGTAGTGCTTCACGCAAACCTGCATCATCTTCAATCACTAAAATGGTCTGTTTCATGCTAAGCCTCCGCTTTATGTCTAGTTAAACCTAAGCCTAGATCCTGCTGAACGGGCAGTTGCATTTCAAAACAAGCGCCTCCTAGCTCGCTCGGTTTATAACGCACTTCACCATGATGTGAGTGAGCAACCGCTTGCACTACAGCAAGCCCTAAACCTGTTCCGGAAGATTTATTAGTAACAAAAGGTTCAAATAATTGGGCTTCAATAGTTTTAGCCACGCCGGGGCCATTATCAGCAACTGCAATAATAATATGCTCCGGTTTATGTACACTTTGGCTAATGGTTAAATGAATTTCGGCTTGTTCAGGTTTAGCTTGTAAGCTATTTTTGATTAAATTCAAAATAGCGCCACTGAGCGCATTCAAATTACCAATTAATTTAGCGTTTTCTGCTGTTACTCTGAGGTGAAATATTGCATTAGCCTCGGTTAATACCGCCTCAGCACTGTCTTCAATAGCAGTAACTAGCTCGCTGATACTAAAAGAGTCTACAGCTTGTGATGTGTCAGAGCGGGCAAATAACAGCATGTCGTTCACTTGCTGCTCTAAATCCTGTAATCGCGATTGCAGCTTCTGCTGAAACTGTTGTTGCATCTGCATAGTAATACGCGGATTAGAGAGGTTTTGCGCATATAACATAGCCGATGACAAAGGCGTGCGAATTTGGTGTGCTAAAGAGGCCATCATCTTGCCTAAACTAGACAAGCGCTGCATATGACTCAACCGGCTTTGTAAAGCACGGGTTTCAGTTAAATCTGTTAGCATAATAAGCTGGCCAGGCTGGGTTTGATCCGAGGTTGCAGCCATAGCGCTAATGGCTAATTTAACTCTGCGGCCATCTTTTAATGACACCTCTAGACCATCGTCACTGCGAGGGCTAAAACTGCGAGTGATAACATCTAACCAGCGCAAGCCAATTAACGGCTCACCAAGTAAATCGATAGCGGCAGCATTAGCCTGATAAACATAGCCACGTTGATCTAATAAAATAACAGCTGCAGGTAAGGCCTGTAGTAATGCTTCTGCCTGATCAAAGCTTGCTTGCGGATCCGCAGTTTTATTCAAGCCCCCAGGCAATAAGCCTAAACTCGCAGAAGACAAGTTTAGTGTTGCAGAATAAAGGGATGAAACAGCAGCAGTATTAGCCATAATTATCGTTACCTTTAGCACAGTAAATATTAAGGTGCTATAGATAATGCAATGTTCAGGCCAAACATAACCCACTGATAAGAAATAACTTTATAGTCTTATTTCAGTGTCAATATACTGACTGTTGTTCTTAGTCTTCTTTGTTTAAATTATATTTACGCATTTTTTCAACTAAGGTTGTACGGCGCAAGCCTAATATCTCAGCGGCCCGTGCAACAACGTATTCATGCCGTTGTAAGGCTAATGAAATAAAATGAATTTCTAACTCGGCCAAATGCTCTTTTAGATCAAAACCATCCTCTGGTAAATGCTGCATACTGGCAAAAGCAGATAATGACTCTGCTTCTGCAGTATCTCTATCTGGCTCTTCCGTATCATCATCTGTTTGAAATAACTCGTTTAGTAAGTCTCGCTCTTGCAGGCTTTCTGGGTATTCAGGCTGATAACTTTCAACATCTAAATGCCGATATTTAACAGGTAACTCAGCAACATCAACTACCTGATCTGGATACATAATCACCATACGCTCCAGTAAATTAGCGAGTTCACGCACATTACCCGGCCATGGGTGCAGTTTTAAGCTTTCAATCGCTTTATCAGTAAACTTCACATTTGCGTTATTTTGCTGCGCAATACGCTGTAATAAAGCCTGAATAAGTAAGCCTAAATCTTCAGCTCTTTGTTGTAACGACGGCGTTTCAATTGGAAACACATTTAAACGGTAATATAAGTCTTCCCGAAAACTGCCATCTACAATCATTTGCTCTAAATTGCGGTGCGTGGCTGCCACAATACGCACATCGGCTTTAATTTCTTGAGTTCCCCCCACTCGCTCATAGGTACGCTCTTGTAATACCCGCAGCAGCTTTACCTGCATTGGCTGAGGCATATCGCCAATTTCATCTAAAAACAAGGTTCCGCCTTGGGCTAGCTCAAAACGGCCTTTTCTAGTTGAAATAGCGCCAGTAAAGGCGCCCTTTTCATGGCCAAACAATTCACTTTCTAATAGCTCAGCAGGAATAGCACCACAGTTAATAGGCACAAAAGGTCCCGTATTGCGGTGTGACAACAAATGGATGTTCCGGGCAACCACTTCTTTACCTGTACCTGAATCGCCTAATACCAAAACATTGGCATCAGTTGCTGCCACTTGTTGAATTAAAAAACGTACTTGTTGCATGGGCTCAGAATTACCCACCATGCCATCAAATTGAACTTTAGCATCTTGCTGACGCTGTTTTGGCATTAAACGATGATATTGCTGACAATCACGCAATAATTGGGTCAGGCTTGCATAAGCAAAGGGCTCAGTTAATAAACCAACAACATTAGGGTATTGCAAATGTGCCTTTAATTGCTCACCTAGCAATAAAAAAGCGACAGTGGGATAACGCTGAATAATATCGGCATGCTGTTGCTCAGGAATAGCCCCCAGTAAAACAACGGCAATAGGCTCACGGTTTAATTTAGACACTAACGTCTCTAAATCACAGCTTTGGTGTGGCTCTGAAATAAAGCTTAACACCGTACTTAAACGCTCAGCACGCCCTGACTGATCATCAACAATATATACAACGGGATTATTCAACATAGCGCCACTTTTTATTATGCTTTTAATTTCATTGTACTAAGCATCAGTAAGCTTGCAACAAAATAAGTTATTTTTTTGACGCAGTGTCAAAAAAATAACAGCTATTAACCTACCCTAATCATTTATCTGCCAATATACTGATAATCCATAGTATTAAATTGCTTTTTATTCCGGCATAGTTAATGCTAACAATTGTGATTGCAAGATAACGCATGAATATAATAACGATGGCTGATTTCAGCTACTAAGGGCGCTGCATGTTCAACGGAAAAACCATATTAATTACTGGCGGAACCGGCTCTTTTGGCCATAAATATACGGCGACTTTGCTCGCTAGATATAAACCTAAAAAAATTATTATCTTTTCTCGTGATGAACTTAAACAATATGAAATGCAACAACAGTTTAATCAAAGCTGTATGCGTTATTTTATTGGTGATGTTAGAGATGAAGCGCGACTTATCCGCGCTATGCATGGCGTAGACTATGTTATACATGCTGCAGCCTTAAAGCAGGTTCCCGCAGCTGAATATAATCCAATGGAGTGCATTAAAACCAATATCAACGGTGCCGAACACGTTATCAATGCCGCTATCGAAAATAATGTAGAAAAAGTGATAGCACTGTCGACAGATAAAGCCGCTAATCCGGTAAATCTATATGGAGCCACTAAGTTGGCTTCAGATAAACTCTTTGTTGCAGCGAATAATATGGCAGGTAGCCGATCAACCCGATTTTCGGTAGTGCGCTATGGCAATGTGGTCGGCTCTCGCGGCTCTGTTGTTCCCTATTTTCAGCAATTAAAAGCGAAAGGCAGTGAGCATATCCCAATTACCCATGTAGAGATGACTCGATTTTGGATCAGCCTACAACAAGGGGTCGATTTTGTATTAAAAAACTTCGAACGCATGTTAGGTGGTGAAATTTTTGTGCCCAAAATACCTTCAATGCGGGTGGTTGATTTAGCAAAAGCGATAGCGCCACAAATACCAATAAAAGTAGTGGGCATTCGCCCTGGCGAAAAACTACACGAAATGATGTGCCCAAGTGATATGTCTTATCATACCTTTGAATTCTCTGATCATTATGTTATTGCGCCAGCCATTAAGTTCTTCAGTCGTAGCAATGATTTCTCTAGCAATGCTTTACAAGAGAAAGGACAGCTGGTTGCTGAAAATTTCGAATATGTATCAGACCAAAACCCAGACTTTTTAACGGTAGAGCAGCTGGCTCAGTTTAATCAGGAAGCTATGTTGTGATCCCCTATGGTCGTCAGAATATTAATCAAGCTGATATTGATGCAGTAACAGACGTTCTGCAAAGTGACTTTTTAACTCAGGGGCCAGCTGTACCGGCTTTTGAGCAAAAGTTAATAGAGCTCACCGGTGCCCAAGATGCCATAGCAGTAAATAGTGCTACCTCTGCATTACATATTGCTTGTCTCGCCTTAGGCGTTGGCCCTGGTAGCCGAGTATGGACATCGCCCATTAGCTTTGTTGCTTCAGCTAACTGCGCCCGTTATTGTGGTGCTGATGTTGATTTTGTAGATGTAGAGCCAGATAGCGGCAATATGGCTGTAAATAGCCTACGCGAAAAACTAGAGCAGGCTCGATTAACAGACACCTTACCGCAAGTCGTGATCCCCGTACATTTAGCTGGGGCCAGCTGCGATATGCAGCAGATCTATTATTTAGCCAACGAATTTGGTTTTAGTATTATTGAAGATGCCTCCCATGCCGTAGGCGCTCGCTATCAAGATGAAGCTGTAGGCAACTGCCGTTATAGTGATATTAGTATCTTTAGTTTTCATCCGGTGAAAATTATTACCACCGCTGAAGGTGGCGTAGCCTTAACCAATAAAGCTGAATTAGCAGCCAAAATGCGCATGCTGCGAAGCCATGGTATCACTCGCGATGATAGCTTAATGACCGAGCCTAGCCACGGTGCTTGGTATTACCAACAGTTACAATTAGGCTTTAATTATCGCATGACCGATATGCAAGCCGCACTTGGCATAAGCCAAAGCCAGCGATTATTACCTATTATAAAAAAGCGCCAACTGCTAGCCGCTAATTACAATCAGTTACTGGCAGATTTACCACTTGGTTTACCTGCGCTTGATGATGACAATATCAGCGCTTGGCATCTATATATTATTCGTCTTAACGACAAAACTAAGCGTAAAGCTGTGTTTGACGGTTTAAGAGCTGCTGGTATAGGCGTGAATGTACATTACATTCCTATTCATACTCAGCCTTATTACCAGCAGCTAGGCTTTGATTGGGCCGATTTTCCTGTGGCTGAGGATTTTTATGAACGCATTATTAGCCTGCCGATATTTCCGGAATTAAGCGGTGAGCAGCAACAATATATTGCGGATAAACTGACTGAACTATTAAAATGAATGTTGTTATTATTCCAGCTCGTGGCGGCAGTAAACGTATACCGCGTAAAAACATAAAGCTTTTCCATGGTAAGCCTATGCTGGCCTATCCTATTGAGGCTGCTTTACAAAGTGGTATAGTTGATAAGGTAGTTGTATCAACTGATGATGCAGAAATTGCCTCTATCGCCCAAGATTTTGGCGCAGAAGTGCCCTTTATGCGCAGTAACTCACTGGCTGATGATCACACCGGCACCAGTGCTGTGATCCGTGATGCCATTGAGCAACTGCTACGTTTAGGCTGGCCTTTGCAATATTGTGCTTGTTTATATGCTACTACTCCCTTGCTTAACGCTGATACCCTTCGTCAGCTATATCAACAATTACAAACAAGCTCAGCCGATTATGTTTTTACTGCTGCTCGGTTTTCATTTCCTATTCAACGCGCCTTATTAATGACTGAAAATGCGGGTATCACTCCTTTTGATCCGCAAAGTATTGCTAAACGTTCACAAGATTTAGCGCCTGCATTTCATGATGCAGGCCAATTATATTGGGCCAAAGCCAGTACTTGGCTAGATAACACTAAAACCATTTTTGGCGCAAATTCTCGTATGCATGTTTTACCTGATCATTTAGTCCAAGATATAGATACTGTAGAAGACTGGCGCCGAGCAGAATTGCTTTATCAATTGCTACAACAGGAAAAAGCATAAATGAAAGTCTTGCTGCGCGCCGATGCATCTGTGCAGATAGGTAGTGGCCACATTATGCGCTGTTTAACCCTTGCTCACGCATTGCGCCAGCAAGGTGCTGAATGTCACTTTGTTTGCCAACAAAGTGAAGGCAATTTAATTAAGGTGATTGAGCAGCTTGGCTTTACTGTGTTCCCGCTCGACAACAGCTTAGATTCCCAGCGCAGTGACGCTATCAAAACCCAAGCCGCTCTTAATACTGATTATCAACTACTTATAGTGGATCACTATCAGCTTGGCTTAGAATATTGCCAACTATTGCGCAGCCACTGCCAGTATGTTTTAGTCATTGATGACTTAGCTAATCGTCAGCACGACTGTGACTTATTACTTGATCAAAACTTAATACCTAATGCTAGTAGCCGCTATAATCATTTAGTGCCTTCGCACTGCATTCAACTGTTAGGGCCAAGTTATGCCTTGCTACGAGATGAGTTTTATCAAACAAAATCTCAGCCAATACCACAGCATATCTTAGTCAGTTTTGGTGGCAGCGATGAGCATAATTTAACGGCTTTAGCCATTAGTGCTATTGCATCGCTAAAGTTTCAGCAAGTCACGGCCGATATCGTAATTGGTGCCAATAATCCTTGGCGTACTGAACTAGAAAAACAAATAGCCAGCCAGCCCAATATGCAGCTACATGTGCAATGCAACTATATGGCGGCTTTAATGCAAAAAGCACAACTTATGCTAGGCGCTGGCGGTGCTAGCCATTGGGAAAGATGCATTAGTCGTCTTCCTGGGTTAATTGTTACTGTGGCCGAAAACCAACAAGCAACTACAGCGTATCTACAACAGCTAGGTGCCTGTGTCTGGTTAGGGCAAGCTGCTGATATGTCAGAGCAACTTATTGCAGAAAAGTTACGCTATTACTTATTGAAGCCAAAACGGCTAGATGAAATAAGCAAAGCTGCTGCTACTATAGTGCCTATTACAGCAGGTACCAAAGACGTTATCAAAGCAATAAATAATTTATTCAAAGCAAAGCCTTAGTATATAGGAGTCATAATGTCAGAGATTAGAATAGGCGATAAACTAATTGGAAAAGCTCACACTCCTTTTATCATCGCTGAAATGTCTGGTAACCATGGCCAATCATTAGATAAAGCTATGGCACTGGTAGATGCTGCAGCTGCCGCAGGTGCTCACGCATTAAAACTTCAAACATACACGCCTGATACTATTACACTTGATGTTCATGACAATGAGTTTTATATTCAAGATCCACATAGTTTATGGCAAGGCAATTCACTTTATAAGCTCTACCAAGCCGCGATGACACCTTGGGAGTGGCACAAACCAATTTTTGATTATGCTAAGAGCAAAGGCTTAATCGCATTTAGCTCCCCTTTTGACCTCACTGCAGTAGATTTTCTGGAGCAATTAGATGTTCCTTGCTATAAAATTGCATCATTTGAAAATAGTGATCATGGCTTATTAGCGGCTGTTGCCAAAACAGGAAAACCTATTATTGTTTCAACCGGTATGGCTACACAAGCCGAACTTGCCGAATCGGTGCAAGTGCTACGCGATAACGGCTGTAAAGATCTTATTTTATTAAAATGCACCAGCAACTATCCTGCAAGGCCGGTTGACGCTAACCTTCGCACCATCCCACACCTAGCAGAACTATTTAATTGTCAGGTTGGCTTATCCGACCACACGCCAGGCGTTGGCGTTGCAGTAGCAGCGGTGGCATTAGGTGCTACCGTCGTTGAAAAGCACTTTGTCTTAGATAGAAACGGTGGTGAAGTTGATGCAGAGTTCTCGTTAGAGCCTCATGAATTGAAAATGCTTGTAGAGGAAACATCTAGAGCCAGTGATGCCTTAGGTAAAGTGCATTATGGTTGTACTGAGAAGGAGCTCGCGTCGCGCAGACTACGCCGTTCACTGTATATTGCCAAAGATATGAAAAAAGGTGATTTATTTACTAAAGAAAATCTACGTTCTGTACGCCCTGGTTTAGGTTTAGATCCTAAATATATTTCACTATTTTTAGGACGTTCTATCAATAAAGATGTCAATATGGGAACAGCTTTAGATTGGAGTTTAATTTAATATATGACCACATCGTTGCATTTTAGACTGGCCACCATGGCTGATGCTAACCAGCTTTTGCAATGGCGTAATGACTCGCTTACCAGACAATTCAGTTTAAACTCCACTCCTATCACTAACGAGCAACATTTAATCTGGTTAAAAGAGAGCCTTCTTAACCCCCACCGACAACTATGTATTGTAGAGCTTGGAAAACAGCCAATAGGCACTACCCGTGTTGATACACAAAAGGATAAACACACAATTTCTTGGACTTTAGCTCCTAACTACAGAGGTAAAGGCTTAGCAAAAATGATGGTATCACAATTAGTGCATAACTTATCAGGTAGTATTTGTGCCGAAATTTTACCAACTAACCTTGCTTCTATTTATGTTGCTAAGTATGCAGGCTTAACTTACAAAAACACAAAGAATGGTGTCATGCGTTTTGTCATTCACCGCTAAGCTTTCAATCTAAATTACAAGTTAATTATATGGTGATATCTAACTTTAAAGGTTCATTACATAAATCATCAGCGGCACTGTTAAGATACTCTATCCAAATAGCCATAACATAATTATATTGCTCTAGAGCAAAATCAAAACTTTCATTATCAGCCATAAGCGATATAAGTTTAGTTAAAACACCGAGTATGTAGGTTGTACTACCATGCAACAGAGGAAATAACAAACTGCCTGGCTCCATAGAAAGAGCTCTAAATAAGGCCCATTGTTGTTCTAACAATGTTTCTGCTCCTTCAATATCTGTTACTTCATCTTGAATTAAATCACACCAGCGCCTGATACTACTTTTGAATTGCGCAACATTATATTTTTTTAAGAATAATTGGCTTTGCTCATATAAATTGTTTTGATAAAAAGCGGCTTGTAAAAACTGTTCTAAAATTGATTTGCGATCTTGCAAATTATTAGATATTAAAATATTTGCAGGTTGCAGGGTAATTGCGCCTTTAATTTTCGCACCATCACTACAGTTATATACTTCAACTTGAGATTTAAATGCAGCAATAGTTTGCTCCATTATCTGTCTAGAGACATCAAACTCAACTTTTGTTAAAACGGTCGGACGAAAATTACCTGATACCTCTATACCATCGCCATGTTCCTGCCGATAGTTGTATACTGACTTTCCTTGCTGATCATAATAAGCAGAGAATTGAGAATGATGGTTATCAACATCAATATAACCAAGATCGACACCAAATAAATAAACTTGTTTAAACCCAGCATGCAACGCAAAATTAACAGCTAAATTTGATACGGTTGGATATGCATAAGTTAAATTAGCAATGTCCGCAGCACCATCGAGTAATTTCTTAAATACATAAGCTGCCGCCTCACCTGCTTTAAAAGCAAGAAAGACTTCAGCAAATAAATTCGCAGTATCAGGATGTAGCCCATTGACTGATATCGCATTTATTGACTTTAAATAGGATACATCATTTACCTGAGTGATCCATCTATAGGTCGAGCGGTTCTGTTCTACTTCGGCATGAAAATCCGGCGTTATACCAAGTGCATGCAACGCTTTTAATGCCGTACCACAACTTATAACAATAGCATTATCTCGGTGTTGCTTTAGAAACTCGATACTATGATCTAGACTTGGTCCATTGCCAACAATAAATACTGGAATATCTGTTGCTGGATGCTGACTATACAACGCCCTATCAGCTTTTAACCAATAATGACCAGCACGGAAGTTATCATAGGTATGACTAATGCCAAAACGAGCATAATCATAATAATCTCCCATAGCTAAAACCACTTTTAACTGTTGTTTTAATAGTTTAATACTCTGGGCTAAAAAAGGACTATCATAGGCTTGTAGCATATAGGTATCGGCAATAGCAAAAAGGCCATTTCGATAAAACTGTTGCATAACATCAGCAAAATAATCATCGTCTGAACCACCTATATTTAAATATATTTGTTGATTATTTTCAGCTGCTTCATCAAATAACGCCTGCCAGTTAAAGCAAAACAAACTGGCATACAAATAGTCAACATTGGGTTCAAATATATAGAGTTGTTTAATATCAGTTTGATGATTAATCTGTGATATATGCTCGCCACAGCCAATACCAAAAATAATTAAAGAACTAAGCTGATTAATATTGCGCTGTGACTTAGACGCTATTTGACTGAACGTATTTTGTAGTTTGGCTATATGTTTATAATGGACATAATGTTTAAATTTATCGACAACCTTTTGCCCTAACAATAAATCATCTTGATAAGGTTTTTTTATAAAATCGTTTACAACTTTTTCAGCATCTAAAGTACTACTTTGATAAAGCAGCACATTTCGTTGTTTATGCCAAAGGTTAGCCTGTTTTTTATGCCGAACAAAGAACCAATGCTTTGGTTGGTAATTAGCAATAATATTAGAGAGTTCGGGATAATACTGCTTAAAAGCAGCTATATTAGTTTTAAATAACCCTTTTGCTTCTGAGTCTATTGTAGTTAAGCAGTCAATATTACCGAGTACATTCCCTACTCTTGAGGCAACAAAATGCTCTGGCTCATTAAAACCTATAAAATGTCGCTCTCTACCGCAGGCTTTATTTTCTCTAGCTAGCGAAGAAAGCAAAAAATGGATAACTTCATCCATCACTGGATGAGCGATATGTCTATAAATAAAGATTTCTTTTAAGTCCGGCTGATAGTGTCTTAAATCAGCAATAACAGTGTTTACATTGTTACCGTCACTTCCTAGCTGAATTGAAATTAATGTGCCATGTAGCTCTGCAAGCTGATAAATATTCGCCCAATCAATAACCTGCATCGAACTATAAAAAAAGTCATGGTTTGGTTCATAAATAACCAATACCGCTGGTGGCCTTTGTTCTAATAGTAGTTGCACTTGGTAACCTAAGCCTAAACCGAACAGTAATATAGTACTTGATGCTGCTAAAGCTTTAGTGGGCCAAGCAGTATTTTCTGCTTGAAAGGCCGCTTCTTTTAAACTTACAACGACAGCATCATGTAGAAAGCTTTCAACTTCATTGTTAATTTCATTTTTGGGATTATTTGAATATAGCGCTTGACCATTGGTTAAATCTAGCAGGTTTGCTTGGCCTAATTGGGTACAGAACAAGTTATATTGATTAATCTTGTAACCGACTAATTGATTTAAAATACTAGGGCAATACTGAGAAAATGCGGCTAAATTGGCGGTAAACTGTTCAGATAAGCTTTTTTGAAAGATAACATCTAGAGAATTTTGTTTAGCTGGATCTGGGTGCATTAAGTCTTGATAATGATTAAGCATAATCACCTTTAACAAATGAAAACTATTTATTTATATCGTAACTAGCATTTGCTGTTCTTGCACGGTTTAATTGGGTAATTTCTGCCATCACTTCGGTTTTTAAATTACTTATTCGCTTCACTTGTGTATTTAACCATTCTAGCTGCTGATTTACTTGACTGACATATTGCGTTTCAGAGCTAATGGATAACAACAACTTGCGATATTCAATTACTTTGATTATCGCAAGCTCTAAATCGGCCGGTTCTAAATATAGCTGATTGTTAATCTCTGCTTGTAAAAGCGCTAACTTTTCAAAAACAGCCTCTGGTTTAGGCATTAGGCCACACCTACTTCCTGAGTATTTTTTGCCCGCATACTGTAAGCGGCTTCTCTGTCTGCTACAGGAATTTGATCCCAAGCTGATTTAATCGTTAAAAGAATATCCATAACTTCTTGCACTTTTTCAATACTCATTTCACGGCTAGCGACAATAAGATGTTCATGCATAAAGCCATATAATGAATGTAGGTTATTAGATATTTCACCACTAACATTCATATCAATAGATGATTGTAATGAGTTAATAATGGCCATTGCTTTTGATAAGGTAGTCGATTTTCCACTGTAATCTTTACGCTCAATAAAGCCTTTGGCTTTAGCCATATTTTCTAAAGCACCTTGCATTAAAAGTTGGATCACACGGTGTGGATCCGCTACGGCTAAATCATCTTTTACACCTACAGCTTTATACGCTTTAATACCATAACTCATAGCACTTTACTCCGAACTAAAAAATATAATAGAAATAGCATTACGATTGTTTATTCGTTCCAAACCCAGGCAAGCTAGTGAGTGCAGAAGTTACGCTTGCTTGTGTCCGTTGCATCTCAGCTAGTAAACTATCCAGTGCTTGATAACGACTTAGTAATGATTTCTCGAAACTTTCTATATATCGGCTAGCAGCTTCAGAAGCTTTAGTGTTATTTGCAATTTGTTTGTTAATCGACGACTCTTTACTTGCGATAATGCCGCCGGATTTATTAAATTCTTGAATAAAAGAATCTAGACTAGCAATTAAACCTGATTCATTACCAAACATCTTACCAATAGCATCAAAGTTTTCATCTAACGCTTTATCAAAACGCATTTGTCCTGAAGTATCGCTGTATTCTGTTGATGTGCTAATTTCTAACTTACCGTCTTTATTTAAGGTTATTCCAAGTGAGTACAAGGAATTCATATCAGCATCGCTACCGTCTATAGTATTGCCTAAGATACCTTGTAGCTGGCTCATGATAGAACGAGGTAAAGGGTCACCTTTTAAACTACCGCCATTACCGGTGACTGTTTTACCATCTGCGCCCAAAGTACGACTTTTTGTTAAACTATCTACCTGGTCAACTAACTGATTGTAGCTATCTATAAAAGCTTTTATATTCGTTTTGACTGTCTCTTTATCAACGCCTACGTCTAGTTTGGCATTGTTACCATCGGGTGTTTTTTGTAATACTGTCAAACTAATATCTTGAACAACATCTGTAAAAGTATTCGACGCGCTTGTTGCTAAAATACCATCTATTTCTACAATGGCATTTTGCGCTGACTGTACAGTTGTTAAACCAGCTGATGCCCCCGTTGGCTGAGTAGAGATTGCATCTAATTCGGCATTATCATTTGAAACAACTAAATCGTTGCCATCGCCTGTTTCACTAGAGCTTAAAACTAACTTAGTGCCAACACTACCACCGGCATTAATAATATTGGCATTAACACCGAAGTTCTCGCCGCTATCATTAATTTTTAGCCTTAGTTGCTCTAAAGTCATACCCGCAGTGACATCAATATCAAAACTCTTACTACCCGCAGTAAAGGTTAACTTACCATCACTAGTGGCAATTACATCATCGGCACTGCTATAAGCCGCATCAGCAGATTCTAAACGGCTACCTTGAGCTAATTGATTAACCTTAATATCAAAACTTGTCGCTGATGCCGTTGCACTAGCTGTAGCTTCAATATATTTTTTACCTTCTATAGGTTGGGTAATAGTGACTGAGCGTTGTTTTAATTTATCGCCACTAAGTTTACTAGCAGCATCTTGAAAAGCAGATAAAGCAGACTTCAGTTTGCCTATACCAGATAAAGATGCATCTAAAGTTGCTTTAGCTTTATTAATGCGACCAAATTTACTTTCACGCTCAGCATCAACAAAACTTGTCACTAATTCATTTAAGGGCAAACCTGATGCGGCACCTAAAAAATTTATATTTGACATAGCAACCTCATTATCTGATGAACATTTAACTACTTATACTTTACTGTTAATAAGTAATCCTAATGACTGCCCCATCTCTTCTTGCAGTTTCTTTATTTCTTGCGAGACTTTTAATAATTCTTCAGATGGGATTTGCCGAATCATTTGCTCTGTATTTTTATCTATCACTTTTACTACTGTTCTACCGGAATCTTCATCCATAGTAAATGTTAATGAGCGCTGTTCAAAGACTGCAGCCTTATTAACTATAGATAAAGCTTGCTCAACTTCAGCCTCTGAGGGCTGTACCTCTTTCTTGGCTGTTTCATTAAGGCTTTTATTATCCGCATCACTTAACGGCACTACCTTATCATTTTGGGCGACTACATTTACATCAGTTTTAAAACTGTCATCATGCTTAAGATTAGTAGCCATTGATATGCTATTTACACTATTCATAACTCCCCCCACTTCAAACTGAAAAGACTAGATAAAGGCGCGGCCTTTATCTAGCTTTTTAAAGCGGTATTATCCTAAAAGAGATAATGCAGCTTGTGGACGTTGGTTAGCCTGAGCTAATACTGTTTGACTGGTTTGCTGTAAAATTTGAGCACGAGTCAATTCAGCCGTTTCTTTAGCAAAGTCAGTATCACGAATACGTGAGCGTGCACCTGACACGTTTTCAGACACATTAGACAAGTTACGAATCGTTGCCTGGAAACGGTTTTGCACTGCACCTAAATCTGCACGCTTACCATCTACTGTCTTAATTGCAGCGTCAATCTCTGTCATAGCAGCAGATGCTGTAGCTAGCGTAAGGGCGCTACTTGCACCTAATGCCGCAGCACTCCAACCCGTAGCTCTAGATACGTTAACAGAAATAAAGTCACTTGCAGATGCTTGCGCACCTACTAATACTTTAGCTGAAAAACTACCTTTTAAAAGCTTTTGGCCACCAAACTCAGTTGTGTCAGCTATACGAGTAATCTCAGTTTTTAAAGCGGTATATTCTTTGTTCAAAGCCGCAATATCATCAGGGTTGCTGATACCATTTTGTGCTTGAACAGCTAAGGTACGCATCCGTTGTAATGAATTAGTCATTTCATCAAAAGCGCCTTCAGCTACCTGAGCTAAAGAAATACCATCGTTAGCATTACGTGATGCCTGATCTAGACCATTAATCTGGCTAGTTAAGCGGTTAGAAATTTGTAAGCCTGCTGCATCATCTGCCGCACTATTAATACGCATACCTGATGATAAACGTTTAAAGGCAGTATCTAAGGCGCCGCCCGAGTTCATTAACTGACGCTGTGCGTTTAATGAAGATGTATTAGTGTTTACGAATAAAGCCATGAGTCACTCCTTAGTTTCTAACCTGCTATACAAGTTAAAAACTATAATTTTAATTGGGTTATCCCGTTAATTTAGCCAAGCTGCAACTTGGCTTATACAGAGTATCGGCATGGCACTTATTTACTTTAGCGTTTTTTTTATTTTTTTTGGGAGATTTAAGTCATGTAATTTTATTGCGAATAAATACCCATAAAAAAACCACCCTAAGGTGGTTTTTTTTATT